>DASZXK010000070.1:0-56590 GCA_035545855.1 Polyangiaceae bacterium
CACCGCGGCTCGCAGTGCGGGCCCTCCCTGTCGTCGGCGCGTGACGGACTGAACCCAGGCTTCTGGAAGAGTGATGCCGGCGCGGGGCGGCGCTCCGTCGTTCCTTCCACGAATACCGAACGCGCCGGTATCACTCTGCCGGAAGCAATCGCGCCCGACACGAGCTGACGCTCGTCGCCACGTCTTTCGGGCGCCACGCCGGAACGACCTCATCCGGCGGATTCGACCGGAAAGATGTGACGAATGTTGCGCGCGCGATGGGGGGCAGCTCATCCCCCTCGACTTCTCCCGCGTTGCGATCCGGCTGTCGCCGAATCGCGATCGGTCACTTTGCAGATCGCTTTGGCCTCTTACCGTCCACGCCCCGCTTCTCGGAGGTCGAACCAGCCGACGTTTCGCGAGCGCGGGTACCACGGGTTCACGAAGACCACCTCGTCGAGCTTGCGCTTCTGGCAATCCGTTCCCGGAAGGAGGAGCGCCCGCGGGGCGTGCCCCTGGACCAGGAGCGCGTAGGAGGGCGTGGGCCACCACTTGAGCGCCGTCGTGCGACACGCGGGGAGCGCGTTCATCGACAGGCACCGGGACGAGTGCAGCACGGCCGTCTCCAGCGAACGGCGAAGCGCCACCCATTTCCGGCACTGCGTCCCGAGGACCAGGGTGCACACCAACGCGGCGCCGAGCGCGAGGAGCGCCTCCTTCCGTGAGAGGCGATCGTTCAGCGGCGTCGTCGTGACCGCGGCGATCGACGCTCCGAGGAAGAACGGCGCCGCGGCGAACGGCGCGAGAAAGCGGAAGTTCAGGCCGTCCTGCCAGAGGCGCGGCGTGTTCGCGTAGCGGACCATCGTGATCGCGATCACCAGGAGCATGGCGGCCATCACGCCGAACAGCGGCTCTCCCCGGGGCGGTCGCACGACGGAGGCGACCACCAGACACACGACGACCGCGAAACTCGCGACCACGGCGGCGGGCGGCAGACGAAGCGAACGCCAGATCTCTCGGAAATCCACGCGCGCCTGCGAGAGCTCGTAGCCGTCGTGCAAGGAGACCCAGATCCGCGCGAACCCGAACGCCGCGAGCAAGAGCGCGGCGACCACGAGGCTCCTCCGGCGCGGGCCACCCTGGAAGGCGAGCGCCGCCGCCGAGGCTCCGACGAGGAGGAGGAGCGGTCCCGACGCGGGATGCAGGTCGAACGCGAACGCAGCGATGGCCGCGCACAGCAGGACCCGGGGCGGCGAAAAGCGCGTCAGCACGACGAGCAGGAGCGGCCACGCGCCCGCGAGGAGGATGAGCGACTCCGTGACGAAGAAGAGCTGTCCGAAGACGGCGCCGAGGGAGAGCCAGAGGATCGGCCAGACCGCGAGGCGGGGATGGTCGTCCCTCACCAGCCGGTACGAGACGAACGCGGAGAGCGCCGGTACGGCCGCGAACGTCAGGGAGAACACGAAGGACAGGAGAGCGACGTTCTCCGTGTGCCGCTGAAAAAGGAGCGTCGGGAGCTGGAGAAGCGCGACGCTGTAGCGGTGGTGGGGGAGGTAAGGAGACTCCGTGTCCAGCACCGCGAAGAGCAGCGACGCGCCGTCCCACGAGAGCGGCGCACCCGCGAAGGCCGCGTACGCGCCGACGGCGGCGAGGAGCGCGACGGCGAACGCCAGGAGGCGCGCCGGCGGAGGGAGCCGCGCGCGTCGGAACGACCTCGGGACCTTCACTCTCCGCACATCTCGAGCATCCTCTGGATCGTGCGAAAGTTCCGGCCGGTGCTCGTCGTCCGGAGCTTGCCGTCGAAGTAGGCGTTCGTGAGCTTGGTCTCGGCGAGGCCGTTCGGGCAGAGGAGGTAGACGTGGGAGCCGCGAACCTCGAAGCGGTCTCCGGGGGAACGACCCGGATCGAGCGCCTGGACGGCCTCCGGGGCGGGCTCGTGCTTGAGGAACAGCGCGTGAAGCGCCGGTTTCTTCCCGCCCGGGTCGGCGAACGGCGCTTCCTCGAGGAGGGAACGAAGCTCCGCCTCCGAGCGGATCACGACGGGCGACTCGAAGCCCGCGGCGCGGACGATCGCCCGCTCCACCGCCTCGGCGACGCCATCGATGCTCCCGGCCTTCGTGAAGACGACGTTCCCGCTCTGGATGTACGTCTTCACGGCCGTGCAGCCGGCCTTCTCGAACAGACCGGCGAGCACGGGCATCGGCAGCGTCCGACCGCCGATGTTGATGCTCCGGAGGAAGGCGACATAGCGGCTGCCCGAAGGCGCCTTCGCTCCTTTTGCGGGCGGCCCCTTCGCGGCGCCGACCTTCTCCGGTCGCGGTTTCGGTGTCGTCGGATTCTTCTTGGCAGCGCCCTTCTTCGCGGGCGGAGCCTTCCGCCCCGGCGCTCGCCTCGCCGTTCCCGTCGCCATGTACGGACGCGTACCGCGTCCGCGCGTCGGGGTCATCCCGTCAGGTGAAGATCTCGCTCCACTCCCAGACGGTGTGACGGCTCACGACGCCCTCGAGGACGAACGGGTCTCCCTTCAGGAATTCTTCCGCCGCTTCCTGGGTGGTGAACACGCCCATCGCCCCGGACGGCGGCTTGCCGAGCGTCCCGACCATGGTGAGGACGCCCCGCGCATGAAACTCGTCGATGCGCGCCCTGTGACGCGGGAAGAGCTCCCGCGCCTTCGGGAGCATCTCCGGCTTCGTCTCGTAGTGAAGGACCCACCTCGTGCTCATGAAACCTCCGTTTCTGCGACGCGAGCGAACTCTTCGAGGCAGAGGAGCCAGCCGCCGGGCTGATTGACCATTCCGCGGATCTCCTCCGCCGCGACGCCGTAGCGATGGAGGTCCCGGTGCTCGAGCGTCACCCGCGTCGACTTCGGGCCGAGCGCGACGAAGTCGACGACCACGTCCGTCCGGAACGAGGGATCGTACTGCCACGCCGCGGTGATTTGCCACGAGAGGAGCAGCTTCGTCGGGGGCTCCCAGAGCACGACGCGACCCACGTCACATTCCGTTCCGTCCTCGCACACCGAGTACCAGCGGCCGCCGACGCCGGGCTCGATGATCGTCCTCTTGAGCGGCGAGGTTCCGATGTGGTGCTTTCTCGGCCACCACCCGTCCACCCCCTCCGTGAACACGCGAAACGCGCGCTCCGCCGAGACGTTGACGACGACTTCCTTCCTGACCGGCTCGATGCTGCTCACGCTTCGTTCTCCTCTGCCTCCGCGACTTCCTTGAACGCGGAGAGCGCTTCGTCCCAGAATCGATCGAGATAGTTCTTCATGGCCTCCACGCCCTTCGGGTCGAGGCGGTAGACCCGAAGCGTCCCTCGCGCCTCCACCGCCACGAGACCCGCATCCTTCAGGACCTTGAGGTGCTGGGAGACGGCCGGTCGCGTCACGGCGAGCCCTTCGGCGAGCCTGCCGACCGGCTGGGGACGCCGTGCGATCCGTTCGAAGACGAGGCGGCGCGTCGGGTCCGAGAGCGCCGCAAATCCGTCGAGATTTCGGCTCGCGGCGCGTGAGTTAGCCATGGCTTACGGTTAGTAATAGCTAACGGATGGGCGGCGAGTCAAGCCGAGATCGACGCCCGCGCTTCGGCTACCTTGGTCCGCCATGGAGTCCCTGGTCACCGGCTGGCAGGCGTTCGGCGAGAAAGAAGCGTTCTCCGGTTACCTCGCGCGTCCTGCTCGCGCGCCGGACGCGCTCCCCGGCGTCCTGATCGTCCACGAGGCGCTCGGGGTGAGCGAGCACATCCAGGACGTCACTCGACGCTTCGCGCGCGCCGGGTACGCGGCGTTCGCGCCGGACCTGTTCTCGAGGGACGGCACGCGCCCTCCGCAGATGGAAGCGTCGCGGCTCACCACCGTCATCGATCTGATCCAGGGGATGCCCCCCGCGGATCGGATGAATCCGGCCGCGCGGGAGGCCGCGATCGACCGCTTCCCGGCGGACGAAGCCGCGCGCATCCGCGAGACCATCGGAGCGCTGTTCGCCGGCGGGCATTTCCCGCCGCTCCTCGCCGCGGCGAGGTTCCTCCACGAGGAGCTCCCGCTCACGCGCGGGCAGAAGATCGGGGCGGTCGGGTTCTGCATGGGCGGCGGTCTCTCGATGCTCCTCGCGTGCAAGGATCCGTCACTCCGCGCCGCGGTCTCGTTCTATGGTCGACCCCCGCCGCCGGAGGAGATCCCGAACGTCGGATGCCCGATCCTCGCGCTCTACGGGAGCGAAGACGTCGGGCTCATGGAGTCCCTGCCGGCTCTCCAGGCGGCGATGAAGGCCGCCGGCAAGTCGTTCGAGGCGGTCGTCTACGACGGGGCCGAGCACGCCTTCTTCAACGATTCGCGGCCGCTCTACTCCGTCGCGGCGTCGCGCGCGGCGTTCGCTCGCACCCTCGGCTTCCTCGCCGAGGCGCTCGGCTGAGTTTCTCGCCGAGGCGCTCGGCCGAGTTTCTCCCCGGCCGTTCCCAGGGAGACGTCCGAAAGCGGCCAGTCCGGGGCCGTCGGATGCGCCATAGTGGGGTCATGGCGGAGCTCGACCACGCCTCGCGCTACCGGATCCTGAAGGCCCGGGATCGACGCTTCGACGGACGGATCTTCGTCGGAGTGCGGACGACCGGCGTCTATTGCCGGCCCATCTGCCCAGCGCGGACGCCGCGTCCAGAGAGCTGCGTCTTCTTCCCGAGCGCCGCCGCCGCGCAGGACGCCGGCTTCCGCCCCTGCCTCCGGTGTCGTCCGGAGCGGTCGCCGGAGGTGACGTTCCACGGAACGGCCAGCACCGTATCGCGCGCGGTGGCGCTCATCGCCGACGGGGCGCTGGACATCGAGGGAGCGACGGTCGACCAGCTCGCCGAGAGGCTCGGCATCGGAGAACGGCAGCTCCGGCGGCTCTTCGACGAGCACCTCGGCGCGTCTCCACTCGCCGTCGCGGTGACCCGGCGAGTGCTCTTCGCCAAGCAGCTCGTACAGGAGACGCGGCTCCCGATGGTCGAGGTCGCGCTCGCGTCGGGGTTCGGGAGCGTTCGTCGCTTCAACGACGCGTTCCAGAAGCTCTACGGGCGCCCGCCGCGGGACCTCCGACGGCTCGCGACGGAAGCCGGACGAGGCGGCGCGGCGCCTCGCGTGACGCTCCGGCTCGGCTATCGACCGCCGTACGACTGGGAGTCCATGGTCGGGTTCTTCGCGGCCCGGGCGGTCCGCGGCATGGAAGAAGTCGATGGCGGGACGTACCGCCGCGTCGTGAGCCTCGGGGAGGCAGCGGGCATCGTCGAGGTGACGCAGCAGCCGGAAGCGTCGGTGCTCGCGGTCACCATCGCGTTCCCGGACGTCCGCGCGCTTCCGGCGATCGTCGTCCGCTTGCGGCGCATGTTCGACCTCGCCGCGGACGTCGCGACGATCGAGGCCGAGCTCTGCCGGGAGCCGCGCCTCGCGGAACTCGTCCGCGCGCGGCCCGGTCTCCGCGTCCCGGGCGCATGGGACGGTTTCGAGCTCGCGGTCCGCGCCGTGCTCGGTCAGCAGGTGTCGGTTCCCGCAGCGAGGACGCTCGCGTCGCGCCTGGTGGAAGCCCACGGGAGGACCCTCGACGGGGCGACGAAGGACGGACCGCTCCGGCGCAGGTTTCCGCGGCCCGAGGATCTCCGCGACGCCTCGCTCGAGGGTGTCGGTCTCACGCGTGCCCGCGCGGGGACTTTACGGGCTCTCGCGGCCCGCGCCGCGACCGATCCGCGACTGTTCGAGCCGGCCCCGTCGCTCGACGCCGCGAAGCGCCGGTTCACCGAGATCCCGGGGATCGGCGAATGGACGGCGGAGTACGTCGCGCTCCGCGCGCTCCGCGAAGCGGACGCGTTCCCGGCGACCGACGTCGGGCTCCTCCGCGGCGCGACGAGGGCCGGCGAGAGCCGTCTCGAAGCCGACGCCCTCGCGCGTCTCGCCGAGCCGTTCCGGCCGTTCCGCGCGTACGTCGCGCAGCATCTCTGGGCCGCCGACGCGGCTCGCCCCAGCGAAAAGGAAGACAGTCATGCCCCGTCCAGAGAACGCTCCGCGCCTGCGCGTCGACGTCGTCCGGTCGCCGCTCGGTCCGCTCCGGCTCGTCTGTGACGAGACGGGCGCGCTCGTCGCTCTCGATTGGGACGAGAACGACGAGCGCTTGACCCGCACGCTCGCGCGACACGGCGATGCTCCGGCGCTCGTCAGAGAAAAGAACCCGTCCGGCGTCTCTCGAGTCCTGGACGCCTACTTCGGAGGCGACGTGGAATGCATCGACTCTCTTCAGGTCGCGTCCCGTGGGACCCCGTTCCAGGAACGGGTCTGGAACGGCCTCCGGCGGATCCCCGCGGGGACGACGCTGTCCTACGGCGCGCTCGCGACGAAGATCGGAAACCCGAAGGCCGTGCGCGCCGTCGGCATGGCGAACCACCGGAACCCGGTCGGCATCGTCGTCCCGTGTCACCGCGTCATCGGGTCGAACGGCGAGCTCACCGGGTACGCCGCCGGCGTCGAGCGAAAGGCGTGGCTCCTCGAGCACGAGGCCCGGCACGCGAAGGCCGGCCCCGGCAGGCAGCTTCAGCTCGGCGGCGTCTCGGCCGGGGCGCTGCGCTCGTAGTCGCGGATCTTCTCCCGGATCGCGTCCGGTACCGGGACGGGCTTTCGCGCCTTGGGATCCACGCAGACGTAGATCATCTCCCCCGTGACGAGCAGCTCGTCGCCGCGCCGGACGGCGAGCATCGTGGTGAAGCTCGTGCGGCCGAGCTTCGAGCAGCGAACCGAGACGTCGATCTCGTCGTCGTAGCGCGCCGGGCTCGAGAATTCGATCGTCGCCTTCACGGCGAAGGTGTCGACGCCGTGCTTCAGGAAACCGTCCGGATAGGCGAGGCCGAGCGCGCGCCAGTACTCGGTGATCCCGACGTCGAAATACGTGAGGTAGTTCCCGTTGAACACGACGCCCTGCGGATCCACCTCCGCCCAGCGCACGCGGAGACGATGGGAGAACCGGAACCCGGGCGCGGTCGTCATGAGTGGCTCAGGAGACGCCGGGCGCCTCGTGACCGGACTCCACCACGTATTCCGTGTAACCGCCGCCGTACGTGTGGACGCCGTCGGGGGAGAGCTCGAGTACCCGATTCGAGAGGGCCGCGAGGAACCGGCGATCGTGCGAGACGAAGAGGAGCGTCCCCTCGAAGCCGGAGAGCGCCTTCACGAGCATCTCCTTCGTGTCCATGTCGAGGTGGTTCGTCGGCTCGTCCAGGACCAGGAAGTTCGGCGGATCGTAGAGCATCAGGGCGAGCACGAGCCGCGCCTTTTCTCCCCCGGAGAGCACGCGGCAGGACTTGTCCACTGCGTCCCCGGAGAAGCCGAACGCGCCCGCGAGCGACCGGAGCGACCCGAGCGTCGAGAAGGGGAACGCGCCCTGGAGCGCCTCCAGCACGGTGAGCTTCGGATCCAGGAGCTCCATCGAGTGCTGGGCGAAATAGCCGAGCTTCACGCTCGCGCCGAGCGTCACCGTGCCTGCGTCCGGATCGGACTCGCCGGCGACCAGCTTCAGCAGCGTGGATTTGCCCGCGCCGTTCACGCCCATCACGCACCAGCGCTCCTTCCGCCGGATCAGGAGGTCCAGGCCGTCGTAGATGGAGCGGGAGCCCCATCGCTTCTCGACGGCGGAGAGCTTCACCACGTCGTCTCCGGAGCGGGGGGGCGCCTTGAAGTCGAACTCGAGCACCTTCCGGCGCTTCGGCGGTTCCACCTTCTCTATCTTCTCGAGCTTCTTCACGCGGCTCTGCACCTGGGCGGCGTGGCTCGCACGGGCCTTGAACCGGTCGATGAAGGCCTGCTCCTTGGCGAGCATCGCCTGCTGCCGCTCGTACTGTGCCTCCGCCTGCGCGAGGGCGATGGCGCGCTGCTGCTCGTAGAAGTCGTAGTTGCCGGAGTACGTCGTGAGCTGCCCGCCGTCGATCTCGACGATCTTCGTCACGAGGCGGTTCAGGAACTCGCGGTCGTGGGACGTGATGACGAGCGCGCCCTCGAAGCCGCGGAGGAAGTGCTCCAGCCAGATGATCGACTCGATGTCGAGGTGGTTCGTCGGCTCGTCGAGCAGAAGCGCGTCGGGCTTCATGAGCAGGATGCGGGCGAGCGCGACGCGCATCTTCCAGCCGCCGGAGAGTTTCGCGGCGTCCGCCTCCACCTGCTCTTCCCGGAACCCGAGCCCGGCGAGGATCTCCCGCGCGCGCGCTTCGAGCGCGTACCCGCCGAGGTCGTCGAAGCGCGCCTGGGCGACGCCGAATTTCTCGACGAGCTGGTCGAGCTCGTTCACTCGCTCCGGATCGGCCATCGCGAGCTCGAGCGCGTGAAGCTCCCGCGCGGCGTCCGAGACGGCGCCCGCTCCCGCCATCGTCTCTTCCAGCACGCTCCGTCCGCCCATCTCTCCGACGTCCTGGCTGAAGTAGCCGATGGTGATCCCGCGGTCGATCGCGACCTGTCCGCCGTCCGGCGGCTCCTCCTTCACGATCATGCGGAAGATGGTGCTCTTTCCGGCGCCGTTCGGTCCGACGAGCCCGATCTTCTCGCCGCGGAACGCCGTCATGGACGCCTCCACGAACAGGATCTGCGAGCCGTGGCGCTTGTCGACGTTGTCGAGCCGGATCACGATTTTCGGGCGGACACTACGTCCTTTCCGGCGCAGTTCAAGGCGATTTCGCGCTTCGGCTCACCTTCCCGTTCCCGCGAGTGCGCCGCCGTCACCAGAGCCGTGTGCTCGGCGTCACGCCGAGGAGGAGCCCGAGCCGATCGCTCCCCGGGAGGGCCCCGCAGATGGCGACCAGGGACACGTCGAGGTTTTCCCCGACGCTGTAGGCCGCCCCGGCGCCGAGCCCGATCTCGTCGGGATCCGACCTGAAGTACCGCGCCCCCGCGAACTCGGCGATGCCCGTCCATTTCCCGGCGGCGTCCAGTGGAAAGCTGATGTCGAACCCCGACACCGCGCTCGTCGACTGTCCACCGGTGATCGTGTCGCCCGGGTCGACGATGATGCCCGCGTTGAGGGTCACCGCGAGCCGGGAGTCGTGCACCGTGAGCAGGCCGAGCCCGCCGTAGCCGACGCCGGTCGCGCCGATCGTCGGAAACCGGGGGCCGATCTGCGCCCCGAGCGCGACGTGGGGGCGGTTTCCCGTCCCCTGGTAGTCGAGGAACCCGAGCTTCACGGCGGTCCAGAGCGCTTCGCCCGATACCTGCCGGGTCGGTCGATCGAACCGGTCCACCCCGAAGGCGCCGTCCAGGTCGAGTTCGACGTTCTCGGTGAGCCCGAGGTCGAGCTCGAAGTCGGGCAGGACGAGACGGTTTCCCGCGTCGCCCTCTGCATGGACCACGCCCATCTGCGTGTCGAACTCGGCCGTGCCCGGATCTTCCAGGTCCAGATCCGTCGGCTCGAACCTCGGACGCGCGTGCCTCGCCCACGCCGACGCGGCGAGCCCCCATACCGCGAGAAGCGCCGGGCCGGCGCGCGGACGGCCGATTCGCATCCGGGGCGCGACGCTAGCACGGCGACCCGACGGTTCCGCACTTCAGCCCGAAAGCAGCTCCTCGAGCAGGAGAAACCCTGCGTCCCAACGCCCCACTCCCGCGTCCACGTTGATGTGCCCCTGCCGGCCGACGTCCACGAGGCGCGCGCCCCAGGCGTTCGCCATCTCCGTCGCTCTCGCGAAGCGCACGTACGGGTCCGTCCGGCTCGCGACCACGACGGACGGGAAGGGGAGGCGATCCATCGGGAGCGGCGAGAAGCAGCGTACGTCGTCCGGCGTGTGCATTTCGGAGTCCACGTCTGCGGGAGCCACGAGCAGCGCCGCTGCGACGAGGCTCGCCGGGTTTCTCCTCGCGTAGTGCGCGACGAGCGCGCATCCGAGACTGTGCGCGACGAGGACCACGCTGGACGGCGCGCGATTCACTTCCGCTTCGAGCGGGGCGAGCCACGTCTCGAGATCGGGACGCTCCCAGTCCACCTGCTCGACGCGACGATAGCCGTGTTCGAGTTGCCATAGCGTCTGCCAGTGCTCTTCTCCAGAGCCGCCCCACCCGGGGACGATCAGTACCGTCTTCGACACGCGCAGGGCGTATCCCTGCTGCGTCGCCGGCGCACGCGCGAAACGCATTACGCGCTGGCATACGCAAGCGTTGCACGGAGCCGAAGCCGCACCCCTTGAACCGCGGGGCCAGATCCGACCGCGCCCATTGACACGCTTCGTGCATGCACCATGTGACGGCGAGTTGCGCTCGGAGACGAGATCCACGGCGCGATGCGCGTTACTTGAAGGAGTCAGAGGATGCTGAAAGGCGGCGTCGTCGGTTACGGCTTCATTGCGGAGAACGGGCACATGCCGGCTTACGAAGCCGCAAGGCAGGGCGGAGCCCCACTGGAAATCGTCGCCGTGGCGGACGTGTCACCGGAACGTCGCGCACGCGTCCTCGTGAAACATCCGAAACTTCGCGTCTATTCGAGTCACCAGGAGATGCTCGAGCGCGAGCGAGAGCTCTCCTTCGTCGACATCGCCACCCCTCCGTCCGAGCACGCAGAAATCGCGCTGGATGCCTTCGGCCACGGCCTGCACGTTTTTTGCGAGAAGCCGATGGCGGTCAACACGCGGGAGGCCGCGTCGATGATGGCCGCCGCGGAGCGGGCCGGGCGCGTGCTTTTCCCCTCGCACAACTACAAGCACGCCCCGGTCGTCCGTGCCGTCCGCCGTGCGATCGACGATGGACTGGTCGGTAGGGTCCATCTGGTCACACTGCAGACTTTTCGGCCGACTCACGCGAAGGGCGTTCCAGAGTTTCGTCCCGACTGGCGCCGCGAGCGGCGCTATTCCGGCGGGGGGATCGCCATGGACCACGGGAGCCACACGTTCTACCTCGCGTTCGAATGGCTCGCCGGCTTCCCGACTTCGGTCACGGCGAAGGTGAGCACGCTCGGCGCCTGGGACACGGAAGACGACGTCTCGTGCACGCTCACGTTCCCTCACGGCGTCGCGAGCGCGCATCTCACGTGGAACGCCGGTGTACGCAAGGTCATCTACAGCATCCACGGGACGAACGGCGCGGTCCGGGTTGAGGACGACGACGTGGAGGTCTCCACCATGGTCCGGGACGCGAGCGGCAAGACGACCTGGGACGTCCGGAAAGAGAGCATTTCGTCGGACTGGATGGATGCGAGCCACGTGAAGTGGTTCAAGACGGTCTTCGATCGGTTCGTCTCCGCGATGGATCGGAAAGAGTGGGTCGGGCGAGACGCCATCGAGAGCTTCCGGGCCGTGGAGCTGATCGAAGGCGTGTATGAGTCCGCGCGCCGCGGGTCTCGCGAAGTTCGCCTCGGCGCGTCCGCCCGCCGGAACGGGGAGGCCCGCGAGCTCACGGCCGGTTGAGGAGGACGCATGCCGGATTTCGCCGTCTCGGTCGGTCTCTTCACGGTGGCACTGCTCTCCGCCGCGCTCTACGGCGCGCGGGTCGTTCGGCGAGGCGCCGCGAGGCACTCGCGGGTAATCGAAGCGGGCTCGTCGGCGTTCCTCGGTGAGGGTCCGATGCAGGCGACTTACTGGGTGCTCTCCCCGGTGAGTCACGCGCTCGTGTCGGTCGGAGTCTCCGCGAACGCGATCACGTTCGCTTCGCTCGTGACGTCCGCGGCCGCGGGTGCCGCGTTCGCGCTCGGGCATTTCGGGTTCGGCGCGCTGTTCTCCGTCGTTTCCACCCTCGGGGACGCGCTGGACGGCCTGGTCGCGCGAGAGTCCCGCACGGCCTCCGACGCCGGAGAGGTGTTCGACGCGGCGGTCGATCGCTACGGGGAATTCCTGTTCCTCGCGGGGCTCGCCGTCTACTACCGGCAGAACGTGCTCTTGCTGTCCCTGGTGCTCTTCGCGATCCTCGGGTCGTTCATGGTGAGCTACTCCACGGCGAAGGCGGAGGCGCTCTCGGTGCACCCGCCCCGCGGAGCGATGCGTCGCGCCGAGCGCGCCGTGTATCTCGTCGTCGGAGCCGCGCTCGTTCCCATCGTCGCGCGGTTCCATCCCTCGTGGGCGAACGCGCCGGTCGCGCTCTCCCTGTTCCTCGTGGCCGTCGTCGCGAACGCTTCCGCGGCGATGCGCCTGGACCGCATCGTCGCGCTCGTGAACGAACGGGACGCGGAGGCGCGCCGCTCGCGGGGCGGAGCTTCGCGCGCGGATTCGGCGCACGCCTCCCACTAGGGTCCGGGATGTCCACCCTCGTGCGCCACCAGGCCGCCTCCGTCGCGGCGACGGTCGTCGACTTCGGCTCGATGACGGCCCTCGTCGAGGTCGCGCGAATCGCTCCGCACGTCGCGACGCTCGCGGGGGCGGTCGTGGGCGCCTGCGTGAACTTCGCGTTGTCGCGACGTCACGTGTTCGCAGGCGCAGGCACGCTGCCGCCGGGGCCGCAGGCGGCGCGCTACGCCCTCGTGTCCACCACGAGCGCTCTCCTGAACGCGCTCGGCGAGTGGGTGGGGACCCGCGCGCTCGGCGGGCCGTACCTCGTCGTGCGCGCCATCGTGGCGCCGCTCGTTTCCGTTTCCTGGAACTACCCGATGCACCGCGGGTTCGTGTTCCGGGCGGCCCCCGGAGAATCGTGATGCCGACCCATCCGAAGAACCAGAGAGCGAAGCTCGTCACCGAGATCCCGGGTCCGAAGAGCCGCGAGCTACGCGCGCGCGAGGACCGCCTCGTCGCGCCTGGGCTGCAGGGCTACGCGACGCAGGCCGGAATCGCGGTGGATCGCGCCGAGGGGAGCGCCGTCACGGACGTGGACGGCAACGTGTACCTGGACTTCATCGGCGGCATCGGCGTGAACGCGCTCGGGCATTCCCATCCCGAGATGGCCCGGGCGCTCGCCGAGCAGGTGGAGCGGGTCAGCGTCGGCTCGCTCACGACCGCGCCTCGGGTGGAGCTCCTCGAACGCGTCGCCGAGCATGCGCCAGGGAACGAGAGCAGGAAAGTGCGCCGGCTCCAGCTCTACTCGAGCGGCGCGGAGGCCGTGGAGAGCGCGCTCCGACTCGCGAAGTCCTATACGGGCAAGTACGAATTCGTGAGCTTCTGGGGCGGGTTCCACGGCAAGACGCTCGGCGCCCTCTCGCTCATGGGCTCTTCCTTCAAAGAGAAGCTCGGCCCTCTGGTCCCGGGTTCCCACCAGGTCCCCTACGCGGACTGCTACCGGTGCCCTCTCGGCACGTCGTACCCGTCCTGCGGCCTCGCGTGCGCGGAGCTCGCCCGGAAGCAGTTGAAGGCGACCTCGGCGGGCGCCGTCGCCGCGGTCATCGCCGAGCCCATGCAGGGCACCGCGGGAAACGTCGTTCCTCCGGACGACTTCCTCCCCGTCGTCGCGGCCATCGCCAAGGAGCACGACGCGCTCTTCATCGCCGACGAGATGCTCACCGGCTTCGGGCGCACGGGGAGGTACTGGGGTGTGGACCACTCCGGCGTCACGCCGGACATCGTCACGATCGGGAAGGCATTCGGCGGCGGGTTCCCGCTCTCCGGCGTGCTCACGACGGACGAGATCTCCCGGGCGCTCCCGTGGGGCGTGCCGTCGGGCTCGTCGTCGAGCTACGGGGGGAACCCGCTCGGCGCCGCGGCGGGCGCGACGTCCCTTCGGATCATCGACGAGGAGAGCCTGGTCGAGAACAGCCGCGTCGTGGGAGAGGCGCTCCTCCGCGAGCTCGAACCCTTCGTGGACGAATACCCGTTCGTCGGAAAGGTGTCGGGGCGAGGGCTCTTCCTCGGGATGGAGCTCGTGTCCGACAAGACGACGAAAGCGCCTCTGGCGAAGCCGGTGACGAACCGGATCTTCTCCGAGTGCGTCCGGCGCGGGCTCCTCACGATGGCCTATTCGCCGCACTTCCGGATCCAGCCCGCGCTCACCATCGACCTCGCGACGGCGAAGAACGGCGTCGCCATCTTGAGGGAGGTGTTCGACCGGGTGAAGAGCGACCGCCTCTGGGTCACCTCATGAACGCTCGATCCGCTCCGGTCGCGGCGGACGGCGGCGTCACGGTCTGGTCGGCGGCCATCGCCGCGCCGTTCGTCGGATGGCCCGCGTATCTCGTGTCTCGCGGCGAGCTCCGGTGGGAGCTCGCACTCGCGGTGTTCTTCGGGGCGGTGCTGCCGTTCCTCGGGCCCGGCGCGCGGCGGCTCCACGGCGGGATCCTCCCGGTGCTGCTCGTCGGCCTCCTCTACGACTCGATGCGCTTCGTGAAGAACGTGGGCATCACGCCGGAGCGCGTCCACACGTGCGACCTCCAGCGCCTGGATGCGACGCTCTTCGGCTACCGCGCGGCGGACGGACCGCACACGATTCACGATTACTTCCAGGCTCGTCCGAGCCTCCCGCTGGACGTCTTCTTCGCCATTCCATACGGCGTTTTCCTCGGCGCGGCCGTGCTCTTTGCCCTGTTCCTGTATTTCCGGGACTACGGCAAGATGCAGCGCTTCATGTGGGCGTTCCTCGCGATGAACGTCGCCGGGTTCGTCACGTACCACCTCTACCCGGCCGCGCCGCCCTGGTACGTCCACCAGCACGGCTGCGTCGCGGACCTCGCAGCGCGCGCGAGCGAGGGTCCGAACCTCGCGCGCGTGGACGCCTGGCTCGGCTTCCCGTACTTCCGCGGCTTCTACGGGCGCTCGAACGACGTGTTCGGCGCGGTGCCGTCGCTCCACGTCGGCTACCCCGTGCTCATCGCGCTCGAGGGATGGACCGCATTCCGGAGCTCGTCGAAGCCGGTCACCTGGTTCTGGCGGGCCGCCGCGAGCGCTTTCGTGCTGTGGATGGCGGGTGCTGCCGTCTACCTGGATCACCACTGGGTCGTGGACGTGGCCCTGGGCGTCCTGTACGCGGCGTGCGCGAACCTCGCGCTCCGGTTCGTTCGCGTCCGCAAGGCGACTCCCGAGGCGGAGCGAGCGCCGCTGCCCGCTGCGGGGGTGTCGTGAGCGCCCCTGGGCCGAGGACGCGCGCATTCGTCGCCTGGACGCTCCGCCACGGCCGAGCGATCTGGATCGTCGCGCTCCTCCTCGCCGTACCCGCGACGCTCCGGACGATCTCGCTCTATGCTCACCTGAAGAGCGACGTGGAGGCACTCCTGCCGCGGAGGGCGCCGGCCGTGCTCGCCGTGGACGAGCTGCGGCGTCGGATGCCCGGGCTCCAGTACCTCGGCGTCCTGGTGGACACCGGGTCGCCGGCGGAGCTCCAGAACGGCGAGCGATTCATCGATGACCTCGCCGCCCGCATTCGCGCGTACCCGAAGGAGCTCGTCCGGAGGGTGCGCACCGGGGACGGCCCGGAACGCGCCTTCGTCGAGCGGCACGCGGCCCTCTACGTGGATCTCGCGGACCTCCGGGAAGTCCGCCGTCGCGTCGAGGAACGCCGCGACTACGAGGTCGCGAAAGGCATGGACCTCGGGCTCGACGACGAGCCGCCTCCGCCGCTCCGGTTCTCGGACCTCGAGCAGAAGTACCGCAACCGCTTCGACGCGAACGGCGGCGGCACGGGGGCCGAACGCTTCTCGAGCGAAGCCCAGCACCTCACGATGCTCCTCGTGGAAGTCGGAAGCTTCGAGACGGGGCGAGGGAACTCGGCGCAGCTCCTCGACCGGGTGAAGTCCGACGTCGCCTCGCTCGACGTCTCGCGCTACGGCCGGGGCTTCCGCGTCGGATACACCGGTGACGTCGCGATCTCCGTCGAGGAGACGAGCGCGCTGATGGAGGATCTGTCGATCTCCACGGTGCTCGTGATCGTCGCCGTGGTCGCGGCGCTCGTCTCTTACTACCGGTGGCGGTACAGCGTCCTGGTCCTCGTGCCGCCGCTGCTCCTCGCGACGGTGTACTCGTTCGCGATCGCGTCGCTTCCGCCGTTCTCCGTCAGGGAGCTGAACTCCAACACGGCGTTCCTCGGATCCATCATCGTCGGGAACGGCATCAATTTCGGCATCATGCTCCTCGCTCGTTACGTGGAGGAACGACGGCGGGGGCTCTCGCCGGACGACGCGCTCCCCGTCGCCGTTCACGGCGCACGCTCCGGGACGCTCGCGGCGGCGCTCGCGGCAGGGACGTCCTACGCCGCGCTCTCGATCACGGAGTTCCAGGGGTTTCGCCAGTTCGGCGTCATCGGAGGCATCGGGATGGTCGTCTCCTGGCTTTCGGCCCAGGTCCTCTTGCCTCCGCTGACTCGGTGGGTGGACTCCGCGCCCGCTCGGGCGCCCCGGGAGCTGGCGCGGGACGGGGCGGTGACGCGCGCCGTCGCGCGGGCGGTCACGCGGGCTCCGGTCGCCATCACGCTGGCGAGCCTCGTCGTCACGGCCCTCGCGCTCGTCTCGGTCCGTTCCTTCGGCGAGCACTCGCTCGAGTACGATTTTTCGAAGCTCCGTCGCGCCGACACCTGGACGCGAGGGGAGGGGTACTGGGGTCGCCGCATGGACGGGCTCCTCGGACGCTACCTCACCCCGATGGTCGTCCTGACGGACGGCCCCGCGCAGACGGAAGCCGTCGCCGCGCGCCTGCGGTCCGCTGCCGCCGGGCCGCCGCTGTCCGGCCTCGTGTCCACGGTCCTCACCGGGAAAGACGTCGTTCCGACCGATCAGGACGCGAAGATCCAGGAAGCGACGGCGCTCCGGCGCGTCCTCACGCCGCGGATCGCGTCGGAGCTCGGTCCCGACGAGAAGAAGGTCGTCGATCGATTCCTCGGGAAGGACGTCCCTCGGAAGATCACGGCCGCCGACGTTCCGGAGACGCTGACCGCCGGGCTCCGCGAGCGCGACGGACGCATCGACCGGGCCGTGCTCGTCTTCCCGAAGCCGTCGCACGCCCTCTGGGAAGGGCCTTCCATCGAGCGCTTCTCCGCGGAGCTCCGGCGCGTGGCGTCCGACGGGGAATCGACGCCGCCGATGGTCGCCGGTTCGCTCTCCGTCTCGGCGGACATCCTGTCGCGGATACGGCGGGACGGCCCGCTCGCGAGCCTCGTCGCGTTCCTCGGCGTCGCGGCGACGGTGCTCGCGCTCTTCCGCGCGAGCCGGACGAGCGCGCTCGTGCTCGGGTCGCTGGTCGCGTCGGTGCTCTGGCTCCTGTCACTGACGGTCCTGTTCGGCGTGCGGATCAACTTCGCGAACTTCATCGCATTCCCCATCACCTTCGGCATCGGCGTCGACTACGCCGTCAACGTAGTGACCCGCTACGTCCAGGACGGCGAGCGGGACGTCGGGCTCGCCGTGCGGTCGGCGGGTGGCGCCGTGGGGCTCTGCTCGCTCACGACGATCATCGGGTATTCCTCGCTGCTCCTCGCGGAGAACCGGGCGCTGTTCTTGTTCGGCGTCCTCGCGGTGCTCGGGGAGATCGTGTGTCTGTCGACCGCCGTCGTGGCGCTGCCGGCCGCGCTGGAGAGCTTTCGCCGGCACAGGGAACGGCACGGCGGACACGCGGCGGCCTGAGCCGCGGGCATTCGCCCCACGAAGCGCCAAAACCGTTGACTCGTCGCGAGGCCGGGTGCCATAGCCCGGCCCTCGCTCGATGACCGACCGCGCCGATCCTCCCGAGCCGCCGCAGGCCGACGAGACCGCACGCGTCGCAGGCCGGGGCGGGCTCGCGCTCACCTTCGCGAAGCTCTACTTCATCCTCACCGGGCTCGTGCAACAGGTGCTCTTGCCACGGGTGCTCGGCCTCGACGGCTACGGTGCCCTCTCGAGCGCCCTGGGCGCGGCGAGCATCGCTTACAACCCCGTGGTGACCACGTCCATCCAGGGCGTGAGCCGCGCCGTCGCCAGCACGAGGGAGGAGGAGCGGCCCCAGGCGCTCCGTCGCGTGCTCGTGGTGCACGCCGTCCTCGCCGTCCTCCTCGCCACGGGGTTCTTCGCCGGAGCCTCGCTCGTCACCGCGTTCATGCGGGCTCCGCATCTCGTCGCCCCCCTCCGGGTCCTCTCCCTCGTGCTCCTCTTCTACGGGCTCTACTCGCCGCTGGTCGGCGCGCTGAACGGCACCCGTCGTTTCGTCGTCCAGGCGTCCTTCGACGTCGTCTTCGCGACGCTTCGCACCGGGGCGCTCGTCGCGGGCTCGACGCTTCTGTCCGCGTCGGGTCGGGGGCCGCTCGGTGCGGCGTCCGGTTTCGTCGTCGTCGCGGCGCTCATCGCCGTCGCCGCGGCGACGGTCGTCGGCGTCGGGCGCGCGGGCCCCGGGGGGCCATCCGTCCGGGAGCACGTCGGTTTCGTCGCCCCGCTCCTCGCGGGGCAGGTGCTCCTGAACCTCCTCCTTCAGGCGGATCTCACCCTCCTCCGACGATTCGCCGGCGAAGCGGCCGCCGCCGCCGGACTGCCGCTCACCGCGGCCGATCCGCTCGTCGGGGCGTACCGCGCGACGCAGCTCTACTCCTTCCTCCCGTACCAGCTGCTCGTGAGCGTGACCTTCATCCTGTTTCCGATGCTCGCGACCGCGGCGAAGGAAAGGGATCGCGCGCGCATCGCGTCCTACGTCGCGACGGGCGTTCGTGTCGCGCTGCTCCTCGCGGGACTCCTCGTCAGCGTGACGTCGGGCCTCTCGAGAGCGCTCCTCCGGCTCGTCTACACGGACGAGGCGGCGGTGCTCGGCGGTCGGGCCATGCAGGTGCTCACCTTGGGGTTCGGCACCTTCGCGATTCTCGGCGTCCTGTCCGCGGTGCTCTCGAGCCTGGGCAAGGAGCGAACGGCGGCCGGGATCGTCGGAGTCGCGGTCTCGCTCGTCGTCGTGCTCGGGTTCGTCACCGTCCGCGGCACGGCGTTCGGCGAGCCGCTCCTCTTCCGGACCGCACTCGCGACGTCGGTGGGGCTCGTCCTCGCCACCGGCTGGGCGGCCTTCACCGTCCGCCGCACGGCGGGAGCCGTGGTTTCGCCCCTGACGGTCGCGCGCGTCCTGTTCTCCCTGGCCGTCGCCATCGGCCTGGCGCACCTCCTCCCCGTCGTGGGAAAGCTCCTCACGCTCGTGGAGTGTGCGGTCGTCGCCGGGGCGTATCTCGCGCTCCTCGTCGCGACCCGGGAGCTCGGCGCGGCCGATGCCCGGGTCGTACGAACGATCCTCGGAGGTAGGAAGTGACGCGAGTGCACGCGCCGGCGGTCGTCGCGTGCGTCTTCCTGGTCTGCTCGCTCACCCCGGCGGCGGCTGCCGAGCCGGCGCCCGCAGCGTCCGAGGGCGCCGGCGCCGGCTCGCACCCCGGCGCGCCGAGCTTCGACCCGACCGGCAGTCACCCGCTCCCGAACGAATCCGTCGAAGGGCGTCCCCGCGGGACCCCCTCGGGCTGCTCGTGCAGCGTCGCGTCGAGCCTCGGCTCGGGCCGCACCGACGCTCTCGCGTGGGGCATCGCGCCGCCGTTCGTGTCGCTCAGAGGAAGAAAGAGGCGCCGATCGAGACGACGTTGTCGTTGAAGAACGGCGCTCCGACGCGGAGGGTGAGCGCGACGGCATCGGAGAAGTGGTAGCGGCCGCCGCCGTAGATCGTGAACCAGTCGACGTCGACGTGATCGCGTCCACCGTGCAGGTGAAACGCGAGTCCCGGCTCCCCGAATACGGACCATTGGGGCGCGAGCCAGAAGTTCCACTGGAGCACGACCGGAAGCACGACGTCCGACGAGGTGTCGTGGCAGGCGCGGAGCCCAGGCGGCCCTTCACAACGGTCCCCGAAGAAGATCCAGTCCGCCCCGAAGCCGAGTCCGACGGAGTTATTGATGCTCGAGATGAACCCATTGTCGACGAGCACGAGGGTGCCGCGAAATCCCGGGCCGACCCCGGCCCAACGTCCGAACAGATCCACGGCGAGGTGCGGTTCCGCCTCGAAGGAGTACTTCGGGTGGTCACCGGGATGCTTGATGATGGACTCCGCGTGCGCCGGGGAGGCGCCGAGGAACGAAACCAGGGCCAGGAGCACGGCCGGGACCAGCGGAATTCTCGGGGTCCTCATGCACGGCACCTTCGCCAAAGAGCAGGAACGACGCCAGAGATTTCGCCGGGCCCACGGAGTGGTGGCGGGCCCCGCCGAGTAACGCTATGACCGGCCCGGCCATGGCAAGGATGGTTCATTGCGTGAAGTTCGGTCGCGAGATGGAAGGCTTGGACAAGCCGCCGTTCAAAGGCGACATGGGAACGCGGCTCTTCGAGAACGTCTCGAAAGACGCCTGGAAGATGTGGATCGAGCACTCCAAGATGCTCGTGAACGAGTTCCGTCTGGATCTCACGAGCGAGCAAGGCCAGAAGATCTGGATGGCGGAGTGCGAGAAGTTCTTCTTCGGTGAGGGATCCCAGCTCCCCCCGGACTTCGTGCCAAAAGGCCACGGGCACTGAGTCCACGGCCGGCCAGGGTGCCCCGGAGCCGGTTCGTTTCCGAACATTTCGGCCCCTTTCGCTCTCCGACATTCGGACTTACGAAAAGAGCCGGCGCGGGCCGCCCCCCACCCCAACCTCGGCCCTGGCCCAAAGTCGCGGGCCAACCTCTCAGTGGTTATCCCTCCTCACTGCGTGCCCTGAGTCGCGCGCCGCGCAATTCGTAGAGAGCCCCTCGGACCCGAGTTCGAGGGGCTCTTGGTTTTGGGGGCGCTTCAGGGCGCGGAGTCGGGGGCGGACGTGAGCTCGTCCAGGACGGAGGAGAGGCGTTTCGGGTCGACGCCGAGCTCGCGGGCGAAGCGGTCGATGAGCGCTTGCTCTTCGGGGCCCACGTCGCCGTCGGCGGCGGCGATGGCCGTCGCGAGAACGAGCGTCGTTTCGGCGCGGACCTGGTCCTCGCGGAGGGCCTCGATCACCCTCTGGCAGCGCCTCTCGAAGCCGTCCTCCGCGAGTCGCTTCGCGGAGGCGTCCAGCATGGCTTCCATGTGCGCGGTTCGAACCCGGCCCGACGAGAGGATGTCGAGCGCACCGCGAAGGAGCTTTCGCTGCGCATTCAGCATGCGCTTCTGTGCCGCCATCACCAGGAACATCGCCTCCGTGAGCGCGCCGTATTCCTCGACGATCGCGACGACCTCGACGACGTCCGGCTTCGCCGTGGGGAAGACCAGGCTCCGACGCTGCCCGCGCCGGGACATTTCGTCGCGGAGCTCGATGAGGCGGGCGGTGGGAAGGCGGGCCATCGACAGGAACCGGTCTACGTCGCGGTGCGTCGAGCATAGCGCAGACCGGGTCCGGGGCCCGGGAATCGACCCTCGGTGAAGGGCTTTTCGTCGAGCCTCCCGGAACGGATAGGATGCGCCCCGTGAGTCGCTGCCTCGCCTGGGTGAGCTCGGGGCTCCTCGCGCTGTTCTTCTCGTCCGAGGCGCTCGCAGCGTCCTCCGTCGCCGTGGTCGTGACCGGTCCCGGTGCCGAGCAGGCCGCGCGCTATCTCGAGACCCAGATCGATCACCCGGTCGTGCGCCGTGAGAGCGTGAACTCGCGACACCTGGACGCACTGGTGGCGGAAGCACGCGCGGGGTGGCACGAGGAGCTCGTCGTCGTCGTCGACACGGAGCGCGCCGTCGTCAGCGTCCTCCGCCCCGGGGACGGCACCATCGGCTCGCGGCGGCTGGACGAGAGCGCCGCCACGGCGCCGTATGCGGTCGCGCTCGCCGCCGTCGAGCTCCTCGAAATCGTGGAAAGTGCACCGCCCGCTCGCGCCGCGGCGCTGAAGGAGACGCGCGCGACGACCCTCGATTCGCGCGTCACGCTCGACGTCGGCCTCGTGCAGAGCGTGTCCTTGAACGGAGAGGTCGGCCTCTTCCAGCCGACGGCCGGCATCGACTGGGTCGGGTCCGACCCGAAGAGCTCGGGTTTCTACGGCGTCGGCCTCCACGGGACGGGCATCCTCGCGATGAACCGGGACCAGGCGTTTTCCCGACCGCCAGGGGTCGATCCTCGCGGAAACATCCGGTATCTCCGGAACGAGCTCTCCCTGCGGCCGATCATCGGCCACCGGCACGGGCCAGCCTCGGCTCTCGGGTGGATGGACGTGGGCCTCGCCGTCATCGACGTCACCGCCCGGTCCGTGTCCGGGGAAGTGCTCGCCCAGGACTCCCGGGTCGCTTTTTGGCTCGGGCTCTCGGGCGAGCTCCGGTACACAATAGGGGCCGGCTGGGCTCTGGGACTCGGAGCCGGAGCCGCCTGGTTTCCAGTGACCTCCCGCTTTTACCCGACCCCCCGATCCGCGGAAGCCTCCGTCCCGGCGTTCGTCGAGAGCCCCCTCGAGCTCCGCGCCCGCGCGACGGTCGTGTGGGAGATCCCGTGAGCCCGCGTTCCGGAAAAATCTCCCAGTTTCCGGGGCCTTCAGGGAAGAAACCTCCGGAAGAACCGACCCCTGACCCGACAATCGGTTCATCGCCGAGGGCGGCTCGGGCGACTCAGCAGGAAGTGGAACCGGCGACCCTCGTCTTCGATCCCCTGGGCGCACGGGTGAGCTCCTCGGACACCTGGTCTCTCGAGCGCGCCCGGGCCGGGGACCCGCGCGAGCTCGAAGCCATCGCTCGCCGGGAGCTGCCGAAGGTGGAGGGACTCCTTCGCCGATTGCTCGGCCCACGCGGGGACATGGAAGACCTCGTTCAGAACGTCTTCGTGGAGATGTGCAAATCCCTCCCGAACTTCCGCGGGGACAGCACGATCTCGACCTTCGTCGGAGGGATCGCGGTCCGGGTCGCGCGCCGCGCGATGCGCCCCACGGCGTGGATCCGCTTCCGGTCGGAGATGCCGGAAGAGGCGCCCGCCGGTCCCGACCGCCCGCACGACAATGCCATCGCAACCGAGCAGCTCCGTCGACTCGACTCGGCGCTCGCGAAGATCGGCGCCGACAAGAGAATCGCGTTCGTGCTCTGGGCCGTCGAAGGCAAGGACGTGGAGACCATCGCGAAGATGGTCGGCGCGTCCGTGCCGGCGACTCGCTCGCGCATTCACTACGCGCAGAAGGAACTCCGGGCGCTCGCGTCGAGCGATCCGTACCTGTCGGACCTGGTGGAGGCATCCGATGCTGGATGAGAGCCTCCGGAGGCGCGTCGGGGAGATCGCCCGCCAGGGCGAGCCCGCGCTCTCTGCCGCCGCACGCGAGCGCATCTTCGCGCACGTCGCGGAGGAGGGGCCGCGCCTGGTGCGTCGCGCTCGCTTCGCTCGAACGGCGACGTTCGCGGCGGGGCCGCTCCTCGCGGTGGCTGCCGCGGCGATGGTGTTCCTGCGTCACCCGGCGCCGGTCACGTCGCCCACCGCGCACAAGCTGCCTCTGGTCGCTCCTCGCGCGGCCGCCTGCGCGACGCGCGGCGTTCCCGAGCGCGTCGGATTCGTCGCGAGCGAGCGGGATCAGAAGCTCGATCTGTCGTCGCTCGCCTTCGCGGTCGCGGACACCGGAACGGAGGCGCAGCTCACGGAGCTCGCTCCGTGCCGGACGGTGATCTCGCTCGGCACGGGTCGCGTCACGGTTCACGCGAAGGACCTCGGGGGCGGAGAGCTCCGGGTGGTCGCGCGAGACGGCGTCGTCACCGTTCACGGAACCGTGTTCTCCGTCGAGCAGACGAATGACTCCCTCACCGTGGAGGTCGCCGAAGGGCGCGTCGGCGTGAAGGAGCGTGACGGGGATCACGAGGTGTCCGCGGGGCACCGCCTCGTCGTGTCACCCGTGGGCATCGCGGAGGGCGACATCGGCGCAGAGCGGGCGCGCGCGCTGCGCCGGACGGTGGGCGTGCCCGAGGTCTTCGGGCTGGATACGCTGCCGCGCGTGGACGAGGCGACGAGCGCCCGTCCCGCCGCCGGAGCCGTCCCCCACGCCGGCGTCGGTGCGGGGGCGCGCCTGGCGCAGCGGGAAGCGTCGCCCGAGGTCGCCGAAGATCCGGCTCCGGCGCTGTCGGAGACGCCCGAGGTTCCGACCGTCGCCGCTGCGGCCCCCGCGGCTCCCCCGGCGGACCTCCTCGCCCAGGCCGAAGTGGCCCGACGTGCGGGAGATTTCGCTGGTGCCCGGGCGCTCTACCGCAAGGCGTCGGACGGCCACGGTCCCACGGCCGAAGCTGCCTGCGTGGCCCTCGCCCGCATGGAGCTCTCGCTCGGACACGGCGGCGCGGCGCTCGAGGCGACAAAGCAGCGGCGTGCGCGCTTCGGCGAGGGTACGCTTGCTCCGGAAGCGCTGTGGATCGACGTGAGGGCTTACCGGCAGCAGGGGGATCCGGCGCGGGCGAAGGCGCTCGCGGAAGAGCTCGCGCGTCGCTTCCCGTCGTCGCCGCAAGCGCACGCCGCCGAGCAGTGGCTCTCGGGCGGCTGAGCGTCGCGACGGTCGTCTCCCTGGTCGCGTTCGCGAGCGGGTGCCGCACGCGGGACGTGTTCCTGGCCCCGAGGGAGCAATCGCTCCAGGCCGACGCCGGCCGCGGATCGGGCGGCCGCCAGGATTCCGGCATGCCGCCGGAGGACTCCGGCATCTGGCTCCATACGGACGGTGGCCGACGCCCATCCTGCGAGACGAGTCGATACCCGGAGGAGCCGCAGCCCCTCGGCGTCTACATCATGATCGACCAGTCGAGCGCCATGGGCTTCCTGTGGCCGACGGTGACCGGCGCGCTCTCGGAGTTCATCCAGCAGAGCGGGGCTCTCGGCAAGGTGAGCGTCGGCATCAAGTTCTTCGCGCTCTCGAGCGCGGACGTGGAGCCCACCCAGAACTACCTGGACGTCGTGTGCCAGAGTTCGGCGTACGAGTCCCCGATCGTCGGTATCGCGCCGCTCCCCGCGGCCGCGCCGGCGCTCCTCGACGCCATCTCGAAGCACCAGCCGTCGCTGCTCTCGGCGTTCTTCCAGACGCTCGGTCTCGCCGCGGACATCGTACCGACGGACGCAGCCCTCGCAGGGGCCGTGACCGGCGCCGCGAGCTGGGTCACGCAGAACGCCGCGGCGCGTCCGAAGGCCGTGGTGCTGCTCGTGACGAACGGGATTCCCACCTCCTCCATTCAATGCCTCCCGACTCTCGATACGGTGGAGTCCGCGGCAGCGAACGGCTTCACCGGGCAGCCGAGCGTTCCCACGTACGTGCTCGACGTCGGGACCGAGCACACGCAGCTGAACGGCGTCGCGAACGCGGGAGGGACGGACCACGCGTACTCGGCGCAGAGCAACGCCGACATGCTCGTTGCGCTCCAGAGCATCCGTGAACGGGCGCTTCCGTGCGAGATAGACGTGGGCGCGTACGCCGATTCTCTCGACAAGCTGAACGTCGAGCTCTCGACCGGCGACGGGTCCACGCGCTTCTCCAAGCTCCCCGACGGGCAGAGCACGTGCGATCCGAACCGGAACGACGAGTGGTATCTCGAGGGAACCGGGCCGGAGGCGAGGGTGCGCCTCTGCGCGAATACCTGCGTTCACGCTCGCTCGGTGACGGACGCGACGATAGACGTCGTGCTCGGTTGCCGCACCACGGTGGACTGACCGAGCGCGCGCCGGGGCTCTCCCTCGCGACCGTTTTCGCGACGGGAGGCCCTGCTACGGGCCGTAAACGCGGCGGGCGCGCGGCAGGCGGCAGGTTCGGCTAAGCTCTCGGGTTCGCGTTCCCCATGGACGGGCTCCGGCGATCCTCCTCGCGGTCCTTCGCGACCTTGCTGCTCCCGATGCTGCTGGCGATCGGTTGCGGTCGCTCGGAAATCTTCGGCGACGGCGACGACGGCCCGTTCCACGTCGGAGACACCGGCGGTGCGGACGGCGCGGGAGGATTCTCGTCCGAGTCGGGCGGAGCGGCCGCGACGGGCGGCTTCGGTGCCGGCGGTCTCGGCATGGGTGGAGAGTTCGCGACGGGCGGCGTGTTCGGCGAGGGCGGCTCGGGCACGGGCGGCTTCGGTGCCGGCGGGTTCGGAACGGGCGGTTTCGGGACCGGTGGCTTCGGGACCGGCGGATTCGGGACCGGGGGCTTCGGGACCGGCGGGTTCGGCACGGGAGGCTTCGGGACCGGCGGCTTCGGCACGGGTGGCTTCGGGACCGGCGGCTTCGGGACCGGCGGTTTCGGCACGGGCGGCCTCGGTGCGGGCGGGTTCGGCACCGGCGGTTTCGGGACCGGCGGTTTCGGCGCGGGCGGTTTCGGCACGGGCGGCTTCGGCACGGGCGGCTTCGGCACCGGTGGGACGGGTGCTGGCGGCGCCGGTGCGGGGGGGCTCGGGACGGGCGGAGCGGCAGGCTGCACGCGCGACGCGGACTGTCACGCTCCGGACTCTTGCACGACGATGCGCTGCGTACAGGGCGTCTGCGTCGGAGCCGATCGCGATCGGGATCACGACGGGCACGTCGACGTCGCGTGCGGCGGGGACGACTGCAACGACTCGAATCCGTCCGCGCATCCGGGCGCGACGGAGCTCTGCGCGAACGGTGCGGACGACGACTGCAACGGCGTCGCCGACTGCAAGGACCCGGCGTGCCGGACGACGACCGCCTGCGCGTGCAAGCCGAAGGGCATGGAGCTCTGTTCCGGCGGAGTGGACGAGGACTGCGACGGCCTCGTCGACTGCGCCGATCCCGACTGCGACGGGTCTCGCTCCTGCGGCTGCGAGGCGAAGGAGGCCGGGCTCTGCGAGAACGGCAAGGACGACGACTGCGACGGCGAGCGGGACTGCGACGACTCGGACTGCGCGAACGACCCGGCGTGCGCGTGCGTCGGATCCTCGGAGGACTGCAGGAACCACGCCGACGACGACTGCGATCTCCTCGTCGATTGCGCGGACCCGGACTGCCAGGCGCAGGCGGTGTGCCGCTGCGTTCCGCCGGGCTCTCCGGAAGCGTGTCAGAACGGCGCGGACGACGACTGCGACGGTCTGGTCGATTGCGCGGATCCGAACTGCGCGGCGGCTCCAGCGTGTCGCTCCTGCAAGGTCGAGGTGTGCGACGATGGCATCGACGACGACTGCGACGGGGAGATCGACTGCGCCGACTCGAGCTGCCGCTTCGCGCCGGGCTGCACGCCGACGGCGGAGCTCTGCGACAACGGCAAGGACGACGACCGGGACGGCACCATCGACTGCGCGGACCTCGATTGTGCGAACAACCCGTTCTGCCTAGATCAGCACCGGAATTGCCTCTCCCCGCTGACGATCACCGCGAGCGGTACCTACACCGGGGACACGACGGGCGCGCTCGGAGAGACTTCGGGTACCTGCGGCGGCGCCGCGGGCGAGGCCGTGTTCCGTCTCGTCCTGACGGAGCCGACCCCCGTGATCCTGGACACCATCGGGTCTTCCTTCGACACGGCGCTCTACGTCCGCGTCGGGTCGTGCGTCGCGGGTCGTGAGCTCGGCTGCGACGACGACAGCGGGGGAGCGTGGACCTCCAAGCTCGTGTTCGGGACGCTCCAGCCCGGCAGCTACTTCGTCTTCGTGGACGGATTCACGGTGGACGCGGATCTCGGGCCCGACGAAGGCCCGTACGTCCTGAACGTCGACATCGGGGGCCGTCAGGCGGAGATCTGCGACAACCACGTCGACGACGACGGGGACGTCTATACCGACTGCGCCGATCCGGATTGCCGCAACGTCGGCCGCTGCGCGACGTGCAACGGCGGCCGTCCGGCGCGCCCCGAGTTCGGGGTCACGGCGTGCACGAACGGTCGCGACGACGACTGCGACGGCGCGATCGACTGCGGCGACGACGACTGCGCGGCGAGCGACGTCTACAAGACGGAGTGCTGCAACGGCAGGGACGACGACGGAAACCAGATCGCCGACGACTTCGCGTGCCGGTGCGCCAGCGACTCGGAGTGCCCGACCGGGCACATCTGCTACACGGACTCTGCCGGAGCCTGCAACCTGCCGTGCACGGACTTCGTCGGAGACATCTGCCCGTTCGCCGCCCCGGGTTCGACGTGCAACGCCGCGACCGAGCAGTGCGAATTCTGACGGGCAGATGCGCGCGCTAGCTCAGCGCGCGTACTCGTAATACTCGACGCCGAGGTCCTGGAAGGTCGCCTCGTGGCGATCGCCGACGCGGGCGATCCGGAAGCGGCCGCCGGGGAGAGGCGGAACGCCGGAGACCGTCCGCGTGTCGTGGAGCGTTTCGTACTGCTCCTTCGTGAGGTCGATCGCCTGCTCGAGCGCGGCGGCGAATCCGATGCGGCGGGCTGCGTCTTCCCAGGCCGGCGCGATGCGGATCGGAATGGACTCCGCGGCGTCCCCGCTGCCGTAGCCGACGGCGAGGGCGCGCTTCTCCGCGAGCGCGACGCCCTTCTGCACGGCTTCCTCGAGACCGGAGGCGATCCACGCGGGGAGGGCGGCGGTGTAGAGGTTCCCGAGCTCGGCGGCGCCTCGCGAACCGAGGCTCATCTTCTCGTCCAGGAATGCCTTGAACTCGGGCGTCTTGCGGAGCGCGCCCACGGCCTGACCCGAGAGGGGGAACGGATCGGCGTCGGCCTGCCCGGCGAGGACGCGCCCGTAGAGATCCGGACGCGAATCGGCTTCCGCGCGGAGCGCCTCGGGCGTCGTCCCGATCTCCTTGCAGAGGGCGGCGACGGTCGCGCTGTCCGCTCCGGAGGCGAGGAGCGCGCGCAGGTAGAGGTACGCGACGGCCTGGACCGGCATGTGGTGATACGGGCGGTGGAAGAAGAGCGCGGCAGGACCCTTGAGCGCGTCCATCGTCGGGATCCCGAGCCGGCGCACCATGTCCTCGAAGGCGCGGATGGTCTCTTCCACGTAGGAGTACGTGGAGTACTTTCCGCTGAAGACGGGGAAGTCGTGGAGGCGCTTCGTCTTCTCCGCGTAGCCGGGGATGAGGTGCCGCACGTGCGGCTTCCGGAAGTCCGGGCCGCGATAGTCGGAGGCGCTTCCGGCGTGGGCGAGGTCGAGGTCGAAGAGGCGCGCGTTCGGCTCGAGGAGCATCGCGCACGCGCCGGCGCCCTGGGTCTGCTCGCCGCTCGAGCCACGCTCGTACTCGGCGACGTCCGCGCACACGACGATCGCGACGCGATCGGCTCCGTCCAGGGCGAGGTAGCGGCTCGCGGCTTTCGTCGCGTACACGCCGCCGAGGCAGGCGTGCTTCATCTCGGGCACTTCCACGTTCCGGGAGAGGCGAGGGAGGCCGAGCGACTCGAGCGCGCGGTCCACCATTCCCCGCACGATCACGGCCCCGGCGGAGTTGTCCGTGCTCGTCTCCGTTCCGAGCGCGAGGTAGCCGACGCGCGCGGGGTCGACGTCGTACGAACGGATGAGCCGGAGGACCGCCGACGCGGCGAGCGTGTAGACGTTCTCGTCGGGGGCGGGGCAGCGGAAGCTCCGGCCGACGACCGCTTGCACCTTGGGCCAGGCGTTGTTCGTCCAGCCGCACCACGCTTCGAGCGGGACGCGCAGGGTGGGCACGTACACGCTCATTCCGCTGACGCCGGGTCGAAGGTGGCTCGTCGAATTTACTGCCATGGTGTGTATTGATCCTGAGCGCGCCGCGCGCCGATCGAGGAAACGCTAGCGTACGAGAACGGTCGCGCCAAGCCCGGGAACGGTGTGCGATCCTTGCGCTACCGCGTGTTCCACGCGAGAGAGCGCCCTTCTGCGATGCGTCACTCGTAAGCGTTCTCGATCTCGAAAGCTGCCGGAGAATTGCGCACCCGGATGAAACTGGCCTGTTCTCCAGGGCGTTTCTCCTCGACGAGCTCGCAATTCGGACGGCAGCGCAGTGTTTCCAGATGGTGAAACCGGAGCACGACGTCCCCGGTTCCCTCTTTCGCGACGACGATCCGATTGAGCGCCTGGACGCGTACGGAGCCGGTTCCGACGGCGAAGTAGCTCGGCGTCCGCGTCGTGCGATAGATGCGATACGGCCCGAATCCGTCCGCCGGCAGGAGGAGATCGGGACGGGCATCGAACGGCCCGAGAGGTCCGCTCGTCACGACCGCGGCGACCGCGTAGTCCGAGAGGTACCTCGCGACGGGGTCGTCGCCCGCCGACCGCGGTGTGAAGTCCGCCCGCAAGGGGTGCGCGAGCGCCTGCGGGACGTACCGCTGCGGGATGCCGCCGAGGATGGGGACGTCGGCGAAGGCGACGAGCCACTCGCCGAGCGCCCAGTCCGTCACCGCGACGCGGCCACTCGTCCCGACCGTCTCGTGGAGGTACCGCGCGACGGCGGCGTATTCCGGGGAAGGGCCGTCGTGTCCCATGACGACGGGGTCGAGCTCGCGGCCTGGTCGCGCGAGCTCGCGGGGCGGGTCCCCGAGCTTCGGCCCGCCGGGAAGGAGCGTGGGCAGATAGCCGAGCATCGTTCCGCCGAGCACCGGAACGACCGCGACCGCGCCGAGCAGGAGCGCCGCCCTCGATCGAGCGTCTTGCCGGAGTTCGCGGGTGCGCGCGATCTCGACCACGAGCTCGGCACCGACGAGCGCCGCGGCGAAGATCGAGGGCCCCAGGTTCCGGTAGGGCTGGGTCTGCCGGAGCGCTCCGGAGTAGGTCCCGAGGTACGCGAGGCTCACGCCCGACAGCACGAGCAGAGCGAACGGGAGCGTGCGGGCGTCCCTCGAGCGCCGGAGCCTGAAGAGCGAGATCAGCGCGAGGACGAAGAACGCAGTGCGGAACGCCGTTCGCACGGGCTGCCCGGTCTGCAGCACGTCGCGGAGGAGCCCGAGATAGTCGGACACGACGTACGAGGGGTCCGGCATGAGGAAGAGGTCGATGCGCCCGACCACCAGGTGCCGGAATCGAAGCGCCGGTCCGATCCACGTCAGCACCGTGGACGCGGCGCACGCGGCGCAGAGGAGAAGCGCGCCGTGCTCCCGGAACGCGAGCCCGCGGAACGCCCGCGCGTAGAGGGCGATCGAGGTCGGGACGAGGACGAGCGGCGCGAAGGGGTGGACCAGCGTCGCCAGCGTCGCGAGGAGCCCGAGGACGACGTAGGACGACGCGTCGTGGCGCGTCGTCGCGCGATACATCGCGGCCGCGACGAGGACGGAGAGGTAGCTCGCGGCGCCCCACGAGATCATCCCGACGTAGAAGAACCAGTGGAGGAGCGAGTCGAAGTGCCACGCGAGCACCCAGGCGAGGACCGTGACAGCCGAGGCGAGCCGCGAGAGACCGAAGAAGCGCGCGGACGCCCAGGCCGCGAAGGGGAGGCCGAGCGGGACGAGGAGCACCCCGACGTCGAACGCGACCCAGGTCGAAACACCCGCCTTTCCGGCCGCGATCACGAAGAGCTCGAGCGCGCGGATGGTCATGTCTTCGAGCGCGCCCGCGGGATGCCCCGCGAGCGTGAACGGGTCCCAGCTCCAGAGGTGTCCCGAGTCGCGGAAAGCCCGGACGGCGCGATCCACCTGGTAGACGTGGAGCGCGTAGTCGAACGTGACGAACGGCTGCTTCGCGAACAGGACGCGCAGCGGAACGAAGTACCAGAGCAACCCGAGGTGCACGGTCGCCGCGACCGCGAGGACCGCGCGAGTCGGACGCTCTTCGCGATCTCCGGACGGATCCGTCACGGGGGCGTCGCTCCGCTTCCGTCGCGCCGGACGTATACGTCCAGCTGCTCCGTGTGCCAGCGAAAGAAGGTGTCGAACGTGGCGACGCGTTCGTAGCGACCCGGCATGAGCTCGTCCCGGGTCCAGCGGACGAGCTTCTCCGCGGCGCTCGAGCCGGACCAGATCCGGAAGAAGTCCTGCCACGCCTCGGCGTTCCGGGGGTGGAGGACGATGACGCGCGGGGGGTGTTCGCGGAGGCGTGCCTCGTCGTCCGAGAGCAAGCGCTCCGGGTACTGGTCGACGAACACGATGGCGCCGAGGAGCGGCGGCCTCGGCCGGTCGATGAGCTGCACGAGCTCGAGGTCTTCCGGCAGGACGAGCACCGTCTCGCTCGGTTTCGCCAGCGCCCGCACCGTCTGCGCCATCCGCAGCATCCCGACGCCGTCGTCGCTCACCAGGAGACCGCTCGCGGGACCGCCGTGGACGACGGTCCGCGCGCCCATCGCCCGCGCGAATCGCTCGCCGCCCGCGCCGAGCACGACGAGCGCGAGGAAGACGACGGACCCGATGCCGAGGGCGGCCCGATCGAGGACCACGAACGCGCAGGCGAACGTCAGGGGAATCAGGGCGTTGTTGTCGTAGTAGGGGCGGAACTCGGGGGCGGACGTGTTGTGGAACAGGGTGCAGCAGAGCGCGACGAGGAGCGCGGCGTTCAGGACGTGCCCGGTCCGAACGCGGGCCGCGGTCTCCGGCGAGGGCGCCGCATTGGACGGCACGACGACGTGGGCGGCGAAGACCACGAGCATGGGTACGAGCGTGAGGACCGGCAGGTCCCGCATCGCATCGGCGAGCGGCACCCAGAGAGCCGGCGGGCGCTTCGGACCATAGCGGAGCACCAGGGCGCCGCCCACGAAGGCGCCGATCCCGACGACCGCCAAGGCGACGACCTCCCAGGTCCGGAGCGCGGCCGCGCGGGTCGGCTCGTCGCCGAGGTGGAAAGACGCGCCTCGAGCGGCGAGGCGCGCCCCGACCGCCGTGACGAGCACGATCGCGAACAGGGAGCCGCGGTAGGAAGGGTAGTCGAGGAGGTAGCTCGCGAGATTCCGGAAGAGAGTGGGGGTGCCCCCCTTCAGCGCCGCACCGTCGATGAACGTCGCACGAAAGAAGGCGCCGAACGTCCCTCCGAGGAGCAGCACGACGAGCCACGTCGACGCGACGCCGAGCGCGACGCCCTGCGTCGTGCGAAGGAGCGCTCGGGCGTCCCCGCGAACCGCTTCCCGGTCCTTCGAGCGGACGTCGATGACGAGGAGGTACCCGAACGCGGCGATCCACCCGAGCACGGCGCCCACCGCCGTCGATTGCTTGAAGAGCAGCGTCGCGCCGGCGAGCGTCCCGGCGCCGAGGAAGAGCCGTTCCCTGCGGGCGCCGTCCGCGGCGCGGAGCGCCCACAGCCCGCACGCGACGCTGCCCCACGCGGCGAGCTGCGCCGTGTGGTCGTACGCGCACTCCTTCCGGAGCTCGAGGAGGGTCGCGAGCGTACCCAGCGTCGTGAAGAGCGCCACCTTGCGCGTGCTGACGGCCCGCACGGTGACGTACGCGAGGACGCCCATGCCGAGCTGCAGCGCGCCGTTCACCGCGAGCTCGGCGAGCAAGAGGTGCCGACCGAGGAGACGCTCGACGCCGGCGAGGAGCACGAAGCTTCCGGGCGGGATCGGGAGAATGAAGTCCACGTACGGGCGCTCCCCGCGGAGGAGACGCGTCGCGAACGGCCCGCTCCAGCCGGAAAACTCCACGTTTCCGAAGTTCTCGTTCGTCAGCCTCGGGACGGCGACCACGCCGTACACGACGAACGCGCCGAGCAGGAGGAAGAGGAGCGGCCGAGCGAAGCGGTCGGCGCCGGACGGGGCGTTCTCGCTCGTCACTCCGCCTGGTCCTCTCTCAGGGTGTACACGTCGATTTCGCCGTGGTCCCAGAAGTAGATGGACGAAAACGAGTCCTCGAGCGAGTACCGCGCCGGGAGCAGCTTCTCGAGCACGTGGTCGATGACCTGCTCCGCGCCGCTGTCCTTCTGCCAGGTGCTGAACACGCCGCGCCAGTCCGAGGCACGTCTCGGGTGGACGACGATCACGTTCGGTGGATGCGCGTCGAGCGTCCGGATGTCTTCCTTCGCGAGGCGCTTCGGGTATTGGTCCACGAACAGGACGGCTCCACGGATCGGCGGTCGCGGTCGCTGGATGAGCCCGGCGATCTCGAGATCCTCCGGGACCACGAGCACGCTCCCGTTCGGGCCGGCGAGCTCCTGCGCGCGGGCCGCGGCGTGGAGGACCTCGACGCCGCGATAGTTGACGTGGAGGCCGCTCCAGAATCCGCCGAGGACCCGGGTGTCCGTCGAGAGCGCGCGGTTCAGCTCGACGCCGTACGTCGGCAGGACGCACGGCACGAGGACGAGCGGGGTAGCCCAGCGAAGGCCGGAGCGCTCCGTCGCGAGGTACAGGCACGTGAGCGCGATGGGGATCGTCGGCTCGTTGTAGTAGAAAGGATAGAAGCTCACGAAGGACGTGTCGTAGACGAGAGACGCGACCAGCGTGGAGAGCAGCACGGCGTTCAGCACGTGTCCGCGGTCCCGCGCCTCGTCGCTCGTGGCGTTCGATTCGGCGAGGTGGGACGCGAAGAAGGCGGCGCCGAAGACGAAGCCGTAGGCCGGAACGTTCCGGAGCGCGTCGATTCCGGCGACGAGCTTCCGGCCGAGCTCGCGGTGCTCCGTCGCGAGGAGCGCGATCGCGCCGCCGTAGGTGACGAGCGCGGCGCCGCCCACGAGAAGCGCCGCGGATGCCGGGAACGGTTCCTCCGCGCGGGCGCCGACGTGCAGGGTCCCGTGCGCCCGGCGAACGCCGAACCCGATCAGCGCGACGGCGAGCGTCGGAGCGAGGGTGTTCCGGATCGCGTCGTTCGCCACGAAGAACGTGACGAGGTTCCGGAGGAGGGCCCGGGTGCCGCCTTTCAACGCCGGTGCGTCGGCGATGACGGCCTGGAAGGCGTCTCTCGGCGCTCCGCGGAGCGCGACGACGAGCGCGACGACGAGCGCGAGTCCGCACAGGGTTCCGAGCGCCACCGCCCCTCCGTCGGAGAGCCGGAGCCGGGCCCGCTCCGGCCGCCCCTTCAGCCATTCCGCCCCGACGAGATAGAGGAAGGCGGTCACCTCGCCGGCGAGGAGCCCGTACGCCGTGCTCTGCTTGAACGCGAGCGTCGCCGCGGCGAGTGCTCCGGCGACGCCGAACGCCACTCGACGTTCCTTCCCGTCCGGGCGAAGCGCGGCGCGGCAGAACGCGAGCACCGACAGCCAGCCGACCACGAGGGACGTGTGATCGTAGACGCAGACCTTCGGCGTCTGGGTCACGAGGACCAGCGTGGTGAGCGCGACGAGGAGCGCGACCTTCCGCGGCGCGAAGCAGCGGGAGATCGCGTAGCCCAGGGCGCCCATGAGGAGGCGCGAGACGCCCGCTACCCAGAGCTCCTGGGAGAGCGCCGCCCGCCCCGCGAAGCGCTGGATCAGCGAGAGCAGCGCGAACGAGCCGGGCGGGATCGGGAGCACGAAGTCCACGTAAGGTCGGTCGCCGCGCGTGATGCGTTCGGCGATCGGCGACACCCACCCGGAAAACTCGCGGTCCCCCATGGTGTAGTTCGTCAGACGGGGGAGATAGAACGGCAGGAACGCCGCGTAGACGCCGAGCACGAGGGCGAGCGTCACGCGGCCGCGTCTTCGGTCGCCCGCGGTTTCCGCCGACGGACCGGTTCCGTTCACACGCCCCCCAGCGACGCACGGCCGCCGACGGCGGGTACCGCGAACGGCACGTAGCGGCCGCCCCGGAAGGCGAGGAAGCGATACCGCTCGCTCTCGAGGGGCAGCGCGAACGAGAAGCGCGCCGCGACCGGATCTCCGTCCGCGTCCACTTCCGTGATCGTCACGGCGACGCCCTTGAAGTCGAGTTCCTCGCCGCGGCGGAAACGGAGCCGAGGCCCGCGGTGAATGCGATCGAACGGGACGGAGAAGAAGCCGTCCTTCGGGCGAACGTCGAGTGACTGCTCGGACGTGCGCGTCAGCTCGAGTCGATCCGTCGTTCCCGCGAGAGTGAACACGCGCGGGAGCTCCTTCCCGCTTTGCAGGCGTGCCGTCGCGGCGAGAATCCCCGCGAAGTAGAAAGTCGGCGCATTGACGAACACGATCGCTTCCCCCGGCGTCCCCCGAAGCGCTCCGCGGACGCTGGCCGCGGCGTCGTCGAGGCGCGCCTGGAACCGGTGCATCCGGAAGGTGCGGAAGGGAAGGAGGACGGGCGCGAGGACCGCGTGCACGACGACGAAGAACCCCGCGATGCCGCGCCGGAGCCGCTGGGACGGCGACGTCGCCCCGGCCGTCATCACGGCCTCGACGACGACGCGGGCCACGAGCGGGAACGCGCCGACACCGGCGAGGACGAGGAGTCTGTCTTCGGGGAAAGTCGCGGCGGCGGGCGGGAGCGACAGGACCAGACCTCCGAGCCAGAATCGGTTCCTGCGATCCCGGAGGAGGCCAGGCAGGAGCGCCCAGGAGAGCAACGCGACGAACGCGGTCGCGAAGAAGACGAGCAGTCCCCGCTCGTAGGGCGGTGAGACGCTCCAGACGTCCGAGAACGGCGTTCCGAAGAGGCCGAGGAGGAGCACGACGCTGCGCTCGCCGAGCTCCGAGAGGTACGCCGCGGGTTCACCGACGGGATCGAGATAGAGGCCGGAGCCGACCGTGCGGTGCCCGAGGTGATTCCTCGCGGCGAGGAAGACGACCGTCGGTACGACGAAGAGCAGGGATGCGGCGAGTCGGCTCCGCCACGGCGCCTCGTCCACGAAGAGCGCGTACGCGACGAAGTAGCCGAGCCCCGCGAGCGCGAACTCGGCCGAACCGAAGCCGAGGGCGAGGGCCACGACCGCGAGCGCCGCGTGGAGCCGGCCGCCTCCGCGCCGGAATCGGTCGTAGGCGGACAGGGCGAGGACCGCGAAGAGACTCGCGAGGAGCGCGTTCCGATTGATGAGCCATCCGATGGGCTGGCCGTGCGCGTCGTCGACGGCATAGAGCAGCGCGGCGAGGCCGCCCACGAGCGGCGGCTCGGCGAGGGCACGGTAGAGGAGCGCGACGGCCGCGACGAGCCCGCCGTACCAGAGCAAGCTCTGCAGGTGGGCGAGCGCGGGCACGCCCGGATAGAGTCGATAGTCCAGGCGGTGCGTGAGCGACGTGAGCGGCCGGAAGAACGACGCGTCGAACGCAGGATCCGAGACCCAGGGGAAGTAGCCCTTGAGGACGTACTCCTGGTTCCGGCGGAGGGTATCTCCGAGGGTCCAGGTGGCTTCGTGGCCGAAGAGATCGAGGTTCGGCCCGAACGCGCTCGACGCGTGGGTCACGACGTCCCGCTGGGCGAAATCCTCCGTCGCGAGCCCCGCGAACAGCGACGGGCTGGAGAGGAGCACCCCGAGGACGGCGGCGACGAGCGGGATCCGCGGCGAATCCAGGGCGGCGACCAGGCGCCCGAGCCGGACGCGCCAGGGCTGACGAATTCTGTCAGGGGGGAGGGGAGGGGCGTCCACCGCCCGCATGGTATGAACTTTCGCCGAGTCGTCGTGAAAATCATCCATGCAGCGGATCTCCACCTCGACAGCCCGCTCGTCGGGCTGGAGCGGTACCCGGGCGCCCCCGTGGACACGATCCGCGGGGCGACGCGCCGCGCGTTCCGGAACCTCGTCGCCCTCTGCCTCGAGACGGACGCGAAGCTCCTCCTGATCGCCGGGGACGTCTACGACGGCGACTGGCGCGACTACTCCACCGGGATGTTCTTCGTGAGCGAGCTCGGACGGCTCCGGGACGCGGGCTGCCGGGTCGTCGTCGTCCGGGGCAATCACGACGCAGCGAGCCAAATCACGCGCCATCTGGAGCTCCCCGGGCACGTCCGGGAGCTTCCGATGGCCCGCCCGGGCAGCGTCCGATTCGAGGACCTCGGCGTCGTCGTGCACGGCCAGAGCTTCAAGGATCGCTCCACGGTGGAAGATCTCGCGAGTCACTACCCGGACCCCCTCTCCGGCTTCTTCAACGTCGGACTCCTCCACACGTCGCTCACGGGCAGAGAAGGGCACCACGACTACGCGCCGTGCACGGTCGACGTGCTCCGATCGCGCGGATACGACTACTGGGCGCTCGGCCACGTCCACCGGCGGGAGGTCGTGAGCACCGAACCGTGGGTGGTGTTCCCCGGAAACCTCCAGGGGCGCCACGTGCGCGAGACGGGGGAGAAGGGCGCGACCGTCCTGGAGCTCTCCTCCGGGCGGGTCGAGTCGGTCACCCACGTCCCGCTCGACGTCGTCCGATGGGAGGTCTGCGAGGTGGACGGCGCGGCCGCGGCAAACGCCGACGATCTCGTCGACCTCGCCCGGAGCGCGCTCGACGGCGCCGTCACGCGGGCCGGGGGGCGTGCGGTCGCGGCGCGCGTCGTCGTGAAGGGGGAATCGCGCGCGCACGCCGCGCTCGTCGCGCACCCCGACCAGTGGATCGCCCAGATCCGGCTCGCCGGGCGCGACGTCGCCGGAGACGACCTCTGGGTGGAGAGCGTCCGGTTCGCGACGGCGCCGGTCGTGGACCGGGCGCGCCTCGCCGCCCGGGACGACGCGGTGGGTCAGATCGTGCGCGCCCTCTCCGAGCTCCGGGCGGACGAACCCGCGCGCGCCTCGCTCCTCTCCATCTTCGAGGACCTCCGCGGAAAGCTCCCCCACGAGGTGCGGGAAGGGGCGTTCGGCATCCGCCTGGACGATCCGTCGCTCGTCGCGGACGCGCTCTCGGACGTCGAGGCGATGCTGCTCTCGGATCTGTCTTCCGTCGGGGACGTGGAATGAGGCTACGGGAGCTCCGTCTGCTCGCGTACGGTCCGTTCGCCGGGGAGACGCTCACCCTCGGCGGGAGCACCGGCGGCGTGGACGTCGTCTTCGGCCCGAACGAAGCGGGGAAGAGCACCACCCTCCGCGCGATCTTCGGCTTCCTGTTCGGGATTCCGGAGAACACCCAGGACGCGCATCGTCACGCCCGCGCGGATCTCAGGGTCGGCGCGCTCGTCGAGTCGGCGCGCGGGGAACGTCTGTCCGCGGTTCGCCGCAAGGGGCGAAAGGCGACGCTCCTCGCGGAGGACGGCAAGGCTCTCCCCGAGGACGCCCTCGGTCCGTTCCTCGGCGGCGTGAGCGCGGAGCTGTTCAACGCCATGTTCGGGCTCGACCACGTGACCCTCCGCGCGAGCGGCCGCGCCCTGCTCGAGGGCAAGGGCAGCGTCGGGGAGAGCCTCTTTTCCGCCGGCATCGGCGCGCGCGGCATCCACGCCGTCCGGGAACGCCTCCGGGCGGAGGCAGACTCCCTGTTCACGCCGCGCGGACGCGATCAGAAGGCCATCGTGAAGGCCATCGCGGAGCTCCGGGACGCGAAGCGCCGGGTGGACGAAGCTTCCGTCACTGCCCGCGCGGCGCTCGCGCAGGAACAAGCCCTCCGCGAGGCCGTTCGGGAGCGAGACCTGCTCCGGGAACGACGCGTGCAGCTCTCCGCCGAGCGCGCGGCCATCGAACGCCTCCTCGAGATCTCTCCGCACCTCGCGGAGCGCGAGCACGTCGTCGAACGCCTGGAGCGCCTCGGGGACGTCGTGTTCCTCGGCAAGGACGCCGCCGAGCAGCGCAAGGCAGCGGTCCGTGCCCGCGACGACGCGCGCCAGAAGCGGCGCCGCATCGAGGAAGAAGTGGCGCGCGTCGAGGCCCGGCTCGCGGAGATCGTCGTGCCGGAAGGGCTCCTCGAACTCGAGGCCTCCGTCGTGCGAGACGTGGAGGCGCGCCTCGGACGGCACGCGGGCGCGGAGATCGATCTTCCGAAACGGAAGTCCGAACTCGCCGTCCTCGAGGAGGCGGTGACGTCCACGCTCGCGGCGATCGATCCATCCTTGACGCGCGCCTCCGTGGAGCGGCTCCGGGTCGGCGCGACGCGTGCTTCCCGGATCCGCCGGGCAGCCGACGATCGACGAGCACTCGGCGCGGAGAAGACGCGTCTCCGGAGAGAGGCGGACGCGAGGGACGCCGAACGGGCGGCGATCGTCTCCCGCCTCCTCGCGACGCTCCCTCCCGGGTCCACGCTCACGGCCGCGGATCTCGCGGCCCCGAAACGGCTCGTCGTGCCGGCGCCGGAAGCGAGCGCCCTGCACGGGGAGGCCATGGCCGCGCTCTCCGCCGAACGGACGGCGCTCGCTCGTGACGCTGAGCGAGCCTCCGCCCGCCTGCGGGACGTCCGGCGAGATCGCGAGGCCCTCGCGCTCCATGGGGACGTCCCGACCGAGGAGAGCCTGCGCGCCGCGAGGGCGGATCGCGACGCGCGGTGGAGCACGCTCCGGAGCGGCCTCGAAGCCGGAACGCGCGTCGCAGAGCCGACCCCCGCGGAATTCGAACGAGCAATCGCGGTCGCGGACGAGACGGCCGATCGCCTTCGACGCGAGGCGGACCGCGTGGCGGCGCTCGCGTCGCTCACCGCGGAATGCCGCTCTCTCGAGGGCGAGCTCGCCGAGCTCGCGGCGCGACGCGCGGAGGTGGAGGCGCGGGAACGGCAGACGATCGCTGCCTTCCGAGATCGATGGGCCGAAGCCCGCGTCGTCCCGGGGAGCGCCGTCGAAGCGAAGGCGTGGAGCGAGCGCTTCCTGTCGCTCCTCGAGACGGACGTTCGCCGCGGAGAGCTCGCCCGTCAGCTCGATCGGATCGAGGAAGAGCTCGCCCGCTGGCAGGAGGACTGGGCGGAATCGATGTCCCTTCTCGGGCTCCCCGCGCGGGCGACCGCGGAAGAGGCAGTCACGCTGCTCGACGCGACGCGCGAGCTCTTCGGGCAGGTGGACAGGGCCGACGGCATCCGACGCCGGATCGAGGGGATGCGCCGGGACTCGCTCGCGTTCGAGGAAGAGATGAGACGGCTCGCGGAGGCCCGCTTCCCCGAAGCCCGGGGCCTCCCGGTCGCCGAGGGGGCGGCCCTCTTGCTGCGAAACTGGGAAGCGGCCCGGCGCGACCGGGACGAGCAAGCGCGGCTCGTGAAGGAGCGGGAAGGGCTCCGGACGTCGCTCCGTGCCCTCGTCGCCGCGGAGCGGGACGCGGAAGAGCGGGTCGCCGCGCTGCTCGCCGCCGGCAAGGTGTCCGACCTGGACGCCCTCGAGGCCGCGGAGCGACGCTCCGAGGAGGCCCGGGTTCTCTCCGGCGATCGCGAGCGCGTCGAGCAGCGCTTGACCGAGCTCGGCGACGGCGCGTCCGTGGAGGAGCTCGCCCGCCGCGCTCGCGACTTCGATCCCAACCGCGCCCGCGCCCGTCTCGCGGAGCTCGAGGGGGAGATCGAGCGGCTGTCGGAGGAGCTGGAACACGCCGTCAGCCGCATCGCGACCATCGAAGGCGGCGCCCAGCGCTTCGAGCAATCGCGCGCGGCGGACGCGGCGGAGGACCTCGCCGAGTGCGTCGCGAAGCTCCGCGGCCAGACGGAGCGATACGTCCGCGTGAAGCTGGCTTCCGCGGTGCTCGATCGCGAGATCGAGCGCTACCGTCAGGCGAACCAGGGACCCATCGTGGATCGCGCGAGCGCGCTCTTCCCGCGGCTCACCGTGGGGCGTTACGTCGGTCTTCGCGTCGGCTACGGCGAGAGCGACGACGCCGTCCTCCGGGCGATACGACCAGACGGCGCGGACGTCGGCGTCGAGGCCTTGAGCGACGGCACGCGGGATCAGCTCTACCTCGCCCTCCGCCTCGCGAGCCTCGAGCACCATGCCCGCTCGAACGAACCCATGCCCCTCGTCCTGGACGACGTCCTGATCCACTTCGACGACGAGCGCTCCCGCGCCGCGATCGAGGTTCTCGGGGACGTCTCGAGAACCACGCAGGTCCTGTTCTTCACGCACCACGCCCGGCTCGTCGAGCTCGCCCGGGAGGCCCTCGGCGAGGCCGGGGTACGCGTGCACCGGCTCGGGGCCGTCTAGTGCGGCGTCTCGATTGCATCGAGGGGGAAAGGAAGAAAGGGAGAGGGTTCCGGTCTCCACGTTCACTCCGCGTCCGCCAGAACCTCTCAGGTGGTGACCCGTCGAAGGAGTTCCGGAGCACACCCTCGGTAGCGCCGGGCGACGTGAAGCGTCGTCTCGGGGTGTGTGCTTCCGAGAAAGCGTCGGCGGCGCCCTCTTCTCGGTACTCGAGATCGGGGAGCGAGTCTTCGCCGTCGACGCTCTCTCGGAAGCCTGTTTCCGAGAAAGCCATGAAGCTCGCGAAGCGAAGGCTCGTTCACGGCCGTTTCGGTGCCGATTTTCGACTCTTGCATGAATGCTCAGGGACGAGAAAGACGGGAGGTATCGGGTCATCGTCCCCATGGAGCACGAAGCATCGCCCATGGAAAGACGAACCCAGCGCCACCTGCGCGCGTACTCGTGCGCAGATCGGGAGGGAGTCGACGCCGGGCGCCCTTCGCCATCGCCGTCCTTCGCCCGCTTCCCGACGGGCGAAGGGCGCCCGGTGGCGGTGGGAGGCAACCCGCTCTCTGCCCCTCGATAGAATGGTGACGCGACGCCAGTCGGACGCAGAAACGCGAACGTCCCGGGGATCCTCGCGGTTCCCCGGGACGCTTCCGCCGCCGTTACTGCCGGCAGACCTTGAAGTCGCTCGTGAGGAGCGTGCTGTTCTGGCAGGTGTCGCCCCCGGTGCACTCGGAGTTCCGGGTGCACAGGATGCGCTCGTTCTGGCCGTTCTGAGCGCAGGTCGCCGCGCACGCGATGCCCGTGTAGGCGTTGCCGTTCGCGTTCAGCGTGCCGCAGCAGACCTGGCCGTTCCCGCAGTCGGAGGCCTTCGCGCACTCGACGGCGAAGCCGTTGTTGCCGCAGCGGTTCCGGCAGGAAAAGGAGCTGAGCTGGCCGTTCGCGCGCTCGCCGCAGCAGATCTGGTTGCCGGTGCAGTCGCTGTTGCTCGTGCAACCGACGTCCACGCCGCCGTTCGGACCGCCGCCCGTCGCGGGCCCGCCTCCGGTTCCCGTGCCGCCGGTGTTACGGCCGCCGGTTCCGTTGCCGTTTCCGCCGGTTCCGTTTCCGCCGGTTCCGTTGCCTCCGGTGCCCGCTCCGCCCGTGCCGTTCGCGCCGGAGCAGTCCGTGAGGTCGTAGCGGCAGGTCCGCGTGCAGCGCACCGTGCCCTTCGACCCGGTGATCATCGTCAGGCTCTCGCAGGTCCCGCCGCCGAGCTCGTCGCCGTCGCAGAACTCGTTCGCGTCGAGCTTGCCGTCACCGCAGCGGCCCGACGACGCGTCCACGCCGCCGTCGAGTGCTTGCGTGGACGGGTAGTAGTCGGCCTCGTTCAATCCGCCGCAGCCGTAGAAGAGCGACAGAGTGAGAGCGCAAAGGCCGCCGCCCCGAATCAGAGAAGCGCGGGCATACATGAAGAGAGAGCCTCCGGACGGCCGATCGCGGGTCTGAGTGTAGACAAGACGCGGCCACCCGGCCAGTACCTTCGAAAGGCTCCGGCGGTCGGCATTTTCTTGGCGCGTCCGGTCGTTCCCTCGCGGCCGGCACGGAGACCCGCCCGGCCCGGCGTAAACCGCCCTGAACGGCCCTTCACGCCTTCTCTACGCGGTAGAGCCCGAGGGCCTCGTTCGAGAGGTGCCGGATCTCGGCGACGGCGCGGGGCTCGTCCCCTTCCTGTTCCTGACAGAGCGTCAGGATTTCCACCAGCGCCTCCCGGTGCCGCCGGAGCTCGTGGACGAGCCAGGCGACGTCCCCGGAGCACCCGGTCGTGTGACTCGCGTGGGCGCGCTCGAGATCGCGGAGCCGCCACTCCATCACCGTTCCGCGCGGCGCGCGCTGATGTCCGAGGCAATCCGGGCAGATCGACGCGCCGCCCTCGGTGACGATCTCCCCGGTGCCGTAGCACGTGAGGCACTGATCCGACTCGCGGCTCTCGGCACTCGTGGGCGTCGTCATGCCCCCGTAGTAGTCGCCCGGTGGCGGACGACCGTCAACGGCCTTCCCTCGACCGAATGTTTCGGGGAAAGTCACCCGCGATGCGTCCTTTCAAGCTCCGCACCGGAATCTTCCTCGCCCCGTTCCACCCGCTGGACGAAGATCCGACGCTCGCGCTCGCGCGGGACCTCGAGCTCGTCGAGTTCCTGGATCGCCTGGGCTACGACGAGGCCTGGATCGGAGAGCACCACTCGGGCGGCTTCGAGATCATCGCGTCCCCCGAGCTCTTCATCGCGGCCGCGGCGGCGCGGACGGAACGCATCCGTCTCGGGACCGGCGTCGTCAGCTTGCCGTACCACCACCCGCTGATGGTCGCCGATCGCATCATCCAGCTCGACCACATGACGCGGGGCCGCGTGATGTTCGGCGTGGGCCCGGGCCTCCTCCCGTCGGACGCGTTCATGCTCGGCATCGAGGTCGAGAAGCAGCGGGATCGGATGCTCGAGTCCCTCGACGTCATCCTCCGGCTCTTCCGCGGCGAGACCGTCACGCAGAAGACTGAGTGGTTCGAGCTCAAGAACGCCCGCTGCCAGCTCCGCCCGTACACCTGGCCCATGCCGGAGGTCGCCGTCGCGAGCTCCATCACGCCGTCCGGCGGGAGCGCGGCGGGCAAGTACGGTCTCGGCATGCTCTGCGTCGCGGCGACCATCGCGGGCGGCTACGACGCTCTGGACGTGAACTGGCGCGTCGCGAACGAACAGGCGGCGAAGCGCGGCGAGAAGATGGACCCGAGCCGGCTCCGGCTCGTCGGCCCGATGCACGTCGCCGAGACGCGGGAGAAGGCCCGGGAGAACGTGAAGTACGGCCTCCACAAGTGGGCGGAGTACTTCCAGCGCATCAGTCCGCTCACGGCGAAGCAAGACTTCGAGGGGGAAGGGGATCTGGTCGATCGCATCGTCCGGTCCGGCCGCGCCGTCGTCGGAACGCCGGACGACGCGATCCAGCAGATCGAGCGGCTCGAGAAGAAGCAGGGGCACTTCGGGGCGTTCCTGCAGCTCGCGCACAACTGGGCGGACTTCGACGCGACGAAGAAGTCCTACGAGCTCTTCGCGCGGCACGTGCTACCGAAGTTCAACGAGGCGAACGCGGGCCGGCAGAATTCGATCGACTGGGTGACGGAGAACACGCCGGAGTTCATGGGCGCCGCAGCCAACGCCGTGATGAAGACGATCCAGAAGCACCTCGGCGGGGACAAGACGTGACACACGTCGTGAGCCGCCCGAACGCGCCGTTCCCCATCGCGGGGGGGCGGCTCACCGTGCACCAGCTCCCGGCCGCGACGGACAACCTCGTCTGGTTGCTCGTCGCGGCAGACGGGGAAGCCGCCGCGGTGGACGGTCCGGACGCGGAGGGCGTGCTCGCGCTCGCGGCGGAACGCGGCTTCCGGTTCACGACGATCTTGAACACGCACACGCACGGCGACCACGTGGGCATCAACCGGGACCTCGAGCGCCGCGGCCTCCTCGGGAAGATCCGCGTCGTGGGCTCGAAGAAGGCCGCGAAGGACGTCCCCGGCATCGGAGAGCGAGTGGACGAGGGGGACACGGTGACGTTCGCGGGCGTGACGGCGAAGGTGCTCCTCACGGAGGGCCACATCGACGGCCACGTCTCCTACGTCTTCGACGGCGGAGCCTTCGTCGGGGACACGATGTTCGGCGCGGGCTGCGGCTACCTCTTCGACGGTCCGCCCGAGAAGATGCACCGGAGCCTCGCGCGGCTCGCGGCGCTCCCGCCCGAGACGCGCGTCTTCTGCGCGCACGAGTACACGCTCGACAACCTCCGCTTCGCGTGGAGCCTCGAGCCCGAGAACCCGGACCTCGCGAGACGGATCGGCTGGAGCCGCGCTCGTCGGGACGCGGGCGGCTGCACGGTGCCGAGCACCATCGGGCTCGAGCGGCGCACGAACCCCTTCCTTCGCGGGGATTCGCCGGCGCTTCGAGCGCGTGTCGCCGCGGCCATGCCGGACCGGTCGCTGGATTCTCCGGAGGCGGTCTTCGCCGCGACCCGGGCGCTCAAGGATCGGAAAGACTACAAGTCGATCCCGGACTCCTCGCTCCCTCCGCCCTGGCCTTCAGCGCTCGATGACGCGCTGGAGCGCCAGTGAGAGCGCGCCGAGCTCGAACGGCTTCTCGAGCTTCGGGTTCGGCACGGACGCGAGGAACTCCGCGACGCGAGGGACGAACGCGCCGCCGGTCATGAAAACCATGCGCTTCGCCGTCTCCTCGTTGCGGACGGAGAGCGTCGCGTAGAGGTCCATCCCGGTGATTCCGGGCATCATGACGTCGCAGACGATGGCGTCGAACGTGGTTCGCTCGATGGCCGCCAGCGCCTCGGCGCCGCTCGTCGCGATGGAGACGTCGTGCGCGCTCTGGAGCATCCGGTGGAGCAGCTGCGCGACCAGCGGCTCGTCGTCCACGACGAGGATGCGCCCGCGGGTCTTCGGCGGTCGCGACGAGCGTCGCGTCGGCTCCCGCGTCTCCGTCGCCGCCTCACGCGCGTGCGTCGGGAGGTCGATGCGGACGGTGGTCCCGACGCCGGGCGTGCTCTCGAGCGTCATGGTTCCGCCGAAGCCCTCCACGATGCTGCGGCAGATGGGGAGGCCGAGTCCGGTCCCCACTCCGATGGGCTTCGTCGTGAAGAACGGGTCGAACACCCGCGCGAGGATCTCCGGCGCGATGCCCGTGCCGTTGTCCGTGACCTCCGCGATCACGCGCCCCGGCCCTCCCCGGCGCAGGACGACGCGGAGCTCGTTCGTCGCCGGGTCCCGGTCCGAGACGGCGTGCGCCGCGTTCACGAGCAGGTTCAGGAACACCTGCTCCAGGCGCGCCGCGTTCGCGTCCACCGCGGGCAGGCCGTCCTCGTAGTCGCGCACGAGCGCGGCGCGATGGCGCACCTCGTTGTCGGCGATCTTCAGCGCCGCTTCGAGGGCCGCGCGGAGGTCCACCGGACCGCGGGCCACCTCGTCCGCGCGCGCGAACGTCTTCAAGTCCCGCACGATGCTTCCGACGCGTTCGGCCCCGCCCCGCACCTCGCGGAGCCGCGCGAGAGCTTCCTCGAGCCGGACGGGATCCTTCGCGGCCCGGGGGAGCTCCCGCTCGAGGTACTGGAGCCCGAGGAGCACGTAGGCGAGGGGATTGTTGATCTCGTGAGCGATGCCCGCGGCGAGCGTCCCGACGGCCGCCAGACGATCGGCCTGGACCATCTTCTCCTGCATGGCCTTCCGCTCGGTGATGTCGCGGGCGAACGCGAGGACGGCGGGGCCGCCCTCGTACTCGATCGGGATGCTCGAGATCTCGACGGTGATCTCGCGCCCGTCGATCCTCCGGGAGCGGTACTCGGCAGGGTCCGCATGCCGGACGCCCGTGCGGAACAGCTCCCCGATCCGCGCCGCCGCCCGCGGCGCGTCCTCGGGGTGGAGCATGTCGGCGATCGGCTTTCCGACGCCGTCACCCGGTCGGTCGTAGCCGAGCATCTCCGCGGCGGTCCCGTTCAGGTACACGACCGTGGGGCCCCGGAGGATGGCGACGCCGTCGGGAGCCGATTCCACGACCGTGCGAAACCGGGCCTCGGACGCCGCGAGCGCCTCGGCGGCGCGCTTCCGCGTCGTGATGTCGTAGAGGAAGGTGACGCTCGTCGGCTGGCCGTCGACGATCGCGCGGTGGCTCACCACCTCCAGGGGAACCCGGGAGCCGTTCTTGTGGAGCGCCTGGATCTCGAAGCGTGCCTCGAGCGGCGCGCCTTCGTCCGCGCGACGTCGCATTTCCTTCAGGGTCACTCGCGTCGCGGTGTCGAAGTGGTCCCACACCCGTATCCCGAGGAGCTCGTCGAGCTCGTAGCCGAGGAGCCGCCCGAGACCCGTGTTGGCGAAGAGGACCTCGGGCGGATCGCCCACGCGGGTCGCGACGAGTCCGATGCCGCCCGCGTCCGCGGTGGACGCGATCGCCTCCAGGAGCACCCCCGCCGCCTCGGGCGAGAACTTCCCGTCCTTCGCAGGCATCCCCCCACTATAAACCCGTCAGGGTGGGGGTGGCGCGAATCGGTGTTGCGGGAAGGGATCCGGCGAGCTGAAGTCGCCCGGCCCTCGCTCTCGCTCGGGCCAGTAGGGCCGGGGAAAGACGTCGATGCCGCGGGCTTCCAGGCCCTGTTCGTCGTCGTATCGCACGGAGAGCACGACGGACGGAACGGACGAGTTTTCGCGAACGAAGGACACTTCCGTGACCGGGCTGTACGTCGACTCGCCGTACTCGGTTCCGAGGCGGTTCTCCTCGCGGCCGTCGTCGTAGCCGTACGATCCGTCGGCGGACTTCCTGGCGGGCGCCCGCCGCGATTCGCTCGCCTGGGCCCCGGCGCTCGCCCGCCCGGCGCCCCCTCCAGACGCGGCAGGTGCCGGCGGCGCCGGGCGCTTCTCGCCCCAGCTCGTGCCGAGGTCCCCGGACCGGTCGCTCCGCTCCCTCCGATGGGGCAGGTCTCCCGCCTCGTCGCGTTTCGCGTCCTCCCACGACCACCACCTCGGCGGTGGACGGCGCACGATCCGTCGCTCGGGGAAGAACGCGACACCGATCACGCCGACGTTCTCGGGCGTCCCCATCCGCGCCGAGTAACTGGAGGACGGCGCCGAGAACCGGAACGCCGCCGTGCGATCCAGGCTCCGGCGGAATCCGTCCACGCGGATCGTGCCGTGCGCCGGAACGATGTACCCGCGCCGGGTGTAGTCGCCCAGCTCGCCGGAGATTGCGTCTCGGCCGTCGACCGTGACCACGGCTTCGACGCGGCGATCGGTGTCGTTGTCCAGCCGGATCTCGTACCGGTCGCCCTCGTAGCCGAGGACGAAGGTCGTGCCGTTCCGTCGGAAGGTGCGGAGCGGGGCACCGTCCTCGTCTTCCAGGGCGACCGAGTAGCCGCCAGCCCGGTCCGGAGGGCGAGCGTCGCTCTCCGTACCGAAGGAGATCACTGCAGCTCCGACCAGCCCCAGGAGTGCGATTCTCTGGAAAAGTGCGCTGCGGAAGAACGCCATCCCGGTTCCGACGGACGGGCCGATGCCGGGATCTACGGCTTTCGAATTTTTCTTCGAAGACCTTCAGCATCCCCGGGGGGTCGCGCGACTTACCTGATAACCCCGGCCTGCTCCAATTCCAACCGGCCGCAAGATTCGTTCAGGAGCAGGTCGGGGCAATATCATTTTGTCTTTTGTGCGCTGCGGCGTGACGGCCTCATTCGTCCGAGCGGCACGCATGCTGGACTCCGAGACGACACGCGTTTCGCCGTAGGTCCCGCGCGCGCACGGTGTCCTTCGGAACGCCGACCCCCTCGTCGTAGCGGAGAGCGAGGTTCGCGCATCCCTCGGCGTCCCCGCCGGTGCACGCTCGAGCATACAGCGTGGCGGCATGGGCGTAGTCCGGGGCCGACCCGAGACCGATCTCGTAGAGGACGCCCAGGTCGTTGCACCCGCGGGCGTCTCCTCGTTCGCAGGACCGCGCGTAGAAGTCCTTCGCCTTCCCGTAGTCCTGAGGGGCGCCGGTGCCGGTCTCGTACATCACCCCGACGGCGTGACAGCTCGGCGCGTCACCGTCCTCATTGCACCGGGTCGAGCAGCCCGCGACGTCGCCGCAGCTCGCGCTCTCCATCATGGCGTGAGACAGGGGGCGACCGCCAGCGGCCCCGCCACCACAGGACAGCGCGGGGAGAAGCGCACACGGGAGCGGGAGCGCGAGCGCGAAGACTCCCAGGCGAAGGTCGATCACGGAGCTCGCCACGGTAACAGACGTCTCCGCTGTGTATAATCGTCCGGTTTTGGGGTCGTCCCGGCAACTCGGACTTCCACTCGGAGCGGCCCTCTTCTCGGTCGTTCTGGTCGGGACCGCCCGCGCCGAGTCCGTCAAGGATGCAGTCCGGAACCACGTGAAGACGGGCCTCGAGGGCAATCCGACTCCACCCGCGCCCCCGCCCGCGCGACCGCCGCCTCCCCGCCGGCCGCCACCCGCGCCTCCTCGCCGGCCACCGCCCCGTCGCGCGGCACCCCCGCCGAGCTCGGGGGCGCCGATGAACTTCGAGCCCGCGCCGGCGGATCCGCCTCCTCCTCCCGGCCCGAGTCTTCCGCAGCGCATCTTCGGGCCGCGCTTCAAGCTGGATCCGACCCTCGGCGGAGGCCTTCGTGGGTGGATCCCAGCGCAGTACCCGACGGTCGACGTGCGTACGACCACGCAGTTTACGTGGTCCATCGAGATGAGCGCGACGATCGCGAGCCTCATCAAGATCCATCGCGGCTATTACGAGTCGAACGGGCTCGCGGGCCCGCGTCATCAGGGCGCGTCCGTGGTCGCCGACGTCGGCGACAAGTACGGCAAGGCGGCCTGGCTCCTCGGCATGGTCGGCATCCCGATCACGAAGGCGTGGGAGCCCGTGATCCGGTACGAGACGCGCGCGTTCCAGACCCGGGCGACGCCGAACCGGCCCGTGCGGATCGTGCCGTACGACACGTCCCCCGACACGGACCTCGCGACCATCCCGGAGACGACGAATCGCCTGAGCATGATCTCGGGCTTCGAGACCCTGGTGCTCGCGGTTCGGTACGACCAGAGCAGCGACACGTCCGCGACGATCGACTCGAACCGGGGCGAGGTGCCGTTCCCGCCGTTCTACGTGGGCGTCGGCGCGATCCAGTACTCGAAGCCGTACCAGGTGACGGTCGGGGACAGCGTGCTCGACTCGGTGCTGTTCGATTCCACGTTCCGCGGCGCGGGGCTTGCCCTCGGCGCCGAGCTCCCGGGGCGTCCGAACTGGTTCATCTTCAACGCCGCCGCGCAGGTCGGCCTCGGCGAGGTGCGGCTCCTGAAGGACCTCACGCTGAACGAGCTCCTGCCGAGTGACGGCAAGCAGTCCGGCCTCCGTCCGCCGCAGTGGCTCATCGGTTACGTGCAGGGGGACGTGTCGTTCGGCTACCTGTGGGCGGTGCTTCCCACGAAGCCGACGGTGCTGCTCTCCGCCGTCGCCAACGGCGGCGGCGCGACGTTCTTCTACTTCAAGACGAGATCCGAGCAGGGCGAGAAGGCGAGCACGCCGCCGCTCAACTGGGATTTCCTCTGGGGCATTCGCGGGTACGTGACGATCCCGCTCTGAGTCGGTTCACGGCGTCGACGTCGCCGAGCACGGTCCGACGCCGGCGACGTGGGGACAGTGCACCACCGGATCGAGCGTCGCCGCGCTCGCGTGATAGAGGCGACACTGGACGCTGTTCCCCTTCTGGATGGATGCGTCGTAACCGCCCTGGTCCGGGAGGCGCGCGCAGAGGCCGGCGCACGAGTCCACGTTCACGACCGTCGACGTCGGGCAAGCCGCGAGCGCGATCGTGCAGAACCCCTCGCAGTTCGTCCCGCACACGCCGTCTCCGCCGGGGCCGGCTGCGGGGCAGTTGATGTCGAGCTCCCCGACCGTGCCCGCGAGCTTCGCGTACTTCATGCGGCACGCGAGCGAGTTCCCGCTGTCGGCGCCCGCCGTCCCTGCCGGGAACGTGTTGCACACGGCGAGACAGGCGTCGCTCGAGGCGTAGAGGGAGTTCGCCCCGGCGCAGTTCCGGAGCGCCGTGGCGCAATACTCCTCGCAGGGCGTCTTCGGCGCCCCGCCGGAGTCCCCCGGCTGACCGCCGCCGCCACGTGGCTCGTCGAGCGCCGGGTCGTGGGTCGCTTGCTCGATCCCGAGGATGCCGGTGCATGCCGAGAGCAGCGGCAGGATCGCGAGGGCTCGAAGGAAGGCACGTTTCGACATCAGAAGCTCCCCTTCAGCGTCACCGCGGCGACGGAGGGCCCGCCGTGGAACTCGAGCGCAGGTCTCGCCGTCTTCGGCTTTTCGCCGGAAGGCGCCGTGAGGAACAGGACCACGCCGCCCGCGAGGAACACGCCGCCCGCGATTCCGAACGCCGTCGCCACCTTCGCGGCGCTGATGGCGTCCTTCCGGAGCGCGGTGCCGTCCGCGTCGCACACGTTGGGGTCATTCGGACAGTGGCCGTTCGCCTTGGAGTCGTCGTTCTTGCTCTTCGCCTTCAGCGTGAACAGCGTCGAGAGGCCGAGCCCGACGACCCCGACGCCGCCCACGACGAGCCCGACCGTCTTCTGGGAGCTCCACGAGGACGTCTCGGCACCACGATCGGCGGGCGCCGCCGCGGGAGCGGGCGCCGGTTTCGGTTCTTCGGGCGCGACCTCGAGGAGCGGCACCTCCACGGGCACGTTCGACGCCTCGCCGACGACCACGACCTTCGCCGACCACGGCTTGTGGCCGGCCGCCTTCGCCTCGATCGTGTGATCGCCGGCATCCGTCGGCAGGGCGATTCCCCACGATTCGCGCGGCACGGGCTGTCCGTCCCGCATCACGGCGATGTCCGAAGGGTTGCCGTCCTTCACCTTGATCCAGAGCTTCGAGAGCCTGGGTTCGAGGGCGCTCGCGCGCTGCCGGGCGATCTCGGCGCGGGAAGCGTCGCTTCGGCCCATCGCGATCGATTCCGCTTCGTGGAAGGTCGCCCACGAGCTCGCGAGCATGTTCGCCTTCTCGTAGCAGTCGGCGAGGTAGAGGAGCGTGCCGAGGCCCGCGTCGAGGCGCTGGCTCGCCTCGAACTTGCCGCACGCTTCCGAGAACTTGCCTTGCCCCATCAGGTCTCGCCCGGCCTGGAACAGGGCTTCGGCGGCGGCCTTGTCCCCGTTGGTCTGAGCGTGGACGCTCGGTGCAGCGAGCGCCGCCACGAGCACGAGGGCGGAGAACCGGTGACTCTTGGACGCTTTCATCGCCAGCGCGGAAGGCTACACCAACCGCCGGCCCGGCGCCTACCGCGGCCCGAGCGCGCCCAGCATCTCCGGAACGCGAACGAGCTTCTCCCGCACCTTGCCCGAGGCCTTCCCGCGCTCGACCTCGATCGCGTCGAGTGCCTTCCAGTCCGGATAGGTGACGAAATGGATCCCCCGCTCACGCAGTACGTCGACGATCCCCTCTCCGGATTTCTCGGGCGTCCCGTCGAGCGCGGGGGCGTCCTCCAGCATCTTCTGGACGGTGTGTGCGGCGTCGCTCTTGTTCGTTCCGATGACTCCCGAGGGGCCGCGCTTGATCCAGCCCGCGACGTACACGTTCGGCCAAGGATGTCCGTTCCGGAGGACGCGACCGTCGGCGTTCGGAACGATTCCGGCGCCGTCGTCGAACGGAAGCCCGGGGATCGGCACGCCTCGATACCCCACCGAGCGAAACACGAGCCCGACGGGCAGCGTCTCGAACACGCCCGTCCCCCGCGCGGACGTCCGGCCTCGCTCGTCCGTGACGAGCTGGTTCCGCTCGATCTCGATGCCGGTCACGCGGCCCGCCTCGCCGTGGAGGCGGACGGGCGACGCGAAGAACCGGAGGACGACCCGCTTGTCCCCGGGCTTCGGCTCCTTCTCGGCGAGGTGCGCGAGAAACTCCAGTTTCCGCTTCAGGAGGCCGTGGTGCGGCGTCTGGTGATCGGCCTCGCACGCGGCCAGATCCGCCCGGACGTGCTCTCGGTCCACGGAGACGTGGACGCCGGGAAGCTCCACGATGTCCTCGAGCTCCTTCGCGGCGAACGCCGCCTGCGCGGGACCGCGCCGCGCGAGCACGACGATCTCCCGGACGCGGCTCTCCGCGAAGGCGGCGAGCGCGGCATTCGCCATGTCCGTGCGACGGAGGTCCGCGTACGGGCGAACGAGGAGACGCGAGAGGTCCATCGCGACGTCGCCGATGCCGACGATGGCGGCGCGCTCCGTTCGCAGATCGGCACGATAGTCCGCGAAATCCGGGTGGCCGTTGTACCAGGCGACGAAGCTGGTCGCCGCGTGAGAGCCCTCGAGGTCCTCGCCCGGGATGCCGAGGCGGCGATCCGTCTCGCACCCGACGGTGAAGACGACGTGGTCGTAGTGGTCGAACAGGTCTTCCACGGAGATCGCGCCGTGCCCTATGGAGACGTTGCCGAAGTAGCGGACGTCCGGGCGCGCGCCGAGCTTGTCGTACGCGACGGTCACGCTCTTGATCTTCTGGTGATCCGGCGCGACGCCGTACCGCACGAGGCCGTACGGTGCGGGCAGTCGCTCGAAGAGATCCACGGACGCCGGTCGCTCCTTCTGCTTCACGAGCGCCTCGACCGTGTAGAAGCCCGCCGGCCCTGCGCCGACCACCGCGACGCGAAGTCTCCTGCCGCTCGGCGTCCCCGCGGCGCTCGGCGTGCTCGGCGCGGCAGCCGGACTGGAAGCTGACTCGGACGTCGTCATCGTCGAAACCTCCCACGTGCTCGCGTTTACGCGGCGCGCGACACCGAAAACCTCGTCGAATCCGTCGCCTCACGAGAAACTATCAACCAACCCCCACGCCCGCCAGACGCGAGCGAGTGCCGAGACTTGCGCCCGCTTGCTCGGGTAGTGGCAGCGGCAGCGGTGGAGGATGCGCGCGTTTTCAGGCCCTTGCGCTCGGAAAGAGACCGGCGGGTGGCGGGGCCGTGGTAGAATCTTTCGTTCTGGCTTTCGCCGGATCGCAGGATGACGAGCTCACGACCCAAGCGGTGGACGTACTCCGGTACGGACGCACTCGAGGAGGCGCGGCGCGCGCAGGAAAAAGTCGCCGAGGGTCCGAGCGTTCGCGGCCTCACCCGACAGGATCTGGACGTGGTCTTCCAGCCCATCGTCGAGGTCGAGACGCGTCGCATCTTCGCGTACGAGGCGCTGACGCGCTGCAAGTGGCCCGAATACACGAATCCAGCGGTGCTGTTTTCTCACGCCTCCGGTGAAGACGGGTGCGGCCGTCTGGGGCGCCTCATCCGCGAGGTCACCTTCGAGCGCGGCGCCGGCTACCCGCTCTTCGTGAACGTCCACCCGGACGAGCTCTCCGCCCGGTGGCTCGTGCGCCCCGACGATCCGCTCTATCTCCACGACCATCACGTGTTCATCGAGATCACGGAGAGCGCGGCGTTCACCCACTACGACCTCTGCCGCAGCGTGCTCCGCGAGATGAGCGCGCGCGGCGGCGTGTTCCTGGCAGTGGACGATCTCGGCGCCGGGCACTCGAACCTGAAGCGAGTCATCGATCTGGAGCCGCACGTGGTGAAGCTCGATCGCGCGCTCATCACGGGGCTCGATCAGAGCAAGCGCCAGCAGACGCTCGTGCGCAAGGTCGTGGAGCTCTGCAAGGAGCTCGGCGCCATCGTCGTGGCAGAGGGCATCGAGACGATCGACGAGTTTGCGGCCGTGAAGGACACGGGCGCAGAATACGTGCAGGGCTTCCTCTTCGCGCACCCCGCGTTCCCGCTCCCGAAAGCGAAGTGGCCCGGCGCGCGGAGCGTTCCGCCCGAGACGGCGGCGAAGGCGTCCTTCGGGAACCGGCCGCGCTAGCGCGCCGCACGAAATGCGCGCAGGCATCACGACGAAGCTGCGTTGATCACCGGCCGCTGCGAGCGGTCACTTACCGCGGACGCGGGCGGAACAGGATCCCGTAGACGAGCACGATGGCGAGCGCGACGCCGGCGTGAGCGAGGAGCAGGTGCGTCCGGTCCGTGATGGCGCAGTGGAGCTCCAGCACCGTGTTCGCGACGAGCCCTCCGGCGGTCGCTGCGAGGAGAGCCGCCCCGCTCGACCCGTGAGCGCCGCGATCGAGCGCGCGCAGGAGCGCGACCGCGAGTCCCCCGACGATGGCGCCGGCCCCGAAGCACCAGGCGATCGCGCGCCCCGGAGAGACGCCGGGTGGCTCGGAGACGGCCGGTCCGCCGACGGGCAGGAGCGCGAACACGACCGGCGCGAGCGCTCCCAGGAGGAACCCGAGCATCCCGACGCTCGGCGCCGGCGCGGGCGCCTGCAAGGGGCGGAGCGCGAGACGGAGTGCGACGGCGAGCAGCGACAGGAGGACGCTCACGACGAGCGCGACGCGCGCGACGGGAACCTCGGCGTGGTGCCACCGCGGCGCGGCGACGATCACGACGCCCGCGGCGAGGACCACGAAGAGGGCCGCGACCCCGAGCCGGAGTCCCGTCGGCAGGCTCCGGAGCGTCGCGGTGAGCCCGCGTTCCGCCTGCACCTCGGCGAGCACGCCGTCGAACAGGTCGAGACCCTCGCCCGAAGGCGCTTCCGCGCCGGCCCGACAGATCGGGCAGGTTTCGGCGTGGGCACGGGCAGCCTCGGACAAAGCGCCTCCCCGGGAGCGGATTTCGCTCACTTCCAGGCAGGTGTCCGAAGGCTCCACCGAGGGACTACGGATCATGCCTCCTCCGGGTTACCGAAATCGGCGCCGAGGGCGCGGCGCATGGCGGCGTATCCCCGATGCGCCCGCACCTTCACGGCGCTGAGGCTCGCGCCGACCATCTCGGCCACCTCCGGCAGCGGGACCCCACCGAGCCAGTGGAGGGCGATGACCTCTCTCTGGTCTTCCGGAAGCTTGCGAAGCGCGAAGACGACCTCGTCCCTCGCGTCGCTCTGTTCCTGACCCCTGGGCGCGACGGCGGGCTCGGCCGCGCCCTGGAGATCGAGCGGGGACTCGGGCTTCCGACCGCTCCGGCGGAAGTACTCGCGCTTCAGGTTCATCGCGATCGTGAAGAGCCACGGTTTGAGCAGCGCTCCTTCGCGAAAGTCGGCGCGGCTCCGGTGAAGGTGCAAGAACGTCTGCTGCACGAGGTCGCGCGCGTCTTCCGGGCGCCGGAGCTGATGGCGCATCACGCGGAGCAGCGCGGGCGAGTGTCGCTCGAAGAGCTTCCGGAACGCGGACTGGTCCCCGCGCACGTACGCTGCCATGAGCTCCTCGTCGGTCGGCATCCAGGCGGGCGCGAGCATACATGCGCCGTCTCGTTCCTGACCTGCCGGACCCGGCCTCACTGTGCGGAATCGGTCACACTCGGCAGGGGAGTTGGCACATGGCACATCGGACGAGGCCATTTTTACGGCATTTTCCACCTATCGTCGTGGCATGAGTCATGCTTGGGTGTGTGGCATGGATACGCGGTGGAGAAGCCTGGGGCGTCCTATTTTGTTGGGGTTCGCGGTGGGTATCGTCGTGATGACCGGGATCGCGCTGCTCACGCCGTCCGGGCGAACGGCGACGACAGAGTCCCGATGAGGCTCGTCAGGGAATGACGGCGGGGGGCGTCGTGGGGTTTGTTTGTGGGGGACCTTGTCCCCGAGGCTTTCCTTGCGGTCCTCGGGCTTCTGGACGAACGACGATTGGCGCCGTGGGTTTTGT
>DASZXK010000071.1:0-18259 GCA_035545855.1 Polyangiaceae bacterium
CCCCCCGCGCGCCCGGCGAGCGCGCGCCCTATCGGGCGCGGCAGGGGGAGAGGTTCCCGAGGCCCGCAGGGCGTAGCCCGAGGACCGCAGGGAATCCTCGGGGGACGAGGTCCCCCACAAACCAAACCCCACGACGCGAAACGTCGTCGCGCCGACTAGAGCCCGTGCTGGCCGTAGTCGTAGTCGCCGGAGTGGCCGCAGAGGCCGCAGGAGTCGCCGACGAAGGACGCTTTCGCCGCCGCGTCGTCGAGGAACATCATCTTCCACCAGTCGGTCGCGGCGGCCGCGACGCGCTCGGGGGTGAGCATGAGGACGAGATGGCCCTTGATGGTGTCGGCGTCGCTCCCGGCGGGGTTGTAATAGAAGAGGTACGCGGCCTTCGGCGCCGCGTCGATCGCCGTCTTCATGACGTCTGCCGTGTAGCTCGTGATGTCGAGCTCGCCGGAGATCGCGAGGTACGGCTTCGGCGCGTTGTCGCCGGCGTTGAACAGGATCGCGGCGGAGACGCGGTCGTCCGCGGCTGCAGCGGCGGCAGCGGCGGAGCCCTGCGAGTGGCCCATGACGCCCACCTTCGTGAGGTCCAGGTGACCGTAGTACGGGCTCGCGGGGTCCTCGTTCGCGGCGGCGGCGAAGTCGATCGCGTGGCGGAGCTCCGCGCCCGTCCCGACCTCGCGGGAGTTTGCGGCGACGACGAAGAAGCCGTTCGACGCGATGTACCGGAGAAGAGTGCCGTAGCCCTCCGGCTGCGCGCACGTGCCGTTGCCCCAGGAGAGCACCGGGATCTTGCCCTCCGGCCAGTTGGCGGGCCGGTAGACGGAGTAGAGCTGGTAGTTGAGGCAGTTACCGGTATTGGGGTCCGTCGTCGTGCAGGGCTGGGGGCCCGTGTCGAGGAGCTGCGCCGTCTGCGCCGGGTCCTCCTTGAAGAGCGCCGCGAATCCCGGGCACGTCGCGTCGTCCTTCGGATCCGTGTTCTCGAAGCCCACGCCGACGTTCGCGTCCATCTTCGCGCCGTACTTGCCGAGCGTCACCTCGGTGCCCGTGGGCGTCGTGACGGCGCTGCAGGAGTCGATCACCGGCGCGGCGCTCGACTCCGTCTTCAGGTCGCAGTGGACGAGCGGCGTTCCGTTCCCGCCCCCGCCGCTGCCGCCGCTGCCGCCGCCGTCGCCTCCGTTGATACCGCCAGTGGCGGGCGTCTTGTCCGAGCTGCTGCACCCTGCGAGTGCCGCGGAGCCCAAGAGGATCAGTCTGCCGAGGTGACGACGTGCGGTCATGGAATTCTCCCGAAGCGCGCTGTGCGCGGTAGTTCCGGCCCTGACGTGTTCGACCGGATGGTCGCTTGGTTACCAGATACGGAACGGTCGGGCGCTATCCCGAAGCCACCAATCGAATACCCGGCGGCGCCAAGGCTCGCGAACGGTGCATCCCGACGAGAACCTTCCAGGCGAGGTGAACGGCGTCAGGGAACGAGATCCGCAGCGCTCCGCGGCTCGATCTTCGAATCTCCGTTCCGGTGATGGAGGACGCCCGTGATGCGCGAAAACGCGGCGCCGACCGTCGGGAACGGGGTCGCGAGGTAGAGGAAGTCGTTCACGCGAACGCCGCTCGCGACGAACTCGTGGCTCGGCGCGACGTCACCGGCGCCGAGGGGCGGATTCGCGTCGGTCACCGTCACGTTCTCCACCGCGACGAGGACGCCCTCGAGCGCCGTGGCCCGGTTCCCGCCGGTCGCGACGTCCGCGGGGAGGACGATCACCGGGTCGACGGACGACACGGCGCCGGGAGAAACGACCCGCGTCGTGGACGGCGAGAGCTGGATCTCGCCGAAGTAGGAAGCGACCACTCCGCTGGTCACTTCAATGCGGTCACCGACGGCCACGGTGTTGCCCGGCTGGAACACGAAGACGCCGGAGTAGTCCGAGCCCTGGTATCCGGCGTCGCCCGGAAGCGCTTCCGCGAAATACCCGGACGGGAGCCGCCCCGTGACGGCGAGGTTCGAGAGCCACACGGCGCTCCCCGTCGGGGTCACGCCGCTCTTCACCTCGTACACCGTGGCCGGGCACGGGAGGTTCCCCGGGTTCTCGCGCGCGGGGCAGGCGTCGCAGGCGTCTCCCTTCCCGTCCCCGTCCGCGTCTTCCTGACCGGCGTTCGCGACGGCGGGGCAATCGTCGCCCGGCGATGGAACGCCGTCGCGATCGACGTCGAGCGGGTCCGGCGCGGTGCAGCTCGCGCTCGCGTCGAGCGGGCACGGATCGCAGGCGTCGCCGATCCCGTCCGCGTCGGCGTCCGCGGGAGCGCCCTGATCGAGGGGACGCGGCGGGTCGAACACGTTCGGACACGAGTCCTGGTCGTCCGGAACACCGTCCCCGTCCGAGTCCGTGGGGGTGACGGCGCCGTCGTAGACGGCGCCGCGCGTCGCGTCCGATCGAGCGGGGACGCACGTGGGCTCGTCGGGCGGATCGCCGCAGGAGAAGAGCTCGTAGAGGCCGGGCGCCGCGATCGCGAGCTCCGCGAGGGTCTTTCCGATCTCGGAATCGAGGCACGCGGCCTTCTTCGACCCGCAGACGTCCATCTCGTCGCAGCCGTCCGGCGAGAGCGCCGTCACGAGCGCGAGGTCGCCGTGGAGCACCTTCCCCGCGCGGACGACGAGCGTGACGTCCGCCGGATTCGCCGCGACGACGGCGCGGTAGTCCGGGTGCACGCGCGCGTCGAACACGGCGAGGTCCGCCAGGTGGTGCGGCGCGAGAGCGCCGAGGACGTCGTCCGTCGCGGTCACGACGGCGGCGTTCACCGTCACCATCTTCCAGAGATCCCGGTCCGAGAAGAAGCGGCCGAGGTACGTCCGGTTCAGGTCGTCCGCGCAGCGGAGCTCGCGGAGGAGGTTCATGCTGCCGGTCGGGAGCCAGTCGCTGCCGAGGGCGAGGAGGACGCCTTCCCTCGCCGCGACCGTGACGCGGGCCGTGTCCCCGTAGAGCGCGAGGTTCGAGCGCGGCGACCAGACGAGCTTCGTCCCGCTCTCCGCCATCTTCCGGTAGTCGTCCGGGAGCAGCGCGGCGCCGTGGATGAATGCGGTCTTCGGTCCGAGGAGGTCGTGCGACGCGTCCGCGCCGGCGAGGCACGTGAACTCGTTTCGGGACGTGTCGTCGATGCCCTCGGCGACGTGGCCCTCGAAGGCGTCGAGCGGGTCGAGCGACGCCGCCGTCCGCTCATTCGGGCCGTAGCCGCAACCGGTCGAGAGCTCGGGACCGTTCCCGTCGTCGAGCGGGAAGGTGTCGTACACGACCGGAGTCTGCGCGAGCCCTTCCTGGTCCGTCTTGTCCAGGTTCCGGAGCAGGCCGAGGGCCGTTCCCTGCCCCACGGTGGACGTCGCGCCGCCCAGGACGAACCGGAGCTCGGCCCAGTGGATCTGGTCCGCCGTGGCATTCCCGGAGTACGAGATCTGCGTGTGCTGGCGGAGCCCGAGACGGAAGTCCTGTCTTTGCTCGTAGCGCTCGCCGGTGTCCACGTGCGGTGGGTTCTGGGAGAACTGGACGTGATCGTGCGTGTTGATGAGGCCCGGCGACACGACGCCGTTCGGGCACGTGACGACGGACGCGTCCGGATCCTTCGAGCGACAGTCGCACCCGACGCACGTGATGATCCCGCGGGCGTCCGAGAGCACCTCGCCTCCCCGGAGGATGCCGTCCGGCCCGAGCACGGTGCCCGTCACGAGAAGGCCGCCGGACGTGCCCGGGGTCGCCGTACACACGGCGCCGGTGAGCGCCGGCAGCGTGCGGCACGTCGTCTCCCCGGGAACCGCGTCGCCGGAATCCGTGGCGGCGTCGCCGCCGTCGACGGAGCGGTGCCCGCCCGCGCCGGCGTCGGAGGACTCGCCACCGCTCGCCGGAGCGCCCGCCCCGCCGTCACTCGAGGCGCCGCCACTCGACGCGCCGGCGCCGCCACTCGACGGCGATCCGCCGCTTTCGCCGCTCTCCCCGGCGCCGCCACCCGACGCGAGCGCGCCGCCCGCGCCGGGAGAGCCGGCGTTGCCCCCCGCGCCTCGGGCGCCGCCCTTCGAAGCGTCGCTGGAGCCGCAAGCGTTCACGCTCGCCACGACGAACGCGACCAGCAGCCACCCGTGTCCTCGTGCGTTCGACCCCGTCACGGGACGTACGGTACTTCAGGTCGAGGCTCCCGCCCGCTCCGGGGACGGGAGCCTCTCTTTTTTCGCCGCGTCAGAGCACGGGCGGGAACAGATCCGCCGGGAGGCGACCGTTCGGCGGACGCGGAAGCGCGATGGGGCGCGGGAGCTGGAGAAGCGCTCCGCCGTCCCCGCCGTCGGCGCCGGGGACGCTGCCGTCGGGGGAGCCGCCGTCGACGGTGCTGCCTCCGCCGCTCCCCGCGTCCGGCGACGCGCCACCCGACGACGTGCCACCGGAGGATGCGCCACCCGCCGAGGTACCGCCTGCCGACGCGCCGCCCGCCGACGCGCCGCCGTTTCCGCGACCGCCGCTGCTGCTGCCGCCCGAGGCGCCGCCCGCGCCGCTCTCCGAGCCGCCCGTGCCGGGAGAGGAGTTCGACGGATTTCCGTCGTCGCCCGAGCACGCCGCGAGCCCGAGGCCGGCGGAGAGCGCGAGTGAAATGATGACGATTCGCATGGCGCTCGTCCCGCTCAGTACTTCACCCAGATCTCGCTACCGGCCGAGATCGTGGTGAGCAGAGAGCTGTTCGGCTCGACGCCGATGAGCGCCTTGTAGTTCGGGTTCACGCTGTACGCGGCGTTCCCCGACCACACGATCTCCGCGTCGTTGAAGACGGCGAGGTTCGTGAAGTCGACGGGCACGGTGTACTTGTTCCAGCCGGGCGTGCGCGCCGGGAGGAGCACGAGGGACGGAGCGGGCTCGGGCGGCGGCGCGCCGTCGGGCAGCGCCGTGGTCTGGCCCTCGCCGACCCACTCGACGTGGACGGGATTCGAGCTCGCGTCCAGGCAGATCTGGTGCGCGTGGAAGTAGACGGTGGAAAACGGCGTGTTCGGAAGCTTCATGCGGACGGGCAGGCGATAGAAATCGATGTCCGCCGAGAGGAGGTCCGACTGGTTCTTCGACCACGTGATCGACGTGATCGCGCCGCTCGAAAGCTGGGAGACCGCGCGTCCGAGCGTGGAGTCGACGGCGCGCACGCTCGTGACGCCCGCGGGGATGTCTATGGTGACGCTCATCGTGTCCAGCATCGGACCCGTCGGATTCGCGGGATCCTCACAGCCGTGTCCGACCGAGAAGGACGCCTCGAACGTCGCGTTCGCGAACGCGGGTCCGGCGACGGAGATGTGGGCGGAGGCGATGGCGGGTGCCGAAAGGCAGGCCGCGACCGCAAGGGCAGACTTCGTGACGTTTCTCATTTCCAGTTTCTCCCGGTTACTGTTGGCGTGAACGGACGAGCGCAGGACCCCAAGAGAGCCGGCGCGTGAAGGCTCAGAGACCCGCGGCCGCGGCCGCACAGAGGTCGAAGCAGCTCACGGCGTTGTCGAAGCACCAGTCTGCGATCCCCGCGTGCCCCCCGACGTGGCAGTCGTGGATCGGACCGGAACCGGGATCCACGTCGTGGCAGACGCTCCCGAGGCGCACGCAGATGGAGGCGCCGCAGAGGGAGCGGCAGCCCTCGTACTGGGCGCTGCACGCGGCGGCGTCCCCCGCGGCCTCGAGCGCGACGCAATCGTGCACGGGACCGACACCGGGATCGATGGTGGTGCACGCGTCCGCGATGGCGCGGCAGGTGGCGCCCGCGTCCGCAGGCGGCGGAGGCGGCGGAGGCGGAGGCGGGCCCGAGTCGGGAGGGCCTGCGCCGGCGTCCGGATTCGAGTCAGGCGGAGCGCCCGCGTCCGTCTCCGGATGCACCGGGGCGCCGCCGTCGGAGCTCCCCTCCCCGTAGGGAAGGTCGTAGACCTTCGTGTGTGCCTCGAGGCCGCGGAGATACTGGACGACGCTCTCGATCTCCTTCCGGGAGTACTTCTCGCGGAAGGACGGCATGTTCGAGAACTGAATGCCCTCGGGGCTCACCCCCTGCGTGCCGAAGGCGACGATGGACTCGAGCCGGAGATCGGAGGAGGCACGGAACGTCTGGAGCGCGGCGGCCTCCGAGTCCCCGGGGCGGACGAACACGATGTATTTCGACGGACCGGACACGGCGTCGTTGTGGCAGCCGCTGCAGGGCCCCGATTCGTAGATCTCCTGCCCCGTGAGGCCGGACCCCTTCGGGAGATCCACGCAGCTCATCCCGGAGCAGTTGCTCTGCCCCTTGCACGAGTGTTCCGTGAGGACGTTGCCTTCCGTCATGAAGGAGAGACCGCGACACAGGTTCGACGTCGCGCAACTGGCGCTCGTGGTGACAAAGCCGCCACGGTCCTCGCAGAGCTTCGAGAACTCGTCGAACGTGATCGGCTTCGTCGAGACGACGCGCGAGAAGACACCCGCGTCCTCCGCGGGAGCGCCTCCCGACGATGGACCGCTGCTGTCCGCCGTGTGCGCGGGCGTGGAGTCGCAGCCCGCCGCGAGCCCGATGCCGAGGAGCCCCGCGAGCGCGGCGGAGACGAGGTCTCTGGAAGGCGATTGGCCCATGGCGTCGAACGAGCGCGAGGAGCGTCCGCGAAGATCGCAGTGCGCCCCCTCGCGCGAAGCGGTCGGTGAATTCTCTCTAGCGGACCGAAAGCGATCTCCACCTGCGACAAATCGACGCCGCCGCGAGAAGAGCGCGTCAGCAGGGTGCGACGTTTCGTCGCAGCGACGACCGCGGCGGCGCGAGCACTGCGACGTTTCGTCGCACCCCGGGCGCTGCCAGCGCGGCGTCAGCCGCTCGTCGGATTCGGCGCGCGCCAGGCGCGCTCGAACGGAAGCCGCCAGGCGTGGGGCGCGATGAGCTGATGAATCACGTTCGGTCCCCAGGAACCGGGCGCGTACGGACGGACCGGGGGCGGCGACTCGAGGAGGAGCGCGGACTTCTCCCACAGCCGTTCGATGCCCTCCGCGGTGGTGAAGAGCGTGTGATCGCCCCGCATCGCGTCGAGGATGAGCCGCTCGTACGCCTCGAGGACCTCTCCCATGAGCCCGGTGTCGTGCATGGCGAACTGGAGGCTCAGCTTGTCGAGGCGCATGCCGGGTCCCGGGCGCTTGCCGTAGAACGAGAGCGACATCTTCGATGCGTCCGCGAGATCGAACGTCAGGTGATCGGGCCCCTGCGCCCCGACGCCCGAGTTCGCGGGGAACATGCTCTTCGGCGGTTCGCGGAAGGCGATCGAGATGATTCGCTGTCCTTCCGCCAACCTCTTGCCGGTGCGGAGAAAGAACGGCACGCCGGCCCATCGCCAGTTGTCGATGAAGCACTTCAGGGCGATGAACGTCTCCGTGTCGGACTCGCGACTGACGCCGTTCTCCTCCCGGTAGCCGGTGTATTGCCCGCGGACCACGTCCGTCGGCTGGATCGGGAGCATGCTCCGGAACACCTTGTTCTTCTCCTCGCTGATCGGGCTCGGTTCGAGCGAGGTCGGCGGTTCCATCGCCATGAACGCGAGGATCTGGAAGAGGTGCGTCACCACCATGTCCCGGAACGCGCCGACGGTCTCGTAGAAGGCGGAGCGCCGGCCGAGCCCGAGCGTCTCGGGAACGTCGATCTGCACGTGGTCGATGAAGTTCCGGTTCCAGATCGGCTCGAACAGGCCGTTCGCGAACCGGAACGCGAGGATGTTCTGCGCCGGCTCCTTGCCGAGGAAGTGATCGATGCGAAAGATCTGATCTTCACGAAACGTCTCGTGGAGCTTCCCGTTCAGCACGACCGCGCTCTTCAGATCGATGCCGAAGGGCTTCTCCATCACGATCCGGGAGCGCTCCACGAGATTCGCCTGACCGAGCATCCGCACCGCGGAGAGCGCCGCGTCGGGCGGCACGCTCAGGTAGTGGAGCCTCCGGCACTCCTCGCCGAACGCCTTCTCGGCCCGCTCCACGGCGGCCGAGAGCGGCGCCGGCCCCGCCCCGAGCGGCACGTAGTCGAGCGATTCCGCGAAGACGCGCCAGTCCGACTCGGAGCACTTGCGAGTCGAGAACTCGTCGAGCGAGCCGCGCGCGATGGCGCGAAAGGCCTCCACGTCGATGTCGTCGAGGGAGACGCCGACGATCCGGCAGCTCGGGATGAACCCTGCCGCGGCGAGGTGGAACAGCCCCGGGATGAGCTTCCGGCGAGAAAGATCTCCCGTCGCCCCGAAGAGCACGACGACGTGCGGGAACTTCGGACCCACACCGGCGGGGACCTTCGCCCGGGGTGTCACCGTCCATCTCTGGGTCATGGAACGTCCTTCCGCTGAGGGTTCGTACGAACGCGGAGCGTAGCGCCATTCGGTCAGAACGGCGGCGGTTCGTCGACCGGGACGCCCGCGTCGCCCCGAGGCCCGGACGCGGGCTTCGGCGCCGAAGGCTTCGTCCCGGCGTCGGGTTCGGGCGAGACGTCCGTGGGCACGGTGCCGTCGAGGAACTCCTCTTCGATGGCCGAGTCCGGGTCGCGCGCGAGGAGCCCGGTCGCCGGATCGATGCGGGCAGTGACGATCCCCGGCGGCCGCGAGAATTCCGTCGGGGCCCGCCCTTCGTGCGCCGCCTTCATGAACGACATCCAGGCCGGGAGCGCGGAGACGGCGCCGGACTCCGCGCCGCCGAGCGGAAGCGTGTCGTCGTAGCCGACCCACACGCCGCAGACGATGTCCGTCGAGTATCCGACGAACCAGGCGTCCCTGGCGGCGTTCGTCGTCCCCGTCTTTCCGGCGAGCGGACGCCCGAGCGACGACGCGCGCTTCGCCGTACCGTAGAGGACCACGCTCCGGAGGAGGCTCGTCACGAGATACGCCTCTTCCGGCTCCATCGCGCGGCGAGCGGGCGGGAGCTTCGGCAGATCGACCAGCCCGCCGCCCCCGCTGTGCGCGATCCTGGTCACGAGCACGTACGGCCGGACCTCTCCACCGCTCGCGAACGTCGCGAAGGCGCTCGTGAGCTCGAGCGGCGTCACCTCGTACGCCCCGAGCGCGAGCGACTCGTCCGTGCCGAGCCTGGATTCGATGCCGGCGGCGTGAGCCCACGCCGCGACGTTGGCCGCGCCCGAGTCGCGTAGGAGTCGCACGGCGACCGCGTTGTCGCTCTTCGCGATGCCGTCCCGGACGCTCTCCAGGTGCGTCCGCTCGTCGTTCGGGTTCTTCGGGTTCACCGGGACCTCGAGTACGGTCGCCGGCGTGACGCGGCGCGCGTGGAGCGCGTAACCGTAGACGAACGGCTTGAACGACGAGCCCGGCTGCCGGTGCGCCGCGAGGGCGCGATCGAGCGCGCCGGGGATCGCCTCGTAGCTCCCGACGAGGGCGAGCACCTCCCGCGTCCGGACGTCGAGCGCGACGAGGGCGGATTCCGGCCCGAGCTCGAGCTTGAGCTCCGCCTTCTCCGGCGGCTCGGGGAGCGTCCGGACGCTGACCCGGAGGAGCGCGCCCGGCTCGGTGAACTTCGACGGCGGGAGCCCCCCGGGGTTGTAGCGGCTCTCCTGGGAAAGGAACACGCGCCCGACGGTGTCCCCCACTCGAACGTCGATGGTCCCCGTCTTGTCGTCGATTGAATCGACCACCCCGGTTGCCACGTGAAACGGCGCGGGCTTGCCCGCGAACGGCTTCCCCCACGGCGTCTTCGTCTTCCGGGTGTAGGGCGGCTCGAGGCCGTGACGACGCGCGTAGGCGTCCAGGTTCTCCCGCACGGCCTTTCGCGCCGCGGCCTGGAGGGTGGGATCGATCGTCGTCGCGATCTCGAAGCCGCCGTGGTGGGCGGCAGGGCCCACCGCGACGTCCAGCACGGCCTTCGCCGCGTCGACGGCCTCCGGCGCGAGCTCGCTCTCGGTGTCCGCGGCCGGCGCGAGCCGGAGCGGAGTCGCCTCGACCTCGTCGTGGAGGGCCTGGGTGACGAACCCCTTCGCGAGCATCTGCGAGAGGACGTACTTGCGGCGTTCGAGCGCGCGCTCCGGGCTCTTCCTCGGGGAAAACCGCTCGGGCGACGCGACCAGCCCGGCGAGGAGCGCGGACTCCGCGAGCTCGAGCGCCTTCGCCTTCTTCCCGAAGTAGTAACGCGCCGCCTCCTCGATGCCGTAGCGGCCGTGGCCGAGGTAGATGTGGTTCAGGTAGAGATTCAGGATCTCGTCCTTGGAGAGGGACTGCTCGAGCTTCCGGGCGAGGATCGTCTCGCGAATCTTGCGACGGACCGTGCGCTCCGGATCCAGGAGCACGTTCTTCACGACCTGCTGCGTGATGGTGCTTCCGCCCTGGCGCGTTCCGCCGGCGCGGAGGTTCGCGGCGAGAGCCCGCAGCATGCCGAAGTAGTTCAGACCCTGGTGCTCGTAGAAGCTCGCGTCCTCCGCCGCCAGGAAGGCGAGCTTCGCGTGGTCGGGGATCTCGGCGAACGGGATCACCGTGCGGCGCTCCGTGAACACGTCCGCGAGCGTCGTCCCGTCCCGCGCGAGGATCCGCGTCACCTGCGGCGGGTCGTACCCTCGCTTCAGCTGCTCGACTTCCGGGAGGCCCTCCGAGAAATGCGCGACGAGCGCCGCGACGGTGATCGCCACGCCGAGCGTCGTCGCGGAGAGAGCGACGGCAGCGATGACGAGAGCGCGACGGAGCGGCGTCATCGCCGGGCCCCGACCGGGATCGGACCCCGGCCGCCCGGGGACCCATGCCCCCGGGGATTTCCTGCCGTTCTCAGTGGCCAAGGATCTTCATGATGGCGACGGCGAGGACGACGCCGAAGACCAGGCACACGACGGCGACCGTCGCGAGCAGCGTGACGCTCGGCCCCGAGACCTTCTGGGCGGCCACGGCCGAGGCCTTGCTCGAGACCACGGCCGTGCTCGGCGGCGCGGGCGTGAGGTGGAAGATGCCGTCGACCAGCGCGGCCGATTCGCCGGCGAAGGGGCGGAGCGCCGCAGCGAACTCGATCGCGCTCTGGTAGCGCCGGCCGGGTTCCTTCTCGAGGGCCTTGCCGATCACGTCGTCCAGGCCCTTCGGGAACTTCAGCCCCGGCACGCGCTCGGAGAGCGGAATGGGCGGATCCACCACGTGCTTCTGGATGAACTCCATCGGGCTCCGCGCGTCGAACGGGAGCTTGCCCGTGAGGGCTTCGTACAGGATGACGGCGAGCGAGTAGATGTCGCTCGTCGCCTCGAGCGTCTGCCCCTGCGCCTGCTCCGGGGACATGAACTCCGGCGTGCCGAAGACCATCCCCTCCTGCGTGAGGTTCACGGAGCCCGGTCGCATCTGTTGCTCCGTGACCTTCGCGAGACCGAAGTCGAGCACCTTCGGGTACTCGTCCATCCCCATCTGCTTCGAGAGGAAGATGTTCTCCGGCTTCAGATCCCGGTGGATGATGCCCATCTGGTGCGCTTCCTGGAGCGCCCCGCACACCTGGATGAGGATCGGGATGGCCCGATCGACCGTCATCGGGCCCTCGCGCTTCACGGCGCGATTCAGGTTCCGGCCCTCCAGGAACTCCATCACGATGTAGAGCGAGCCGTCGTCGAGCTCGCCGTAGTTGAACACCTTGACGGTGTTCGGGTGGCTGAGCTGCGCCATGGCGCGCGCTTCGCGCCGGAACCTCGCGACGAGGTCCTGCCGGTTCGTGAGCTTCGGATGGAGGATCTTGATGGCCACCATCCGGCTCATCTCGGGCTGTTCCGCCTTGTAGACGGAGCCCATGCCCCCGGTGCCGATCCGCTGGAGGATGCGAAACTCCCCTCCGAGGATTTCGCGGCCGATGAAGGGATCGCTCCCGCGGGCCTCTGTCACGCTCGCAGAGATACCAGACTTGCGGGTAGACTACGAGCGTCCGACCTGGATTGGACCCCCGCGAATGGACGAGACTTTCCCGGATTTTCGAACGAGTCCGGTCCTCACGCGGAACGGTTTTCGGCACGCCTTCTTCACGCGGCGCGGCGGGGTGTCCGGTGGGCCGTACGCTTCGCTGAATTTTTCGATCGCGGTCGGGGACACGAAGGAGAACGTCGAGCGGAACCTCGCGCTCGCCGCACGTGCGCTTTCCGTCCCGGTCGGCGCCGTCCATTTCCTGTCACAGGTCCACGGCGCGGCCGTTTACGTGGTGACGCGCGCGGACGATCGGACCGCGACTCTCCATCGGGAGGGCGACGCGATCGCTTCGTCGGATCCGGAGATCGCCGTCGCCGTGCGCATCGCGGACTGCGTGCCGATCCTCGTCGGGGACTCGAAGAGCGGCGCGGCCGTCGCGATCCACGCCGGCTGGCGCGGCCTCGTCGCCGGAGTCGTCGAGAGCGGCGTCGCGGCGCTCCGCGAGCTCGCGGGCGACCGAGGAGCACTGGTGGCGGCGATCGGTCCGCACATCGGCGTGCGGGCGTTCGAGGTGTCGGAGGACGTCGCCGGGACGCTCGGCGCGCTCGAACCCGACGCCGACGCCGTCGAGCGACAGCACGGACCGAAGCCGCACGTGAGCCTCGCGCGCATCGCGCGGCGAAAGCTCGAACGTCTGGGGCTCCGGGAGGACTCCATCGACCTGGTTCCCGGCTGCACCCACGACGAGCCCGAGCTCTTCTACTCCTTCCGGAGGGACGGCAAGGTGGGAGGGCGGCACCTCGCCGCCATCGTTCCGCGCGGTCCGCGCTGAGGTCCTTCCGGCGCGAAGGTGGAATGCTCGCGGGCGACGTCGGTCCGCCCGCGCGACGCCGTCCCTCGGGCGCTCGCGGAGCGCGTCACAGGCACTCGGGCTTGATGCGCTTGATGCCCTTGTCGTCGATCGTGAACGGCTCCGCGCACGGCCCGGCAGGCTTCGCGGGCGCCTTCGCCGCGACGGGAGCGGCCGCGGCCGGCTTCTCCGGCGGCGGGTCCGCCTTCGCGACGGGCTTCGGCGCGGCCGCAGACGGCTTCGCGTACGGACTGTCGTCGACGTCGTCCTGGGGCAGCGCGACGGCGACCGGAGCCGGCGCGGGAGCGGGCTCCGCGGGCGCCGCGGCGACGGGCTTCTCCGGCGCGGCGGCCACCGCCTTCGCGAGGGGCTGGGCGGGAGCGGGCGACGGTCGGAGCGCGTCCGCCGCGTGCGTCTTCGGCGTGCTTCCGCTCGAGGCGTGCGACGCGTGGGCCTCGTGCGGTTCCTCGGGTTCGGCCGGCGGGAGCTCCGACGGATCGACCCCTCGCGGCTCTTCATGTCGGGGTGTCGGCGGGGCCGCTGCGGCGACGGGCGCCTTCTTCTCGATCTTCTCCTCGGCGACGGGAGGCGGCGCGTCCGGTCGCCCGCCGCGAGCCGCGAACAGGGCGACGCCGATCAGGAGCCCCGCGATCCCCGCGACCAGACCCAGGCGGCGCGCGCGCGCCTGCGGGCTCGCGAACAGCCAAGTGGAGGCGATCTTCATCGGGCCCGGACGCTGCCGGAGCATCGCGGGGCTGGTGTGCTCGGTGAGCACGATCGTGGGCGACGGCGCCGCGGGCGCGCCGGCGGCCGGGCGCGGAGCCGGAAGATCCCGCCGCCGTATCGACGGATCGGTGAGCTGCTGAGCGGCGCTCACGAGCTCGTCGGCGCCTTCCTTCTCGTGGAGAGTCGTTTTCTCGCCGTCGTCGTCCCACGCGGGCGCCAGCGCGTCCGGCTTGACGCGACCGGAGAGCCCCGCAGCGATCGCCGCGACGGCGTCGGCGCCGTCCTTCACGATCGTCTTCTCGTTCTCGTCGTCGAACCCCCCGCCGTCCCGCGCGATCGTCTTCTCGCTCGGGTCGTCGAAGGACGAGGCATCGCGCGCGATGGTCGTCTCGTTCTCGTCGTCGAACTGCGCGGACGGCGGGAGCGGCGGCGGATTCGACGTGCGCGACAGCGGCGGGAGCGGCGGCGCATGGGACGCCCGCGACGCGGGCGGGAGGGGCGGCGGATTCGACACCCGGGACGGCGACGCCGATGCCGCGGGGCGACGACTGGACGCGGGCGCACCGGCGGCTGCCGGAACGGGCGGAACCGCGGAAGCGCGGAGCACGGCGACGTCCATCCGGCCGTGACCGCTCGGCGGGGGCGTCGGGAGCCGCGCGGGCGGAGACGACGCGCGCGGGGGCGCGGCAGGCGAAGAAGGAACGCGCGCCGGCGCCTGCGGCTTCACCGAGGCACGAGGCGGCAAGGGCGGACGCGTCGACGCGCGGGGCGGAAGCTTCGGAGGAGCGCTCGCTCTCGGCTCGTCCGGAGGCGGGAACATCCGTGGCTCGTCCGGAGGCGGGAACATCCGAGGCTCGTCGGCGGGCGGGAACATCCGCGGCTCCGCGGGCGGGGGCTTCGGGCGGCGATCGGGAACGCGGGCCGCCTTCGGCACCGGCGGGGCGGCTCGCCCGAGCTCGGGAGAAGAGGCGCGCGGATTCGGGACCTGGACGCGAGTCGCCTTGTCGAGCCCCGCGGCGACGTCCGCGGACGAATCGAAGATCCGGGTCGGGCCCTCTTCCCACTCGCTCGCCGCCGCCGGAGCGGAGGCCTGAACCGGCGGCGGGGGCTGCCCGACCAGCGTGTTCCTGTACCCGGGCGGGAGGAGCCCGCTCGGCGAGCTCACGTCGCTCACCGAAGACACCGCCTCGATCTCCGCGACCGCCTGCTCACGGTGCTGCAGCGTGTCTCCGGCGACTCGCTCGACCCACTCGCCCACCTCGCGCCCGGAGGCGATGTGCGTCACGTCCTCGAGCGCGATCGCGAACTCTCTCGCCGTCTGGTACCGCTTGTCGAGCTCGCGCGTCAGGGCCTTCATGACCACGGCGTCCACGCCCCGCGGGATGGACGGCACGACGGCGCTCGGCGGCGGGATCTCCTCCGTCGTGATCATCCGGAGGACCTCCTGCGGCTCCTCCGCGTCGAAGAGGCGGCGCCCGGTGAGCGCCTCCCAGAGCACGATGCCGGCGGCGAAGACGTCCGTCCGCCGATCCACGCCGAGCCCCTTCAGCTGCTCCGGCGCCATGTAGCAGAGCTTGCCCTTCATCTGGCCGTCGCGAGTGACCTGGATGCGGGCCGCGGCTTTCGCGACGCCGAAGTCCAGCACGCGTGCGACGCCGTCCGCGCCGACCAGGACGTTCTGCGGCGAGACGTCCCGGTGGACGACGGAGAGCGGACGCCCCTGTTCGTCCTTCGCCTCGTGGGCGGCGTGGAGCCCGTGGAGCATGCCGGTGACGACGCTCGCGACGATGCCGAGGGGAACGTCGACGCGCTTCTTCCGGGAGGTGCGGAGCAGGCGCGAGAACGACTCGCCCCGGATGTAGTCCATGACGAGGAAGAGCTCCTCGGACATGGCGACCACGTCGACCGTCGCGACGACGTTCGGGTGCTGAATGCGGGCGGCGAGCCGCGCCTCGTCGAGGAACATCGCGACGAACTCGGGGTCCTTCGCGAACTGCGGGTGGAGCCGCTTGATCGCGACGGTGCGCGAGAACCCCGCCGGACCGAGCAGACGGCCGAAGTGCACGGTGGCCATCCCGCCTGCGGCGAGCTTGCCGTAGAGCGCGTAGCGGCCGACGACGCGGATCGGGCGGCCGAGGTGCGGGAGCTCCTCCATGTTTCCGGATCTCGAAAAGGCTCTTAGTACTACCTACCGGCGGGGATCGGAACCGCGCACCGGCCCGCGCGACGACCCAGCCGTGAAGCGAGGCGCCGAGGCGATGGAAACTCAGGGCTCACACTGTCCCACATGACGATGGGGCGTTCCAGGCGAGACCGGAAATGGCCCGCTTCCGAAACGTGAGGACACCGCGGGTGGGCCGGGGCGGAAGGCCGAACGCCGGTGTTTCGAGGACGGTTACCCTGCTCCGGGAGGAGTGTTAATCCTACGTACCTTGCCGTGGAAGGACCCGCCAAAGTGACGCCGGAAGAGAGCACCCAGAAGCCGTCGACCACGACGAGCACGGCGAGCCCCGACGAAGGTCTGCTCTGGCTGGTGAGCTTCGGCGACGAAGACGATCGCGAGCTCCGGCCGCCGGAGATCGCGGAGGCGCTCCGCCTCGGCGCCATCGACGGCGACACCATCGTCTGGAGAGAGGGACTGGAAGACTGGGCGCCGCTCGGGAGCATTCCCTCCCTGGCACGACTGCTGGCATCGACCGGCGAAACCGCGGCCGCTCCCGCCGCCCTCGCCGCTCCGGCGGAAGGCGGTGTGACGGGAAATCGCGGACTTCCGCGGACGATGACGAAGGAACCCGCGAAGCCCGCGAAGGAGGGGCGCGCCGCGAGTCCGGCGCAGCCCGGAGTCGCTGCCTCGGCGACCGTTCGAATGCCGGTGGCGGAGAAACTTTCCACGGCAACGGACGCGAGCGCGGCACCGGGAGCCGCGGCGGCGAACACCGCGCCCACTCCGGCGATGGCCCCCGTCCCGGCGGGTGGTCCCTCGGCCATGGATGCGAAAAAGACCGCGGAGCCGTGGAAGGGACGGACTCGGCACGGCCTTCCGAAACCGCCCGAACCGAAGACGTTCTCGTTCACGGGCGCGCCGAAGGACGCGGCGGGCGCACCCGCGGGGGGCCCGAAGGCACCGCTCGCCGGCGCGAAGTTCGGCGCGGCGAAGGCCGCCGCACCCGCGCCGAGACCGGCGACGCCGCGGAAGACGCCCGACGCGCCTCCGGTGGAGAAGGCGGTGCCCTCCTCGAAGCGCGGGGCGGAGAACATCTGGAACGACGACGAGGAAGCGGCGCCGCTCAGCGTCGATCCGGAGCCGAGCCGTCCCGAGCCGAGCCCTTCGCCAGCGGTGGCGAAGGCGACCGCGCTCTCGTCCGGCACTCTGGGTCCGGCGAAGAAGCCGCCGCCGCCCGCGCCGAAGCGAAAGCCACCCGCGCCGAGCGCAAACAAGACCGCGTTCCTCGGAACACCCGGCGCGCCGCCGCCGGCGCCGAGCGCGAACAAGACGGCGTTCCTCGGAACGGCGGGTGCGCCGCCCGCGCCGAAGCCGGCAGCGAACGAGCGCGCGGACGAGGACATCCTGAACCTCGGCGGAGGCGGGCTCACGGGCGGACTGCTCGCGCCTGCGGTGGATCTCGCCGCGTTCGCCGACGAACCCGCGACCGAGCCGATCTTCGCCGCGGAGGGACCGCCCCTCAGCTCGCGCGACGTCCCCGTCGCGGAGGAAGACTCCGTCACGGTCCCGACGGCGACCGCGACGACGGCGAAGCCCGCGGCCGAAGCGGCGGCTCCCGCCGCGCCGGCCACGACGGCGGAGGCGAAGAGCCGAGGCCCCTCGCCGACATCTGCCGTGGCGCCGGTCGCGGACGCGAAGCCCGCCCGGGCCGAGTCGCAGAAGAGCGTGTTCCCGATCCTCCTCGTCGCGGCCGCTGCGGCCATCGCCGTCGCGGTCGGTCTCGGGAGGACGAAGCACGAGACCGAGCCTCCGGCGGAAGCCACCGAATCCGTCCGAACCGCGGCGCCCGAACCGCAGGCGCCCGAGACCGCGGCTCCGGCGCCGGAACCCACCGCCCAGGCGACGGCGGCACCGACCCCTCCCGCCGAACCCGCTCCGGCGGCCCCCGCGACGGAACCCGAGAAGCCCGCGGCGCATGCGACCACCCCGGTGGTCGAAACCGCTCCCGCGCCGCCCCTGGAGAAGCCGACCGCGAAGCCCGCCGCCGTCGCGGCGACGCCGCCCGCGGAGAAGCCCACCCCCGCGGAGAAGCCCGCCCCCGCCCCCGCGGAGAAACCCGCCCCCGCGGAGAAGCCCGCCCCCGCCCCGGCGCCGGCGGTGGACATGGGAGGCGATTTCGACAAATCCGCCGCCTCCGCCGCGCTCGGCGCCGCCGCGGAACAGGCGTCGGGGTGCCGGAAGGAAGGCGATCCCTCCGGCGTCGCCGTGGTTCACGTGACGTTCTCGAACGCCGGCCGTGCGACCCGAGCGACGATCGAAGGCCCGCCCTTCGCGGGCACCGCCACCGGCGGATGCATCGCGGCCGCGCTCCGATCGGCGAAGGTCCCACCGTACGGCGGGGACAAGGTCACCGTGACGAAGCGCGTCGTCATTCGGTGAGCAGATCGCCCCCTGCCGCGCCCTCGGGCGAGCTCGACGCGACGACGTTTAGCGTCGTGGGGTTTGTTTGTGGGGGACCTGGTCCCCCGAGGCTCGCGCCGAAGGCGCGACCTCTCCCCCTGCCGCGCCTAGCGGCGCGCGCTCGTCGTGCTCGCGGGTAGCGGTGAAACGGCTGGACCAAGCGCGGGGGCGACTCGCTGCCCGTCGGGCGAGCTCGACGCGACGACGATGAGCGTCGTGGGGT
>DASZXK010000072.1:0-19876 GCA_035545855.1 Polyangiaceae bacterium
AACCCGGCTGCCGGGTGAGCACGGACGCTTGGGGCGGTCGGCAGCCCGCCTTGCGGGATGCCGGGTGGGGCAGCCCCGAATCTACCCACTTCGAAACCGCGCGAATTGACGGCTGAGATGTGACGAATCCTCAGCGCGCGAAGGGAGGCATCCTGCCTTCCTTCTGCCTCCAGCGTCGGCCGTGATCCCGGATCGCGGCCGGTGATTCAGAGGAACGTGCCGACGTTGCCGATCGTGATGCTCGGGCCGAACACGAACGCCCACGGGTTCAGCTTCACGGTGCCCGTCACGTTGCCGGCGGTGTCCGTGAGCTGGCCGGTGTGATCGCCGACGGTGTAGGCCGCCCAGGCGTGGATGTTCACGGCGGCCTGCGTCGGCTGGTTCACGTTGCCGAGCGGGACGGAGACGCCGAGACCCGCGACGATCGCCATCTGACGATCCTTCTCCGTCGCGAGGCCCATGCCCATGACGCCGCCCTCGAGACCGACGAGCCCCTCGTGCCCGTCGTGATCCAGCCAGGTGAGGCGAGACAGCACGCCGAAGTTCAGCGCTAGGGGCCCCGTGCCGAGGTTCTGCGGGTCGTTCGAGAAACGATAGAGCGCCGTCGGGATGGCGGCGGTCGCGTAGAATTTGAAACGCGCGTCCTCCGTGACGACCGTCCACTGCGCGCTCGGCAGCGAGAGCTTCGCCGTGCCGCGGCCCTCGTACTGAGACTCGTCCACGACCTGCGTCGCGCGGATCTTGATGTGGTCGAACTGCGCGTCGGCGCCGCGGATCCAGATGAGGTCCGTGGAGTCCCCGTGCCGGAGCACGAGGTGATGGGAGACCGCCGCCTCGGGACGTTCGCCGGAGAGCGTCGTGACGGAGATGTCTATGTCTAGACGCTGTTCACCGGCGTCCTCCGGGATCCGTTCGCGGTGAATCATGAGCCGGCACGAGTCCCTCGACGAGAACGGGATGTGCGGGGACGTCCCCGGCGCGATCTGCTCGAGACCTTTCTTCGTCTTGCAGAAGAGCTCCACGATGGGCTTGTCGCCGACGCTCGACGCGCCGATGGGAGCCGGAACGCTCGCGTCCCGGATCGGCCGCTGGATGGGCTCGACCAGGGTGGCGAAGCTCGTCCCCGCGAACTCCTGGGGGACGCTCGGGATGCGATAGGCGAACCGGAGCGCGGTGTAGCCACCCGACGTCGGCTCGCCGCGGATGTGCGGGCCGTCCTTCTCCGTCTTCACGGTGTATGCGCCGGGGACGGCGATGGGCGCGAGCGCGCCCGCGCTCGACGTCGCGGAAACGGAGAGCACGGCGTCCCGGTTCTTGGGGATGAACGCGATCTCTCCGAGACCCTTCAGCGTGAGCGTGGTGCGAAGCGGTGGGGGTTCGACGGTGCGGACGGACACGACCCCGAGCACGGAGCCGTCCTCCGTTCGAGAAGCGACGAGCGTGAACTGATCCGTGACGACGCGACCGACCCAGAGGAGGACGTACAGACCGTCGTCGAGGGTTTCGACGCGGCGGACCTCCGCCGTCTCGCCCGACGCCGTCCAGCGGAGAGAATCCGTGTCCTTGCCGCAACGAGGGTCCAGCCGGACGAGCACCTGGGTGTCGTCCGCGTTCCGCAGGGGCGCGCCGGACTCGAGGGATATCGCGCAGCGAAGGACGGTCAGCGTGTCCGCCACGACGGGGTCCTGCGCCTCTCCGCGTGCGAGGAAGACGCGGGGCCGGAGCTTCAGCTTGACGGGGATGGACGTCGTCGGGACCGGCACCGATTTCACGATCACGCCCCCGTCCGTCGCGTCGCAGCGCGCGATGCCGCACTCCGCGGACGCGACGGCCTCCGGATGGACGAGCTCCACGCGCCCTTCGCCCGTGGAGACGTCCACGGTCTTCGAGGGACCGAATACGTGACCGAGGACGAGTCGAGCGAGCGGAAGACGCGTCGCTTCTTCGGGGAGCGAGTCTCCGGATTTGTCGTACGTGATGACGTCCACTCCCGCCTTTCCGTGGTCCGGGATCACGTGCACGGAGATGCGGAGCGGGTCTGCGGGGAGCGAACGATCCACGTTCACGGCGCAGAAGTCCCGCCCCTTGTCCTTCGTCACGTTGAGGCAGACGTCCGTGCTCGACCGGGTTCCTGCGGCGACCATGAACCGGACCCCTTCGAGCCCCTCTCCGCGGACCTCCAGGCGCCCGGCGTCGAGGAAGAGCGTCACGGAAGACGGATCCACCGTGGGAAGCGGACCCGTCGCCACGAGGGTGACGGCTTGCGCCGAGGACGTCCCGCACGCGGCGTAGCTCAGCGCGATCGTGGCGATGGTGGACCCGCGGTGCGCCGCATCCGGCGGGGGGCGAAGGCGCTTCTTCAGGGAATCGAAGGACCAGCCGGCTCCGGGAACGCCGCACACGATCGAGTCCCCGGGGAGCGAGAAGGCTTCCCCGCCGCTCGGTGCCTGGAGCGTGAGCGCGCTCGCCGGACGCGCGACGAAGCACGAACCGAGTACTGACAGGAAGAGGAGCAGCGTGGCGCGGAGACCGCGCGCGCGGAAGCGCATTTCCGACTACCTACCGCGCTCGGCGAGATCTGTCAGCGTCCGTCCGCCACCTCGAAGAGGACCGGCACGCCTCGAGTGCCGTCGCTTTCGACCTCGAGGCGGTGCCTTCCCGGGACGAGGACCCACGGAAGCTCGTAGGGCGCCGCCACCCGAGCCAGCGGACGACCGTCGAGAACGAACCGCACCGGCCCACCCGACGGCGAAGGTCGCGCCGCGAACACGATCTCCTGATGGCCTCGCGTGGCGCCGTCCAGAAGGAAGGACTGCCCCGGCTCCGGGTAGCGCACTGCCGCGACGCGCGCGAGCGGCCCGGCCACGTTCGACACGGGGCATCTCGGCGAGGACGCCGTCGGGGCGGCCGGTCGCCCCGCCGACGCCGCCCAGGCGGAGAACCGCGGCTCGTACACCTCGAAGGTCCGTTCCACCGCGTCCGGGCACCCGGGCCCGGCGAGGAGGCCGTTCTTCGGGTCCACGCGAAGCGTGACGTGCATCTCGCACCGGGCTCGGGGCTCGGTGCCCGCGCGAAAGAGCTCGTGCGTCCGGTGCGTGCACCCCTTGCCGGGGAGAGCGCCCGAGAGGGAACACACCTCGACCTCCACCAGGCCCGCGCGGGGCACGAGCGGCGCCGGTTCGCGGCCGCGCATCGCCGCGACGAGGACGTCGTGGAAGAGGGGACCCGCGCCGGTGACACCCGTGGAGCCCGTCATCGGCGAGCCGTCGAAGTTTCCGACCCAGACCGCGACGGTCACCTCGCGCGTGAACCCGACGGCCCAGTTGTCACGATAGCCCTTGGACGTTCCGGTCTTCGCGGCGACGGGGAACGGAAACGCGAGCTCGCCGTCGCGACCGAACGAGCTCGCGCGCGCGTGGTCGTCCGAGAGCACGTCCGTGAGGAGAGCGACGGTGCGCGGATCGAAGACGCGCTCGGGCGTCGCGTCCGATCGCGACACCAGTCGGCCGTCCGCGGTCCACGCGCGCCGCACGACGGAGAGCGGCACGTGCTCCCCGCCCCGGGCGAGCGCGACGTACGCCTCGGCGAGCTCGGCGAGCCGGACCTCGCCGTCTCCGAGCGCGAGCGCGGCGCCGTAGTGCGTCGGCGAGGCGTCGAGCGACCGGATCCCGGCGCGATGCAGGAACTCGAGCACCGTGCCCGGCCCGACGTGCTCCGCCGTGTCGACGGCGGGGACGTTCAGCGAGTTCGCGAGCGCGTGCCGGAGGCGCACCGGACCGTGGAAGCGCCCGTCGTAGTTCCGCGGGCGATACGGCCCCTCCGGCGTCTCGAGCGTGAGCTCCACGTCGGGGAGGAGCGTGCCCGGGGTGAGCCCGAGGCGCTCCATCGCCGCTCCGTAGACGAACGGCTTCAGCGTCGAGCCCGGCTGGCGCAGCGCCCGGACGCCGTCGTTCGCGCCGCCCGCCTTCTCGTCGAAGTAGTCCGGGGAACCGACGTACGCGAGCACCTCGCCCGTCCGGTTCTCGACGACGATCGCGGCGAGCGCCGTCGCGTCCACGCCCTCGAGGTCGGCCATGGCGCGCTTCGCGAGCGTCTCCACCTCGCGTTCGAGCGCGGCGTCCAGCGTCGTTTCCACTCGCCGGAGCGGCCCGACCGCGCCGAGGCCCGTCGGGATCGTGCCGCGAGCGAGCCCGAGCGAGAGGTGCTCGACGCCGCCCGAGGCGAACCGACGGTGGAGCGAGACCGTCTCCGCGTGCGCGCGCTCGATGGCCGCGTCCTCGGCGAGCCCCGCGGAGCGCATCCGCTCGAGGACGCGATCCCGCCGGCGCGTCACCGGGACGGGCGAGCGACGCGGATCGTAGAGCGTCGGTCCCCTCGGGATGGAGACCAGGGTCGCGGCCTCGGCGAGGTCCAGCGCGGAGGCGGGCTTGTCGAAGTAGTACCGGCTCGCGGCGTCGATGCCGCGGAGACCCGGGCCGAACTCGACCCGGCTCAGGTACTCCGCGAGGATCCGCCGCTTCGGGAGCGTGGCGTCGATGCGGAGCGCGAGCGCCATCTCCTGGAGCTTCCCGCGCACGGTCTTCGGTCGCTCCCACACGGTCCGCGCGAGCTGCTGCGTCAGGGTGCTCGCGCCGGAGACGATGCGGCGGTGGACGACGGCCTGGAAGAACGCGCGCGCCATCGCGAACGGATCGAGCCCGGGGTGACGGAAGAAGCGCGCATCCTCCGCGGCGAGGAGCGCCGGCACGACGCTCGGCGCGAGCTCCTCGAGCTTCACGGGACGGGAGAGCGCGAGGTCCGAGGTCCGGACCTCGCGCACGAGCGCCCCGCCGCGATCCACGATCTCCACGCTCGTCGACTGCCGTTCTTCCGAAAGCGGCGCCGGGAGCGGCGTCCGGAGCGCCGTCAGGACCAGCGCCAGAACGAACGCGGCGAGCACGACCCCGAGGACGAGGGCGGCGCGACCGAGCATGCGGAGGGCGCGCTTCATTTCACGACCACCGTCTCCGCCGCCGTGCGCCCGAACGTCTCCGGCGTGTACATCTCCTCCGCCTTCGTCGGCGGCACGACGAACGTGCCGTAGGTCGTGGCGCGCGCGAGGTACCGGTAGTGGTACATGCCGGCCGCCATGTGATCGACGAAGAAGAGCACGCGATCGTCCCGCACCTCGCGCCGGTACCAGCTCGAGAGGAACGCCCGATCGGCGGACAGCGCGTCGCGATACGAGTCGCAGTCGCCTTCGTCGCAGGCCGTGTCCGCGGTGTTCGTGGAACCCGATTCGGCGAGCCAGGACGCGCTCGTCGCGAGCGACGTGTCGACGGCCTCGAGCCCGGCGGGGATCGGATCGTCGACCACGACGTAGTCGCGCGGCCCGGACGTCACCACGACGAGATCCGTGAGCACGAGGCCGCCCGCGGGGAGCTTCGTCGTGCCGACGTCCTCGATCTGCCCGAGCTCCTTCGCGAGCGTCTCGGGCGTGACGGCCCGCATCGCCTTCTGGACGTAGAAGCCCTGGTCGAGCGACGTCGCGGGGAGCGTCTTCCGGACGTACTCGAGGCGCGTCTCGTAGAAGAGCTTCCCGGAGCCCTTCTTCTCGAAGGAGAGCGAGGGAGAACCCTCGAACTTCAGCTTGCCGAGGTCGAAGAACGAATGATCCACCGTGAGCCCGTGCTCGAAGCGAGCCGTGTGAATCGGGTCGTCGCCGAGCCAGACCTTCGCCGTGAAATCGGTCTTCCCCTTCTCCTGGGCCTTCCGGTACGCGTCCAGCGCGAGGAGCGCGAACGCCGATTCCTGCGTCGAACGCCACGCGCCTTCCCGCCGCTGGGAGAGCAGGCCGCGCGCGAGCTGGGGGCCGAGGGCGAGCTTCGGGTCCGCCGCGAGGAGGCCGCGGAGGACCATCGCGCCGGTCCGGGCCTCGGAGTCGAGGAGCACCGCGTACTCGTCCCCGACGTTCTCCGCGACGAACGCCGCGTCGTTCGCGATGCGGAGCTCGGAGGAGAGCTCGCGCGTGAGATCCGTCACGGCCGAAGGCGCGCCCTTCCCGACGACCAGCGCGTGGAGGAGGAGCCCGCGCGCGAACACGGGGAGGAGCTTCCGCTGCTCGAAGACGCGGCTCATGTAGCCCGGGTCGGGGATGCCGGCGTCCGCGAGCACGTCCAGCATGAACGCGGCCGTCGCGAGCCGGAACCGGTCTCCGTCGATGCTCTGGAGGTACCTCCGGATGTAGTCGTGGGCCCGGTCCCGCGCGTTCTTCGGGACCTTCGCGCCGTGCGCCGCGGCCATGTCGAGCACCCACGTGGCGTACGCGGAGACCCACGGCGTCGCCTCCGGCGACTCGGGCCACATGCGGAAGCCTCCGTCGTAGTGCTGACGAGCGACGATCTCGGCGATGGCCCGTCCCGCGACGCCGTCGGCGTCCTTCGGCATCGCGAACCCGAAGGCCGTCGCGAGTTCCTTCAACGGGATCAGCGGGAGCACGCGGCTCGAGAGCTGCTCGGTGCAGGCGTACGGATACTCCACGAGCTGGGCGGCGGCGCCGTCCAGGCCGACGAGGGCGCTCGACGCGAGGGAGACGTCGAGGCGCCCCGTGTCAGTCCGGATCGTGGAGTAGTCGCCGAGCTTTTCCGCGACGCTCTCCTCCGTCGAGCCGTAGAGCGCGACGGTCTCCGGCGTGCCCGGGGCGACGACGCGTCGCACGACCTCGACGGCGTCCTTCTCTCCACCGGCGCGGACGTCGAAGCGGAGCTTCGCGTCGGTCACCGTCTCGGCGCGGAACGGGAAGCGCACCTCGACGGATCCGTCCTTCGGGAGCTCGATCGTCCGGTCCGAGGGTCCCTCGAGAACGAGGCCCGTCGCGGTCGCGTGGATCTCGACCTTCCCCGCCTGAAGTCCCTTGGACGAGACGACGATTCCCGCCTGCATCCGGTCTCCGGCGCGGAGGAACCGCGGGAGGTTCGGGCGCGCCATGAGCCGCCGGCTCGTGACGACGTTCGCCTGCCCGAAACCGTGCCGATCGCTCTCGCTGGTCGCGACCGCCATCACCCGGAACGTGGTGAGGCTCTCCGGCAGCTTGAACTTCACCGTCGCGCGTCCCGAAGCGTCCGTCAGGACGGACGGCTCGAAGAACGCCGTCGTCCGGAAGTCGCGCCGGGCCGCGCCCTCGCCGCCGCCGCCCCCCTCGGCGCCCTTCTCGGAGCCCAGGGACGACATGAAGTCGTCGAGCGAGATCTTCGCGAGCGAGCTCCGCGTCTCGAGCGTCGCGACCTGGAGCGGGCGCGGCGCGGTGAACACCGGGACGGGATCCGGCGTGTGGTAGCCGCTCAGCATGAGGACGCCCTCGTCGACCGCGTAGACGGCGAGCTCCGTGGGCCCCGGGGCCTTCCCTTGCGCCTGGACGGCGAGATCGACGGTGATCTCCTCCCCCGGCCTCGCCTCCTTCTTCCGGGGCGTGACGGCGACGCGAAGCCGCCGCGATTCGGCGTCGATGACGAGCGGCGCGTAGCCGATGCGATACGGCGCCCCCTTCGCCTTCGACTTCCCGGCGCGGAGGAGGTGCACCGAGACGAACGCGTTCGGCCGGAGCTCTTCCGTCACCGGCACGGAGACCGTCGGCATCGGGCCCCGGAGCGTCACGCGCTCGGAGTGGTACACCCCGGCGCGCTCCACCGTGACGAGCGCCTCCGCCTCCGCGAACGGCGACTTCACGAGCACCTTCGCGACGTCGCCCACCTGGTACTGCTTCTTGTTCGGGACGAGATCGACCTGACCCCGGTCGTTGTCGCCGAAGGCCGCCCTTCCCTCGCCCATCGCATAGAGGCCGTACGCGGACACGGCGACGTTGCCGCGCGAGTCCTTCGCTCGTGCGACGGCGACGTAGTAGCCGCCCTCGGTGAGGTGCACGGCGCAGCGCGCCGCTTCGGCGGCCGTCGTGACGTCGCAGGAGCCGGCCACCTTGTCGACGACCTTGGAGACGACGTGCTCGCCGCCGCCGGGGAGCGTCTCGCGCGCGATCGTCCAGCGCCGCTGCACGAGCTCGACGTGGACCGGCTTTCCCTGGAGCCGCCGGCCTTCGGGAGAGAACGCGACGGCTCCGACGCGGACGTCCGCCGGGACGCTGACGAAGGAGTCGTCTCCCGTTTCCAGCCCGACGTAGAACTCCGCGGGGTGCACGATCGCCGACGTGCTCCCGGCGATCGACTGGCGGGAGACGTCCGTCACCTCCGCGTCCAGGCGAACGACCTCCGGGCCCCGCTGACCGGGGAGGTCCAGCTTCTTCGAGAGCGAAAACAGTCCCTTCGGGTCGAGCTTCGTGTTCTCCGTCGCGAGATCGGCGGAAGAGAGCGCGCTCGCGTCGAGGTCCGCGTAGTACGCGGAAGCGTCCGTCGAGAAGCCGTCCGAGTCCGGGACGGCGTAGTACGTCGAGCCACGCGCCACGGTGGCCCGCACCGACGCGCCGGCCATCGGCGCGCCGAACAGGTAGTCGCCGTGGACGAGGAACGTCGCGCGATCCCCGCGGACGTAGGAAGGGCGGTCCGTTTCCGTCGTGGTCTTGAACTCCGCCGGCCGGTACTCCGCGACGTCGAAGCTCTCGGAAGCGCCGCCGTTCCCGGTCTCCACCTCGATGCGAAAACTCCCGAGGGCGGCCGTGAGCGGCACCGTGAAGCTGCCGGAGAACGTACCGAAGCGGCTCGTCTTCACGGCGAGCGAGCTGACCGTTTCGCCGTCGGGCGACTTCAGGACGACCTCTTCGTCCGCTCCGGCGATGGTCGCGTTCCCGGTCGGCGTCTCCTGCCGGAGGATGCCCTTGAAGCGGACGGAGTCCCCCGGCCGGTAGACGCCGCGCTCGGTGAAGATCATGCCGTACGCGCGCTGGTTCCCCGAGAGGTCCACCGGCACGGAGAGCTCCCACTCGGGGAGGTGTGAAATGACGCGCTCGAACGTCCAGTCGTCCTCCGATCGAACGACGAAGTACGCGTCGAGGTCCGGGCCCGATTCGTAGAGGTTCGGCGAAAAGTCGCTCTGCGGAACCGTGGCGAGACCGCTCTGGTCCGTGCGGTACGTGAGCTGCTTCGCGGAGCCGGGGAGGACGAGCGTCACCGTGGCGCCCTGGACGGGCTCGCCCGTCGCGAGCTTCGTCACCCACACGAGCGATCCGAACCGCGACACCTTCGCGGAGACCGCGAGATCCGTCACCTCTAGTAGCCGGAACGGCTCGAACGAATGGTAGTCGCGCGAGTCGGGCGTGTAGTCGATGCCGAGGGCGAGGACGCCGTGTTCCCCTCCGAGGACGTCCCGCGGAACGACGGACTCCCGGCTCACCGTGTTCTTCGCGGCGCGTGACGCCACGCTCCGGACCCTGGCGCGAGGGAGCTTCGCGACGAAGTTCCGCTGCTCCTCGCCGGTCCTGTACCGGAAGAGCTCCGACAAGTCTTCTGGACGGATGGACGCGGTGAGGAGCTCGTACGTCGGGAGGTTGATCGACCCCACCTGGATCGGCTTCGCCCGGGCGGACGCGAGCGTGTCCCCGGTGACGCCGATCTCCGCGCGGGGAAAGTAGTCGTCCATCGTGAACGGCTGAACGTTCGGCGCCGCGAGCGCCTGGCCGTACTTGTCCGTGAGCCCCTGCGCGACGGTCAGGGTGTAGGACTTTCCGGCGGCGAAGGGCCCGCCGAGGCTGACGTACGTCGTGAAGCCGTCCTCGCCCTCGGTGGACGGCCGGAGCGGCACGGGGGGCGTGATGGAGAGCGCCTTCTCGAGGTCCTTCGCGCGGACCGGGTTCGAGAGCGAGAGACCGATGGAGCTTCCCGCGGCGCACTGGCCGTGCGGCGAGTTCTTGTCGCAGTCGAGCTGCGCGACCACGAGCGGACCGTACGTCTCGAACGAGACGCTCGCGTCCGCTCCCATGGGGAGTGGACCCTCTTCGCCGACCAGGGACGCCGCGATCTGGAGGGAGATGGTGCTGTTCTTCGGCAGCGGCGCCTTCGGTTTCACGAGGATCTTCTTCGGCGTCTTCGGATCCGGGCGGGACGCGGTGAAGGCGAGCCCCTTCGTGACGCCGTTCGTCGTCGCCGTGAGCTTCGAGACGCGCTCGAGCCGGGCCGGGTCCACGGGCTGGTTCATCTCGAGCGTGAGCGTCCGATCGAGCTCGAGCCCGGTTTGACCGTCGCTCGGCGTCGAGTCGACGATCTTCGGCCGCGGCGTCTCGAACTCGAAGCGATACGGCTCGCCGAGCCGGGTCCCGTCGAGGGCCTGCATCGAGCCCGGGATCTCGACGGTGAAGTGCGACGCGCCCGGCAGTCGCGGCGTCTCGGGCACGAAGCGCACGGCCCGTGTACCGACCCAGAGGAACTTGCCCGGGAGCGGGGGCGTGATCGTGATCGGGGGCGGCGGCGCGTTTCCCGCGATCTCGAGGGCGCGGAGCGGTCGGCTCCAGACGACGGAGAGCTCCGCCGCGCTCGAGGCGGTTCCCTGCGGCGCCGCGAAGACGACGCGAAACTTCGAGTCGTCCTTCTTCGCGGCGCGCTCGCCCTGGAGCCCGAGCGTGCCGTTCACGGGCGCCGTCGGGGGCCGCTCACCCGGGGCACACGCCGCGCCCACCACCCCGCACAGGAACACGATCCGTAGCCCGACCAACCATCGCTTCGATTTCACCAGGAGCCTCCGGGGAGCCCGGAGTCAGCAACGGCCGTGCCGCCGCGGCAACCGCGAGAAAGCGCGCGGATTTTCCAGTTGTCCGTGGGCCGTGTGCCGCACGGAGGTGTACGGGGGAACACGGACGGGGGGCGAGAATACGCCGTGGCCGGCGTGGGGTTTTGTTTGTGGGGGACCTGGTCCCCCGAGGCTCCTGTGGTCCTCGGGCTTCGCCCTGCGGTCCTCGGACCTCGCCCCCTGCCGCGCCTAGCGGCGCGCGCTCGCCGTGCTCGCGGGGCCGTGGAACGGCTGGACCAATCGCTTGCGTTGGACGCCGCCGGCTTCGCCGAGCTTGCTTTGCGAGAGGGTGGACGATTTCCGCGTTGGACGCCGCCGGCTTCGCCGAGCTTGCTTTGCGAGCGGGTGGACGATTTCCGTGTTGGACGCCGCCGGCTTCGCCGAGCTTGCTTTGCGAGCGGGTGGACGATTTCCGTCGTGGGGTCTTGTTTGTGGGGGACCTGGTCCCCCGAGGCTTGGAGTTCCCCCGGTTCCGTTGACACCGGTTATGCCGCGCAAGCGAGGGCGTGGTCGCTCTCGACCTGGGCGGGTGACTTGTAGCCGACGGCCGAGTGGAGCCGGCGGCGATTGTAAAATACCTCGATGTACTCGAAGACGGCGGCTCGTAGCTCCAGCCTGGTCGGCCAGTTCCGGTCGTAGACGAGCTCAGTCTTCAGGGTCGCGAAGAAGCTTTCCGCGACGGCGTTGTCCCAGCAGTTACCTCGGCGGCTCATGCTGACGGTGACGCCGAGCTCGTCGAGGGCGGCACGGTAGTCCGCGCTCGTGTACTGGCAGCCGCGGTCGGAGTGGTGCAGGAGCCCGTCAGCGGGACGACGCCTGGCGACTGCCATTGCCAGCGCCTGGAGGGGCAGCCGTGTCGAGAGCGTCGTGTCGAGCGCCCAGCCGACGACCGCACGCGAGAAGAGATCGAGGATGACGGCGAGGTAGCACCAGCCCTCGTCGGTCCAGACGTACGAGATGTCCGTCACCCAGCGCTCGTTCGGGCGCGACGCGGTGAAGTCTCGCGCCAGCTTGTTTTCTGCCACCGGGTGACTCGGGTTCGCGCGCGTCGTGACCCGCCATCGGCGTCGCGTTCGAGCGCGGATGCCCATGTTTCTCAGGGCCCGCTCGATGCGCCGCTTGCCGACGCGGACGCCTTCTCGTTGCAGCGCCGCGTGAAGCCGCGGGCTGCCGTAAGTCCCGCGGCTCTCGGCGTGGAGGGCCTTTACTCGCGCCTGCAGCTCCCGCTCCCGCGCCACTCGCGCGCTCGGCGGCCGTCGGGCGTACGCATAATAGCCCTGCCGGGTGACGCCGAGGACGCGGCAGAGCGCCGTGACCGGGAAGCAGGCCTTCTCCGCGTGAATGAAGGCGAACTTCATTCCTTTTCCTTCGCGAAGAAGGCCGCCGCTTTTTTTAGGATTTCCCGATCCATCTTGAGCGTTTCGTTCTCTCGCTGCAGTCGCTCGTTCTCTCGCTCGAGCCTGGCGAGCTTCTGCTCCGGCGTCTCTTCGCCCGGCACTTTGAGCCCGTTTTTCAGCGCCTTCTTCCGCCTCGACATGTCCTCCTGCTTACACCAACCCCGCAGGGTCCAATGGTTCACGCCCAAATCCTGGGCGACTTGCATGATCGTTCGGTCCCCTCGACGGGCCAGGCGGACCGCGTCGACTCTGTAGCTCTCGTCGTAACTTTTCGTGACACGCATCGGTTCCTCCGATGGCGTCAACGGAACGGGGGGAGGCTCACTCCCTCGTCCGTCGCGTCTCTAGCTTTTCCTCGCCTCAGGCGACGAGGTACTTCGAGTTGCTTCCGGCGGCGTCGGCGTAGCGCCCCGACGCCGCTATCGAGAGACACGTCGGGTCGAGCGCAACGCCATCCGCTCCGCGCACGCGCATCGCTTCGATCGACGTGTAGGCGACGTCCCGCGAGAGGAGGAAGTCCGATCCGTTCGTGCCCGCCCGGACTCGACCGCGTTCGAAGGAAGCTCCCATGTCGATCGTTCTCCACCAGCACCCCTTCAGTCGCGCCTCGAACGTCGTGTGGATGCTCGAGGAGCTCGGCGTCGACTACGAGCTCCGCTTCGTCGACATCATGACGGGCACACACAAGGCCGACGCGATCCTGGCCCTGAACCCGATGGGCAAGCTCCCCATCCTCACCGACGGTTCTGCCTCGCGGACATCACGAGTCGCGGCGGCGGTTGCACCGCGGACTGCAACGGTCACCGGCGCCGCGGCTCACTGGGCGCACTGGCCTTCCACGGCTGACGCGGAGTTCTGCGGTCCGGGCGATGGTCGCACGATGAAGTCCGCGTTGTTGCTCCCGATCCGCTCGCGGTTGCCCCGCGACTCGTGGCCCCCGCCCGGCAGCATGCCGGTGGTCGTCGCGTCGGCGGTCGAGTCGTAGCAAGCTTTGCGCTCGACCGACGTTCCGTCGGCGACGACGCTCGAGAACGGCGGGAGCTCGAGCGCGTCGAGTGCATCGGTGACGGCGCCGAAGCTCACGGCATCCACGACTCCGATCGATCCCGTGCAGGTGCCGGAGCTCGCGATCAGGGCCACGGTCTCCGCCGTCCCGCCGGTGAGGAGGCTGCCTGCGGCCCGCAAATCCTCGGGCGTTCCACCCGGGTACCTGGACGCCGTGTAACCCTGGCCCGCTATCAAGTAGTAGTGCCCCGCCGGCATCGTGGTCGCCGTCGGTACGGTCGCCCCGCACGTCGACGTTCCTCCCGCCGACCGGCGCTGGAGCATCCAACCCGAGATGTCGACGGCCGCGTTCGTCGGGTTGTAGAGCTCGACGAACTCGTCGTTCGCGCCAGAGCCGCCACACGCGGTGGTGCCGTTCGTCGACCCCAGACGGCAGCCACCGACTTCGCTGATGACTACCGAGCTGGCCGGCGCCGAAGCCGCCGCGCGTGTGGTCATCTGCCAGCTCGCGGGCGCGTCCAGGAGCACGCCGAGCGCCGACCGCACGCTGCCCGCGATCGACACGCAATAGGTCGACGAATAGGCGAGGGGCAACGACGGAATCATGCGCGCGGACGTGGCATCCCGGCCCGCGCCGAGCGACGAGAAGGCGGTAACTTCGTTGGTCATCGACGTGCAGTCGCTCTGAAATACCCTCAGATGCGCGTTGTCGAAGTCGCCCGCGTTCATCAGCATATCGAACTGCGCGGTCACGTATGCCGAGGTGCTCACGTTGGTCGCGCCGCTCGCCGGAACGGAGAAGGTCGGCTTCGCTTTCGGGATGGCGGCGGGAGCGGCGACGCCAGGAGACCACAGTGCGCCCGTCGCGCCCGCAGCGGCGGCTGACTGGTGCGCCACGAAGGAGCCGGTGCCTTCGGGACTGCGCACTCGAGAGGTGCAGCCCGCGGTGCACGTCGCTCCGAACACCGTCGCGTCGTAGGAATAGCCGTCGATGGTGACGCCGGCCGCCTCGAGGCCGACCGCGCACGAGGGGCTCGGCGCATCGGCGAGCGCTAGCCCGCTTCCGCCGTTGATCGCGAACGTCAAGGCGCCTCCGAAGCCACCCGTGGGCGTGCCGCCCCCGAACACGACCGCGCGGCTCTTCGCCGCCAGCGACGTTCCGTGTGGAAACGTGAAGCGGATCGCCGGCGCGGTCGTTCCCGTGCGCACGACCCAGTCGCCCAGATCGACCGCAGAGTCCTCGTTGTTGAGGATCTCGATGAACTCGTCCTCCGTGGCGTCACGAACTCCGTCGCCGTTGGTATCCCCGAACGCCGCCGTGCCCACCCGCGCGTAGACTTCGTTGATCGCCACGGAGAGCAACCGGCAAGTGACTTGCACGTCACCGACGTCCGAGACACCCACCGTTCCGGATTGTCCGGCGAGCGAGCAGGAGTGCCCGGACGGCATCGAGGCGATCGAGACGACATATGGTGTGCCTTCGGCGACGGGCCGGGGGAACACGAACGAGCTCGAGCCGCCTCCGAGCGACAGTGCGTCACCTCCATTGTTCTTCAGCACCAAGGTGCCGCCGAGGAGACCGCTCACCGTTCCGCCGATCGAATGCTTCGGAACCGAGCTCGCTCCCTCGGGAGCCGCGTCGGCGCTCGCGTCTGCTCGGCCTGCCCCGTCCGCGCCGCCGTCGAGGCTCGGTCCCGATCCTCCATCGCCGCCGCCGGTGCCGGCATCGGGAGACGCACCTCCGGAACCGCCGACGCCTCCGTTGCCGATCGAGCCTCCGCTCGCGCCGCCACTTCCGGATGATCCACCGGTGCCCGCGCCGCCTGCGGCGCCCCCCGCGGAGGATCCGCCTGCGCCGGACGCGCCTGTGCCGCCGTTGGCGGACGAACCACCGGTTGCTGCCGCTCCTGCACCACCGGCGGGAGGCCCGGCTTCGGCGCTCGGAGCCACGGTGGAATCACTCGAACCGCACGCTTCGAACGCCGGCGCGCCGAGCAAGAAGATCATCGCCAGCGCACCGCGAGAGCGATCGACGATCCTCACCATTCGCCGCGACTAGCACGAGCACCAAGGGGGAGCAACGCGACGGAAGCGCGCGGGCGGCGCCAACCTGGCGACGCTCGCGAAGCTCGGTCGGGTCGTCGAAGCAAGTCTTGCCGGCGGGGCAGCGGACGGGTACGCCCCCTCCTCCAAGGCTACGTAGAGATCGATCTCCTGCGAGTTGCTCGCCGAGGCAGACGTGACACCTCGCCCGCCGAACGGCCCCCGCACTCGATTGACGCCACGTGCGGCGAAGAGAAGGTTCGACAACGTCTGAGGTGCGAGCTTCCGCCCCAACATCTCGCGAGTCGTTCGCCTCAGGCGAAGCGCGGCTGCGAGTGATTTGCCCGACGACAACTTCGGCTCAGGTAGTCGCATCACCGTCGAGATCATCGTCGTTGCACCTTTCGCGCCATTCACGACTTCGACGAGCGTGCCCAAACCCGACGCCTTACGCGCAATTGCTGCGCTGTTCCCGAGGCGGCACGAGCGCGCCGAATCCGGCAATCACCCGGACGATGAAATGCGAGCCGCGGCACGGAGATTGCTCGATTCGGCAGAATGATGGACGAACGGCTCGGCCTGGAAGCGCGGGGATTCCTCTTCCTCGGAGCGCTGTTCTGCACGGCGGCTTGTGGGAGCGAAACCGCCGGACCTGCACCGGACCTTCCTCGGGGGTGGGAGACGGCGAGTGCAATCCAGGACCTCCATCAAACGGCATGCAATGGCCTGCCGTATGACGGCACGCCGGAGGCGATGACCGCCTCAACAAGCGAACGATCGATTCACGTCCTCTACGAACCTGCGCACTTTCGTTGCGCACAAGCCCTGCAGGGCTTCGTGAAGTCCGGCAAAGGCAGCGTCGACGTCCTCGTGCAACCCATCGACATGAATCCGGCGTCGGTCGCCAAATGCGATTGCCTGTACGGCGTCGACATGAAGATCCCTGCGGACAGCGGCGAGTACGCCGTTTCCGTGTACCGGCGCTGGGATCACAAGAGCGGCGCCGATGGTCCGCTCCAGATCGGTTCCGAAAGCGTCACGGTTCCGTGAAAGGTCGAGCACGCGCTCGTCGAATCCGGGCGCGTCCATGAGGGGCGGGGAGACATCTCTTGCGAGGGCCGAGCGACGGGCGCTGAAGCGTGCCGGCGGTCGCTCGACTCCGCACGGTCGCTACGGCGGAAACCCGAACGGATCCTGACAAGTGAGGAAGTCCGCACTGCACTGACTCGACGGAAACTTCCAGCCTTCCCGCCCCCGCAGACGCAGGCACACGTCGATGGCTCGCAAACCTCTCCACAAGGACAGAAACACGGCTCGCTGAGCACGCTGCATGCGGGATCGCTCTTGCAGCTGCAGTAGTCGCGCCCGGCGCACGCGGAGCCGCCGTCGCCGCCACCCGAGCCGCCGGTGGCCGCGCCGCCCGTGGATTGTCCCCCGGCACCCCCGGTCACGACCCCGCCCGCGCCCTGTCCTCCCGCACCGCCCGTCGCGGCGCCTCCGGTCGATGCTCCGCCGGTGCCCTGCGGATTCCTGGAGCCGTCCGTCGCATCGCCGCAGCCCGAGAGCAGGAGAGGGATGGCGGCGAAGAGCGCGAACCGACGTGTCTGCACGATGAAAACCACGGTTGAGCCAGCTCGCGGCCTGTTCCCCGGCGATCTAGTCGGCCAGGACGAGTTCACGTACCTCGTCGTCCTCGTGATGCTCGCCGTGATCGGCCCGGGGAGGCTCGCCGTGGATCACTTCATCGCGAAGAGGCTCGACGCGGCCGGGAGCTGAGTCGCCGTTGACCGGGGATGGTCCGGAGTTTAGTCTGCTACAATGGGGACTCAGTGGGCCGCTCGGGAATTTCGGCGCAAGACGGGGTCAGTGCTTGCGTGCGTGGTCGTGTTCGGCTGCGAGGCGAGTGACAGCAAACAGAGTGCCGCCTTCGCGCGAGACGCTGGCACACCGGATTCATCTGTCGGAGCGGACGGCGGAAAGTCGGACGCAGGAAGGCCGCCGCGGGACGGTCAGGCAGACTCCGATCTGGATTCCGGCGACGCCTCGAAAGGGGTCCCGGTCCCAGCCTGCTCGACGGCATGCGACGTCGGCGTCGACGGTTGCCAAAACACCCACGCGAAATGCGCGTCCGCGACGGATTGCGGGGTGCCCTACGGCGGTACGGCTGCGTGCCAGAATGGGGAGTGCTGGCAGCGGTGCGCCTCGGGATCGGTCATCTGTCCGGACTACGTACCGATGCCGTGGGTCTCCATCCACACCACTCCCCGGGCGCCCGGCCCCACGTGCGTGGATCTGAAGACGGACGACGCCAGCTGCGGGGCGTGCGGCGTTCCGTGTGACGGCAACTGCGAGGACGGGATCTGCAAACCCAAAGGTTCGGACCTCATCGTCCCCGTCCCCGCTGACAGCGGAATCTGGAACACCCCCCCAGACATCCGGCAAGATTCAACGCACCTTTACTGGATTCACGGCCGAGATGTTCTGCGCGCCTCGAAGAGCGACGGCACCATCGAACCGGTCGCAACCGATCAGCCGATGAACGATTTCTCCGAGCTGACGGTCGTCGATGACTACGCCTACTGGCTCAATCTGCCGACAAGTCGTTATGGCGGGCCTGACCTAGTTCGAGCCCGTGTCGACGGCGCCGCAACCGAGGTCGTCGCACGGGACTTCGGACCGTACGGGATCTTCCGCGGATATGCCTACCTCGAGGTGGGGACACACATGGTGAGGGTACCTGTCGGGGGTGGACCGCAGGAGTTCGGTATCGACGTCGCCAACCCGGGGGGCGACTACGTCGAGGTCTTTGGCGCTGTGGACCATTGCGCCGGTGTTTGGGGCGCGCTCAATCCATCGAAGGTTGTCTCTCTGTCACGCCTCTCTTGGACGCCCCTCGCCTGCGAGGACGGATGGGACTGGACCCAATGCAGTTGGGAGAACGTTCCGCCGCTCACGCTGAGTCAGCCCTTCACGAAGGGCTCCTACCCGCGAATTTCCGGAGCCCTCGCAGAATGCACGGGCCCGTTCGCGTGCAACGGCCACGACGTCTTCTGCGCCGACAACGCGGACTTGGGCATATACGGCGGCATCCCCGGACTACTCTCTTGGGTCGACGCGCAACCCGCCGGCCCGAGAGAGCGGGACTTCGAATTCCCGTGTGACGCCTTGACCGCCGACGAAACCTCCTTGTTCTTCGTCGGAGGAGTTCTGGGCCGGATCGACCTGTGCTCCCGAGGGATCGTGCGCATGCGAGCCTTCCAGACTCCCGTATTTTCCGGTTCCCTGCTCGTCGACGACTCGTACGTCTACTGGGCGGCGCCGGACGGCATCCACCGACTGCGAAAAGGCCCCTAAACACGCCGACGTTTCGGTGCGGGCGCAGGCCCCGCCTGACCCGTACCGCTCGTCACCGCGCATCCGCGACCTCGAACGACACTGGCGCGCCGCGGATGCCGTCGCTCTCGGCGACGAGCTCGTGACGGCCGAGAGCGAGCTTCCACGGGAACTCGAACGGCGCGGCGGCGCTGCCGAGCGCATGGCCGTCGAGGACGAATCGCACCGGGTGCCGCGCCACGGTCGGGCGGGCCGCGAGCACGATTTCCTGACGTTCGTGAGCTACCCCAACGCCGGCGGTCGGCCCCCAGACCAGATCCACGAGCGAGTTTCTCGAGAGCACCCGCTCCGGCCGATCCACTAGAACCGCGAGCAAGCGAAACTCGCGCGGGTCGCGTGCGACGAGAGGACGCCCGCGTACCGCACCGTGTGGAAGCGCGGCGGCGGGACGGTCGCGGCGAGCCGGCAGAGCAGCGAGAGTGGTCCATGTCGACGGCGACGGTGCCGCCGCTGAACGGCTTCTTCAGGACGACGCGTACGAGCCCGTCGGGAGCGGCGACGACGCGTTCAGTGGCGACGGGCGGGCGGAGGATGTACTTGAGGAGCGCTTCGCGGCCTTTCGCGTCCTCGACGCCGGCGCGCGTGGCGGCGTGAAGCGAGAATCCGCGCTCGCGGACGGAGAGCGCAGTGATGAGGACGCCTGGGCGCCCCCTCGAAAGCGAGCTCCACGGGGCGGCGACGGAGCTCGGGGCCGGCAGGGGCGAGGCCGGAGACGGCAGCGCGCGCGAGCTGCGCGAGAGCGGGCTCGCGCTCGGCGAGCTCGTCGTCGACCCTGAGCGCATCGTCGTCGACGCGGATGACGCCGCGGCGCTCGATGTGACGGAGGATGCGGGCGCGGGCGACCTGGAGCGCATCGGCCACGTCGGTGGTCGAAAGGTGAGGGAGCGCGCGGGAACAAGAGTCCACCGTCAACCGCCGCGGTGTACACGCCGTCGAGGAAGACGACGTGCAGGTGCGGGTTGAGTTTCAAATCCGAGGACGCGCGCTGCACGACGACGATGGCGCCGCTCTCGGCGCGCTCGCCTGTGCTCGCCCGCAGACGCCGGCGGTACCAGCCGAGCATCGAGTCGACGAACAACCGCGCGACGCCGCCGAGGAGCTTACCGTCGAAGCCAAGGCGTCCCCGAAGCTCGAACGGAAGCGTCAACACCCATTGCCGGAGCGGCACGGGCGGCAGCACGTGCTTGACTAGGTTCGCGGCGGTCTGAAACGTGCGACGCCCCAGGCAGGACGGGCAGAAGCCGCGGCCCTTGCGGGGCTGACGAGCTCAGCCGCAGACGATGCAGCTGAAACCGGCGCAGGTGTTCGCGCCGCGGCACGAGTGGTCCGTG
>DASZXK010000073.1:0-7101 GCA_035545855.1 Polyangiaceae bacterium
GCCAGGGGAGCGAAGAATGCAATCCGACTCTGGGCTGGGTCCGCTTCGTCCGCGCCGACGATCTGGTAGCGCCGCTCGCCGGAGCCGGAGCGCACCGTCACGAGGGCGCCGAAGTGCACGGTGTCCTGCATCAGGGTCTTCGGATCGACGACTTCCGCCGTGGCGATTCGGGCGGCGAGCTCCGTGAGCCGGACGGAAAGCTCGGTCGCTCCTCGACGGCGTTCGGCGTCGTCGGAGACGGTCTCCACGCGCGCACGCTCGGCTTCCAGGGTTCGGTGCTCTTCCTTCAGCGCGGCCAGGCCACGCGGCGTCACGTAGTTCGGCGTGGACGGGGGAAGGGGGGCGCGGGGGCGCACCACGAGTTCATCGTCGGGCGTTTCTTCGCTCGTGAAGGCTTTGCTCATGACGTCCCTGTGCGATGAGGGATACTCCCGGGAACGACGGCGCGCCCGGAGTAGATCCGCCGCGAACCGGTCCAGGCGACCGGGGGTCTCTCAGGTCCAGACGAATTCGATCGGGACCTCGATGGCTTCGAGGAGGCTCAGGCGGACGGGGCAGGTGTTCGCCGTCTGCTCCAGGATTTCCCGCGCGCGGGCGTCTTTCGGGGCGATGCCGGGGAAGGTGAGCTTCACCTCCAGGCGCGCGATGCGGCGGGGGCCCGTCGTGGTCATGCCCTTCCGGACGTGGACCTTTGCGCCCTCGATGGCCCAGCCTTCCTTCTTCGACCGGATGCCCATCACCGTGAGCATGCAGGTGCCGAGGGCCGTCGCGACGAGGTCCGTGGGGGAGAAGCTCTCCCCTTTGCCGTGATTGTCCACGGGGGCATCCGACGCGAGCGTCGCGCCGGAAGGGCCGTGGACGGCCACGCAATGCAGGTCCCCTTCGTACGAAATGTCGATGTCGACCATGGGTCTTTCCGGCGCCGCGCGCTCTCTGTAAAGAATACCACTCTCATGGACCTCCTGCTCGTGCGTCACGGCGAGAGCGCCGGAAACCAAGAAGGTCGTCTCCAGGGCAACATCGATTCGCCGCTCACGCCGCTCGGCCGTTCCCAGGCCGCCCGGGCGGGCGCATGGCTCAAGGCGCGGGGGCTTCGATGGAGCGCGGCGTACGCGTCGCCCCTCCAGCGCGCGCGGGACACGGCGGAGATCATCGCGCAGACGACGGGTTTCCCTTCGCCCGAGCTGGACGAAGACCTCCGCGAGGTGGGCGCGGGCGGGCTCGAGAGCCTCACGCGGGACGAGATCGTCCAGAAGTACCCCTCCTTCATGAACCGCACGATCTCGGACCTGGGGGATTTCGAGGAGTTCGGGGGGGAAGGGTATGCGGCGCTCCAGGCCCGCGTGGACCGCGTGCTCCGGCGTCTCGTCGCGCGGCACCGGGAGACGGCGGACGTCGTCCTCGTCGTCGCGCACGGGGGGATCAACTTCCAGCTCGTGAAGGCCGCCGTGTGCGTGCCGGTGCCCCGTGTGTGCATCCTCCACTGGGGAAACTGCACGATCTCGCAACTCCGGTTCCGGGATCGCCGAGGAACGTACATGGCCGACGTGAACTTCCATGTGCCCATCGAGCTCATGGGAGGGGACCCCTCGGACGGCGGTTCGAGCGGCGCGTTCCGCTGATGGGCGTCGCGCTTCGCTTCGCGTCCGGGACGCTCGAGGTGCTCGGCCTCGACGCGCCGGAGGGCGATCTGGACGCGCTGCTCGAGCCGGATCCGCGCACGAACTCCCGCCGCGCTCCGGCGGTCTGTTACGCGGACGTCGTGCGGGCGCTCGTCCGCGCGGGCATTCCGTACGAAGACTCCGCGCGGAAGTACGAGGAGCTCTCCCTTTCGCTCCGGGTTTCGCGCGAGCCCCGCCCGTACCAGGCGGAGGCCGTGGAGGCATGGAAGAAGGCGAGGGGGCGAGGCGTCGTCGTGCTTCCGACGGGCGCCGGGAAGAGCCACGTCGCGGTGCTCGCCATCGCCGAGAAACAGCGGAGTGCGCTCGTCGTCGCGCCGACTCTGGATCTCGTGCGGCAATGGTACGACTTGCTCCGGACGTCCTTCGGCGTCCCGGTCGGCGTCGTGGGCGGCGGGGAGCACCGGCCCGAGTCGCTGACGGTCACGACGTACGACTCCGCGTACCTCCACATGGAGAGCCTCGGCGCGCGGTACGGCATCGTCGTGTTCGACGAGTGCCACCACCTGCCGAGCGAAGCGTACGCCCTCGCCGCGAACCAGTGCCTCGCCCCGTACCGCCTCGGCCTCTCCGCGACGCCGGAACGTGCGGACGGGAAAGACGCGATGCTCGTCTCGCTCGTCGGCCCCACGGTGTACCGGAAGGACATCCTCGAGCTCTCCGGGCGCTACCTCGCGGACTACGACGTCGAGCGCATTCGCGTCTCTCTCACGGCGGAGGAGCGCGCGGAATACGCCGCCGAGCGCGCGACGTACCTGGAGTTCCTCCGCGCCCAGGGCATTCGCATGTCGAGCCCGGGCGGGTGGGGGGAGTTCATCCTCCGGTCTTCCACGAGCGAGGCGGGACGACGCGCCATGCAGGCGTATCGCCGGCAGCGGGAGCTGGCGTTCGCGGCGCCGGCGAAGCTCGACGTGCTGGCGGAGCTCATCCACGAGCACCGGCAGGACAGGATGCTCGTCTTCACGGAGGACAATCGCACGGCGTACGCCGTCTCGCGGCGGTTCCTCGTGCCGGCGATCACGCACCAGACGAAAGTGACGGAGCGGAGCGAGCTCCTCGCGCGCTTCGCGGACGGTCGCTACGGCGTCGTCGTCACGTCCAAGGTCCTGAACGAGGGCGTGGACGTCCCCGATGCGAACGTCGCCGTGGTCGTCTCCGGGAGCGGCTCGGTGCGCGAGCACGTGCAGCGGCTCGGTCGCGTGCTTCGGCCGAAGGAAGGGAAGCGCGCCACCCTGTACGAGATCGTCTCCGCCGACACGGTGGAGGCCTATACGAGCGAGCGTCGCCGGGAGCACGATGCTTACCGCTGATCTCGTCCGCGCCCGGCGGAAGGCCGGGGAGCTCCTCGTGCAGCGGCTCTCGCCGAAGGAGCGTCCGCGGGCGCTCGAGCTCGCGGAAGCGTATCTCGGCGTCGCGCGGGCCTCCGTCGGTCAGACCCGGGAAGAGCTCTTCGAGGCGCTCCGCGCCGTTCCGATCGCGCCCCGCGAACGACGCCTCGCGGACGGTCTCCAGAAGCTCGTCGAGGACGGCGCGGAGTTCTCCGCCGTCTCGGACGTGGACCCGGTGGAGCTCCGCGGCGCGCTCTTCCTCGCCGCGAGCGCCGCACGGAAAGGGAACGCCGGGCCCTTCGATCGGGATGCCGTGATCCGCACCATCGCCGCGGAGCGCGGACTTTCGCCGGAAGCGCTCGAGAAGTCGCTCTATTCGGACCTGAAGGGGGAGCAGATCCTGACGGCGGCGCCGCCGAAGAGAGCGCCCACGCTCGTGGACGAGTGGGACGCCGGGCAGGTGCAGGCCGTGCTGCTCCGGGCCGTCCGCGTCACGGCGGAGGTGACGTGCCGGGATCCGTCGCTCTATCGCGCGCTCTTCCGCGAGCTGAAGTTCCGTCGGTTGCTCTACCGGATCCACGCCGAGCCGAGCGGCGGCTATCGCATCGACCTCGACGGTCCGTTCAGCCTGTTCGAGTCCGTCACCAAGTACGGACTTTCGCTCGCTCTCTCGCTCCCTGCGCTCGAAGCGTGCGACTCCCTCGTGCTCGTCGCCGAGGTGCGCTGGGGCAAGGAGCGAAAGCCGCTCACGTTCCGGCACGCGCACCGTCGCGCCGAGGGCGCGTCGAGCGCCGCCGCGCCCGCGATGCGGGAGGACGTGGAGACGCTGCTCCGGGCGTTCCAGGCCCTGGAAACGCCGTGGCGCGCCGCGCCGTGCACGGAGATCCTGGATCTGCCGGGCATCGGCGTCTGCGTGCCGGACCTCGTCTTCCAGCGCGGCAAGGAGCGCGTGTACTTCGAGGCGCTCGGCTTCTGGAGCCGGGACGCGGTGTGGAAGCGCGTCGAGCTCGCCGAGCGCGGCCTCCGCGCGAAGGTGCTCTTCGCCGTCTCGAGTCGGCTCCGGGTGAGCGAGGCCGTGCTGGAAGAGAGCGAGACGGCGGCCCTGTACGTGTACAAGGGCGTCATGAGCGCGCGCTCGGTCGAGCGGAAGCTCGACGAGCTGGCGGGTCTCGCGTAGGCTCCGCCCGGGAAACAGCGAGATGGTGAGGAAGAGCGGAGCCGTCTGGCTCGTCGTCTGTGCGTGCGGAATCACGGCGTGCGGCGGGCAGGCCAGCACCGGGAGAGGCGGCACTCCGGACCGCGGCGGGTCGTCGGGAGAAGGCGGGTCGTCGGCGGGCGGAGGGCCTTCTGCGAGTGGGGGGTCTTCCGCGGGTGGCGTGACGTCCGGTGACGGCGGCGCGTCGATCGGCGGGACGGCGCCGGGAAGTGGAGGCGTGTTCGCCGGTGGCGGCTCGGCCGGATGCCTCGTGACCACGGATTTCTGCAACGGTGTCGACGACGACTGCGACGGCCTGGTGGACGAGCCCGAGAGCAGCCCGGGAGCGGGCGACGGCGTCGACTTCACGGCCATCGAGCATTGCGGCACGTGCAACCTGAACTGCACGTTCGACGTCACGGGCGCCGTCGGCGTGAAGTGCGTGCCGCCCGCCACGCTGAACGGCCTCGTCCCGGGAACGTGCGACTACCTCCGCTGCAGCGTCGGCCATTTCGACCTCGACGGGAACCGAGCGAACGGCTGCGAGTACTTCTGCGCCCGCGGTTCCAGCCCCGCGCCGGAAGAGGGCGGCCTCTGCGGCGTGGACGACGACTGCAACGGCGTGGTGGACGACCTCGACCTCTGTACGGAAGACGACTGCGGGCTCTGCGGTCGGCCGTGCACGGGGCCGCATCAGAACCACGTCTGCTCGTACGTGATCGGTCCGGGAGCGACGTGTCGGCCCGAAACGGCGCAATGCGGCGGGGACTGCGTCGCGGGCTGGGCAGACGGGGACGACGACCTCTCGGACGGCTGCGAAGTGCGCGCCGGAAGTCCTCCGTCGACCGGTCCCGAAGTCTGCGACGGCTGGGACAACGACGGCGACGGCATCGTGGACGAGAACGGTATTGCCCCGGACGGAATCGACGGCACCGCGAGCCCGGACGATCCTTCCGTCCACATGGGGGACGCCTGCGGCTCGAACGTCGGGGCGTGCAAGCGCGGCGTCATCGGTTGTATCGGGGGGGAGGCGATCTGCATCGGAGCCGGCACTCCCGGGCCCGAGCTCTGCGACGGCCTCGACGACGACTGCAACGGCGAGGTGGACGAGGGCTCGCTCTGCGATCCCGGCTTCTGCGCGAACGTGAGCGGCGCATTCCGTTGCGTGGACGCCTGCGCCACCAGCGCGGACTGCCCGCCTCACTACGACTGCGTGACGGACCTCCGGGTCAGCACGCGACCGGATCTGGTCACCCTCCGGAACGGCTGCCTGGAAAGGCACGACCCGCGGTGAGAGAACCGCTCCGCGCCCTTGCTCTGGCCACTCTGGTGGTCGCTTGCGGAGGCGTCGCGCAGACGTCCCGTTCGACGGACGATCCGGGCGGGGACGGCGGCGCGGCAGGGGCCGGAGGCGCTTCCCCGAACGGCGGTTCGAGTCCGAGCGCTTCCGGAGGCCTTGCAGAAGGCGGCGGTGGTTCCGGCCTCGGCGGGTGTTTTCCCGCGGGCCCCGAGATCTGCAACGGGCTGGACGACGACTGCGACGGCCGGGTGGACGAGCCCGGCACGCCTCCGGACTACGCGGACGGCATCGACTTCACGAGCCCCGAGCACTGCGGGACGTGCGAGGTCGATTGCGCGCAGCGGGTGCGCCTGGCCTGGGGCGCGAAGTGCGTGCCGCCGGTGACGTCGCAACTCGGAGTCTCCCCCGGCGACTGCAACTACACGACCTGCGCCGTGAACGCCGTGGACCTGGACGGCGACCGCTCGAACGGTTGCGAGACCGAGTGTCCCTACGCCGTCCTCGGACATCGGATGGACGAGGGCGGCGCGTTCTGCGGCGTGGACGACGACTGCGACGGTCAGGTGGACGAGGACCTGTGCACGGAGACGGACTGCGGCGCTTGCGGCGCGAGCTGTCTCTCGGGTCCGCACACGGTGGCAGAGTGCTCGATCGGCGGGGGACAGGGCAATTCCTGCTCGCTCCAGGTGGTCGGGTGCTCCGCCGTGACCTGCGAAGACGGCTGGATGGACGCGAACGGGGACCTGACCGACGGCTGCGAAGCGCAGGCGCTCCCTCCTCCGCCGCCCGGTCCCGAGTCCTGCAACGGCCTGGACGACGACGGCGACGGGCTGATCGACGAACCAGGACAATACCCCGACGGCATCGACGGCAGTCCGGACCCTTCCGACTCGCTTCGCATCATCGGCGGCCCCTGCGGCAGCGACATCGGCGAGTGCAAGCCCGGCACCGTCGCCTGCGTGAGCGGCGAGATGAAATGCGTGGGTGGCGTCCGCCTCTCGACCGAGCTCTGCGACGGCCTCGACAACGACTGCGACGGGCACGTGGACAATCCAGCCTCCGTCCAGTGCGGGTCCGGCTTCTGCGGTACGTTCGGGGGAGAGGTCGCGTGCATCGAGCACTGCGGCGCGAACGGGGAATGTCCGTTCCCCGAGATGTGCCGGTCGGCCGTCGTCAGCGGCGACCCCGCGCAGGTCCAGGTGGACGCCTGCGGACCCCGCCCCCGCGACTGATCCAGCCCGATTCCCCCGATTTTCGGCGCAGCGAGGCCTCCGGGAGCGAGCCACGGCGCGGCGTCGCTTTTCTGCTGCACGGCGCCCGATTTCGCACTAGATCCGCATGCCTCTCGTCCGGGTAGCTCAGTCGGTAGAGCAGAGGATTGAAAATCCTCGTGTCGGCGGTTCAATTCCGTCCCTGGACACTAGAAGCGGGGGGGAAACGGGGTCGAGCGCCGCCCAGAGGCTCATCTCGTTTCGCGGTGGGTCGCGTTCGAAAAGTCAGTGAGCACAGGAATTTAGGAGTCGCAGTCGGTAGTTCCGAAACGAGCGATATCCGAAAGCTCTGCGTTTGACGAGCTTTGCCTTGAGGTTGAAGCCTTCG
>DASZXK010000074.1:0-40182 GCA_035545855.1 Polyangiaceae bacterium
CGCTGCCGGTGCCGGCGCGACGCCGGGCTTCGCTTCCGGCTGGCTCGGGCGGTGCGGTCGCGGTACGGCGGGGGACGTCGCGTGCGCCCTCGGTGGCTGCGGTGGCGGCTCCGCAGGGCGCGGCGCTTCGATCGGCGCGGCGAGCACGGGTGCGGGGGCCGTGACGGGCGCCGGTGCGACGACGGGCGCGACGGGCGCCGGTGCGACGACGGGTGCGACGGGCGCCGGTGCGACGACGGGCGCCGGTGCGACGGGTGCGGCCGCCGCGGGGACGGGCGCAGCCTGGAGCGCGGACGCAGGTGGGGCGGCGTGGTTGCCATTGGCGGCGGCGCTCAACGGGGCGTCCCCCGGTGCACGGCTCACGGTGTAGCGGATCTGAACGGACGGGTCGGTGGCTCGATAGCCGACGTCCAGCATCTCGATGGCGAACCTGGAGAGTGGACCCCGGTCCCCGCGGAGGCGCCTCGCCTGCTGGAGCGCTTGCTGCCATTGCAACGCTTCTACGCAGTAACGCTCCTTCAAAGTGTCCGCATCGACGGGGGACACCTCCACGAACCAGCGGGTTGTCATCGGCAGGACAGAGGCAAAAAGACGCCCGATCGCAGGGGGCTGCCTAGTAGAGCGCCTCGGCTCCCCCCCGGCAAGGACGATCGCCCTCGAACCCCGGCTTTCGTAGGTGCGCGTACGACCTTGCGCCCGTCGCGTCCCTGTAGTTTTCCGTGTCGCTCGATGCCGCCTTCCGGCGACAGAAAAGACGCGCCACGAGTTCGATGGCGAGAACGTTTCCGTCGGGTCGACGGAGCGCTCTATTCGCTCTTCGCGGGCGCGCTCGTGCTGTTCGTCGCCACGCGCTTCTACGGCGCCATCAGGCAGCAGATCTTCTACTCCACGTCCCGGGGCGATCCGTACCTTTCTCCCGGCGATTGGTCGGCGCCTCTCGACGACGTCTTCATCCATTTCGACTTCGCGAGGCAGGCAGCGAGGGGTCGTCCGTTCGAGTGGGCCGAGGGCAACGGGTATTCGAGCGGCGGTACGAGTCTCCTGTACCCGCTCGTGCTCGCACCCGGCTTCTGGCTCGGTTTTCGAGACACGCGCATCATGCTGTTCGCGGCGCTGGTGGCGTGCGTGTCCGTGCTCGCGACGTTGCTCGGGGCGCGCCGGCTCTTCCGCGATCTTCCCGCTCCCGCGAAGTACCTCGCGCCGCCGTTCTTCCTCGCCGTCGGGGCCGTCGACTGGTCCCTCTACAGCGGGATGGAGGTCGCGTTCTTCCTCGCGACGTGGGCGCTCGCGCTCGTGTTCTGGGACGACCTCGTGAACGGAGAACCCGGAGAGGAGCCCGCGCGGAGCCCGCGCCCCGGCGCGACCCTCCTCGGGCTCGCGAACGGCGTCGTCGCGGCGACGCGCCCCGAGGCCGTCGTGGTCGTCGCGGTGTTCTCGCTCTCCGCCGCGGTCGCGCTCGGACGTCGCGCCGGTCGTCGCGCCTTCCTCGAGACGCTCGTGCTCTCGGCCGGGTTCGGCGCCGCCGTGGTCGTCGCGCAGGCCGTCGCGAACCGCGTGTTCACCGGGGACTGGTCCGCCGCCGGCGCGATCGTGAAGCTCGAGATCAACGACCCGCGCCTCACGGCGCGAGAGGTGTGGGACGCCTGGCTCTTTCACGTCCGCTACCAGATCGGTCGCGTGACCGGGTATCACGTCGGCGGCGACCTCGTCCGAGGGTCCCTCCTCTGGGTGCTCTCCGGGCTTTCGCTCGTGTCCCCGCGCACCCGGAAGTACGCCCTCCTGCTCGTCGGCTCGGCCGTGCTCTGGGTGCTCGTCGTCGCGTTCAACGGGCAAGTCCGCTGGCAGAACGAGCGCTACACGATGCCCGCCGTCGCGTGGATGCTCCTCGCCGCCGCGCTCGGCGTCGCGGCGGTGCTCTCCGAGGACTTTTCCCGCTTCCCGCGCTCGCGGCTCGTCCGCGGCGTTTCGTCTGCGGCCGTCCTCGCCGTCGTGTTCGTGCTCGGCGACGCGCAGGCGGCGCGCATGCGGGACCAGCTCTGGTTCTTCGGGCGCGCTTCCCGGAACATCCTCGACCAGCACGTGAAGGTCGGGCGGAAGCTCGGCGGCGCGCTTCCCCCCGTGCACCGCATCCTCGTCGGCGACGCGGGCGCCATTCCCTACGCCGCGGACGTGCCGGCGCTCGATCTCGTCGGCCTCGGCGGGTACAAGTCCCTCTCCTTCGCTCGCGCGAGCCGCTGGGGTGTCGGCGCCGCGGTCGAGCTCATCGAGCGGATCCCTCCGGAGGAGCGACCGGACGTGCTCGCGATCTACCCCGGCTGGTGGGGAGACTTTCCGCTCTGGTTCGGACACCCGGTCACGGGCGTCTCCGTGCGAGGCAACGTGATCTGCGGCGGTCTCACCAAGATGATCTACGCCGCTGATTTCCACGCGCTCGACTTCGAGCAGAAGGCCCTCCGCGCCCTCGCGGCGCACGAGCTCCTCGTGGACCAGATCGATTTCGCCGACATCGTGAGCGAGGCCGAGCATCGCTACCGCATGGACGGCGCTCCGGGGTTCGTCGCGATGAAGCTCCTCGAGGCGCCGGAGCGCGCGAGCGGCGAGCTCTGGGACGCGGGGAGGGTGGTGCCGCCCGGCGTCCGGCTCCTCGGGACGCTCCGCGGCTTTTCTCCGGGATCCCCCGCCCGGCTCGTCGTGCGCACGGCTCCGACGCGTCCGGCGTCCGTCGTCGTCGCCGTCGACGGCGTGGACCTCCCTCCGGTGGCGCTGAACCCGGCGAACCGCTGGGTGGAGAGCGTCGTCGAGGTGCCGGCCGCCCGCGTGACGCGGGAGATGCAGATCTCGCTCTCTGCCCGCGAAAACGAGCTCGTCTACTATCACCTCTGGGGTATCCAGGCGCGGTGACCACGCCGCTCGGCGATTTCGGTCCACCCCCGGACAGGATCGCCTGGGGGGCGCTCGCGGCGTCCATCACGCTCTTCGTCCTCGTCCTGTCTCGCTCGCGAACGGAGAGGCTCCTCGCTCCGTTCCGCGGGGAAAGGCGGGAGCGGGCCGTCGTGTTCGCCCTCGCCCTGGTCGCTTTCGGTCTCTCCCTCGTTTACGTCGAACGCTACCTCCGGGGCGGACCTCGCATCGTGGATGCCACGACGTACTTCCTCCAGGGGCGCGCGCTGTCGGAAGGTCACGTCGCCTTCCACGTGCCGGCGCCGAGCGGCTCATTTCGAGGACGGTTCCTGCTCGCGAGCGACGACGGCCGCGCGCTCGCCGGGATCTTTCCGCCGGGCTACCCCGCGTATCTCGCCGTCTTCTTCCGCCTGGGCGCGCCGATGCTGGGCGGCCCCGTGCTCGCCGCGACGCTCGTCGTGCTCACTGGCGCGCTCGCGAAACGTCTCTTCGCGGATCCGCGCGCCACGATGCTCGCGGCGGCCCTCTCGGCCGTTTCGGGCGTACTCCGGTATCACACGGCCGACACGATGTCGCACGGCCTGGCCGCGACGTTCGTCGCGGGCGCGCTCCTCGCGCTTCTCGCGGACGACGCTCGGGCGCCGATCGTCGTCGGGGTGCTCGCGTCCCTTCTCGTCGCGACCCGGCCCGTGAGCGGCGCGGTGCTCCTCGCCGTCGCGCTCCTCGCGTCTCGAACCGCGGGGCGTCGACTGGTGGTCCTCGCGTCGGCGCTCCCCGGTCTCTCGCTCTTTCTCGCCGAGCAGTGGGCCGTCACGGGGTTCCCGTTCCTCTCGAGTCAGCGCGCGTACTACGCGGTCGCGGATTCGCCTCCCGGTTGCTTCCGCTACGGCTTCGGCGACGGCATCGGCTGCCTCTTCGAGCACGGTGACTTCGTGCGCGCGCGCCTCGCGCACGGGTACGGGCTCGTCGCCGCGCTCGGGACGACGCTTCGCCGACTGAAGATGCACCTCGCCGACGCGGGGAACGCGGAGCTCTTCTTCGTCGCCCTCGTCCCCGCGGTCGCCTCCGCGCTCCGTCGCGAGCGGGAGCGCCCCCTCGCCCTCGTCGTGCTCGGGATCGTGATCTTCTACGCGCCCTTCTACTTCGACGGGAACTACCCGGGCGGCGGGGCGCGCTTCTACGCCGACGTGCTCCCGCTCGAGCACGTGCTCCTCGCCGGCGCGCTCGTGCGCTTCGGCGTGGCGCGGTTCACGCTCCCGCTCGCGCTCGCCGGCTTCGCCGTCCACACGAGCTACGATCACCTCCGGCTTCGGGATCGCGAGGGTGGTCGCCCCATGTTCGAGCCCTCGGTGCTGGCCGGCGCGGGGGTCGCGCGGGGCCTCGTGTTCGTGGACACGGACCACGGATTTTCTCTCGGCTTCGATCCGGACGCGACGGACCCGCGTCGCGACGTCGTCGTCGCACGGCGCCGTCGCGACGCGCACGACGCCCTGCTCTGGGCGCGTCTCGGTCGTCCTCCCGTTTACGACTACGTGTACGAGCCGTCGCGTCCCGACGCAGCGCCGCGCGTCGCGCCCGTCTCGCTCGACGTCGCGCCCGTCGCGCGGTTCGAGGCGGAGGCGGAGTGGCCGCCGCTCCGCGTGAGCGGTGCGTCCGTCCTGCCGGGCTTTCACCCGGCGGCGTCGCGGGGACGTCTCCTCCGGGTGATCCCCGTCGGCGCCGAGGCGGGAACGATTCGACTCGAGGCGGTCCCGCCGGCGAAGGGGCGGTACGCGGTCCGCCTCGGCGTCGTCCCGGGGCCGACGAACGCTCGGCTCTCCCTCCGCGTCGCGGGCGTCGAGCTCACGCTGCCGGACGTCTCGCCGGGTGCCGAGGGCACGGAGGCACACACGGAGAGCGCCCCCGTCGAATTGCTGGAAGACCCCGTTTCCATTGATATTTCTACGCATTCCACACTGCTCCTCGACTACGTCGAGCTGAGGCCCGTGCCCTGACGAGACGCAAAAACCCGAACGTCTACACCCACATCGGCTCCCCCCGCGGTTCGTGGCCCTCCGTGAGGCCCGACACCCACCGTCCGGAAAAGACGTTGACAATCACGGGGTTAGGGCTTGAAAATATGGAATGCGGAGGTCCGGATGACGAAGAGCGAGATGATCGACGCGATCGCTGCGCGGGCGGAGCTCACGAAGGCGCGCGCGGAGATGGTCGTCAACTGCGTCTTTGACACCATGACGGAGGCGCTGCAGCGCGGAGAGGGCATCGAGATTCGCGGCTTTGGCAGCTTCACCGTGCGCCCCTACAAGCCGTATGACGGACGCAACCCGCGCACCGGTCAACCCGTTCCCGTTCCGGCGAAGCGGCTTCCCTTCTTCAAGGTGGGCAAAGAGCTGAAAGAGCTCGTGAACGGCAGTCGCCACATCGCGATGGCCGATGACTCCGACGACGACGAACCCGTCGACTGATCGACGAGGCGCACGTCGTTTCGCGTGCTTGCTCGTCGCCGCGACGCTCCAGGTCGCCTGCGGGAGCACGCCACCTCCCCGCGCTCCGCCGCGGCCCGTGGCGACCGTCACCGGGCCTCTCACGGACTTCGTGCCGTCCGCCGGTCTCCGGTGGCTCGTCGTCGCGCATCCTGCCGAACTCGCCCACGATCCCGCGTTCCACGAGGCCCTGGAGCTCCTGCTTCCCACGCCTCGCCTGGCTGCCTTCGCCGTTTCTTCGGGCCTCGATCTGCGGGAGGTCACGACGGGGCTCGCGGCGGGCTTCGACTACGCGACGCTCTACGCCGCCGAATGCCCGACGGGTGGCGAGCTGGTCGAACGGCGGTTCGTCGATCGCCTCGCCGGCGCCGAGCACACGGAGCGGTCGGAGCAGCCGACGATCGTCCGGATCTCGGGCACTCGGGCGGACGTTCCGGAGACGCTCGTCGACGTTCGTGGACGGTTCGTGGCCGTCTCCGTCGGGGATCCCACGCCGGCTCGGGTGCTCGAGCTCTACGCGCGACGACGACTCACTCGTTCCCCATCGGCCCTGCGAGGGGCGGCGCTCGCCGCGCTCCCGTCCTCGCTCGCGGCGGCGCCCATCGTGCTCTACGCGCCCGGGCCCTTCTCCGGCGAGTGGGCGGCTGGAGCCCGCGGGCTCCTCGGTGGCGCGACGGCGATGGCGGCCACGGTCGTTCCGAAGGGAGAGGCCATCGAACTCACGGTGGTGCTCGCGGGAGCGTTCGATGCGGTCGACGCCGATCGACTCGTTTCCGCCTGGACGGACCTCGAGGCGAGCTCCATGGGTAAGCTCCTGTCTCTCGACCAGCCCATCGCGCCGCCAAAAGCGGCCCTCGAGGACGGGCGCCTCGTGCTCCGCATCGGGCTCTCGCTCCGGCCCCTCGCCACGGGCCTCCGCGCGGCGGTCGCCGCCGACGTCTGGGAGATCCTGAACATCCCACCACCCCCGTCCGGACCGGCTCGGCCTGCGGCCGGTTCGCGAGCGGCTCCAGGCGGAGGGGCTCGTTGATTGATCCTGCGGAATTTGCCCCGTGGGCCCAACCGATGCTATGAAGCGCCGTGCTGCAGTGCGGCACGGGTCTCTGTGAGGGAATCTAGAAGGGCAGGAATGCGTTGAAACAGCGCGAGGTCACGACTGCACGCCAAGCTGAACCAGTAGCGTTCGCCCTTCAAAAGGGAAGACTTCCAGGAGAACCGATGACTCCGGCACCGACGACGCCCGCGGGCAAGCCGCAGAGCTTCAAAGAAGGCGAGATGGCCGTTCATCCGAAGCACGGGGTGGGCGAGGTCATCGAGATCGAAGAGCGCGATCTCGGCGGCAAGAAGAGCCGCTTCTACGTCCTCAAGATCGTGGACAGCGGGCTCAAGGTGATGGTCCCGACGGAAGCGGCCGATCGCGTCGGCCTTCGTCCGATCATGAAGAAGAAAGAAGCCCAGAAGATCTTCGACATCCTGAAGACGCCTGAGGTCGCAGTGGATGTTCAGCCGTGGAACCGTAGGTTCCGCGCCTACACGGAGATGCTGAAGAGCGGGCTCCCGTCGGAAATCGCGAAGGTTCTTCGCGACATGTACCGCCTCAAGTTCGACAAGGACCTCTCCTTCGGTGAGCGGCGTCTGCTGGATCAGGCCCGGAGCCTGCTCGTGCAGGAGCTCGCGCTCGCGAAGAAGGTGAAGCCGGACTCGATCGAAGGCGAGATCCAGCAGATCCTCTCGACCTGAGTCTCGATCGCTTCAGTTCCCCGAGGCGCGGCCGTTTCTACCCGCGTGGGAATGGCCTCTACGCGTTCGGTCCTCGCCCTCGGAAAATTCTCTTCCCGTGAACGGGCGGAGCTCGAGAACGTCGCTGGCGAGGCGGCGTTCACCATGTCGTTCGCCGACGCCGGGGCGGCGCCCGGATGGCTCGCGAGCCACTCGCCCGACGCCGTGCTGCTCGACGAGAGCGACGCCGCGCGCTCGCTGTGTCTGGAGGCCCGAGCCGAGGCCCGTCACGCGCAGGTCCCGATGATCTCGCTGTTCCACGGGGTGGACGACCTCTCGTTCGCCGAGGCGTTCAGCTGGGGCGGGGACGACGCCGTGGACGTCCGCGCGCAGCACGGCCTCGTCACTCGACTTCGTGGGCTCCCGAAGGAACCGCCCGCGCCGCCGAAGAACGGCCGCGGCACTGCCCTCATCGTGGACGCCGATCGCTCGCGGCGGATCGTCCTCGGCCGCGTGCTCAGGAACGCGGGCTTCACGATCGAGTTCGCCGTCTCGGGGGAGGACGCGCTCGCGCGCGTCGCGCAGCACGCGCCGGGGCTCGTCGTCGCCGAGAGCCACATCTCGGAGTCGGCGAGCGCGCTCCTCGCCGCCGCTCGCGCGCAGGGTTCGGACGCGACGTGGATCGTCCGGTGCCCGCCGAAGGATCTTCGCGCCGTTCGCGGCGAGATCGAGGCGCTCGGAAACGCGACCGTGACGGACGGCTTCGCCGCGGCGGAAAACGTCGTGTTCCTCGCGAACGAGTTTCGCCGCGGGGGCGCGAACGACAAGCGCGCGAGCCGTCGGCTCCTCTACGGGACCACCGTCTCGTTCCGATCCGCCGGGCGCGAGGCCGACGACCACGGGTACTCGTACAACGTGAGCCTCGGAGGTCTCTACGTGCGGACGCTCGCGCCGCCGGAGGAAGACGTCGTGTGGATCGAGCTCCAGCCGCCGCGCTGCGAGCGTCGCGTCCGTCTCGAAGGAAGCGTCGTGTGGCGGAGGAAGTTCGGCCCCTCGGAAGGCGCGACCGTGCCCCCCGGGTTCGGCGTGGCCCTCTCCGACGCGACTCGTCGCGACATGGACGCCTGGCGGAAGGGCTACGAGGCATTCTCGCAAGCGCTCGGCTTCGCCACGTGAGAGCGGGTCCACGGGGCCCTTGCACGCACGGGGGCGGTTCGCCGCGGACCGTCCCCCGGAAGTCCCCGTTTGGGCTAGTGTCCGACTCGCATGTCGGCCCCGTCGTCCGGTGATTCCCGCCGGGTCGTGCTCGCGGCGCTCGCGGGCAACGTTCTCATCGCGCTCGCGAAATTCGTCGCCGCGGCGCTCTCCGGCAGCGCGGCGATGCTCGCGGAGGGCGTGCACTCCCTGGCGGATACCGCGAACCAGGGCCTCCTCCTCCTCGGCATGGGGCTCTCGGAGAAAGAGAACCCGGATCGCTTTCCGTTCGGACGCGCGGCCGAGCGCTACTTCTGGGCATTCGTCGTCGCGCTCCTCCTCTTTTCGCTCGGCGGCGCGTTCGCGATCTACGAGGGAATCCACCGGCTCGCTTCGCCACCGCGGGAGCCCGAGTCCGTCCTCGTGTCGGCGGCGGTGCTCGTCGTGTCGCTCGCGCTCGAGGCCGGCAGCTTCCTCGTCGCGGTGCGGGAGTTCAACCGCGGCCGCGCCGGGCGCCCCGTCCTCCGGGCGCTGCTCGAGGGCCGGGATCCGACGATCCCGATCGTGCTCCTGGAGGATACGGGCGCCGTCTTCGGACTCACCATCGCACTCGTCGCGGTCGGGGTGAGCGCGGTCACGAAGAGCTCCGTCGCCGACGCGATCGGGTCCCTCGTCATCGGCGTGCTCCTCTGCGGGATCGGCCTGCTCCTCGCGTGGGAGACCCACGGTCTCCTCATCGGGGAGAGCGCCACGCCGGAGATGCGGGAGCGCGCGTATCGCGCCGCCGCGGCCACTCCCGGCATCGACGCGATCACGCAGATGCTGACGCTCCACCTGGGCCCGGACACCATCGTGCTCGCGCTGAAGGTCCGCTTTCCGAGGCACTCCACGGTGGAGGACGTCGAGCGCATCACCAACGAGCTGGAGGACGGCGTCCGCGTGGCGGTGCCGGAGATGAAGAAGATCTTCGTCGAGGCCGACGGCCACTACGACGCCGCGCTGGATCCGGCGACACGGCGCGCGGGAGCACGAGCATGAAGATCTACACGAAGACGGGGGACTCGGGGACGACGGGGCTCTTCGGCGGCGCGCGCGTCGACAAGGACGCCGACCGCGTCGAAGCCTACGGCACCGTGGACGAGCTCAACGCCGTCGTCGGGACGGCGCGCGCGGCGAAGCCCCCTCCGGAAGTCGACGCGACGCTCGAGCGGATCCAGGCGGATCTCTTCGTGCTCGGGTCCGAGCTCGCGACGGTCCCCGGAAAGGAAGAGAAGCTCCCGATGCAGCTCCTCGCCGCCGCCGACTCGGAGCGCCTCGAAGGGGCCATCGACGCGCTCGAGGCGACCCTGCCGCCCCTGCAGAACTTCGTGCTCCCCGGGGGCTGTCCTGCCGCGGCGGCGCTCCACCACGCCCGGACGGTGTGCCGTCGCGCCGAGCGGCGCGTGCTCCGCGCTCATCGCGGCGCAGCCGTCCGCCCGGAGATCCTCGTCTACCTGAACCGCCTCAGCGACTACCTGTTCGTCGCCGCGCGAAGCACGAACCACGTCGCCGGCGTCGCCGACGTCCCGTGGGCCCCGAGGAGCGGCTGATGGCGATCCGGAAGATCGCGCAGATGGGCGAACCCGTCCTCCGGCGGGTCGCGCGCGAGCTCTCGCGCGAAGAGCTCGCATCCTCCGAGATCCAGACGCTGATCGACGACATGATCCAGACGATGCACGACGCCGACGGCGCGGGCATCGCCGCGCCCCAGGTCTACGAGTCCGTGCAGGTGTGCGTGATGGAGCTCTCCGGGAACCCCCGGTACCCGTCGCTCCCCGCGTTGCCGCTCACGGTGCTCGTGAACCCGGTCGTCACTCCGCTCGTCGAAAACCCGGCGTCGCCCGCGGACGCGGACTCCGTCACGATGTTCGAGGGGTGCCTCTCCGTGAACGGCGTGCGCGGTCGCGTGCGCCGTCCGCGGCGCGTCCGGGTCACGGGGTGGGATCGTGCCGGAGCGCCGGTCGATTTCGTCCTCGAGGGGCCGCTCGCTTCCGTGGTCCAGCACGAGACGGATCATCTCCACGGCGTCCTCTTCGTGGACCGCGCGGACCCGAGAAGCCTCACCTTCCTCCGCGAATACGACCGCTACGTGCCGCTCGCGGATCGCATCGTGGACGGCGGAGCAACGTGAGCACTCTTCCGCGCCCGGGAGACGTCGTGGGGACGAAGTACCGCGTCGTCCGCGTGATCGGCGAGGGCGGAATGGGCACCGTCTACGAGGCGCGGCACGAAACCCTCGGCACGGTCGTCGCGCTCAAGTTCCTGCACCCGGATCTCCAGGCGAGTCCGGCCCTCGTGGCGCGCTTCCTCCAGGAGGCGCGAGTCTCCGCGTCGCTCCGGAACCCGCACGTCACGCAGGTGATGGACGTCGATCAGACGCCGGACGGCGCCGCGTACCTCGTCATGGAGCTCCTCCACGGAGAATCCCTCGAGAAGCGGATGGAGAAGCAGAGTCCGCTCCCGCTCGCCGAGGCCGTGGACATCGCCCTCCAGACTCTCTCCGCGCTCGAAGCCGCGCACTCGCACGGAGTCGTCCACCGCGATCTCAAGCCCGACAACGTGTGGCTCAGTCCGACGCCCGCGGGAGCCTTCGTGAAGCTCCTCGACTTCGGCATCGCGAAGCTCCGCGGGACGGACGAGTTCAAGCAGGTGAACACGCGCCCCGGGTCCATGATGGGCACTCCGGCGTACATGTCGCCCGAGCAGGCGATCAGCGCCGACCAGGTGGACGCGCGCGCCGATCTCTACTCGTTCGGAGTCATCCTCTTCGAGATGCTCTCCGGCAAGCGCCCGGTGGACGTCGAGGATCCGTCGGAGATCATCCAGAAGCTCGCGCGCGGGGAGGTGCGCAAGCTCGCCTCCGTGAACGCGACGATTCCGCCCGCACTCGCGTCGCTCGTGGATCGCCTGGTGCGGCCGAATCCCGACGATCGCCCGTCGAGCGCCGAGGCCGTGCGCGCGGAGCTGGTCCCTCACGCGCGGGCGTCCGGGATGGTGTGGCAGTGGGATCGCCCCTCCGCCGTCCCCGCGACCCTCCCACCCGACGTCCGTGGCGCCCCGGCGTTCGCGCCGACCGCGCCGGAGCCGACGCGCGCGAAGACCGCGGCGATGCCCATGGCCGCGGAGCTTCCGTACGCGCAGACGGCCGTCGCGCCGCCCCCGGCCGGGGTATCGCCGCCGCGTCGCCGTCGCGCGTGGCCGTGGGTCGTCCTCGTCTCGGTCGCGCTCCTCGGCGGTGCGGGGACGTGGGTCGCGATGAATCCGTCCGTCCTCGGTGACGACGTCCTTCCTCCCATGCCGACGGATCTTCCCGCGCCGACGGCTGCGACGGCGCCGCCCGAGGTCACGCCCGTGCTCCCGCCCGTCGAGCCGTCGCGACCCGAGCCCGTCCGTCCCGCTCGTCCAGCGACGCCTTCGTCCCCCGGTGGCACCACGTCGCCCGTGTCGCCCGCGCCCGTCCCCACGTTTCCTCAATTTCCCGCGCTTCCGCCGTTCACGATACCGAGCGGCCTCATTCCGTCCTCGCTGCCGCCCTACTTCCCGCAGATCCCGGGGATCACGGTGCCGATCCAGCCGACGGCCGCGGCGCCGACCGCGACCGCTGCGGCTCCGACGGCGCCCGGAGCCACGGCGGCACCCCCCGCGCCGCCGAGCCCGACGAGCACCGCGCATTGAAGCCGGTTCGAGCGCGGAATTCGCGCGTCGGAAGCTCCGACGCCTACACGAGATTTTGTCGGACCGGGCCGCCGGGTGCGCCTTCCCTTTCGAGCGAAGTCGTGTTTCGGTGAGCGCGCCCCGGCCATGCCTCGTCGTCCCACTCCCGAGTTCACGCAGTCGTTCGCGGAGTCCCTCCCGCGCTCGTACCGGGACAAGTACGACGCGGACGTCGTCGTCGCCCACGCGACGGTCGCGAACACGCGGGGGGACGCGCCGGTCGACGTGGGCCTCTTCGGCCGGGCGGGGAACGGCCTCTGCGTCGTCGCGGAAGACCGCCCCGGGCTCCTCGCGCTCATCAGCGCGTCCCTCGCGGGCTGCCACCTCGACGTCTCTCACGCCGAGGTCTACACGCGCGACCGGGGCGGCGGTCAGAAGGAGGCCGTGGACCTCTTCTGTGTGCGAAATCTGGACGCGCCGCCGGGCACGGCCATCACGCGCGCCGACGCCGATCGCGTCCGCGTGACGCTCGAGCGGCTGATCCGCGGGGAAGAAAACCCGAAGGGCGTCGTAGATCGCGAAGCCGGGAAATCCGAGCTCCCCGCGGGGAAGTCCGCGGACGCAACGGTCCGGTTCGTCGCGGACCCGTCCGGCGGTCTCGCGACGCTCGAGGTGGAGACGACGGATCGCTCGGGTCTCCTCTTTGCCCTCGCGAGCGCGCTCTACGAGCAAAATGTCCAGATCGTCGAATCCGAGGTACGCACCGTGGAGGGTCGGGTGTTCGATCGGTTTCGCATCGTGGAGCTCGACGGCTCCGCCATCAGCGCCGCCCACCGTCTGGAGATCCAGGTGGCCGTCCTGAGCGCGATCGAACCCGCCCGCCGCACCGTTCCTCCGCCGAGCTGACCGTGTTCGGACGCTGGCTGCTCCGTCTCGCGGCACTGCAGGTGTCGAGGCCCTGGTGGGTCATCGCGGTCGTCGTGCTCTCGCTCGTGCCGGCGGGCGTCGCGGCGTCCCAGCTGACGCTGAGGACGGCGTTCAGCGAGCTCCTCCCGGACAGCAAGCCGAGCGTCGTCGAGATGCGGCGCGTGAGCTCGCGGCTCTCCGGCAGCTCCACGCTCACGGTGGTCATCGAGGGCGAGCGCATCGAGGCGCTGAAGAAGCTCGTGGACGCGCTCTCGCCGCGCATCCTCGCGCTCGGCCCCGATCTCGTGGCGGGCGTCGACGACGGCACGCGCGCGATGCAGAAGTTCTTCGAGGACCACGAGTACCTGTACGCGGACGTGGAAGACCTCCGGAAGCTCGAGGACGAGGTCGGGGAGGCGTACGACGCCGAGGTCGCCCGCGCCTCCGGCATGGACCTCGGTCTCGACGACGAGCCTCCGAAGCACCTCTCCGTCGACGACATCCTCGGCAAGCTCGAGAAGAAGGCGAACGAAGCCAAGGAGAGCGCGCCGGGGACCGATGGCTACTACATCGGCGAGAACGGAAAGCTCGCCGCCATCCTCGTGCGGACGCCCCTCGGCTCCGGAGATCCGCGTGCGTTCGAGCTCCGGGAGACGATCGGAAAGCTCATCCGGGAGATCCATCCCGAGCAGTGGGACCCGAAGATCCACTTCGGTTTCTCCGGCAATCTCATCACGAGCGCCGAGCAGCAGCACGCCATCACGTCCGACCTCGCCCACGTCGGCATGTGGGGCGTCGGGATGATCCTCGGCGTCGTCTACCTATTCTTCCTCCGCCTCCGGACGCTCCTCGCGATGGGGCTCACCATCCTCGTCGGGTGTCTCTGGTCCTTCGGAGTGGCGCGCTTCTCCGTCGGATACCTGAACACCGCCACCGGGTTCCTCGTCAGCATCATCGTCGGGAACGGCATCAACTTCGGCATCATCTACATGGGCCGCTACACGGAGGCCCGGAGGGACGAGCACAAGTCGCCCGACGAGGCCGTCGTCGTCGCCCAGCAGGGCACGTGGAAGGCGACGCTCTCCGTGGCCGTCGCCGCGATGACCGCATACGGCTCGCTGTCCGCGACGGATTTCCGCGGGTTCAAGCACTTCGGCGTCATCGGGGGAGCGGGGATGCTCCTCTGCTGGGTCGCGACGTACGCGTTCCTCCCGGCGATCCTCGTCGTCACCGAGCGGGTCCGGCCCATGTTCGCGACCGGGGCGAAGGGAGACGCGCTCTCCGATCGCCTCTCGCACCTCTACGGGCGGCCGTTCGCGTGGCTCTCCGGACGCTACCCGGGCGCCGTCGTCTCCGTGTTCGGAGTCCTCGCGATCGCCGGCATCGGTCTCGCCGCGAAGTACCTCGCCCAGGACCCGATGGAATACGATCTCTCGAACATCCGGAACGAGGACACCGGGCCGACGCCCGCGCGTCTGCTGGGCGGCCGGGTCGACAAAATCGTGGGTCGCCTCGGGCAGGACGGCCGCGCCATCCTCGCGGACCGGCTGGATCAGGTCGGGCCGCTCGTCGCGGAGCTCGAGCGGCGGAGGGACGCCGCGCCCCCGGGCGACAAGCCATTCTCGAAGGTCGTCAGCATCTACTCGCTCGTCCCGGATCACCAGGAAGAGAAGATCGCGCTCGTCACGGAGCTGAAGACGAAGATTCTGAAGGCCCGGCAGCGCAAATTCGTGACGGACGACGACTGGAAGCGGCTCGCGCCGCACATCCCGGATCACGTCGCTCCCATCGGCATCGCCGATCTCCCCGAACAGCTCGCGCGCCCCTTCACGGAGAAGGACGGCACTCGCGGGCGCATCGTCTACATCGCGCCGAGCGAGGGGAAGAGCCTCTACGACGCGCACTACCTCATGAAATGGGCGGACACCTTCCGCGAGGTGAAGCTCCCGTCGGGCGAGATCATCCGCGGCTCCGGCGACCCCGTCATCTTCTCCGACATGCTGCAGGCCATCGGAGAGGAAGCGCCGAAGGCCATCGGGCTCAGCTTCCTCGGGACGGTCCTGGTCGTGCTCTTCACGTTCCGGGGACGGAAGGCCGCGTTCGTGACGCTCGCGACGCTCGTCGCCGGGCTCGCGTATCTCACCGGCTTTCTGGACCTTCACCACGTGAAGCTGAACTTCCTGTCCTTCGTCGCCCTGCCGATCAGCATCGGCGTCGGGGCGGACTACGCGCTCAACGTCATGGCGCGGCGAGTGACGGACCCGGAGGCGGATCTGCATCGCGTGGTCGTCGAGACGGGCGGCGCCGTGATCCTCTGCTCGCTCACGACGACGCTCGGCTATCTCGCGCTCCTGCTCTCGATCAACCGCGCGGTGCAGAGCTTCGGGCTCGTCGCCGCCGTCGGCGAGGTGACGACGCTCCTCGCCGCCGTGCTCGGGCTGCCGTCGTACCTCGCCCTTCGCGAGCGCCGTTCACGGTGAAGGAGCGCCGGCGGCCCACGGCACGGACGCGGGCACGGCCGGGAGGGCCTGCAGGCGCGCACCGAGCTTCCGTCGCGCTTCGGCGAGACGCTCCCCGGGCGGCGGTCCCGGAAGTCGTGCCGCGACGGCGAGTGCGTCCTCGTCCAGCCGCGCGGCGACGAGCGCGTCGAAATACGCGAAGAGGAGCGTTTCCTCTCCCGGATGCTCGGTGACGGCGCGCCGGAGCACGCGGGCCGCGCGGAGGTGCGCGCCGAGGAGAGTGAAGGCCTCGGCCCTCGCGAGCGACGAGCGCGGCTCGGGGACCGCACGCGCGTCCCTCCGGAGCGTCTCGACCTTTGCGAGCGTGGCGTCGAGATCGGCTCGCACCGGCTCCGGTAGGCCCGATTCCGCGGCGCGCGCGAGCTCTTCCCGTGCCTGTCCGTACGCCGCTGCCCGCCCGAGCGCGAGCGCGAGGTTGTAGCGAGCCGCGGCGCCGAGCGGTGCGTCCTTCGGGATTTCCCCGACGAAGGCTCGGACCGTGTCGTCTCCCGGGAGGCGCGAGGCCGCGAACGCGCCTGCGGACGCGAGGTGGGGTTTCGCGTTCTCCGCGTGGATCCGGAAATGATCGTCGGCGGGCGGGGGAGGGAGATCGAGACCGGGCGCGCGACGATGCGGATCCGGCACCGCTCCGGAGAGCGCGGTGCGGATCTCCTGGACCAGCGACGCGAGCGCGGGCGCGTCGCCGTCGGCCAGGGAACCCCCGGCGAGCTCGAGCAGGCCGAAGTAGTAGTGCGTCGGGCTCGCGAGGAGGCGGTAGCGAAGGGCTTCCGGCGAGAGCGCTCGGGTGAGGAGTCTCCGCGCTTCTCCGGGATTGCCACTCGCGGCCATCGCCTCCCCGAGCTTGCCGAGCGCGAGGGGATTGTCCGGATTCGTCTCGAGTTCGTGGTACCACATCGCCGCGTCGTTCGCGTAGTCGATCGCGCGCGCGAAGTTCACGGCGAGCGACGTCGCTCCGAGCGCCGACACGACGAGGGCCGGCACTCGAGACGGTGTCGGGCTCGGTCGATACGCGCGCCCAAGCGCTCCGAGGAGCAGGAGGAGCGGCAGGTACAGGAAGCGATCGGCCGTGGTCGTCGGAACGTGGGTCGGGACGACGTTCGACATTGGCGCGAGGAGCGCGCCGAACAGGAGCAGGAGGCCGAGTGTCGTCGAATCCCGGCGCGCCGCCCGGAGCGTGGCCGCCGCGTAGAGGCCGAGCGCGACGGCCCCGAGCGCCACGAAGAGCGGCGAACACGCGGGCAGCGCGCCCGAGAACGCGACCGGGCGGAAATAGAACGTCTGCGGCCACGGAAAGACGATTCGCGCCGCGTAGTACCCGACGGTGAGGAGCACGTAGGCGGCGTGCGTGAGGAGCGGCATTCCGGGCTCGTCTTCCGGAGGACCCATGGGGAGGAAGGCGGCGCGGAGCCCGACGTAGAGCACCGCGGCGATTCCAAACAGGAGCGTCGCGCGCCGGAGTCTCCGGGCGGGTTCCGGCGGTTCGGTCGATCGAGCGGCCCGTGCCCACTCGAACCCGACGAAGAGAGGGAACGCGATCGCCGTCTCCTTCGAGCCGAGCGCCGCGCAGAACGCGACGCACGCGAACACGAGCGGCCTCCACGCGCCGCTCCTTCCGTGACGGACGACGAGCTCGAGCGCCCCGAGGAGGAAGAGCGCAGAGAACACGTCCGTTCGACCGGAGATCCAGGCGACGCTCTCCGACCGCGTCGGGTGCACCGCGAACAGGACGGCCGCCGCAACGGCGACGCCCGGACGCGGGATCCACCGGAGAAGGGCCCGCGCGGCAAACGCCGCCACGAGGGCGTGCCCGAGGACGTTCGTCAGGTGGAAGGGGAGCGCGGAGCCGTTCCCGAGCGCCCAGTCCGCCGCGTTCGCGGCACAGACGAGCGGCCGGTAGAAGTGCGGCGCGGCGTCCCCGACCGCGCGCGACGGCGTGTCCCAGAGGTCCGTCCGGAAGCACCGCCCGAGGTGCGAGAGGCCGTGGACGAAGGGATTGTCGACGATGAGCTCGCCGTCGTCGAAGACGAATCCGTCCCACAGCGTCGGAAGGAACGCGACGACCGCGGCGAGCGCCGCGACGAAAGGGACGTGCCGCGGCTCGGGGCGTGCCCCCCTCGTCGCGGCCTCGGCCGTCATGCGCCGAGGAGTCGGCCGAGGAAATCCGCGAACGGAGCCGAGGAGACGAAGCTCCCCATGATCGGCTCCGCGGACGCCACGAGCCGTGCGCGTGCCTCGTCCCGGACGGAGAGCTCCGTGAGCACCTCGGACACCGTGCGTTCGCCTTCCGTCGCGAGGAAGGCCGAGACCTCGGCGCGGACGATGCGTCCGACGAACTCGCCGCTCGCGGCGTGCGCGAGGATGTCCGGAGTGGCGGCGAAGATGGCGTCGAGCGGGACACGCCGGACGTCCTCGTGGATGTCCGCGAGGCGCGTCCGGAGCACGTGATCGACCCCCTTCGAGACGAGCTCCTCCAGGATGGCCTTGCCCTCCTCGCTCCGGAGCCGTTCCTGGAGCGCGTCCCGGAAGAGCTCGGCCGCGCCGTCGCTGAAGTCCTTCGCGGCGCCCTGCATGCGGCGCTCCACTTCCGCGCCGAGCCCGCCCATGACCGAGCGACCCGCGTCCGCGAGCTTCTCCGCGGAGCGCGAGAGGCGGCCCGCGATGCCGCCGACGCCCTTGCCGACCGCGCTCGACACGGCGGCCGCCGCGCCGGCTCCCGGGACCGGTAGCCTCGCCCCGAAGGAGAGCAGCACCTTCATCCAGACGGGGCCGAGGAGCTTCCGGACGAGGACCGGATCCACGAGGCCTGCCGCCCACTCCGGTCGGGCGACTCTCCAGTTCTTCGCGATTGCGTGGATCGCCGCGCGCGACCCGGGCGGGACGAGATCGGAGACCCGCTCCTTCGATTTCGCGACCTCCGTCAGGTAGCGCCGCACGCCGGGCTGCACGTGGCGCGTCACGATCCCCCCGACGTTCTTCGACGTGAACGCGGAGAGCACGAGCGTCGCGACCGCGTCGAGGTCCACCACGTCACGGAGCCGCTGAGCGAGCAGGTGGTCCACCGCGAGGCCGGCGAGCTCGCGGGACAGCGCGCCGCCGCTCGCCTGGAGCGCGGCGAGGATTCGGTCCGGGTCGGCGTCGCTCATCTCGCGGAGCAGAGCACGAAATCTCGCTCGCTTCGAGCGAGGAACCGTCAGTACCCGAGGTCTTTCATTTGCGCGGCCCCCTCGCAGAGGGGACCTGCACCGCTCTTGCAGGCGGCCTCCATCTGCTCCCTCGCCGCGCGCATTCGCCCCTCGGCTGCCACGAGATCCTCTTCCGTTCTCACCTCGTGCACTGCCTTCACGGCGTCGCCGAGCGCGGCCACGGCCGAGAGCAACGTCGGGTCCGTCGGGGACGGTTCGATGGGGAGCACGTCCGGAGAAGCCGGCGCGAGAGCGGCCGGTGCCCCCGGAGCGAGCGGAGGGAGGGCGACCGCGGGAAGGCTCGTTCCCGCGGCACGCGTGGAGGGCGCGACGGCGGCGGGCGCCCTGGGCGCCGCGCGCGGCATGCGGGCGAGGTCGAGGTTTCGCATCGCGCGGGACAGCACCTCGGAGACCTGTTCCCGGCGCTCGGCGGGCGCCGGCTCCGGCGTCACGACCGCCGGAGGTGCCGCCCGCGGGGCGTGGGCCGGGACGTCGAACAGCGTCGCCGTCACGCCGGAGATCGTCGCGCAGACGCCGAGGAACGGAAGCGCGGTCTCGACGAGAAAGTCCTTCACCGTGGGTTCCCCGGAGCGCTCCCGGCGGGCATTCTACCCGATGTTCCGGGCTCCCGTGCTCGGAGCGTCGCGGACGTTCCAAGATCGCGCGAAGAGGCGTATTTTCCCGGCCGTTCGTGGGTCGTTCCGCGGCGGGTCTCTTGTGGCCCGCGCGCCCTGCTGCTAGCCCCGCTCCCGAGCACGCATGCTTCACACCCTTCTCGACGTCGTCCTTCACCTGGATACGCACCTCGCGGCGTGGTCCGCATCCATGGGGGCGACGCTCTACGCCGTCCTTTTCCTCGTGGTCTTCTGCGAGACCGGGCTGGTCGTGACCCCCTTCTTGCCCGGGGATTCCCTGCTGTTCGCGGTCGGCGCGCTCGCCGCCGTCGACGGCTCCGGCCTGTCCATCGTTCCGGCGATCGCGCTGCTCGTGGTCGCCGCGATCCTCGGGGACACGGTGAACTACAAGATCGGGCAGCTCATCGGCCAGAAGGCGTTCAGCGGGCAGTACAAGCTCATCAATCCGAAACACCTCGAACGCACGAAGGACTTCTACGAGCGGTACGGTGGCCGCGCCATCGTGATCGCCCGGTTCGCGCCCATTCTTCGCACGTTCGCGCCGTTCGTCGCCGGGGTCGGGCAGATGTCCTACGGGCGGTTCCTCGCGTTCAACGTGGGCGGAGGCGCGGTGTGGGTCACGGCGTTCACCACGGCGGGCTTCGTCTTCGGGAACATCCCGGCCGTGAAGAAGCAGTTCCACCTCGTCATCATCGGAATCATCGTCGTGTCGCTCATCCCGGCGGTCGTCGAGGCGCTCCGCGCCCGCTCCGCGGACAAATCGGCGGCCTGAGACCCGCATGTCGTCGGTCCCCCCGGGCGGTCACGGCGACCCTCACGGCAAGCAGCTCTACGCTCTCGCGCTCGGCGCGCTCGGCGTGGTGTTCGGGGACATCGGGACGAGCCCGCTCTACGCCGTCCGGGAGTGCCTGCACGGCGAGCACGGGATCGGGGTCGATCCGGACAACGTGGTCGGCGTCCTCTCGCTCATCTTCTGGGCGCTCGCGCTCATCATTTCCGTGAAATACGTCGCGTACGTCCTCCGCGCCGACAACCACGGCGAGGGCGGCATCCTGGCATTGATGGCCCTCGTCACGTCGGGCAAGGAACTCCACCCGCGCGCGAACGCCATCGCCATCATGCTCGGGCTCTTCGGCGCGGCGCTCCTCTTCGGGGACGGCGTCATCACGCCGGCCATCTCCGTCCTTTCCGCGGTCGAGGGTCTCTCGGTGGCGACCCCGAAGTTCGGCCCGGTCGTGGTGCCGCTCTCCATCGTGATCCTGTTCGCCCTGTTCCGCGTCCAGAAGCGCGGAACAGGGGACGTCGGGATGGTCTTCGGGCCGCTGATGCTCGTCTGGTTCATCACCATCGGGACGATCGGCGCCGCCTCCCTCGTCAAGAACCCGGCCGTCCTCGCGGCGCTGAACCCGGCTCGAGGCGTCGCGTTCATCCTGCACGGGGGGCGGGCCGCGTTCCTCGTCCTCGGCTCAGTGTTCCTGGTCGTGACGGGCGGGGAGGCGCTCTACGCGGACATGGGCCATTTCGGCGCGAAGCCGATGCGGGTCTCCTGGTTCTTCGTGGCGCTGCCGGCGCTCCTCCTGAACTACTTCGGGCAGGGCTCGCTCCTCCTGTCGAACCCCGAGACCATCGAAAATCCGTTCTTCCTGATGGCGCCGAAGTGGTTTCTGTATCCGCTCGTCGGACTGTCCACGGTGGCGACCGTCATCGCGTCCCAGGCCCTCATCTCCGGCGCGTTCTCCCTCGCCCGGCAGGCCCTCATGCTCGGGTACATGCCGCGCGTGTCCGTCGAGCACACCTCCGCGAGCCACATCGGGCAGATCTACGTCCCGACCGTGAACTGGCTCCTGATGATCGCGACGATCGCCCTCGTGTTCGGCTTCAAGTCCTCGAGCGCGCTCGCCGCGGCGTACGGCGTCGCCGTGACGCTGAACATGATCATCACGACGCTCCTCGCGTACGTCGTGGCGCGGAAGCGCTGGAACTGGGGCGCCCTCCCCGCCGTCGCCATCACCATCGTCTTCCTGGTGCCCGAGAGCGTCTTCGCGTCCTCGAACCTGACGAAGGTCGCGGACGGCGGGTGGTTCCCGCTCGCCGTCGGCGCCCTCCTCTTCACGATGTTCACGACCTGGCGGCGGGGACGGCAGCTCCTGAACGAGCGCTTCCTCGAGCGGATCGTCCCCCTGGACGACTTCTACGAATTGATGCGGGTCGAGATCCCCGCGAGGGTCCCCGGCACGGCCGTCTTCATGACGGGGCTCTCGAACGGCACGCCGCCCGCGCTGCTCCACAATTTCCTGCACAACCGCGTCGTGCACGAGCACGTGGTGCTCCTCACGGTCATCACGGAGCAGATCTCCCGCGTCCCGAGCAGCGAGCGGATCCGCGTCGAGGAGCTCCCGAACGGCTTCCGCCGAGCCGTGGCGCGGTACGGGTTCATGGAGACCCCGGACATCCCGAAGCTCCTCGAGCGGTCGGAGCTCAAGGACTACTCCATCGACTACGTGACCTTCTTCCTCGGGCGGGAGACGGTACTTCCCACCAACCGTCCGGGAATGGCGATGTGGCGAGAGCGCCTGTTCGCGTTCCTCTCCCGGAATGCGCAGCCCGCGACTGCCTTCTTCGGCATTCCGCCGATGCGCGTCGTGGAAATCGGCGCTCAGATAGAGCTGTAGGTCGGACGGCGCCGTCCCGCCCGACGAGGGTCTCCGTCGTGGCGAACTTGCCCGGACGTCGCTGGTCCGCGGCGCCCGGGCCAGTCCATCCCGGAGACGCCTGACGGAATCCGGCAGGTCCCCGCCCACGGCTCCCCGCCGCGCCCGAACCCGCGAATCAGGCTGAAAAAAAGAGCGCCAGTAAGCGAGTTGTGAGTGCCTGTGCCCGCCGAGGCGAGACAAGCGCAAACGCGAACGCAAACGCAAACGCAAACGCAAAGGAGGAAGTCGGGGGATGCGAAGTCGGAAGAAGGACGCTATCCTTCTTCGTTGCGGCCGCGCTCCAGGCTCGGTCGCTCAGGGGAAACATGGCCTTGCAGGGTTCGCAGCGTCACCCGCCGCGAATGGATCGCCCGGTGGTCCCTCCACCGTTTCTCGACGCCGTGAAGCGAATCGCCCTCGCGTTCTCGCGGCGCCTCCCCCGGCACGTCGATCGAGACGACGTGTACGGCGCCGCGTATCTCGGTCTCGCTCAGGCGCTCGTCCAGCGCCGGAAGGCTTCCGGGCAGTGCACGGAGGCCTACGTCCGAAGGCGGGTGCGCGGCGCCGTCATCGATCACCTGCGCGCGCTCGATTTGCTCTCGCGCCGGGAGCGCGCGAGTGCGGTTCGGGTCGTCGACGCTCGGGCACGGCTGCGTCAGGAATCGGGCGTGGAGCCGTCGGACGAAGACGTCGCGACGGCCGCCCAGCTCGACCGACGGAAATACTCCGAGGCGATCCGCGCGGCGGGCATCGTGGAGGTGCCGTTCGATCTCGCCTCGAATGCGGAGGACTCGGGGGCTCCTCCGCCGGACGAGCTCCTGGAGCTCCGGATGGAACGCGAGCGGCTCGCGAACGGTCTGAAGCGGCTCGCGCCCCGCTCCCGCCGAGTCCTTTCCCTCTACTACGAACGTGAGCTCACGTTCCGCCAGATTGGACGGCGACTCGGCGTGTCGGAGAGTCGCGCCTGTCAGCTCAGGAAAGCGGCGCTCGCCGAGCTCGGAATGCTCCTCGGCGCGGTGCCCGCGGAGAGCCGGTGAGGGATTCGATGGAGGGCGTGTCGATGCCCGCCCCGGCCTCTCGTCCTCGCGTGCTCGTCGCCGACGACGAGGAAGCGCTCCTCCGGGCGTTCTCCCGGGTCCTCGGTCAGGCCGGATTCCAGGTCTCGCTCGCGACCTCCGGCGACGAGGCGCTCCGGCTCCTCGCGGAGTCCTCCTTCGACGTGATCTTGACGGACATCCAGATGCCCGGCGCGAGCGGCGTGCAGCTTCTCCGCGCGGTTCGCGAGCGCGATCTGGAGGTCCCCGTGCTCCTCATGACGGGAGCCCCCGACGTGGGGTCCGCCGCCGAAGCGGTCCGGCTCGGCGCGACGGAATACCTCCTGAAACCGCTGCCCTTCGACGTCCTGGAGAAGACGGTCCGACGCGCCGTCGCGATGGGCGCTCTCGCGAAGGCGAAGCGCGAGTCCATCCGCGTACTCGGCACCGACCGGCCGGAAGCGGGCGATCGCACCGGTCTCATGGTGACGCTGGATCGCGCGCTCGAGTCCATGTGGCTCGCCTACCAGCCCATCGTGCGTGCCGAGACCCGTACGGTCGTCGCCTACGAGACGCTCCTCCGGAGCAACGAGCCGGCCCTGCCGCACCCCGGGGCCGTCCTCGATGCCGCCGAGCGGCTCGGACGGCTCCACGAGGTCGGACGGAAAGTCCGACGTCTCGCTCCCGTCCCGATGAACGGCGGTGGGGAGCTCCTGTTCGTGAATCTGCACTCGTCGGATCTGCTGGACGAAGAGCTGTTCTCGTCGTCTTCGCCGCTCCACCGCATGGCGAAGCGAGTCGTCCTGGAGATCACCGAGCGCGCCTCGCTGGACGCGATCCGCGACGTTCGCGCCGTGGTGGCTCGGCTCCGCGGAGCGGGGTTCCGGATCGCCGTCGACGATCTCGGAGCGGGCTACGCCGGCCTCACGAGCTTCGCGCTCCTCGAACCGGAGTTCGTGAAGCTCGACATGACCCTCGTTCGTGACGTGCACCGGAACGCCGTCAAGCGGAAGCTCGTTCGGTCGATGACGGCGCTCTGCAAGGACATGGGCATCGCCGTCGTCGCAGAAGGCATCGAGACTCCCGAGGAGCGGGACACCGTCGTCGAGCTCGGCTGCGACTTGCTCCAGGGTTACGCGCTCGCGCGTCCCGGAAGGCCGTTCCCGGTCGCCTCCTGGTGAGGAGGGACCGGGAACGAGGGCCCGAGAAGGGCCGCGCGGACGTTCGACGTCGCTGTCTCACGCCGCGGGCGTGAACGTCAGCGGATAGGACACGCGGACGATGCCGTCCTTCGGCGCGGGGAAGGAGAGGCCCGAGTACGTGGAGAGCACGCAGCGGACGACTCCGGGGTCCGGCAGATCCGTTCCGCCGGACTGGACCGTCGCGACCGAGCCGTCGCGGCCGATGACGAAGCGTGCCGTCACGCGGCCCTCGAGCGTGGGGTTCGTCCGGAGACCGGCCTCGTAGCAGGCCCGGAATCGGCCGAAGCTCTGCCGGACGACGCGCTGGATCACCTCGGGCGGGATCGAGCCGTCGAGCGTCGTCACGGCTTCCTGTCGCACTCGCGGCGCGACCGCGACGTGGCCCGAGCCGCCCGGGCGGCCCTCGCCGATGCCGATCCCCTGGAGCCCGTGTTTGCACGCGTCGCCTTGGCACGTTCCGATCGACGTGAAGCCGACCTTGTCGCCGTGTTCGCCGCCGCCGGAGCCCGTGCCGAACAGGCCGAGGCCGTTGCTCCCGTTGCTCTCTCCGATCTCGGAGCCGAACATCTCGCCGATCTTCGCGACGTCGCCGACGCCCGCGTCCGTCCACGGCGCGGGGACGGCCGCCGCCGTGCTCCCGGAGGAGAGCATGCCGATGAGTCCGAAGCTCTTCGCCATCTCGATCTCCTCCTGGCGGGTCGCGACGCGAGGTTCGGGCCCGGGGTTCTCGCCGCTCGCGCGCTTGCCGTGCTCGCGGGAGTCGACCTTGCCCATCTTGCCGGCCTCGCCGCTCGCCGCCTGATCCTTCGCGTTGTTCTCCGAGCCGCCGCCCGTCTCCTGGCTCGGCGTCTCTTCGCGCTTCTGTTCACGCTCGGCGGCCGCGTCGAGGTAGGCGTTCATCAGGTACATCCGGTCGCGGTCCACGTCGTCGTCGTCGGTGAGGCCGAGCGGAGGCGTGAAGTAAGCCATCGAGCCCACGAGGGCCGCGGTGAGGGCGCCCGCGATTCCGAAGTAGGCGAACGGCCTGGAATCGCCCTCGCCGAGCGCGCGCGGTGTCTTCGCCTCCGGCGCTCCGACGGACAGCGCGAACCGGAGCGCGCCCACGGTGACGTCGATGGGCGTGCCCTCCTCGAGCAACGGATCGCCGTCGATCGCCGGCGGCTCCTCCGGCGCGGTCGGCGGGGTGAACACGGAGAGCGGCCGCCCGAACGCGTCGCGCCGGACGGGCGTCTCCTTCTTCGGGAGCCGGCGCGTCGCGCGTCCACCGATCGGCACGTGCACGCGAACGTCGTCCCCCTCGACGGAGACGAGCGGCACGCGCCCGCTCTGGAGACCCGGCACCGCGTAGTCCACCTTCGCATTCGATTCCGAGGCGTCGCCGACGAACCAGGCGCGCGGCGGTGAGAGCTCCACGGCGTCGAGGAGCGTGTCTCCCCAGAAGACGCGGATTCGGCAGACGTTCGTGTTCGTTCGGGACTTCGTCGTGGACATGGCAGGGTTCTCCTCTTCGGGCGAGCCTCCGCCGTGCACGCGAACGAAGGTTCGTCGCGCGGCGAACGGAGGCGTCCGTTCTGGTCCGAGGCGCGCGACGGATCGCGGCCTCCGGTTCACCGTCCGTTCCGCGCGCTCGCTCCGGAAACCGGAATCGCGTTGGCGTCGCGTTCTATCGGCGGTGCTCGAAGAGATAGGACAGCGGAGCGCGGCGGAAGTTCCGCCGAAATGCAGGCGAGGTCCGAACGTCGCGAAACCACGGCCTTTCCAGGCCCCGTTCGACGCGCCCGGCCGATTCACGGGTCCGCCCCGCCCACCCCACAAAACGACTCGGGCGCGACGTTTCCGTCGCGCCCGAACCGTTTCTCACGCCGCCGGAGCGGCGTTTCGACTCACTCGCAGGAGTTCGTCTTCGCGCCCGCGTTCAGCGGGTCGAGGCACGGCGCGCAGAGCTCGCCGTCACCCGTGCAGGTCCCCTTCGTGAGGATCGCGAGGCCGGCCGGGTTCACGTCGCGGACGACGTAAGCCGGCACGCAGGCGCCCGGGCCGTACTGATCACCGAAGCTCGCGAGAGTCGTCGTGCACTTCGCGAAGCAAGCGTTGATGTTCTGGGCCTTGAGCGTCGGGACGCACTTCTCGCCGGACGCACAGTCGTCCTGCTTGAGCGAGCCCGCCGCCGGGTTGCCGGAGTTGTCCACGAGGGGCTGCGGGATGCAGGTACCGCCCGAGGGGCCGCCGTCGTACGCGCCGCAGGTCTTGAACGGCGTCGGAGCCGTGGTGGTCGGCTGGTCGCCGGCCTTCTGCGTGCAGGCGCCCGTGGCCGTCCCGTCGAGCGGGTTGAAGCACGGAGCACACACGAGCTCGGGCTGCGAGCAGCCTTCCTGCTTGAGCTGCGGCGCCTGGGGGTTACCCGCGACGAAGCACTTCGGGAGGCAGCGACCTTCGAGGCCGAGGTTCGCGCCGAGGTTTGCCGTGCACGTCGAGTACACGCCGAGCGCGCCGGCGTCCGCGAGCGCGGCGTCCTTCGGGGCGCACTTCAGGCCTTCCGCACAGCCGGAGTGGCCGTAGGATGCCTTGAGGAGCGGATCGCTGATGTCCGCTTCCGCGGTGCACGAGCCGACCTTGCCGATCGAGGTGTCACAGCAGTCGCCACCCGCGGCCGTCGTGCCGACCGGGTCCGCCGGGGGCTTCGCCTGGCAGCCGTAGACGTCGCCGCCACCAGCCGCACCGCCGGTGTTGCCGCCGCCGGACGCGCCGCCGGAGCTCGCGCCGCCGGAGCTCGCGCCGCCGCCGCCGCCGCCGCCCGTGGCCGCACCGCCCGTGCCGCCGCCGGCCGAACCGCCGCTGCCCGTGGACGGACCCGTGGCGGGGGAATTGCTGTCACTGGAGCACGCGACCACGCCCCACGCGACGAGCGCGCTGCCAATCAAAGGAATCGAAAAACGGATCAAGTTGCGAGACATCAGAGCTACCTCCAAACGATTTGGTTTCCTGCCGCGAGGGCGCGTCAGGGTAGACGGGCCCCTCCAGGTGGCGCAAACGCTTTTCACGATCCGAGCCACTTCTCATCACGCCGATTTCTCTGTTCCTGTCGGGGGCTCGGCCCCCGTGCAGCGCCGCGGCGCACTGCGGCGTGTAGGTGCACGTCTCACCCGCTCGGCCAGGCGGACGCCGGGCCGACGACGCTCTGCGCCAGCGGTTAATGCCCATGGAGTCGGGCGCTTCCGGAAGTGCGTTACCCGCTTCGGCGGGACCTTCGCCATCGGGAAGCGGCGCGAGCTCGGTCGCCACATCGAGCCCCGGACCGATCCGGGACGGCTCGGGCGTCGGCGGCCAGCCATCGCGCGAGGTGTCCCCCCGCGTCTCTCCGTGGAGACGAGTCGTCCTTTGCATGACCTGGATGTCATAGCCGCGGATGCCCTCCTCCACGCGGATCCATCCGGGAAAGGTCGTGGTAAGAGCCGGCGTTCGTGGCGCGCGAAGGCCTGAAAGTGGAGGTTCCGAAGCCCGAAGGGGATCGCCCGGAGCTCGGGCGCGTCGGCGTCATTGCGGGCGTCGGGTTCGCCATCGGCGTCGCGTGGCCGTGGCTCGCCGGGGTCCGCCTGGTCCCGAGCCCCCCGACCGACGAGCTCGAGCCCGCCGCGGCGTCGAGCGCCGCGCCCTCGGCGTCCGCGGGCGCTCCGGCTCTCGCCGGCAGCGCTGCCGCCGCGGAGCCTCCTGACGACGCGCCGCCCGAGCGTACGAAGGAGGAGACGGTGAAGATCTCGGAGTCGAAGATCACCGTCTGCCGGGACGGGGGCAAGAAGCACAAGGAGTGCGACAAGATCGGAATCGACGCCGCGTTCCGTACCGCGCTGACGGGTCTCGCGAAGTGCGAGCCGGCGTCCGGCGCGAACGACACGCTGTCGCTCGGGCTCGAGCTCGATTTCGAGAAGAAGGCCGTGACGGACGTCTTCGCCGGGAAGAGCACGACCTTCTCCAAGGACAAGGCGCGCGCGCTCGTGGACTGTCAGCGAGGCGAGCTCTCCGCGGTGAAGCTCGACGGCATCGACCACGAGCACGGCCGCTACACGGTCTACTACTTCGTGGAGTTCATCCCTCCGGGCACGACGGTGCAGGCCGCGGCGCCCGGTGCGGAGGAGACGGCGTCGGCGAGCGGCCTCGCGACCATCGGCTGGGATGTCGCCGTCGTTCGCGACGCGCCCGAAGACGGCAAGATCCTCACGCGCCTTCGCTACGGCACGCGCGTCGTCGTCTCCGCGCGCCGCGGCAAGTGGTACGAAGTGAAGTACGACGCCAAGGGCGACAAAGGCTGGGTCCACCGCAACGCGCTCGGTCTCTGAGCGCGAAGAGCCGTTGCACGGCGGCCCCGGGAGCGGTCCGAAGCCCGCAGACAAAGCCGAGGACCACAGGCCGCACGGCGCACGGCGCACGGCGCACGGCGCCGAGGGGGGTATCTCCTCACTGGCCAGTTTGTATACAAACTATTCGCCCGTGATTGGTCCAGCCGATACACGGCTACCCGCGAGCACGGCGAGCGCGCGCCCGATGGGCGCGGCAGGGGGAGAGGTTCGCGAGGACCGCAGGGCGAAGCCCGAGGACCGCAGGGAAGCCTCGGGGGACCAGGTCCCCCATGACAAAACCCCGCGCCGTCTCGGGCGTCACGCGAGCCCGACGATCACTTCCGCGCCGGCAAGGTCCGTCCCATGTGACGCACCACTTCCTGGAGGTCGTTCCAGACTTCGCGCTTCGCTTCGGGAGTGCGGAGGAGATAGGCGGGGTGGAACGTCGGCATCACGGGGATTCGACCCTTGTAGAGGCGCCAGTTGCCGCGGAGGCGCGTGATGCCGCCCCCGATGCCGAGGAGCCCCTCCACCGCGGTCGCGCCGAGGCAGACGATGACCTTCGGATCGACGAGCTCGAGCTGTTCGGCGAGGTAGGGGCGGCACGTGGCCATCTCGTCGGGCTCGGGCTTCCGGTTCTTCGGAGGCCGGCACTTCACGATGTTGCAGACGTAGACCTCGTCGCGGGAAAACCCCATCGCCTCGATCATCTTGTCGAGGAGCTGCCCGGCTTTTCCCACGAACGGATAGCCCTGTTCGTCTTCGTCCGCGCCAGGTCCTTCTCCGACGAAACAGAGCCCGGCGGAGCCCGTGCCTCGGGCGAACACCGTCTGCTTCCGTTCCGCGGAGAGCGCGCAGCGCGTGCAGCCGCGGATCGAATCCGCGAGCATCGTGAGTCGAGCGGCGCGCCCGGCGGGGTCGAGCGGGGTCTCCATTCGAGCCTCTCCGACGGCGTCCGGTTCGCGGAGCCCCGACGTCGGGACGACGACTCGCGGCCCCGCGGCTCGCGGGCCCGCGGCGGGTTCGGGGGCGCTGGGCGGTGCGATCCCCGGAAGGTTCCCGGCGAAAGCGTCCTCCACTTGAATCGCGGTTCGCGAGCGGGCGAGTTCCTCGGAAGCGCGCGGCATCCCCGTCACGCCCGACGCGCGGCAGAGCTCGAGGTGCGCGCGGAGCCCCTCGGCGATCGCCGCGAGTTCGTCTTTCGGATCGAGCTCCGCCGTCACGACGCGGAGATAGCACCGCGCCGCGACGCTCTCAACGCGGCCCGTTCCGCGTCGGAATGCAGGAGCCGTCGCCGGGACACGCTCGGGCGTCCGGGTGCCTGCGACGTTCGCGACGTCAGAACGCGAGCTCGTAGCCGAGCGACGGTTCGATGACCGCGCCCGAGGCACCCGAGCCGATCATGTACATGAAGTTCAGGTTCAGGACGAGGCCGTGGTTCACGGCGATGGCGTACATGGCGCCCGCGCCCGCGGCGACGAAGGTCTGGCCGAGCTTCCTGTAGGCGTCGAGCTGCGGCTGAGTGTTGCCAGGAGCGAGGTTCGGATCTCGGATCTTGACCGTCAGCTTGGTGTCCACCTGGGCGATTCCTCCACCGAGTGACACGTACGGGCGGAGGCCCTTCTTGGTGAAGCCGTTCTTCATGAACCAGTACTTGCCGCGGAGCTCGATGTGGATCGGCAGGAACGCGGGGCCGTTCTTCGCCTTGGGGCCGCCGTTGAACGCGACGCCGACGCGGGCCTCGCCGCCGATGTTCTGCGTGAAGAGCCGCTCGTAGGAGGCGAGGAGGCGCACGGTGCCGAGCGCGGCGCCGCCGTTCAGGTTGCCGCCGTAGCCGGCGTCGGGAGTGCCCTGGTACTGCTTCCCGGTCGCGTAGTAGCAGGTGAAATCGGAGCCCTTCCGGCAGACGTCCTTGCCGCTCAGGAAGCCGAAATCCGGCGCGAAGTGCAGGCCGAAGAGGTTCTTCTTGTAGGGGCCGCTCGGCGTGTCCGACGAGCCGTCGTCCGCGATGTCGCACGTGCCGTTCTTGCACACGCTGCCCGACGGACAGTCGCTCCCACCCTCGCAGCTCGGCGCGCTCTCGCAAGTCCGGCCGTTGTCCCCCTGGGTGCAGAGGAGGCCCACGTCGCACTCCTGCGACGTGTCACACGGGGCGCCCCAGCCCTTGTTCCCGCGCGCGCCCTTGCCGCCGGTGCCCGGACACGCGGGCGTGCCGATCATGTCTTCGGGGCACGAGCTCGCCTCCATGCACTTCTGCGGCGCGGCTTCACCCGGAAAGCTCGGCGGTTCTTCGTCCGTCTTGGAGACGATGCTGATCTCGACGGGCTGCTTCTTGTTGCCGTGGCTGTCGAGCTCCTCGCCGTCCTTGTCTTTCGCCTGGACGTAGAACTTGAGCTTGCCGGGCGTGCCCGTGTCCGCGCAGGGGATCTCTCCCCGCCAGTACTCGCCCTTCTTGGTCATCGCGACCTGAGCCCACTGGTCGCTCCCGAAAGCGAGGTAGCGGAGAACGACCTTCGTCGCGGGCTCGTCCGTCGTGCAGGCGACGGGGATGGGACGCTGGCTCTCCACCTCCCGCACGCTCGGCGTGCACTCCATGTTGCCGGGGACCTCGCCCTCGGCGGGGAGCTGGGTCTGAGCGCCGCCGGACTGCCCCTTCGGCGCGGGCGCGGTCTGGCCGAGCGCCGCGGCCGCCTGCTGGAAGGCCTGGCGCACCCCGGGAGTCGCGAGCGCGTCGTCGAGCTTCACCTGAGGGTCGAGCGCGAGCGCCTGCTGGAACGCCTCCTGAGCGCCCGCGACGTCTTGCCGGCCGCTGCCGCGCACGATGCCGACGTACATCCAGGCGCGCGCCTTCACGGATGGGCTGCAGCGATCTTCGCAGGCCTCCAGCACGCCCTTCAACAACGCCTCGGCCTTGTCGAACTCCGTCGCCAAGTAGTGCGTGTTGATCGCTTCTTCGATCTTCTGGTTCGCAGCGGCGTCGCGCGGTGCGGCGTAGCCCGGCAATGCGCGAAGCGAAAAGGCCAGCGCGAACAGGACACAAAATGCAAATCGACGATACACGGGAGCTCTCCGGTTGAAACTTTCTGCTTACGAGATACCGGGCCCGGCGTGACGCCGGCTCGTCGCCGCCAACAGGCCCGGGGTCACTTGTTCGAGGTCGGCGGGCAGCCTTCCTTCGCGCCCTCGGTGCGGACGAACTGCACGCGACGATTCAACGCGCGGTTCTGATCCGTATCGTTCGGAACGAGCGGGCGGTCGAAACCGTAGCCGTGCGACGTGAGCCGGCTCGGATCGATGCCGTGCGCGACGAGGTACTTCTTCACCTCTGCCGAGCGCTTCTCGGAGAGGTTCTTGTTGTACGCCGCGCCGCCCTTGTTATCGGTGTGGCCCTGGACCTCGATGCGGATGTCGGGCGCCTTCACGAGCACCTCGGTCACTGCATCCAGGACCGGGAAGCTTTCGGGACGAATCTTCGCCTTGTTGAACTCGAAGTGGATCTGCTGGGTGATCTTCACTTCGCAGTCCGTCACGACGACGAGAGCGGGCTTCGCCGGGCAGCCGAGCGGCTCCTGCGTCGAGGACCCGACGGTGTTCGGGCACTGGTCCTTCAGGTCGGGGACCTGGTCCTTGTCGTTGTCGGGATCGGGGCAGCCGTCCTCGTCTTCGTACCCGTCCGGGTCCTCCGGCTCGAGGGGGCACTTGTCCGCGGCGTCCAGGATGCCGTCGAGGTCGTTGTCCACCTCGGGACAGCCGTCCGTGTCCAGGTACTGGTCCATGTCCTCGGGTTCGAGGACGCAGGAGTCGACCGAGTCGGTCAGGCCGTCGCCGTCCGTGTCGGGATCGTCGGGGCAGCCGTCTTCGTCCTGGAAGCCCTGGAAGTTCTCCGGCTCGTCCGGGCACTTGTCGTCCGGATCCAGGTAGCCGTCCCCATCGCGATCGCCGGGAGCGGGCGGGGGAGGCGCCTCCACGAACTGGCGCTCGGCGCAGTACTGCGGCGGAGAGAGGAAATCCGCCGCGTTCGCGTTCGGCGCGGCGATCGCCACGTGCTCCTTCGCGCGCGCGAACGACCCTTGCTCCATCTCGATCGTCGCGAACTGGAGGTGGCTCTTCGCCGTCGCGAGCTCGCGCGGCGCACAGCGAATGGCGCCGTTCCTCTCGGCCTGCTCCGCGATCTTCTGCAACCCTTCGATCTGCCCGCGGAGCTTCGGCGTCTCCGCGCACGCGTTCGGAAGGAGCAGAGCAGCCGGCGCGAGCGCCGCGAGCGAGAGAAGCCTGCGTGCAGCGCGGTTCATCGACCGGCTCCCCGGTGCGCATCCTTGGTCAGGCGAATCGCCTTGTCCGCGTACTCTTCGCTCTCTTCGGCGAGGTCGATCGCGTCGCTGTAGTCCGCCTCGGCCGCTTCCTCTTGGGCTTTCTCGAGGTGCTCCTTCGCGTAGTAGTACTCGTACGGAGCGAGCTTCTCGGCGCCGAGCTCGTGCGCTTCTTCCACCTTGTTCGCGGCGGAGTTCACCTGGAACGCGTACAACGTGTTTCCGCAGCCAGCGGAACCGAGAGCGGCGGCCACTGCGGCGACGGGTAGCACGCTCCGGAAACGGGGGACCATCCGCGTGAAGGGCAGGACCATGGGGTAGAACCGCTCGAACGCACGCTATCAACCCACGCAACTAGGCGTCAACAGCGGATAATCTCCTGGATTTCAGCGCTGCGAGGAGCGCGCCCTCGGTCCGCTCGCGTCGCCTCCGTGGGTCCGGGCGGCGTCGGCGTGGACGATCCGCGGCCCAGCTTGCCTCGACTCGCGCGCGCACCGCCGCTCGAGCCCTTCGAAACGCGAACGGCGCCGCACCGCGGCGCCGTCCAGGGTCCCGGCGGACCCCCTCGGCAAACCTGGATGGCGGAGAGACTCAGAGCCGCCGGTAGACGCCGACGACCACGCCGAGGAGCATGGTCGGCTTGAAGTCCATCGCGCGGACCAGGATGGGCGCCATCTGGGCGTTTGCGGGCTGGAAGCGGACGTAGTCCTTTTCCGGGTAGTAGTACTTCACCGTCGCCTCGTCCCCGATGAGCGCGACCACGATCTCCCCGCGCTCGGCCGTCGCCTGCTTGCGGACGAAGATGTAATCCCCGTTCAGGATCCCGGCGTCGATCATCGAATCCCCCGTCACGCGGAGGCCGAACACTTCCCGACCGCCGCGGACCATCATTCGATCGACCCGGACGGTGTCGACCACGTTTTCCTCGGCGAGGAGCGGCAAGCCGGCGGCGACGCGGCCGAGAATCCGGAGCTCCACGAGGCTGTCATCCGAGGGCTTGGGGACAGCCGACGAGGCCGTGGGCGCGCTGCGATCGGGCTGCTCTACCACGCGGAGGGCCCGGCTCTTCATGTCTTCCCGGCGGAGGTACCCCTTGCGTTCCAGGGCCCGAAGGTGGTCATTCACGCCGTTCGTCGAACGGATCCCCATGTACTCGCCGATCTCGCGGAGCGTGGGCGGATAACCCCGCTGCTCGATGGACTGGCGGATGTAGTCGAGGGTTTGCTCTTGACGCTTCGTAAGGCCCTGCATTGGTGGTGGCGGAATCCTACTGAACGGGTGTAGTGAAGTCAAATTGTGGAGAAGCCGCGCGAGGGGCTGAACAGAAACTAGCGTCTTTTCAGCGGAATCAGCGCGGCGCCGGCTGTTTTGCCGGTTTACGCGCCGTGGCCCCGCTCAGGGGAGCAGGGGGCCGCGCGCTCACCCTGTTTGCTCGCGCAGTCCTTCCGCGGCCCGGCCTTCGGCCTCGCGCGCGGAGCCTCCCGTCCTTCGGGGCAGCTCTGGCCTTCTGTCAGAAACGGCCGGTGACGGAAAGAAACGTGAGCTTGTCGTTCGTCTCGCGGAGCCGGCCGACGAGCATGCGGACCATGCTCCAGAGCACCTCGTACGCGAGGTCCTTGTGCATGAAGAGGAGGTCGTCGAAGCCGTCCTTCGGGATGGCGAGCACCCGGCACCGGGTGTGAACGCGGGCGTCCGCCGAGCGCGGCGATTCGTCGAGGAGCGCCATTTCGCCGAAGACCTGGCCCGGGCCGAGGACGGCGAGCGCTTCCTCTCCCATGCCGGGGACTTCGCGGCTGATGCGCACCTGGCCTTCCAGGATCAGGTAGAGCTTGTCCCCCGCGTCACCGAACTGGAAGATCTTCGTCCCGATCGCGTGCGTCTCTTCCGTCGCGACCTTGGAAATGAGGGCGATCGCCTCCGGCTTCAGGCCGGAGAACAGCTCCACCTTCTTCAGCAGCTCGACGTTGTCCGACATGGCGACGCGCGGAGCGCGACTCTACCGCGAACCGGGGGGCGTCCGCCCAAAAGACCGCGCTTACCGGATGAAGTTGATGGTGACGATCTGGGTCGTCGTCACCGGCGTTCCGGCGCGATCCAGCGCCGGGTTATAGGACTTCCGGAGCGCGCAACGACGAGCCAGGGCCCCGAAGCCGAAGCCGGGATCTTGGACGACGTTGGCGGACCTGGCCTGTCCGTCCGCACCGACCGTCACCGAGATCACGACGCGAGCGTTGTTCACCTGTTCGATGTCGGCCTCCGCCGGGAACCCGCAGTCGTTCCAGGACCCGCTCGCGGGGGTCGCCTTGCGAGAAAGGTCCGGCCCGGTCGGCGCTGCGACGGGCTTCACCGGCCCGGTGCCGTCGGCGACGCCGGCCGTGCTGACTTCCTTCACGGCCGTCTTGCTGGTGCCCGTGCTCGACGTGACGCCACCGGCGAAGGAATCGGCGTTGCCCTGGACGAAGGTGTTCCCCGTGAGGTCGACGGGCTCGTCCGGGTCCGGCTCGGCGGTGAGCACCTTGCCAGCCTGAGCGGGTGCGGGCGGCGGCGCCTGGGGCGGGGGAGCGGCGGCCTTCGGCGGGGGCTCGGCCGGGACCTCCTTGGCAGGCTCGGGCGGCGGCGGCTCCGGAGGCGGGGGCGGAGGAGCCTGGAGCTCGATCTCGAGCACCGTCTTCGCGCGGAGGACGGCACGGTGGACGTCCACCGCGAAGGCGTGGAGGTCCGTCGAGGTCGCGAAGCCCGCGACGAGGCCCGCGACATAGAGGACCGCCGCGGCGACGAGGCTCTGCGAGAGGCGCGCGCCGTCCTTCTCGCCCAGCGCGAGGACGCGAGCGAACGGATCTCCGAGCGGCTCGAGCTCGGAAACCCCCATCGCCGGAGCGTCGGTCACCATGGGCGTGCTACTTCCCGGGAGCGGGAATTTCGGTCTCTCCCTTGGCGGTGCTCGGGGACACGGCGAACGCGATCTTCGCGATGCCGGCCTGGCGTAGCAGATCCAGGACGTGGATCACGCGGCCGTGCTCCACCTTCTTGTCCGCCCGGATGACGGCTCGGATGTCCTTGCTCTCCTTCCGCGCCTGCCGCGCGAGCGGGAGGATGCCGTCGTCCGTCGCGACGGGCTTCGAGTCCGCGCGCGCGCGACCGTCCGCCGAGAGATCCACGCTGAAGATGCTCTGCATGGCCTCCCCGCTCGCCGACTTCGGCAAGTCCATGGGCATGCCCTGCTGAACGATGATCTTCGCCGTCACCATGAAGATGACGAGGAGCACCAGCATGACGTCGACGAGCGGCGTCACGTTGATGCCGCTGATCATCCCCTCGTCGTCTTCGGAGGCTCCGCCGGCCACGGCTTATTCGCCCCCGGCGGCGGCCTTGCCACCCCGCGTCGCTTCTTCGCCGGCGAGGTGGGCGAGGAGCACGCGCGTGAGCGCTTCCGTGTTCCCGAGGATCGACTTGATGTGCCGCTGGAAGAAGTTGTAGGTCGCGACCGCCGGGATCGCGACGGCGAGGCCGACGGCCGTCGCGACGAGCGCCTCGGCGATCGACGACATCACTTCCTGCGGCGCCATGCCGGCCGCGGCCTCCGCGGCGGCGGCCGTCGCGTCCTGACGACCGAGCGCGGCGAACGCCTGCACGACGCCGATCACCGTGCCGAAGAGGCCGATGAACGGGGCGTTGTTTCCCAGGGTTCCGAGGTACGCGAGCCGCCGTTCGAGGCGCATGCGCTGGAGCGCGAGCGCGCCGTGCATCGCTTCTTCCGCCGCCTTGCCTCCGCGGTCCGCTTCGACGAGCCCCGCGACGACGACCGCGGCCTCGGCGCTCGGCGACGCTTCCATCTTCTTCCGCGCGCCGTCGATGTCCCCGTTGCGAAGCAAGTCGCGGAGATCGGCGGCGAGGCGGACGAGATCGTCGCGCAGCGACCAGTAGAACCACGCTCGCTCGAGCATGATGGCCACCGACACGACGGACAGGCCGATGAGCAGCCACATCACCCACTGGGCTCCGAAATTCGTCATCAGGCGCTGGAGCCACTCGGTCAGTTTCATCTCTCGTTCCTCTTCAGAGCTCTCTACCCGCTCTTCCGCGGGGTAATCGACACGAACCGCCACCGCATCGCTAGCTCAAATGCCGCGGCGTAAGAACCGGCAATCCACCTGGAGCCGACGGCGCACCGCGTCCAGGACGCCACGAAATCCGAAGAGAAACGGTCCTTTGGGGGCATTCGCCCCCTGGCGCTCCCCCCGGCGGCCTCTCCCGGTCCCCCTCAGAGCTCGTGGGGCATCAGATCGTACGGCGACCGGAAGAACTGCATCGGCGAGTAGTGCCGGAGGCAGGAGACCCGGCGCATGTAGACGTCGGCGTACGTATCCACCTGCTGGCCGAAGCTCGAGAGCTCCGCGTCCTGTTTCAGGAGTGAACCCCAGTAGGGGTGGAAGCTCCGGTCCACGTTCTCCCGGAGGCGGTTGTACTCCGTCTTGATGTGCCGGAGCTCGCCGCGGATGCGCTCGATGCGGCGCTTGGCGCGCTTCCTCTCCTCCGCGCCCTCGAGGGCTCCGCCCTTCTCGAGCTCCTTGAAGCGCGCCTGGTAGTGCCGGAGCTCGTCCTCGAGGTTGTCCCGGAGCTCTTCGAGCTTCCGCTGAGCGGCGAGGTCCGCGGACGAGCGATCGTGGGCGTCGAGCTCCGCGTCGAGCTCCTGGATGATCATCGCGGTCCGCCATGCCGACTCCTTCTTGGAGCGGAGCATGTCTCCATAGATGTGGTCCCCGACGTACAGGATGCCCGAGCCGGGCACGCCGAGGTGCCGCTCCAGCTCGCGGAGGTTCCCGCCTTCGTAGATCTTGCCGCGCTCGAGCGGGCCCCGGAGGTCTCTCAGGATGGACCCTTCCCGCTCCATCAGCGGTCGCCCCTCCTTGAACCATCCGGGCTTCCCCGCCGCGACGATGGCGACGTCGAAGTAGTGCCGCCAGGACGGGTACTCGTTCATCGCGCCGCCGAGGAGGAAGCGCATGACGGAATCCGTGTAGCTCCACGGCGAGTTCGTGAGCAGAAAGAGCTTCTTTCCGGCCGAACGGAGCTTGTGGAGCGTCTCGGCGAGGTACGGATCGCGGACGATGTATTTTCCGGGATCGGGGAGCACCGTCGCGTAGATGGTGCCGTCGCGGTGCGCCTCGTCGATGCACTCGCGGACGTCCCGGAAGAGCTGGCCGTAGTCGACCTTCTCCCCGCGCTTCTCCAGTGCCTCGACGATCGCGGCGTAGGCCGTCACCTCCGACAGCGAGAACAGCGTGTCGATCCAGTGGTACCGCGAGGTCTGCGGGCGGATGCGCCGGTGCGTGTAGAGCTCCTTCAGGACGTCCTTCGGGAGGGGCTTCAGGCCGTGCCACCCTTTTCGCACGACCTTGAAGCGGTTCATCTTGAGGACGTGCCCGTAGCGCTTGTCGACGAGCAGGCCGCGGATCGGGAAGCGGTAGTCGTACTCGAGGTGAGACAGGTACCCGGGGTAGCCGCGCTTCACGAGTCGCTCCACGGTCACGTCCACCTGGAGCGAGTCCATCCTCGACTGGTCGTAGATGGCGAGCGTGTAGTCCATGTCGAAGCCGACCCACTGGACGCTCGTCATCTTCAGGTTGCGGCTCACCCAGACGCGATCGTGCCTCCCGATCTTCGTGGCCGTGACGGTCGGCTCGTCGCCCATCGGCATGGGGAGCACGAGCTGGCGAATCGGACGGAGGTCGCCCACTACCGACGATTTCTAGCACGTGACGGTCACGCCGTGGCCGCAGAGGATGCTCGAGACGCGCAGCGTCGAGCCGCTCTGTTCGTAGCCGCCGGCGAGCGTGGCGGCGACGGGGCCGCTTCCTCCGGTCGGCTCTTGCAGCATCCCGCCCTCCTTCATGAAGAGCGGCGTGTCGAGGTCCACGAACTCGAACCCTCCGCGCCCGGCCGCGAGGCACGCCGAGAGGCTCATCGCGAGCTTCGTCTCCACCATGCCGCCGATCATGAGCCCCAGGTTGAAGCTCCGACACGCCGCGACGATGTCGCACGCCTCCGCCACGCCGCACTTCGTGACCTTCACGTTGACGACGTCCGCCGCTCGCTCGAACGCGACGAGCGAGACGTCCGCCGGCGAACGGATGCTCTCGTCCGCCGCGACGCGCACCCGGGTGCGTCTCCGGACGGCGCGCATGCCCTGGAGGTCGTCTCGCGCGACGGGCTGCTCGAACAGGGCCACGCGCTCCTTTCCGATGCGCTCCACCAGCTCGACGGCTTCGTCGACGGAGAGGGCCGCGTTCGCGTCGAGGACGAGGCGCGCGTGCGGCGCGACTTCGACGATCGCCGCCATCCGGGCCACGTCTTCCTCGAGAGGGACTCCGCCGACCTTGATCTTCAGAGTCGAGAAGCCCGCGGCGATCGCCCGCTCCGCGGCGGCGCGCGCGTGCGCGGGGCCGCCGGTCACGATCGTGATGTCCGTCTCGAGTGTCTCCTCGGCTCCGCCGAAGAACTTCCAGAGGGAGAGGTTCGCCCGCTTCGTGAACGCGTCCAGGACGGCGGTCTCGATCGCCGCGCGCGCGCTCGGTGATTCCGTGGCAGCCTCGCGCGCCGCATCAGCCACGACCCGGAAACGCTCGGCGTCGAGGCCCCGGAGGGCTTCCGCGGCGCGCGACACGGCGAGCACGGCGTCCTCCTGCGTCTCGCCGTTCACGGCGGGGAACGGCGCGGCCTCGCCGAGGCCGACGGTCCCGTCCGAGAGCGTCACGCGCACGAGGACGTTCTCGGCCCGAGCCTGCGCGCCCGTCGCGATGCCGAAGGATTCCGTGAGCTCGACGTTCCAGCGCGAGGCGCGGAGCTCCCTGATGGTCGTATCAGCCACTCGACGAGGGTACACGGCAGCGATCGAGCCGACAAAAAGAACCGGGCGGACGACCCTTCCCGGATCGCCCGCCCTTCTCGCCGATCGCGCTCAGTTTGCGTCGGTGCCCGAGTCGGCGCTCGGGTAGCAACACTCGACTGCGCGCCAGATCGTGTGGTTGCCGTCGTTCGAGCAGCCCGTGTCCTCGCAGGCCGAGAGCTTCTGCGTCGAAGCGTAGCTCGCCGCGTTCTCGAACTTGGAACCGTCGCATCGCGTGAGGGTCGTCACCACGCGGCCCGCAGGGCACGCCGCTTCGATGAGTTTGCCGGAGTGGCACCAGGTGGGGTTCGTCGCCTGCACCGTGATGCACGGCGCCGACGAGTTCGCGTCCATGGCCGAGCCGGAGTCGTTCGGGGTCGAGCCGTCCGGCGTCGAGCCGTCGGGCGCTTCGCCGCCCGTGCCTGCGCCGCTCGAGCCGCCGGTCGCGGCCCCACCGCCGCCGCCCGCGCCGCCCTCTGCGCCGCCGCCCT
>DASZXK010000075.1:0-10635 GCA_035545855.1 Polyangiaceae bacterium
TCGAAGTCGGTCCGGGTCGTCGGTGAGGGCGAGCGTCGCGAGGCCCTTCGGACACAGGTAGCCGCGCGAGAACACGTCGTCGTCGTTGCCGCGGATCCGGACCGCGCGGCCGTCTTCCACCTCCGCGACGAGTCCGCAGCCGGCTTCGCACAGCTCGCACACGAAGCGCCGTTCGTCCGCCATGGAGCGAAGGATCCCTCCGGCCGCACCCTCGGGGCAAGGGCCGCGGAAATCGTTCAGGAATGCCCGGCCATGTGCCGGCCGATGACGCCGAGATCCGCGCTCTCGGCGGGCGTCTCGTGGACGATTCGCCCTTCGCTCATGACCAGGATGCGATCCGAGAGCGCGAAGATCTCGTCGAGATCCGTGCTCACGAGGAGCACGGCCGCGCCCTCGTTCCGGGCGAGCAGGATCCGCGCACGGATCTCGGCGACGGCGCCGAAGTCGAGGCCGAAGCACGGGTTCGCCGCGACGAGGAGCGCGATCCTGCCGTCGAGTTCACGCGCGAGCACGGCGCGCTGGACGTTGCCGCCGCTCAGCGTCCCGATGGCGGCGTCCGCCGACGGGGTGCGGATCCCGAACGCCCGGATCGCCGCTTCGGCCGCGCGGCGGAGGGCTCCGCGCGACACACCGAAGCGCGCGACCGTGTAGGGCGATTCGTCGAAGACCCGGAGCCCGATGTTGTCGGAGACGGAAAGAGCCGCGACGCAGGCGTTCTTGAGCGGCGCTTCGGGCAAGAGGCGCACGCGGCGCGCCGAGATCTCCGTGCGCGTCCCCCCGTACCGCGCGCCTCCCACGCGCACTTCGCCGCTCGTCGGCGCCCGCTGCCCGGCGAGAATTTCCACGAGTTCATCCTGACCGTTTCCGGAGACGCCCGCGACGCCGACCACTTCTCCTTCGGTGACGAGGAGGTCCACGCCGGAGAGCACCTCCACTCCGATGTCGTCGGCCGCGCGGAGTCCCTTCACCTCGAGCACGACGGCTCCGCCCTCGACGGCGCTGCGCTTCACGGACGCCCGCGGCACCTCGGAGCCGACCATCATCTCCGCCATCTGCGCGGGCGAGAGCTCGGAGGCCTTCCCGCCGCCGACCACGGCGCCTCGTCGGAGAACGGTCACGTCGTCTGCGAAGCCGACGACCTCACGGAACTTGTGCGTGATCATGAGGACACTGATCCGGCCCTCCTTCGCCATCGTCCCGAGGAGCGAGAGCACCTCGTCCGCCTCCGCGGGCGTGAGCACGCTCGTTGGCTCGTCGAGGATGACGATCCGGGTTCCGAGATAGAGCTGCTTCAGGATCTCGAGCTTCTGCTTCTCGCCGGCGGCGAGGTTCCGGACGATCCTCGTCGGATCGAGGCGGAACGGCATGCGCTCCATGAAAGCGTCGATTTCCCTCCGCTCCTTCGCGAAATCGACGACGAAGGGAAGCTCGGCGCGCGAGAGCACCAGGTTTTCTCCGACGGTCATGTTCTCGACCAGCGTGAAGTGCTGGTAGACCATGCCGAGGCCGTGTCGCTGGGCGTCCCGCGGACCGTCGAGCGCGACGACCTTTCCGCCGATGGTCACCTCGCCGGCGTCCGCGCGGTAGAAGCCCATGATGCACTTCACGAGCGTGCTCTTCCCCGCGCCGTTCTCCCCGAGGATCGCGTGAACGGAGCCCGGCGCGAGCCGGAGGGACGCCGAGTCCAGCACCGTCGAGTCGCCGAAGCGCTTCGTGATGCCCACGGCCTCCAGCGCGGGAGGAGCCGGGACGGAAGCGAGCGCGGCGCTCATCGGAGCACCGAGAGCTCCGCGGGCATGTCCGCGGACGTTCGCGTCGCCGAGCTCGACGCGATCATGATGAGGAGGGTGAGGACGTACGGCGCGGCGTTGAAGAGGTAGTAGCCGCTCGTGATCCCGACCGACTGGAGCGCGGGCCCGATGGCGCTCGCGCCCCCGAAGAGGAGGGACGCGTACAGGCAGCGGAGCGGGTCCCACCGCGCGAAGATGACGAGCGCGACGGCCATCAGGCCCTGGCCGCTCGAGAGGCGCTCGTTCCAGGAGCCGGGGTAGAAGAGGCTGAGGAACGAACCCGCGACGCCCGCGAGGAATCCGCCTGCCATGGTCGCGAAGAGGCGGACGCGGTCGACGTCGTAGCCCATTGCGCGGGCGGCCTCGGCGTTCTCGCCGACGATGCGGAGCACGAGCCCCGGCCGCGTGGAGCGGAAGAACCACCCGAGCGTCGGCGCGAGCACGAGCCCGAGGACGAACAGCGCGTTCACGTCGAGCGCGGCGCGCACCTCGGCGTTGTCGCTCCAGAACCCGAGCGGGAGAGCCGGGAGGTGAGGCGCGGTCGGCTTGATGTACGGTTTTCCCAGGTAGAAGGCGAGCCCCACGCCGAGGAGCATCATCGCGATGCCGAGCGCGATGTCGTTCACGCGGGGACGGCTCGAGAGCCAGCCGTGGAGCGCCCCGAACGGCACACCGACCAGCCCGGCGGCGAGCACCCCGATCCACGGCGAGCCGGAGAGATACGAGACCGCGTAGGCGGACATCGCGCCCATCACGAGCGTGCCCTCCAGGCCGAGGTTCACCCGCCCGCTCTTCTCCGTCACGCACTCGCCGAGGCTCACGAACAGAAACGGCGTGCTGATGCGAATGGCGCCGCCGAGCACGCCGAGGGGAACTCCCCAGATCCCGATCCCGGAAGCCCCCGCCATCTTCAGGCCACCGCGAGCTTCGAGGTCGCGGCCTTCCGCTCGCTTCGCTGGAAGAACCGCAGGCGTCCGTAGAGCGACTCGCTCGCGAGGATCGCGACGAAGAGGAGGCCCTGGAGCACCGAGACCGTCGCGTCCGGGAGCCCGAACACACGCTGGAGGAGTCCCCCGCTCGCGTTGATGCCGCCGAGGAGGATCGCAACCGGGACGATCGCGAGCGGATCGTGGCGGGCGAGGAACGCGACGAGGATCCCCGCGTACCCGTAGCCGGCGACGAGCGAGGCGTTCGCCGCGCCGTGAACGGCCGCCACTTCGACCCCGCCGGCCAGGCCCGCCGCGGCTCCGCCGAGGAAGCCGGCGAGCACCATGAGCCGCTCGACCGGAAGACCCGCGAGGCGCGCCGCGCGTACGTTGCCGCCGACGACGGAAGACGCGAAGCCGAACGTCGTCTTCGTCATGAGCACCCAGGCGACGACCGAGAACACGACGCCGAACGCGAGGCCGTAGTGGACGTCGAGGCCCGGGAGCGAGCCGATCATCAGCGCGTCGGGGATGGGCCGCGTCGAGGGCTTGTTCAGGCTCGCCGGGTCCTTCAGCGGACCTTCGACGAAGTGGTTCAGGAGCGCGATGCCGATGTACGCGAGGAGCAGGCTGGAGATCGTCTCGTTCACGCCTCGGTACGCACGGAGCGTGATCGAGAGCGCGATCCAGAGGCCGCCGACCACCGCCGCGGCGAGCAGCATCAGGCCGCTACCGAAGAGGGGCGAGTCCGCGCTCAGGTGAGCGCCGGCGACGGCCGCCGCGAGCCCGCCGAGGACGAGCGCGCCCTCGCCACCGATGACGATCAGGCCGAGCCGCGCCGGGAGCGCGGTGCAGAGCGCCGTGAGCATCAGCGGGGAGGCGCGGAGCAGCGTGTTCTGGAACGAGAACCACGTTCCGAATGCGCCTCGGTACATCTCGTAGTAGACGGAAAACGGGTTCTGGCCGGCCGCCGTCACGAACGCGCCGAAGAGGGCGAGCGTCGCGCCCACGGCGCCGAGCGGCACGAGGACGGCTTCGAGGCCGGTCCGCCGCACTCAGTTCACCTTCCCGGAGACGCCCTCGACGAGATAATTCATGCTCTCGAGCGCGATGTCCGTCTGCGGATGGGAAGTGCCGGCCGGGATGATCTCCTTGCCCGTGTTGTCCTTCATCGGGCCCTGGTAGACGACGAGCGTCCCGTCGAGGAACTTCGCCTTCGCGTCGTCGGCCTTCTTCTTCGCGTCCTCGGAGACGGGCGCGCCGTACGGCGACATCTTGATGAAGCCCTCCTTGAAGCCGCCGCGAACCAGGTGGTCCCACTTCTCCCCTTTCAGGACCTTCTGGATGTACTGGGAATAGACCTTCTCCCAGTTCCACTCGGCGCCCGTGAGGTAGCCCTTCGGCGCGAGCGCGGCCTGGCTCGCGTGATAGCCCGTGCTGAACACGCCGCGGCGCTCCGCCGTCTCGATGACGACCTTCGGCGAGTCCACGTGCGCCGTGAGCACGTCCGCGCCCTGATCGACGAGGCTGTTCGCGGCTTCCGCCTCCTTGACGGGCATCGACCAGTCCCCGGTGAAGATGACGATGGTCTGCACCGCGGGGTTCACCGAGCGCGCGCCGAGTTCGTAGCTGTTGATGTTGCGGAGAACCTGCGGGATGGGCTTCGCGGCGATGAAGCCGAGCTTCTTCGTCTTCGTGGTGAGGCCGGCGACGATGCCGGCGACGTACTCGGCCTCGTCGATGTAACCGAAGTAGCTCCCGACGTTCTTCGGGTGCTTGCCCTCCGTGTAGAGGCCTCCACAGTGCAGGAACGTGACGTCCGGGTACTTCTCCGCGAGCTTCAGGATGTGCGGATCGAAGTAGCCGAAGGAGGTCGGGAAGAGGAGCTTCGCGCCGTCCAGGTTGATCATGCTCTCCATGGTCTTCTGGACCGCCACCGTCTCCGGAACGTTCTCTTCCTCCCGGATCTTCACCCCGGCGATGCTCGAGACGGCCTTCGCGCCTTCCGCGTGTGCCTGGTTGTAGCCGTAGTCGTCCTTCGGCCCGACGTAGATGAAGCCCACGGTGAGCCCCGACGGAGCGGCCGCCGCGGGCGAGGCCGAGGCCGCCGCGCTGGCCGCGCCCGTCGTCTCCGCGGGCGGAGCCTTCTGACAGGAGAGGAGCGCGAGGGCCGCCGCGGCGGATGTCAGGAGCTTCCACGGACTTTCGAGGACGCGGCCGAGACGGACGGGAGAGCTGAAGGGCATGGCCCTCTCATGCAAGGGTCAGCGTTTCCGCCGTCTTTCTCGTCGGCTTCCGGTACGAACGCGCGGGATGGTCGCAAGCAGGGTCAGGCGTCGGGCGCCTCGTCCCCGCCGTCCCCGGGCTCTCCCCCCCCGGCGTCCACCGCCGCCGGAGGCGGCACGGGGGCCGGCGGCGGCTCCGCGGGCGCGAGGTCGTCCAGGGCATCTTCGCCGACGATCTTCGTGTTCGCCGTCGACGGCGCGCAGCTCGTGACGACGAGATCGGCCGCGACTCCTGCGACCAGGATCACTCCTGCGACACCGCTCCACGTTCCGCGCGACACGACTCACCCGCTCGATCCCGGGCGCTCATACTGCGCCCGGAGCGACGCCCGTATACCACGGTTCGGCGCTCCTCCGTTCCACGCCGTTCACGGGTACATCGGCGGCCCGGCCCCGCATTCGCGGCCCTGGTAGTCGGCCTTCGGGACGCAGATCTTCGGAGAAGGGCAATCCTGCCCGGCGTTTCCACAGGGGTCGCTCGGGTACGCGCAGTAGAGCTCGTTCACGAGCGAGCAAGCGCCGTTCGTCGGGCCCTGACCGTACGTGCACACGCCGCCCGGGTGAGCGGTGCAGTCCGCGTTCGTCCGACAACCCCCGTAGACGCACTGAGCGAAGTACGTCCCGAGCGCGCCGGCGGGCAGGCACACGGCGACGCTCGCGCCCGCCGGTTTCTGTGTGCAGTCGGCGTCGCTCGCACAGCGATCGTAGCGACAGTCGTTGCCGGTCGGCACGGCGCCGCCGCAAAAGTTCTCCGCGACGTCGAGTTTCGGCCAGCAGCGACCGTTGGTTCCGTCGGTGCAATCGGCGTCTGCCGTGCAGCACGGCGCCTGCGCGAACTGACAGGAGTCGAGCGTCGCAGCGTCCCTCGGCGTGACGCAGTCGCGCGCGCCGTCGAGTCCCCGGAAGCAGGCGCCGCCCGCGCACTCGGCGTTCGAGGTGCACCGGTCGTTCACGGAGCCGCCGCTTCCGCCGCTCGAGCCCCCGCCCGTCGCCTGGCCGCCCGCGCCGCCGCTCGCCGCGCCGCCCGTTCCGGAGCCGCCCGAGGACGGCTCGCCGCCCGTTCCGGAGCCGCCCGTGGCCGTGCCCCCGTCAGGGGAAACGTGTCCGCCGCCCGTCGTCGTGGAGCCGCAGCCCGAAATCAGGAGCCCGATCCCAACGATCCCGGAAGTGAAGAAGTCGAAGCGCATGGGTCAACGGTAGCACCCCGGCTCGGAAGTGACCGGAGCGTGATACACGGCCCGGATGCCAACGGGCGGCAGAGCCGCGGTCTCGTTCGCGGAGTCCGTCGCGCTCCTCCGGGATCGGAGGTTCGGGGTCTTCTGGATTTCGAGCTTCCTCTCCAACGTCGGGACCTGGGCGCAGAACGTCGCGGAGCCCTGGCTGCTCCTCTCGGTCGGTGCCTCCTCGTTCATGGTCGGGCTCGACTCGTTCGCGATCAACGCGCCGGTTTGGGCGCTCACCGTCGTCGGCGGCGCGCTCGCGGACCACGGGGACCGGCGGCGGATCATCGCGCTCTTCCAGTCCCTGCAGATGCTCTGCCCGGTGCTCGTCGTGGTCCTGCTCGTCACCGGGCGGGTGAACCCATGGGTCGTCATCCTGGCTTCCCTGGTCATCGGCGTGACCGACGCGCTCTCGATGCCCTCATTCCAGTCCATCGTGCCGTCGATCGTCCCCCGCGAGCGCATCGCGCAGGGCCTCGCGCTGAACTCGACGCAGTTCAACCTCTCCAGGGTCGTCGGACCCGCCGTGGCCGGGCTCCTCCTCGCGAGCACGGGAGCGATGGGTTGCTTCGCCCTGAGCGCCGCCTCGTACCTGCCGTTCATCGGCGTCGCGCTCTGGGTGCTTCCCCGCGGGCGCGCCGGGTCGGAGGAAGCGTTCCCCGATCGCCGCGCTCTGTTCGCCGGGATCCGGGAGTCCGTCCGCGACCCTCGCCTCCGCCATCCGCTGTATACCGTCCTCGCGACGAGCGTGCTCTCGGCTCCGCTCGTCACGTTCACTCCGGTCCTGGTGCGCGACGCGTTCCACGGCGGCGCGTCGCGATTCAGCGCGGCGATCAGCGCGTTCGGGCTCGGCGGCGTGGTCGGTGCGCTCGCGATGCTCGCCGTCCCGGCCGGCCTCGACCGGCGCCGTCTGAGCTCGCGCTTCGCGATGCTCTACGGCGCGGTGCTCGTTCTCGCCTCCGTGAACCGCTGGTTCTGGGGCCTGCCGACGCTGCTCGTCGTCGCGGGCGTCGCCATGACCGTCAGCAACACGAGCGCGAACGCCGTCCTCCAGTCCACGGCCGACCGGAGCTTGCTCGGTCGCACGGTGAGCCTCTTCATGCTCGCGATGCGCGGCGGGCTCGCGCTCGGCGGACTGCTCCTCGGCGTCACCGTCGGTCTGGTCGGCATCCGGACCGCGCTCTTCGTGAACGGCGCGCTCGCCCTCGTCGTCCACGCGGGCATCGGCCGGCGCTGGCTCGCGCCGCCACGAGCCGCGGTCTGAGGGACGACCCCGCGGAGTCGCAGGCCCCTCCCGTCATCAGTCGTGAAACGGATCCGACAGCGCGGGATCCGTCAGGAACTCCGTGTCCGTGAGGCTGTCGAAGAAGGCGAGGATGTCCGTCCGCTCGTCGGCGGTCATGTCGATCGGCCGGATCAATACGTCCCGGAGCGGGCTCGCGCTGCCGACGCCCGCGTTCGGGCCGCTCGCGATGGTGCGGCCTCCGGCCGCGTAGTGGTCGAGGACCCCGTCCAGCGTGGGGATGCTGCCGTCGTGCATGTAGGGCGCCGTGATGGCGATGTTCCGGAGCGTCGGGGCGCGGAACTTACCCATGTCTTCCGGCTTCTTGGTGACGTTGTACACGCCCGTGTTCGGCGCGGGATACGCCCCGTGGCCGTCGATGTCGTAGAGCGCCGTGTTGTGGAAGGGCGCGACGAGGAACGCCTTGTCCTGCCAGTACGTCTGATCCGAGAGGTCGAAGCCCTGGTGGCAGTGGAAGCACTCGAATTTCTCGCTGTTGAAGAGGGCGTAGCCGCGGAGGGCCGACGCGCTGACGGCGGACGTGTCTCCGCGGTAGAGATACGCGTCGAACGGCGAGTGTCCGGAGACGATGGTGCGCTCGAACGACGCGAGCGCACGAGTCAGGTTGCCGACGGTGATCGGCGCGGCGTCCCCCGGAAAGGCGGCGGCGAAGAGCTCGCGGTAGAGCGCGCTCCCGGCGAGCCGATCCTCGATCTGCTGGTTCGAGATCAGGCCGAGCTCGACCGGGTCCGCGCCGAACATCGGGACGATCGCCTGTCGCTCGAGTTCGAACATGAACGGGTGTCCCCAGGTGAGCGTCGCCATGTAGCCCACGTTCGCGAGCGACATGGCGCTCCGCGGGTGGAGCTGTCCGGTGGAACCGACCGCTCGCGCGAGGCCATCAGTGAAGGCGAGCTTCTGGACGTGGCAGCCCGCGCACGCCTCCTGTCCGTTCGACGAGAGCTGGCGATCGTAGAAGAGGTACCGGCCGAGCGTCACCTTCTCGACGGTCATGGGGTTATCCGCCGGGACGGCGGGAACCGGAAAGCCCGTCGGCAGGTTCCAGACGTACGGGGTGCCGCCCCCGTCGACCGGCGCGGCGTCGCCGCTCGTGTTCGCGTCCGTCACCGAGCGGGCATCCGGGCCTGCCCCGTCCCTTCGTCCGCCCTCGGCACCCAGGGCCGCGTCTTCGGTCCGCACGGAGGCGTCCTCCCGGGGTGCCGACGCATCCACGGTCGCGCTCCGCGTCGGATTCGTCGACGAGCAGCCGAGCGCCACCGCCGCGGCTGCGGCGAGCGCGACGAAGCAGCGCCCGACCCGAGCCGGCTCGCGGAGGCGGCGAAGGCCCACCGTCACTCCACCGAGTAGATCGATTGCGTCGCGAGCGCCGCCCCGGTCGTGAAGTCCACGCCGGCCGCGGCGAACCACGGCGTGCAGTAGGGGCCGTCGGAGTGACACTGCCCGTCGACCGTCAGGTCGGCGGACGCGAACAGCTTCGCGAGGTCGAACACCACGTAGTTCGTGGTCGGATCGAAGCCATGGAGCTCGATGTGGTTCCGATTCTGGTTCTTGCACGCGACGGTGGGCGGCGCGCCGTAATCGGGGCCGGCGTCGCTCACGGTGTTGTCGCACCCGGTGCTCCCGAGGTGCAGCAGGGCGAGCCCGGGCGCGCCTCCGTCCGGAGCGGGCGCCGTGCTCTGCAGCTCCGCCTGGAGGAAGATGTTGCCGAAGAGCCAGCCCCAGCTGAGACCGGCCTGGAGAGGGGCGGGTGCCGAGGACGGATCGACGTGGTTCAGGGCTTCCGGGACGCCGTTGCTGAAGACGATCCCGGTGTACGTGCCCATCGGGACGCGGCCCGTGATGACGGAGTTCACCTCGGCCGTCTGCTGGCCGCAGAGGCCCGTCGCGTCGGAGAAGTCGATGAGCGCGACGTCGGGCGTCTGCCACGGGGAGCGATCGTCCATCGTCACGGGGACGACCTCGTCGTGGTCGTTGATGAGCGCGAGCTCGTCCACGTAGAAGCGGAGGGACCGAGGCGTCGCCTGGGTTCCCGTCGCACCCTGGTTCTCGTAGTCCGTCCCGCAGGCGAACGCGGCGCTCCCGACCTTCGCCTTGAAGCGGATGGTGACCGGCATCGTTCCGGCGTCCGTCTGCCCACCGTGTCCCGCGTCTCCCGCGCCGGCGTCCCCGCGGGCGGCGCGGCACAGCGCGAGGCAGCGCTCCCCTTCGGCGAAGCACTGGTTCGCGTCGCCGGAGTGGCCGAGCGCATGGCAGTCCTGGACCGGGCCGGACTCCGCGAGTCCATGGCAGAACGCGCCGAGTCGCCCGCAGAGGGCCCCGCCGCACGCCGCGGTGCACTTCGTGAGATTCGCCGTGCACGCGGACTCGTCCCCCGCCTTTCCCTTCAGGTAGCAGTCATGCACGTTTCCGGTGCCCGGATCCGTCTCCGCACAGATCGTGGCGAGCGTCTCGCACGTGCTGCCCGCGTCGGCAGTCGCGCCGCCCTTTCCGCCCTGACCGCCTCCTCCGTTGGCACTTCCGCTCGCCCCGGAGGCTCCGGCCGCGCCTCCCGTTCCCGCCGCATTCTGCGGGCTCTTTTCATCGTCGGAGCAGGCAAGGGAGAGGACGAGGGGGACGGCGACGCAGAGCGTCGCACGCAGCGCGAGCGAGGGCATTCGATGGGCCTTTCGGGATGGAGCGACCGGGATCCGAGAATCGGAGAGTGGCACGCTCGCGTTCATCCGGTGGTGCGGCACCTTGTCGCCCCGCGCGGGGATCACGGGCGCGCGGCGAATCGATCCGGAGTCGCAACGTCCCCGCCAGGCACTCCGCTCAGACGAGCAGTCTGCACGCCGCGATCGTCGCGGCGCAGGAGTCCGCGCATTCCTTGCACACGACGTGCTTGTCGGCGTGCTTCCGGCACGCGGCTTCGCAGTCGGTACACGCTTCGATCGCGAGGCGAGCGGCGCTCGCCACGTGCTTGGACGCCGTCGCAGCGAGGGTCGCGAGGGCCTGCACCGCGGCGAGCATGTCCTCGTCCGCGGCGATGCAATCTGCCATGGACGTGTCCCCACCGCTCAGCATGCCGATGCAGTGCGCGCGGCACGTGAGCCCCTTCTTCAGGCACTCGAG
>DASZXK010000076.1:0-68765 GCA_035545855.1 Polyangiaceae bacterium
GCGCGCCCGGCGTGTGGAACGCCGCGACCTTCCGAGACCGGTTCAGCGGGTGCCGGACGTCCTGGAACCAGATGATCTCGCCGTTCGTCGCGTAGAGGAACGGGCAACGGCAGCCGGAGTGGTCGAGCCGCGAGCCCCGAAGGCCGCGGGAGTACCGCTGCGCCTGGGTGAGGACGTTCTGGGGCCCGACGGTGAGCTTCTTCGCCTCGACCACGGCGGCCACCTCGTCCCCGAGCCAGAGGGCGTAGTCGGCGGGACCGTTGTCGGTCTCCTCCTCCTCGGTGCGGAAGGCGTCGCTCGCCTGACGACCTTTCCGGGCGGGCCAGCCCGCAGCATCGAGCTTCGGGTCGATGCGCTGCTTGCGGGTCTTCCACTCGGCTTCGGTCACGGCACCCCTCCGGACAGGGACGCTCATCATCGCCCGGGGCCGAGCGGAGGTCGAGGGGTTGCGAAGACTCGGACTGCGTCGTCGCAAGGCACTGCTGAGCGCCCCGAGAGAAGAGCCCTCAACAAATCGGTACCAGGACACCTGCTCGGATTGAAGCAATGGGCTGCTACCTGTTTTTGTCGCCGTTTCCGCTCGGTCTCAGCGCGTCTTGACTTGATCAACTCCGACGCCCGACGATTGCCCGAAACCGATGGAGGACCAGTCCGTCCAGCGCTGCCGGGCTCGCATTGGCACGCTCCTGAACGGGAAGTGGCGTCTGGACGAGCTCCTCGGGGTGGGAGGTATGGCCGCGGTCTACCTCGCAACGCACCGAAATGGGAAAGAGGTCGCGATCAAGGTCCTGCACCCGGAGGCTTCTCAGAGCGCGGAAGTCCGAGAGAGATTTCTTCGGGAGGGTTACGCCGCCAACCGAGTGAAGCACGAGGGCGCCGTTTCGGTCTTCGACGACGATGTCGCGGAAGACGGGTCTGCGTTCCTCGTGATGGAGCTGCTGGACGGAGAGACGCTGGAGGCGCGTCGCGAACGGAAGGGGGGCAGGCTGCCCGCAGAGGAGGTCCTCTCGGTCATGGACCGGGTCCTGGACACCCTCGCCGCCGCGCATGAGCAAGGGATCGTGCATCGGGATCTCAAGCCCGAGAACCTCTTTCTGACCGCCAACGGCTCGGTGAAGATTCTGGACTTCGGGATCGCACGGCTCCGCGAGGTCAGCGGGCAGAAGTCGTCGACTCAAACCGGCTCCACCATGGGCACGCCAGCCTTCATGGCGCCGGAGCAAGCTCGCGGAAGGTGGAACGAGGTGGATGCGCGTACCGACCTCTGGGCCGTCGGCGCAACAATGTTCACGCTCCTCTCCGGACACTACGTGCACGAGGCTGGGACAGTAAATGAGTCCATCGCGCTCGCCGTCACCCAGCGCGCGAGGTCTGTTGCGACGGTGGCGCCGGACTTGGCCGCCCCGGTCGTGCAATTCGTCGACAAGGCGCTCACCTACGAAAGCGACGGGCGCTTTCCGAATGCGCAGGCGATGCAAGATGAGCTCCGCCGTACCTATCACGCGATCGCCGATGGCGGTGCCGATTCCGACGCATCGGCGAGCCCTGGAGCCGGTCCGGGTCAGACGCTGCGCGCCCCACCGGCGCTGATCGCCGAGATTGCGCGACGATCCGCGGCAATGACGACGAGCGGGGTAGCGGCGTCATCCCCGGTCCAGACGAGCCCGTCCGGGCGCGCAATCGGCGCGGCGCTTGCTGTCGTCGTGGCGGCGGGTGCGCTCGTGGCCCTGATTCATTCGCGCGGAACGGGTGGAACGCCTGCGCCGCCTGCCGCTGACGTGCCCAGCGCTGCCAACGTGGCGCCTTCCAGGACGACGACGCCGGCAGCTTCTCTGCCTTCGCAAGCGCCAGCGTCGCGCGTCGATATCCCCGTGGTCGACGTCGCGGCACTTCCAACGACTGACGAGCCACGCGCGGTGAAACCGAAGGACCAGGCAGCCTCTCCACATGTAGCCACCGTCGCCTCGTCAACCGCCATCCCGGCGCCGGTGCGGGCGGAGGCGATCCCGGAGGCCTCTCTGCCTACACCAGCGAAGCAGCCGATCAAGCACGAGAAGTCGCGCGAGGAGCTCCTGCTGCAGCGCAGGTGAGATCATGGTGTCGCAGACGGGGAAAGCCACGACGCTGGTAGGCGTAGCCGTGCTGCTCGTCGGCTGTCCGTCCTTCGATCGCGGTGACTATTCCGTGCGCACTGACCAGACGGATGCCAGCACGCGACAAGGAGGCAGCGGATCGGGAGGAACTCCGCTGGACGCGGGCGGAACCCAAGGGGCCTCCGGGAGCCACGCGGGCGGTACGGGTTTTGATTCTGGCGGCGCGTTTCCGGGCCCGGGGGGACGGTCCAGCGCCGGCGACGCGGGAGGGGTGACGACTGGAGGCAGTTCCGCAGCAGCCGGAGCAGGCGGCACGATCGCAACGGGCGGCGCGGCCGGAACAGGTGGGAGGGTAACCAGCTGCAACGCGGCCGCATGCCCTCCATGCACCGCACAGATCTATGTACCGTGCTGTCAGGGCAACGGCGAGTGCGGCTGTGCACTCCCTTTCGCGCCGTGCTTCTCTGCGACGCAGAGCGATGCCGGCAGCTCAGAGAAATAGTCCGATGGAAGGAACGGAACCGATGCTCAAAGGATCTGTCATCCAGACGCTGCTTCCCGGCTGGCGCGGGGCCTGCGCTGCTGCGGCCGTTCTGTTCGCGATCTGTAGCGGAGGTCCCGCCCACGCGCAGTCGCAGAGCGCGAACGCGGACGCTCTCTTCAGCGAGGGACATGCCGCAATGGAGTCGCACGACTTCGCGACGGCGTGTCAGAAGTTCCGCGAGAGCGACCGGCTCGATCCCGCGATCGGAACGAAACTCAATCTGGGGATCTGCGAGGAGAAGAGGGGCAAGCTCGCAACGGCGTGGGACCTCTACAGGAGGGTCGTCGACGAAGCCGAGCCATCGGACGAGCGCCGCGCTCTCGCTCAAGAGCTGGCGGAAAAGGTCCAGCCTCGCGTTCCAAAGATCACGATTCGCCTCGCGCCGAACGCTCCGAGGGACACGTCCGTGCAGGAGGGGGCTCTCGTCCTCAGGGGCGCGAGCGTGGGCGTCGCCGTGCCGCTGGACCCGGGAAAGCACCAGCTCGTCGCACGCGCTCCCGGGTACTCCGACCGCGTTCTCATCGTCGACCTGACGGAGGGTCAACGAAGAACCATCGAGGTGGAACCGGGCCCGGCGGTGCGGGAGGGCCTGGCCCCAGTACCCGTAGGGGGCGTGGCGGCAAACGTCGTCCGCGAACCGAAATCAGTCTGGTCGAAGCCGCCTTTCCTGATTCTGGCGGGGGTCGGGGTCGCCGGCGTCGCGATCGGAGCCGTCACTGGCGTCGCGGCGCTCGGCAAGAAGAATACGGCCGATGCGAACTGCAACGACGTCCAACGGTGGTGTACCCCGGAGGGACACGACGCTGATGCTGCGGGTCGCTCGTTGATGACCGCAAGCACAGTCGGGTGGGTCGTCGGCGGTCTGGGTCTCGCGGGGGCGGGCGCTTACTTCCTGCTCTCGGCCAAGTCCTCCGAACACAACGCGTTGGCGGTACGCGCGTCCGTGTCCGGGAGCGCCGCCAACGCCACAGTCGGGGGTACCTGGTAGCGATCAAGTGAGCCGTTTCATGACCTCTCGCCAACTTCCTGTTGTTGCTGCCGCCGTCCTTGCCGCCGGATGCCCGTCGTTCGACCGCAACGAGTACGCGATTCGGGGCGTCAACGCTGTGAGCGTTGACGGCGGGTCGGACGATGGAACCTCGGGTCGAGGTGGTAGTGGCGGGAAGAGCGATGGTGGCGTGTCAGGAGTCGGAGCAGCGTCGGGCGCGAGCGCCTCGGCGGGTGCATCAATCGGTGGCGCCAGCGCAGCCGGAGGCACTCCATCCCTCGGGGGAACGACGAGCGCTGGCGGCACAACGGGTACGGGCGCGGTGACAAACGACGGCGGCGCTACCGGTGCGGGCGGGGTGAAACCCGACGGAGGCGCGATCTGCGTCGGCGACTCTTTCTGCAAGAACACATGCATTCCCGTCTACCAGGCTCCCTGCTGCGCGTCGGATGGAGTCTGCGGTTGCAAGCTCCTGTTCCCACCGGGGCCCTGCGGTGGTGCAGGCGGGTCCAGCGCAGGCGGGACCAACGGATGAGCGCCAGTGACGGCGGGCCGAAGGAGGATGCGATGACTCGTCTCATTCGCCGCTTGTCGTTCGCGATCTTCGCGGTCGCGTTACCTGGGTGCCCGTCGTTCGACCGTAGCGATTACGCCGTGCGAGGCCGAGACGAGGTTTGGCCCGACGGCGGCCTGGCGGCGGGCGGCGACACCGGCGAACCGGGTGGGAAAGCAGGTGCCGGAGGCAGGGCGCCAAACTCGGGCGGTACGACGGGCGATGGCGGTACGAAAAGCGGCGCCGCGGGAGTGCCCCCGGAGGCCGGTGGGACGATCGGATCGAGTGGCGGCGCGCCGTCAAGCGGCGGAGCACAGCAGGCCGGGGGCGCCGGTGGTCTGGTCGCGAGCGGCGGAGCGCCCTCGGCCGGTAGCGCGGGGTCGGGCGGGACAGGCGGCACGACCACCAACGTGGACGGAGGTTGCGATCCGAAGAGGTGCCCGAGCATGCCCGCGGGCTGCTCGATTGCTACGCCCTTTGGCTGCTGCAGGAGCGACGGCACGTGCGGGTGCTCCTGGGCGACGACCGGATCGAGCAGCGCCTATTGCCTGTGAAGGCCACCGTGAAACGCACGACAACAAGGACGAACCACGGCAACTAAGCGCACGTTCATTGCAAATCAGGTCTTCTTCGGATTGCCTTGGCAACCTCGACGAGTTCGTGATCGTCTCCACTGGAAGACGATCGCAACTGGCACTGGCATTGCCGCTCCCAACGCTGGTCACGTTTCGGGGAGCGACGCACGTCAAGCAGTCCAGCGCGCGCCAACGGCGTCCGCAACGACGCGGAGCACGGCGTGATCGCCCTTCAACACCACGTCGAACACCGGCTCAGTAGGGTGCTCGGTCACCGTCGCAACAACGGGGGCATCCTCCGCCCCTACGAGATGCGTGAGCAGATCCCGACTCTCGGGAAGTAGTGCTCGGTCAATCCCCGAGAGAAGAATCTTCGGCGTGTTCTCCGTCCGGAATGGCGGCTGCCTCGGAGGCATGTCGTACTGCCGATGAACGCCCATATTGCCGTTCACCCACCGGATGAACTCCCGGAGCCTCCCGCTTCGGTCGATAGTCTGCTGGGCTCGCGCTTCGGCTTCAGCATCGGGTTCGGGGTGTCGCCCGGGAACAAGGAACGGTGCTCCGACCTGAACGAGGTGAGGCTCCAGAACTCGGATCACGTCGAGGCCGATCTTCGTAACGACCGCCGCCTCGCGCACCGAGTCTCCCGCCCCGACGCCTCCCTTGATGCCAACTCGAACGCAGCCTGCGGCGACCAGGGCATCCGCATTCGCCAAGCTTCGCCAGAGTTCGTGCAGCAATTCGCTTTCGGACTCGTACCTTCTGCCATGGATGTCGTGACGCCCCGCCGCCCGGACTAGGCCCCAGAGCGAGCGCGCATCGATTGGATCTAGCTGCCGAAGCACTCTCTCAACCCTGGCTTTCTCTTCAACGGTAAGCCTAGGATCAGCGAGGCCGGCGAAGGCGTTCGCGAGCATGGCTCTTCGTTCGTCCATCGCCTCTCGTGCGGCCTCCCATCGGAAGTTCCTTCCGATTCGCCAGAACTCGGCATCCTGTTCCAGAGTTGCGAGACGGTCCTCTTGGCTGGCGAATCGTTCATCGTAGAACGACGAGCATCGCTTCACGGCAGCGTCTAGGTCTTGCACCCAGTCCCGGTACATCTCCTCCATGTCCGCCTGGATGGGCGCGAGATCGCCATCGCCCAGAAGTCGGCGGTACAAGAGTGGCAGCTTTGCGGCGAGCTTCGCCACCGTCATGGCACCGTGCATGGGATCAGGATGGCTCATCGACGTCATCCAAGGATTGGAAGCTGCCCGCGCAGAACGGCGCCGTCCTCGTCGGGTCCGTTCTTCCGCTCCTCTTTGTGCAATGTGAGCGAGAGATAGATCAGCGCCGACCGCGTCATCTTCATCATCCGCAGGGCCTTTGCTTCCAGGTGGCTTCGTTCAATGCGGTAGGCGATCGGATCCGGCGGTGGCTCCTCGGGAGTTGGCACAGGTTGAACGCGCGGACGCTCCGTCACTTTCACGTACTGGTGCTCCAAACGGTTCCTCAGCAGCGCGGTAGCAGTAGCATCAGGCTCGATGGCAGCCCGAAAGCCTGACCGGGTCTCTTCACGCTCCAGTGGCAAGGCGATTGCTTGTTCAAGAAGCCCTCTGGCGATGCCGGCGAAGACGAGACGGTGCCCGGCGTCGTACAGCGACTTCGCATAGTTCGCCAAGCACATCCCCTTGTTGCCCAACGCCATCCCAAAACGAGCGTTCTCGGCGAGCGCTCGGTCGAACCACTCGATCGCGTCGATGAAGCGACCGGTGGTCGAGAAGAGATTGGCCAGGTTCGTCGGGATCTGACACCGACGAACCCTGTGGAGCGCCGGATAGCCCTCGTGCCCGGCAGCACGGCGAAACGCGATAACCTCCTCTCGAACCTCGGGTTGCTCCCAGTCCCAGGCGCCCTGGGGCTCGACGGCGCGAAGGAAGCGCAGACCGGCCCAAGCGTTGCCCACGAAGTACCAGAGCAGCGCCGCCTGGCTCGGCAGAAGAGCTTGCTCGCGAAGAATCGCGGCGCAATCGAGCGCGTCGCGAAGACCGCCAGCGTCTCGGTTGTCCGTCGCGGCGTCTATGAGCAATCCGATCCGGTGGAGCGCTCCCTCTGGTTCCACGACGTGCTCTTTCGGCATGTACTCACAAGAGTACCAGGGACGGAGCACGGATGGTCGGACCGAGAATGTCAGCAACCTCCTCTTGGGTGTGGGGCCGCCAGAGCAGTCCTCGCCGGGCATTTGATAGCCAATGGGGCTACCGGGAATGCGTGGTCATGGAAGATCATCACTATATCTCGCCGGCTCCGATCCACCTGATGATGGGCCGCGAAAGCGTCCGCTTGCGATCGTGATCCCGTCTGGGCCGATGATGATCACGCACCCCAGGGCATGCATATACGCGCGTGAGATCTCGGGGCGCGCCCGCATCGCGGCGATCATGCCCACGCGAAATGCCTCGATCGTCACGTCGTCGCAGAGCCACGGAGGTGCGTCGTGAAGTACGGCGATCTTGTCGAGGCGCTCGCGAGCTTCACCCAGCCGCGCCTCGACCTCGGTGAGGCGCTCCACTAGACCTGCGGGCGCCACGTCGGCGGACTCGATGGCGCGAACGAGCCTTGCACGCGAGTTCTCCAGATTGGCGTGCTCGCGCTCCCATTGCCCGCGCTCGGCCGCGACACGGTTCCCCAGCAGACCCTCGCGCTCGACCAGATCCCCGAGGAGGATCCGGCACCGCTCGGGCGAGAACACCGCGTCGAGCAGTAGCCGCACGACTTCCGTGTCGATGTTGTCCACAGCGACGGGGCGGCCGGCGCATGAGCCGGTGGCGCCGACGCCGCGGCGGCGTGACGCGGAGCACTGGATGTACTCGTACCGGCCATTGTCTTTGCGCCGCTTGCCCGCTGTCTGAAGCTGGTACCGGGCACCACATTGGCCGCAGACCACGAGCCCGGCGAGCATCAGCGGCGACGACGCTTCGCGGCCCGGGTTCCGATCCGGATCGCGATGCTCGCGTAGCGCCTGCACGCGCTCGAACACATCGCGGTCCACGATCGGGTCCACCGGGAACGACGCCCACTCGTGACGGGGGCGCTCGCGGCCGGTGCGCGAGTCCGTGCGCCCCCACGAGTACGTGCCAACAAGCGACTCGTCCGAGATCACGCCTAGGACGCGGTCGCGGTCCCAGCGTCGGCCACGGTGCAGAAGGCCCCGAGCATTCAACTCAGCGGCCACCGCAAGGCCGCCGCGAGTCAAGTAGAGGGAGCAAGCGACCCGAACGACGGCAGCTTCGTCAGCCGCCACTGCGAGCTTCTTCTTCGCTGCGCCGCCGGGCCCGGCAGCGAGGACGGTTCGGAAGCCGAACGGGGGTAGCGACCCAACGAAGAACCCCTGCCTCACCGTCTCGACCATCGCGATGCGCGTGCGGATCCCGCCGATCAGCGACCCGTACTCGTCCACGGCGGATGCGACGCGCCGCATGAGCACCGACTCGGGGCCGTCACCGAAGGGTTGCTGCGTGGCGATGACCGAGATCCCTTTGCGGGCGAGGCGCGAGCCGTAGATCGCCGCGTGCTCTGCACTCCGCGTGAAGCGAGAGGAGTGAACCACGATGACGCAGCCGATGCGCGAGGAGGACGCAAGGATGTGGCCAAGCATCCGTTGGAACTCCGGACGATTCTTGTCGAGGCCGCTGCGCCCACGTTCCGTGTAGACGTCAGCGACCGTGTACCCATGGGCCGCCGCGTACCGCTGAATCTCTGCGAGCTGGGCGTCAAGTGAAACGCCGCGCTCCGCCTGCGCGTCAGTCGACACGCGGAGGTACGCGACCGCAAGATGCGGGTCGCGCTCAACGGCGAAGCGGCGCGACCTACCCATGTCGCCCTCCGGACCGAAGGTCATCGAGGATGTGGACAACGAGAGGGAGGAGCAACTCGCGCTCCCACGCCTGGATCTCGGCCGGAACCTCGATCCGCCCCGTCATGTGGATCGCGCGTTTCCGTCGCCCGCGGCGCCGAGGCGTGGCAGGGGTAGCGGATTCCGCGGCGCGGGCAGCGGGAGATGTCGACGGCGTGCGCGTCACGGCTCGGAATCCTCCCGTTCGCGGAGACGGGCGCGCTCGATGATGGCCTGGGCGACTTCGGTGAGGGCCACGAGGCGATCGTGAAGAACAACGAGCTGGGTGCGTACGTGCTCAACATCGTGGGCGAGCGCCCAGTCCTCGGCGTGGATGCGTACCGCGATGGTGCCGAGGTCGGCGTGCGCGGCGCGGGCCACGTCGTCGAGGTGCTGAGCGACCGCGTGAACGTCCGCGGCGGCCTGGATGCGACCCGCCGTCCAGGCTTCAGCGCGATCCTGGGGCGCGCCGTGCTGGCCGAGGTTTAGCTCAGCAACCGAACCGCCCGTCCGAACTCCGAAGAGCGCGTCGGGTAAGCTGATCTCCCCGGCCGCGACGCGCACGAGCAGATCGGGCTGACGGCGCGCGAGCTTGTCGAGGCGGCGCTGCGTCGGCCGCGAGACGCCGTTCGCGGCGGCCCTCGCCGATTGCCTGTGAGCGAGCGCCGCCTGATCGCCCGCGCGCGGCCGTCCCGGTGGCAGGAGAGCCGGAAGCGTGAGGGTCGCCCGCGCGGCGGTGCGAACAGTGGTGTCGGCGCAACGGCGGCTAGCCATGAGGCTCTCCGCTGCATGACAGTGTGACGTGACACATCTCGCGCCCCACGGCAGTGAGTGACCACATCGTCGTTGTCCGCCGCGTCTCGGAAGACACGACGGCGGAACCGATGACGAGGCCGCGACGGTGCAACGACCGGAGCGCGCGCGCGAGCCCGCCGGGGTTGCCCGCAGGGACGGCGAGGTGCCGCGAGTGGCGCCCGCGGGAGACAGACACGATGCGGGTGCCGTAGCGGACGCGCTGAAGGTCGCGGAGCGAGCCGGGGCCCTCACTGAGACGGCGAAGCACCCAAACGAGCATGCTCCCGAGGGGAGGGCTGCGCGTCGGTCCATCGTTCTCCCCCCCAAAGGGGTGAGAACGATAGGACGACGCGGCCTCTGCCTTGGCATCGTCCTCAGAACGACGCAGAACGACCCGAAACGACGGCACGACGGTCATTGAGTCGCCTCCTCAGACTCCGTGGAGGTGGACGACCGCGTCACTGGCGACCAATCCGATCGTCGCGCGTGCCCACCGTTGCGCACCGCCCCGGCCTGGACAAGGCGGCCGAGCGCGGCCATCAGGATCGGGTGCCCGCAGCGCAGCTCTCCGCGCAGCTCGCCAGTCGTACGCGGATGGTGCCGACGGAGGAGCTCGACCGCGCGCGTGGCTAGCGCGTCCACCTTGGCGTCGTGTGCGGCGCGCTCGGCGTCGGCAGATCCCCCCGCGGCCAACGCAAACAAGCACCGCTCGCGATCAAGCCGCAGCGTCAGCTCGCCTGTCCGACCGAGCCGACATTTCGGCACGTCGACATGGACCAGATCGCTGCTACCCGCGACGGACCGCAGCACCAGGAGCAAGGTCGCAGCATACTCGATGCCGCCGGACTCCTTGGGGGCTGCGAGCGGCTCCGTGGAGTCTGCGACCACTCTGCTGCGGTACGCGCCACGCGCCAGCTCCGACGTGACGATCACGATCACGCCCATCGCCGCGATCCGCCTGAGCACGGTGAGCACGGCATCGACACGCTGACGAGGGGATTCCACGTGCGGAGACGTGAGCGTGTGCGCGGTCTGGAGGCTGTCGATGATGAGGACGCGCGGACCACCGACCTCCCAGCTCGCCGCGGCTCCGTCGAGCGGAACGCTCGCGTCGCGGAGTCGGATGTCGAGTGACCCCAGCTCCGTCGCCAGCCGATGCAGTGCAGGCTCGTCAGGGCAGTCCGCGTGCGCGCGAGCCACCCCCACCATCTGCAGCAGGCGCGAGATAATCGCTCGCTCCGCCTCGTCATACGCGAGCCAGCGCACCGAGGCTCCGTCGCGAGCCGCCGCGAGAGCGAGCTGCACGCAGAGCGTGGTCTTGCCGGCGCCGGGTGCACCCCCCACCACAGTCAGGCTGCCCGGCGTTAGACCACCTCCACACAGGGCATCCAGCTCTGAGATGCTCGTCGTTACTCGGGCCGCGACGTCGCCCATTGTGCGCGCCACATCGCCAAGCGACCTCCATCGCGAGTGACGGATAGCACTCAGCTCTCCGAGCGATGCCTCAGCGCTCTGGATGAGCGCGTGCGACGGCGTCGGGGTGTCGTACGCCTCGGCGGCGATCATCTGGCAGCGTGCGATGAGTTCTCGTTTCTGCCAGGCGTCGCGCACGATCTCAGCGTAGCTCGCAATGTTCGCGACCGCGGGCACCGAATCCTGGATCTGCGCGAGATACGGCGTGCCTCCGACCTGGTTGAGGCGACCGTTGGCTAGAAGCCACGTGGCGACGGTGACGACGTCGATGGGCTGCGTCGCCGCTGCCAACGCCGCCATCGCCTCGAAGATCCGACGGTTCGCATCCGAATAGAAGTGTTCAGCTTGAATGATGCCAGCGGCTGCCTCGAAGCCGCTACCGGCAATGAACACGGAGCTCAGTACCGCGGCCTCGGCATCCAGGTTGTGCGGCGGAACGAGTCCAGACGTGGGTCGGAGCCGGGTCACGGGCGCTGGGTGCAAACGCATAGGCATGGGATGCACGGAGATCTCGCGCACGCGAAACGACCGTGTTGCGCCGACAGATCTCCGATACATTCGGGACGGTGACTCGGCGGCCCCAAAAGCAGCGCGTAGGGCGCCCGTCGGTCGCGGCGAAAACCGTGTACCGCGGCCAAGTCAGCGTCGATCTGGTGGGGAACCAAGTGATCGCCGCGAAGGCGACCGAGGGCACTCCTCAGCGGCGGGCATACCTATGGGCGTTAGCGTCGGAGCCGGGGACCTACGCATCTCCTACGGATCTACTTCGCCGGCTGCAGCAGGTCGGTCAGCCAGAGAAGCTATGGGGGCATCGTCAGGGGCCCCCGAAAGCCGCGCGCGTCGCTGAGATAGTTCGAGCCATCCTGCGCCAAGCGGGGCTGAATCGAGCGCAAGCGCGAGCCCTGGTCGAGGTCGAGCGTGGCGGCGATCGCCTTCGGCTGAAGGCGGGCCGTGAGCGCTTAACCGTCACTCCACAGCCGCGTGCGATTGCCGCGCCAGCCTCTATCTCGTCCGCGCAACCACCATCCGCGAGCGCCCAGGTTCCTGGCATCACCCGGCAGGGCCCCGTTCGTTTGTCGAGGACGGTCGTTACCGCTCGCCAGACCACTGTTCAGGTCGACGTGAGCGGGAACCGCCGTCGACTGACCGCGATAGCCGCTTCGACCAAGGAATGTTCGCTTCTGCTTCGAGACGAGATCGTGATCCAATGTGCTGGGCTCCGTCACCGGGTGCGTGTGTCAGCACCGCATGACGGCGTCCCGGATCTATTTGCAGGGGTCGTGCTGGAGGTCGCCTCCTCCCTGGCAGGCCAGGCGATACTTGATGCGCTCATCGATCTTGTTCGCGCGCGTCTGTAGCCGGCGCTACACTGACGTTGTTGTGTCCCGCCGTCCGCGCCACCCCCGCGTCGAACTGCTGCGCGTCTTGCTCACGGAGCCAGAGCGAGCGGCACTCCGTCTCGAGGCCACCGAGCAAGGCGTGACGCTGGCGCGGCTCGTTCGTGCGCGCCTTTTCGGCGAACGCATGGTCGCGGCCCACCCCTCTGCTACTCGCGCTTGTTCCGATCCCGGATCGCGTCGGTGAGCGCCGCGTCGATGCGCCACGTGCTGTGCGTCGGCACCCAGAGCTGAGCTGCGCGCTCGGCTACTGCGCGCAGCTGTTCGCGCTGAGGATCGTCGGCACGCACGTGCCGTTCGAGGGCCCGCTCTGCGGCGACGCGGCGGTGCAGGGCCCTCACGGTTTCTCGCACCGCGTGCATAGCGAAATCGTGGAAGTCGATTGGGCGAAGATAGTCGGGCCGTTGCTCTACCAATGCTCGAAGCTCGTGGACGAGCTGCTCCCGTTCCTCACGAGTTGCTTCTGGAGGGAGCCAGCGAGTCGCCCATTCCGGCGCGTCGCGTTCGGACACCTCGCGCCACGCGCGGTCCGTTTCAGCCGCTGCACGGACGGCTTCCGCTTCGCGCTCGGCTTCCGCGACGGCTGCTGCTTCTTCCAGCTCCGCCGCGAACCGTGCACTCTGCGCTTCGGCGTCCGCGCGAGCTTCTTGCTCACGTGCGCGATTGATCCGTTCGAGCACCACCCGCACCGCTTCGTCCACTATGCTCCGGGCGCGCGGATCGAAGGGGTTGAGCTTGGCGGCGGCGTGTTCGGCGGTGAGGCGGAGCTGCTGTCGCACATCGCCCCCCTGTCTGAGGCACGGGGCCCAGATCGCCTCGTCTACCAGCTTTTGGCGAGCCCTCACCTCGACGCGACGGCGTTCCTGGGCTCGCAGTTCGGCCAGTACAACATCCAGTTCATCGAGGAGAGCGTTCGCAACGGCTTCTTCCGGGTCGTTAGGACCGTAGCAATCGAGGACGTTGCGGACCGCCGGTAGTCCCACGACGAGCCCTGCCGAGCCGATTTCGTTTCGGATGTATTCCGCCGCGTCCGTTTCGAGCCGATTGCGCCAGACGCGACGCCGCTCCGCTTCCGATCTTTCCGCCGCATGGCGATTGCGCTCCCCCTCACGGCGAGCCTGCTCCATGGCAACCTGGGATTCTGCGGCGTGCCGCTCGCGCTCCCGCTGCCACCGCTCATGGTCGAGCACCAAGCGTTCGCGCTGCGCTTCCGTTTCGAGCTTGGCGAGCCGCCGCGCGCGCTCAATGCCGAGCGCGTGCTCTTCCTCCGCGCGGCGACGACGCTCGGCTTCAGCTTGAGCGACGAGGCGTTCTTCTTCGAGCGCGACCTGCCGCAGCGCGAGGCGGCTCCGGGCAGCTTCGAGATCCGGCGCCGCAGGCGGCGAGCCGTTGCCGCTTCCTTGTGCCGCTGCTGCCGCGCCTTGCGGCACGTGCTGCTGCTGCACGCGCTCGGTGGCGGCGCGCCGCGAGACATGCAGCACGCCATCGATCTCCTTGGACGGCAGCTTCCCGTCCGCAGCCCACGTGTAAATCGTACGCGGCGCGGCACCACCCACGATTCGTGCGCATTCGGGCACGGTGCACCAGTCGCTGTCGGGTTCGGCTCCTTCCGGCTCCGGCATGAGCACGATCGAACCACGAACGTGCGCGCGAAACATGGCCAGGTTTCCGGAGCAAACATGGCCATGCGAGCCGCAACGCCCGTCGCTACGCTTCGGTCCGACCTCGTCGCACGGCGCGGCGGGCAAACATGGAGACGCTCATCATGGAGACCGACATCGTGACCTTTTTCGCGGAGCACGCGAACGTTGCTTCCGTTTCGGAGCTGGCGGCGATCCTGGACGAAAGCGAGGGACGCATTCGCGCGTGGGCTCGTGAAAACCCCGAGAGTGTCAGGCGGATCGGCTCGACGTTCTGCTTCTCGCCGGAATCTGCGGAGCAGATGCTGGCTGATTTCGAGGAGCAAGACGTGGACGAGGACGAGGGGTTCGACGAGGACGAGGACGATGTTGCTGCCGCGGGCGGCGACGATGGCGATCCGGAGGACGACGACAGCGACGAACCGGACGAAGACGAAGACGAGGAGGACGAAGACGAGGAGTGATCCGCGGCGGAGCCACCGTAGGAAGGCGCGGAGTCCGTGACCGTTCGCGAGCGCGATGCGGTGCAGCTCGTTGCCGAGCTGCTCAACCGCGCTCTGCGGCGAGGGCTGGACGACCCGGCGAGCGAAGCGCTCGGCATGGCTGCGCGCCAGCTTACTGTTTGGACACGCGGTCGCATCTCCGCGGTCGACATCACGCTGCACGTCGAGGAACTGATCGCCGCGCTTGTCCGCGTCCCGCGTGGCGCGCCCGTCGAAGCGTTCGAGCTTGAACACGCGAAGGTCCGCGAGGGGCGCTAGTCTGACCGGCTACTTCCTCGGGCGCCGGGACGTCTTGCGACCGCGCGGGCGTCCCTTGGCCACCCGGGTCGTCTCTGGCGGGAGGAGCAGTTCGGCGACGGATACCCGGAGTGCCTTCGCGAACTTGCCGAGGGTGATCAAGGTCAGGTTCTCCCCGCCGGCCTCGACAAGCCGGATGAACTTCGCGGTGGCCCCGTAACGCTCGGAAAATTCTTCTTGGGTTTCGCCAGACTGGCGGCGGAGTTCGGCAATCCGCCGCCCGACGGCGCGAAGCAGCTGGCGATCATCCACTCCCCACGGAAGCTGCGGGCGGCGAGTCCGTAGTAATAGCCAGTGGAAGCTGGTACTTTTTGAAAGTACTAGCCATAGCTTCCCTTGGCATGAATCTCCGCACCCGACGATCGGCGGCTTCCGCCTCTGGCTATGCCCGAGAGCGTTCGGTCTCCGCGTCTCGTCCGTCGGAGGTGGACTCACCACCGCCCGGGGGAATCGACCGCGGTAGGAGCGGCACCGTCGCGAGACGCCGCCCTGCTTCCGGCGGGCGCGGCACGCAAGGGGCGGCCGCTTCCTCGCGGGGGCAGCCCGCCGTCCGCAGCCAAAGCAACGGTACGAGCAAAACACGGAGAGTGACGATGACCACGATGGGATCCGCGTGCGTGGGGCTGCTGCTCCTCGGAGGCTGCGAAGACAAGGCCAAGCTCGCTGCTCAAGAACAGCAAATCCAGGAACAGGGGCGAAAGATCCAGGAGCAAGCCTGGGCTGCGGCCTCACTGGATCAGAAGGCGCGCGCGCAGTCGCCGTCGGGCGCACCCTCCCCCGCCCCCACGTGCAATTGCACGCCAGGAGATTCGCTTTGCTCATGCTTGCCCGCCGCGGTGGCGGCTGGGGCCACCGCGAATCGTCGGACCGATTCGTTCCGCTGCGGGGGCACGCGATGCCGATCGGATCAGTACTGTTGCAACGACGGCGTGAGCCCGGCGCACTGCGCGCCGCACGACCTTGGGAGCGTCGGCTGCGGCCTTTCCGGCCTGAGCGGGTGCGATCCGCAGACGAGCGAACCGTGTCCCCCGCCGCAGAAGTGCAAGGCCGTGCAATGGAGCCCTTCGATGACTGGCTTCGAGTGCGACGGAGCCGCAACCACCCGACCTGCGCCGGCGGGCAAGGCGCTCGACCAAGCGAGGGCGGAAGCACCCACGAAGGTTTCCGCTGACCAGATGGGATGCTACTGCGCGAAGGGCCACCAGATCGTGGTGACTTGCCGAGTCACGAGCAACGCCGACATTCCGGTTGACGTGCAGGTGAGCGCGTCGGCTCAGACGGGATTCACGGGGACAAAGAGTGCGGGCAGCACGAGGATTTCCCTCGCGCCACACACGCAGAACGTCCAGCAGATCCAGACGTCCTTCAACGGACTCGTGGACTGCACCTCCGCCACGGCGTGCACGTGCTCCGCAGTCGTGACTGGCGGGATGTTCGAGTAGCAGCGCATAGAGCGGCGCCTTTGCGCAGCGTCGGACGACCCCGCACCGCGGGTCCCAGCTCCCGTGCAGGCGGAACGCAAGTCCGCGGCAGCGTTCCATTCATTCGTACCGGTGCAGCCACCGTAAGGAGTGGCGTTAGCGCCGTCGCAACGTGAAACGCCCGTTTGCGCCCGTGAGAGTGAATAACGCGACCGCTTGCGGCGTCCGACGCGGCGCCATGCGCCGATCTCTGGCCGGGCAGAAAAGTGAAGGTCCTGATTCGAGAGCGAGGAGACCATGCGGATTGACGCACGTCCACGCGCTCACAAGATCGCGGCGGTAACCGGGATCGGCGACCTCTCGCGCGCATCGGAGCGACTCGTGGACGAAATGATCGCGGTCGAGATCGCGTTGGGGGTCGAGGAGCTGCGCTTCGGCGGAGCGAGGGGAGTGGACACAGTCGCACTCTGTAGCGCGGCTTTCCGACGACGGAGCCGGACGCCGAGGCTTCGCGTGCTCGTGCCGGCGAGCATCGCGGAGCTGTCGCTGGTTGCAGCGCATGCCATCGAGAAGTACTCGGACGACGTTGTCGAGCTTGGGCTCCCTGTGTGCGAGCCCGCCACGTACGAGGCTCGCGACCGCATTCTCGTCGCTGGCGCCCGGGAGCTCCTCGGATTCACGGATGGATGCATGTTCGGAGGCCCCGCCTGGAGGATCAAGCACGCGGCCGCCGAAGGGCTCATCGTCACCACGTGCACGGTCAGGCCTGCGTCGGTGCGGAGGCGCCGATGATGAACCAAGCCTCGCAGGTCCTCGCTTGCAACGTCTCCTTCCGCCGAGGGGCGGACGGAGTCCGAGCGGATCGTTCTGTGCGCTGCTTACGTCCAGGCGTGGATCGCCGCCTGGGCGGCGGTCACCGGTGTGGGGCGACCGGAGCCTGTATCAGCGACGAAGAAGCTGGCGCACGACGCGGTGCCGGTGGACGGAGAGGAGTTCCCGTTCTTCGGCTTGAAGCCCCAAGCGCGGCGCGCGAGGGAGTAGCAGAGCGCCGCCGCCCGGCGTGCGTGCCGGCGGCGGCACAGCGGCAACCACCAGGGCTCGTTACGAGAATCCTGGATAGTCGGATATATGCAGGAGTGTAGCAACGAGCTGCGGTTCGCGTCGCCGCAGGCAGCGCGCGAGCGGCGGCACGGCGACGGCACACGAGCACAGTGCGGCGCACCCTTGCGCGAGAACTACTGTAAGGCAAGCGCCCCGCGGACAGCCGGGCCCGCCGAACTCAGCCCAAGTGCTCACCACATCTCGACAAGCGCGAGCGCGAGGCACGGCTCAACGCCGCCGACTGAATTCTCGCCGCCTCCCGCGGCGGGCTCGACGACGTCCCTTCAGTTAAATGCGCATGCGCCAGATCGGTGCATCCAATCCAATGGCAATGGCTATGGACATGATGCCGGCATCTTCTGCATTTCAAATTGGGACACGAACCAAAGCCCAGCCGGGGCATCTGGGCAGTTGCTCGATATCACTTTCGAGAACTTGCTGCAGGAAAACAATTGCCCACCTGTGCTGTTGCAGGAAATCGTATACTCTCCGCGTCCCTGACAATTTCCGTTGGACGTGTCGGTCGCCGCGAACGCGGTGAAAGCATTTCCGTTTGCTGAAGTGCTATAACCTCGTGCCCCCGCCAGCACTGTCTGGACGCTGTTCGAGCCGAATTCCTGCCATGTGTATTCGGTGGGGCTCATTTCACACAATCGCAAGCGACCCGCACAAGGAAGCCCGATCTGGCTCTGAGCATTTGTGGACGCATCAGTATATGAACAATTCTGGTATAGATACTCACCAGACAGATCGAAATCGTTAGATTTCGTTGCCTCGCAGGTTACGTGAGAGCAAGCGGCAGGATCAGGCTCAATGGGAATCTCCCCTGAGCAGTAAGCACCCGGAACTATTGTATCCAAGTCCGAGGGAGCACAAACCTGGTCTACACACGCTCCGCTGCAGCATTGTCCGCTGTCAGTGCACACCATGGTGTCGAGACCACAGCATCTTCCGGCTTTGCAGACAGCCCCATGGCACTGCGTCTCACAGTAGCTGGGATCGGTGTCGCATCCGTGAAAGAATGTTAGGCACGACGCCCCACCCGGGCTGATCGTGCTCTGCATACCTGAGCATTTGTCCCCTGCGGACCTATAGCCTTGGTAAGATGCGGAGAAATTGATATTTGCATTAATTGTGGTTGTTGCCCCCATCGCCGCGCCGGGGACGGACACCACTCCTGTAATCGTGAGCGACACCAAGCCGATTTGTGCGGTCGCCGCTGGTGGGTTGCTTGGCCAATCGGATGAGTTGGCAACGACTTCCCCGCTGAGAGCCCTATATCCATCGGCTCCAGAGACGTCCGGATTCCAGATAAAGTATGAATGGCTTACGGCGACTTGACCTTTACTAAGGAACGGCGAGAAGCCCACGGCTCGGTCGTCTACAGGAAAGCTTGATTCACCTGCACTTGGCTGACCACCAAAGACAAGGTCAACAATGAAGATGGGAGTCTTGACAGAAGAACTGTCCGGGTAGAACCATAGCCGCGCGTAGTAGTTACCGTCATCCGCTGCTGTATTGTCATACACGCAAGTCTTTATCGGGATCGGGGACTGGGTTCCAATTTGTACTTGACCAGAATTCACGCCGCAGTCACTGGTCAGCGACACGATGTCGTCGGTCTTCGCCTTCGTCGGAAAACATGCGGGCTGAAACAGGGCAATCACGCCAAGATAAAGGCCAACCACCTTTCGGATTGCGCCCCAATCCCTTTCGCGTTTGAAAGCCCCCACCGCTCACCTCACTTGGAGTCGTGTCCACCACGGGGTTCTTGAACGCCGACCTTGGACCTGGAGGACGACCAGGCTTCCGCTTCGCGGCAGGAGCGGCCCCGCCAGCAAGAAACGCTTCGCGCATCTCGCCCTTCACTCGCATCACGGATCCGGGAGACAAATTCACCGAGCACGTCTTCGAGTCTTTCGCTTGCCGTAGCCGGCAAGGCTACCCGGATCTCGCGAGACTCGTCCAGACCTCTTCTGCTGGCAGACCGCGGTGGCGTGCCATCGCACAAATGGGCGCGGCCTTCGTCGAACGATGTCGCGACCCACGCCACAAAGCGGTGCCAGCTGACGGCACCACCGCCTCAAGGCGGTGGGTTCGTTTGGCGCGCCTCAGGCGCCTGAAGCTCGTCACGAACGCCCTACTCGGTGGGTGCTGCGCCAGCGCCCAAACTTCCCAATGCTTTTCGGCGAGCCAACTGTCTGGTCGCATGACACCCTCGTTCGGGGCGCCCGAGCTCTGCTCGGGGGATGCGCGAAAGTCGTTCCCGTCAGGGACCTGGGACACAGTCGAACAGCCGTCGACGGCGATGTATGGGGCAGGGTCCGGCTCTCTCGCGGCCTGGCTTGACTCCAACTCCGCGCGACTTCGCGGGTGGGCCGACGACGGACAGGGGATTCGTATCCTCGCGTCCAACCCGCCAGCGCTGCCCGTCCGATTCCGTCCCTCGTTGCCGATTGCCGAAATACTTCGCAGATTTAGTCTAGTTCAGAGCGCGTGCAATTCCGCGAATAGCGTTTCGGGAAGGTTCGCCGCCTTCTGGAGCAGCAGCGCGACGCGCTTCGCGAGCACGATGGCGTCGGACGTGGGCTTCGAGCCGAGGAGTCCCTCGATCGGTTCATCATGGCCGAAGACGCGACACAAAAGCACGGCCTCCTCAATACGAAGAATCTGGCTGGCGTCGGGTGCGTATTGCACCAGCTTGTTCACGACCTCCACAAGCTCGGGGTAGTAGGGCGGTTCGAGCGTCAGGGCCTCGCCCCCCAGCTTCGCATCGACGATCTTCTCCACGGCCGCAAATAGAGCTTCTCGCTCGCGGAGAAGAAGGGGACCGCCAAAAATGTACCCGCGCACCTGAGCTGGAACATCGCGAACGTTCCGACCGATGACTTCACCCGCCAGCCGGAGCAGGGATAGCGAAAGGCGTTGCAAGCCGACGTGCGCTAGGAACTTCTCGCGGAGCCCGGCGCCTTGCAGGTCACGCGCGACCAAGCCGAACTGTTCGATAACGCTTTGCACATTTCGGTACTCGTCCACCATCCAGTAAAGGTACTGGAGGTAATGCGCGACGTTCTTGACGCGAACTTGCGCTGCCGTCGGCTTGCTTCCTTCGGGCACGTCAATTCCCCAAAGGCCTTCCATTCTCGCGTACCGCGTTTCATCGACGAACGCCGTGAACGCGGCATCTGCGCGGAGGATTCTCTCTAGGTGGCCAAGCCCGTCCTCGTCGAGGACGCGAATTCCGAGGCGAGGTGCCAGGGCACGCGCGTGACCGTGGACTTTTCGTTTGACGAAGAAGCCCTGCTCCGCATGGAAGAAGTCCATCACACCGCGAAGCCAAAAGATGCGGGCGGGGTCCGATTCCCTTCCTGACTTGCAATCAACGAGGACAGCTTGCGCGCGGAGATCAGGATCGAATCGAAGGCCGAGCACGTCAATGTCGGTGAGCGACTGGCGCATGAGTTGCCGCTGTTCGTACTCGTAGTGGGACAGATCAACTTCGACGGGGCAGTAGAAGCCCTGCGCCCAAAGGATCCGTCGCATCCTCAGCTTCAACCCAAGGTCGCGGTCGCCGCTGCTCACGCTACGACTCCCCGGAGCAGCTTCGAGATTGTGGTGACGACGTGTCGCGATGCGGTCTTTGACCGTTTTACGAACTTGGCCATGCGCGTACGGGTGGCGGGCGCACCAGCGTAGCTTCCGGCAATCCCCAAAAAGACCTGCGCGTCGCTCGTGTGTGCGGTTGAAGCGTCGCCGACCTCCAAAAGGCCGATCGCAAGGTCCAGCGCCTTGATGTTCTCGTCGGTGTCGAGCAGGTGGAAGTGGAAGAAGCCGTCCCGCGAGGTGTCCGGATCGATGATGGCGATCTGCTTTGATACCAGCAACCCGTACTGCTCCGGATAGTCGGGGCGGGAATAGCTGAACGTCTTCTCCCTCCGCAGCTTCCGAAGCAATGCGGCCGGGTTGAAGATCTTGCGGTAGTCGGCGAAGTGCTGACCACTGCGCACGCACGCGAGGATCGCGCGTGCCTTGTCGAGAATGACCTTCTCAGACGCGGGGATTTGGCCCCGAGGTGCGAAGAAGAAGCGTCGCTCCCCCTGGGCCGTCTGAATCCTGACAGGCGCCAGGACGCCCGAGAGTACAGCCTCGATGATAACCGGATTGTTGTTCGCAGCACCGATCCCTTCGGGGAGACCCTGCTCGTTTCGCACGGCGTTCAGAGCGAGCACGACGTCGTCGCTTGGGAACTTCCTCGCCAGCTCGATGAGGGGCCTTGGGTTCTCCTCGACTGTCAAAGGCGAGTAGATGAGCGGCTCGCCGTCGTCGTCCTCGTACGTCTCCATGAGCGCGCCCGTCGAGCCGATGGACAGCACCAGCTCGAAGTTTTTGGTGTCGAGTCCTGACGACCGCTGCAGGTCCTCCTTTGGGCGTGGAACTGCTGCCACATCGTGCAGCATCTCGACCGCGGCACGCTCGACCTCGGACGGGTGAAGTTCCTCCCACCGATTGCCAAGTTCCTCGTAGCCTTCGCGCAGTTCTGGGATACGCAGCTCGATGCGTTTGATCGTGTCGCCGTTCTTCTTGATGGTCGCAAAATCCACCGTCTCCAACTCGCGTAGGACGCGATCGAGTTCGAGCCCGGATATCCCGAGATCGGCGGCGAGATAGGCGAGGGCTTCGTGATCCTCAACGGCGTTCAGCCCACGAAGATGCGCGGCGAGTGTCGCAGCCTTGCCGATCAGGAGCGTGTTCTTGAGATGAACCTCCTTCGGCCCGTACGAAGCGACCTCCTTGAGTCCTTCGTGGAAGTCCTGCGCCCGGACTCCGAGCATGTGCTTGTCGATCTTGTTCGCCATCTGTCCAACCCCGAGAGTGCCGTAGCTTAGGGGCGACCCGCCTGCGGTCAAGATGGTCCGGAATATGCGTCCGCCAACGCCTAGAGCGACGTGTGGGGGCGTGCGGTCGAGCGTAGAGAGGTCCATGATGACCTATCGGCATGGGGGGGGGCGAGTTGCGTCCACCGTGACCTGCCAGTTCTTTGCCGACAGGGAGACGAGTTCGCATGCTTTCCGCCTCGCTGCGCGGAGCAAAGTGCCGGGGCGCACAGAGACCGCCGGGGCGATGCCTCGGAAAGCCGTAGTCGGAGGGGTCGGGCCGTCGGCGCCGCCGACAGAATTGGCAGCACTGGCAGCACGTCGAACGTCGACGGAGAATCCGCCGATGCCCGACCTCGACCGCCGTCCAGCCAGAACCGCCGCCCCCGTCGCCGTCGCATACGCCCGTGTCTCGACCTCCGAGCAGGCGGAGGGCGGCATGTCCCTCGACGCGCAGCTTGGAGCCATCCGCGCGTACGCCCGGCAGCGCGGGCTCACGCTCGTGCACGAGTACGTCGAACGCGGCGCGAGCGGCACGGACGATGGGCGTCCGGAATTTCAGCGGATGGTCGAGGCGCTGCTCGCGCCGTCGAACACCGTCACCGCCGTCCTGGTACTTCACACGTCGCGGTTCATGCGCGACGTGGAGCTGGCGCGCCGGTACAAGCGCGAGCTTCGACGCCGGAACGTCCGCGTCGTCGCCGTACAGCAAGAGGTGGGCGACGATCCGAACGGCGAGTTGATGGAGGGCGTGTACGAGCTGTTCGACCAGCACGAGAGCCGCATCATCGGCGTGCGCACGCGCGCCGCGATGAACGAGAACGCACGCGCGGGGTTCTTCAACGGGTCGCGCGCCCCGTTCGGTTTCGCCATCGAGAAAATTATCGGCCCCGGCGGTCATCCGAAGCGCCGACTAGTACCCGACGCCGAGGAGGCGCGGGTACTACGGCTCATCTTCGAGCGGTACGTCGCGGGCATGGGAGCGAAGATGCTAGCGCAGCAACTGAACGCCGAAGGGCTCTGCTACCGCGAGAAGGTCTGGAGCCGGGACCGCGTGCTCGACGTGCTCGGCGACCGGAGCGCGATCGGGGACTATCGGTGGGGGCGGAAGGAGTCGCGCACGGGACGCAAGCGCGACGAACGCGACCAGGCGCGCACGGCCGTGACGCCGATCATCGACGCGGCGCTGTTCGAGGAGGCGCAGCGAGCGCGCGACGCGCGCGATCCGACCGATCCGAGCGCGCGCCACGGGCGCCCGCCGTCGCTCCTTCTTGGTGGCCTCCTCCGCTGCGGGCGCTGCGGCGAGCGGTTTCAGCTTGAGACATCCGGCAAGCGCGACAGGACAGGGAAGGCGAGCTACCGCTACTACAACTGCTCGACGACGTGCCGAACGGGGCGCGCAGCGTGTCCGGGCTACCGGGTGCGCGCCGACACGTTGGAGGGGGCGGTGCTCCGCTTCCTCGGTGGCGAACTGTTCACGCCCGAGCGCTGCCGTGGGTTCGTGCGTGACGTGCTCGCAGGCCAGGACGCGGCGCGCGAGGCGAGCGCGGCCCGACGCCGTGACGCGCAGCAAGCCCTCGCGGACCTCGACGCCCGCATCGCCCGGTGGACGGAGGCGTTCGAGGCCGGCGGGGACCTGGCCGACCTGGGCGTGGACCGGCTGCGGGAGCTACGCGCGCGTCGGGAGGAGGCCACCCGCGCCCTTCACGCCGAGGGCGCCTCGACGGCCGCCCCGCCTCCCTACCTCTACAAGCCGGAGACGGCCGAGCGCTTCGTGCGGCGCCTCCGTGCGGCGTTTGCCGACCCGTCGAGCGACGCGGCGCGCGCCTACGTGGAGCGCCTCGTCGAGCGCATCGAACTACGCGACGGGGACGTTGCGGTTCACGGCCGAGCCGCCGACGTCGTCGCGCTCATGGCCGATTCCAGCCCGGTCACGCCAGCCCGGAACCGCAGGCGAATAGTTCGCACATACGTAGTAGGTTGGCGCCCCCGGCAGAATTCGAATCTGCGACCTGCGGTTTAGGAAACCGCTGCTCTATCCAGCTGAGCTACGGGAGCGGAAAAGCGCGCGAAACCTCCCACGTGCTGGGTCCCGCTTCAATCGCCGAACCGCACCGTGGTAGCATTTTTCGTTCGGGCTTTCTTCGGAGGCATGGATGAAGCGGATCGCAGCAGTCACCGTCATGGGCGCGCTCTCGGCGTCCTGCAGCAGCAGCACTCGTTCGCGTTCGGTCCCGCACGAGGACGCCGGGTCGGACGCCGCTCGGGGAGGCATGTCCGGCAGCGGGTCGGGCGGAACCGCGGGGAAGCCCGGGACCGGTGGGCAGGGCGGCACGGTCGGAGCCGGAGGGGCGTCCGGCGCGGGCACGGGCGGCGCACTCGGCGGCTCGGGTGGCACGGACGCCGGTTCGGGAGGATCGGACGCGGGCTCCGTTGGTCCGGACGCCGGATCGGGCGGGACGGACGCGAGCCTCGACTCGGGCGCGCCGCAGATCGACGCGGGGGCGCGAGATGCGTCCACGCAGATGGACGCTTCCCCGTCGGACGCGTCCGTGGGCTGCGTGGACGGCGGCGCGCCGACCTGCGCGCTCTTCGATCTCGCGGACGTGAATGCGATCTTCGACGCGAATCAGCTCACGTTCCAGGTCACGGGCACTGCCGGACTTCCGGCCATCGAGAGCGCGTCCTTGGAAGCGGTCGTCTGTGATTGCACGACGTACGGAAGTTACGGAGATTGCAGCGTCGTCGGGCCGATATCGCTCGACGTCTCCGGCAAGACGGTGTCCGGATCGCTCTTCGACGCGTTCCAGGTGTATTCGAGCTCCTGGATCAGCCAGTTTCGGCTCCGCGTGCAGACGGTGTGCGGGCAACAGATCGAGGTGGATGTGGCGAACAACGGAAACTACAGCCTCGGCTTCTGTACCGACCAGCTCGCGCAGCCAAACTGCTTCGACCCGAGCCTCCTCTGAGCGGCGCGTGCGCGTCGGGTTCTTCACGTCCGGGGACATCGGCGGCGGGCATCTTTCTCGCGCGCTCGCCATTCGCCGTGGGCTCGCCCGCACGGGCAGGCCGTTCGAGTTCCGCGTCTTCTATGCGCGTCTCCCGCTGAGGCCGCCGGAGGAGCTCGACGTCGTTTCCGTGGACGCGGGGGAAGTGCTCGTCAATCCCGCGACCGCGAAGGACAGCCTGACGGCGCGCGCCATCCGGGAATTTTCTCCCGACGTCCTCCTCGTGGACGTTTCCTGGTTCGAGCTCCGGCACGTGCTCCCGCTTCCGGGGATCGAGCCGTGGCTCCTCCTGCGGTGGGCGCATCCCGAGCTCCTCGGGGGGCCGCTGAATCGGGGTTTCCCGCGCGACCACTACGCCCGCATCATCGCCATCGAACCCATCGCGTTTCCGGACATCCAGGATCGGATGGACCCCATCGTCGGGTGCAACCCGGACGAGTGTCATCCGCCGAGCGCGCTTCGGGAGCACCTCGGCGTGCCACTCGACCGGAAGCTCTCGCTCGTCGTGCAGACGGGCCTGCCGCACGAGATCGCGGAGCTCGAGGCGTACGAGCGGGAGCGGAGCCCGGACCACGTCGTCGTCGCGACGAGTCTCCACCACGAGCGGCGCCTCTTTCCGATCGCGCCGTATCTCCGGGGCGCCGATCGCATCGTGGGCGGCACGGGGTACAACCTGTTCTGGGAGACGCGGTGGCTCGGGCTAGCGGACAGAACGGAGCTCCACGTCTTCCGGCGCCTCGTGGACGATCAGGGGCCCCGGCTCCGCACGAAGGATACGCGCATGAAAGAGAACGGCGCGGACACGCTCGCGCGGGCTCTGTTCGGGTTCGGGCGCTGACGGCCGTCAGGCTCGCCGCGTCACCCGTATCCGCGTGCCGAGCTCCGGGAAGAACGTGATCGCCCGGCGCACGATGCGCACGGGAGCAGGCTGCGCGAGCTCGAGGTCGAAGCGATGGAGAATGGTGCCGAGGACGAGCTTCATCTCGTACTGGGCGAACGCGGCGCCGATGCAGCGGCGGACGCCGCCGCCGAACGGCAGGAACGAGAACGGATCCGGCGGGTTCTCGAGGAAGCGCTCTGGTCGGAACTCCTCCGGCTCATCGAAGACGCGCGGGTTTCTCTGCGCGAGGTAGATGCACGGCGCGACGACCGAGCCCGCGGGGAGGTCGTGGCCGGCGATGTGAAACGGCTTCTTCAGGACGCGGCCCACGACGGGCACGACGGGCCTGAGGCGGAGCACCTCCTTCACCGTGGCGTCGAGGTAGGGGAGGGAAGCGAGCACCTCCGGGTCGACGCCGCCCTCTTTCGTCGCGGAGCGGACCTCGGCGGCGAGCTTTTCGTACGTGCGCGGCGTCGTGAGGAGGCGCTCCACGGCCCAGGCGAGCGACGTCGCGGTCGTCTCGTGGCCGGCGGCGAGCGTCGTCATGAGCTCGTCGCGGAGCTCCGCGTCCGTCATGCCGTTACCGTCCTCGTCCTTGGCTTCGAGGAGCATGCCGAGGACGTCCTCGCGATGCTTCCCCGTGCCCTCGGCGCGGCGCGCCGCGATCTGCCGGTAGAGGAGCCGATCGGTGCGGTTTCGCCGCCGGAGGAACCACTTCCAGGGACGGCGCGCCTCGAGCTCCGGATGGCGCGAGAGGTACGTCATGGGGAGGACGAGGGCGCGACTCTCCGCGAGAGAGAGCATTCGCCGCATCTGGTCCCGGAGCTCGGTCGCTTCCGCCCCTTCTTCCGCGCCGAACACGGTCCGAAGGATGATCTCGAGCGTGATCTCCTGCGTGTGCGGGTGGAGCGAGAACGGCGTCCGCTCCGGCCACTCTCGCGTGACCTGCTCCGTGATGTCGACCATCGTGCGGCCGTAGTGCCGCATGCGTTCTCCGTGGAACGGCGGGAGGAGGAGCTTCCGCTGCCGCATGTGCTCGGCGCCGTCGAGGAGGAGCACGGAGTTCTCTCCGAGGAGCACGCGGAGGATCCGGTTCACTTCGCCCGCGTGCATCTCGTCCGGCTTCGCGGTGAAGACGGTCTTGATGTCCTCGGGTTCGGTGAGGAAGACCATCGTCGCGGGCGGGAGCTTCACCGTGAAGGACGAGCCGTAGCGTTCACGGCAGAGCGTCAGGAACTCGATCGGACGGCGAATCCAGAAGACGGTCTGCGCCAGCATCGGGAGCGGCGGACCGGGTGGCAGCGACATCCGCGTAGTTTCGGCGTGTCGTTCTCGCGACGCGAGCGCGCGGAGGGACTCTTCTCCACGACATACCCACACCCACGCACACCCACATTGGAGCACCCGTCTTCGAGGGGTATTCAAATGCGTGCCGTGCTAGAAGTGACTCACAGGGGATGTCGGACGATCGTCAGCCGGCCGCGCGGCCCTCGTTGCTGGGCCTGGTGGAGAACCAGGAGGAGAACCTGCGCGCGTCTTCAGTGCGGGTCCTGCTCGGCATCTTCTCCCTCGCCGCTCAGCCCGTGTTCTTTCCGGCTGCGTCCGAGTTCGTCTGGGTGCTCGTGCTCTACGCGCTCGGCGCCATCCTGTTCCACCTCGCGATCCGTCGCGGCATCGGCGGCACGGCGCGCATCGTCGCCGGTGGCGTCATGGACGTCGCGTTCATCACCTTCCTCGTCCACCGGATGGGCTCGCAGTCGACGGCGCTCGTCGCGGCGTACGTGCTCCCGGGCATGTTCAACGCGCTCGTCGTCGCGCCCGTCTGGGCGCCGCGCTGCATCGGCGGCCTCGCGATCGTCGGCTATGCGGCGGTCTGCTTCGCGGAGGCGAACGGGTATCTCGCCTACGGTCCGGATCTCGAGATGCGGATCGCCGAGCCCACGGTGCTCGGCGCCGTCCGGGCGACGCTCTATCTCTCGGCGTTCATCGCCGCCTCCACGTGGGTCTCCGAGCGCATCGCGAAGCTCGTTCGCGATCGGGAGATCGCCCTCCGCAAGGCGAACGCCCAGCTCGAGCAGCTCTCTCAGCGGGATCCGCTGACGCAGCTCTACAACCGTCGCTTCTTCGTGCAGCGCGTCCAGGAGGAGCTCGAGCGCGTGCGCCGCGGCCACCCGATGGCGCTCCTCATGATGGACCTCGACGGCTTCAAGCACATCAACGACAAACAGGGCCACCTCGCCGGGGACGAGCTCCTCCGGCGCATCGCGGCGGCCATCGGCGAGACGACGCGGGTGATAGACGTCATCGGCCGCTTCGGCGGGGACGAGTTCGTCGTGCTCCTGCCGGACACGGACGCCGAGCAGGCGACCATCGTCGCGGAGCGACTCGTGCAGACGGTGCGGAGCGTCGGCACGGAGGCGGACCCGAAGCGCCCCGTGACGGCGAGCGTCGGCCTCTCCTTCGCGCGCGCGGAAGACGACGTCACCATTCTCCTGAATACGGCGGACGACGCCGCGTACCGGGCAAAGGAAGCCGGCGGGGACCGCTTCCTCGTCGCGACGGTGCCGGATCGGGAGAGCTTCTCGAGCGGGCCCCGCGCGAGTGTCCGCGCGGGGTGAGCCCCGGGGGATTGGGCAACGTCCGAGCGTCGCGGTAGGGTCCGCGCGTGAAACGCAGCACGGCCCGCCTGCTGATCCTGTTCGGGCTGTCGCTCGGGGCGATGGTCTCCGCACGGAGTCGGCACGCGAGCTCCCGCGTCGCCGAGCCGCATGTCGTCGCGCGCATACCCGAGTCTTCCCCCTGGTCGTCCCCGGAAGCCTGCGAGCGCGAGGTCTCGGCGGGCCACCGTGCGCAGCGACCGCCCGGAAGCGCGCGTCTCGGCGCCTGGAACGTACGCTGGTTTCCTGACGGGAACCCCGGGCGCCCGAAGCATGGAGGGCCCGGTCCGGAGCCCACGGACGTCCGCTGGCTCGCGTGCACGATCGCGTGGATGGACGTGGACGTGCTCGCGCTCGAAGAAGTGAAGGCGTCGCCGTCCGCCGCGACCGCGCTCACTGAGCTCCGCTCTCGGCTCGACGCGCTCACCGGAGGCGCCCACCACGTCGAGGTCGATCGGTGCCCCGGAAATGGCCGCCAGAGCGTCGCGCTCCTCTGGGACGAGAGCCGCGTCCACGGCGAAGGCTTCCGGAACCTGGACTCCCTGAACCCCAACGGCTCCGCTTGCGACGAGCATCTCCGCCCGGGCTTCACGGGGTACTTTCGCTACCCGGGCGGCGCGGATTTCCACTTCGTCGCCGTGCACCTGAAGAGCGGCGAGGCGGAGAAGGACCTTGCGCTCCGCGGCGCTTCGCTCCGCGGCATCCCGCAGGCGTTCCGCGATCTGCAGACGACGGCGCCGGACGCCGACGTGCTCCTCGCCGGGGACTTCAACACGATGGGTTGCCTCGACTGTCGCCCGAAGGTCCGAGCCGGGGAGGAGCTCGCCGTCTTCGGTCCGACGCTCGCGGCGCTCCCGGTGCCGTTTCGCGAGGTGGAGTCACCGGAGCGCTGCTCCGAGTACTACCGAGGCGAGGGCCAGCTCCTCGATCACTTCGTCGCGAGCGCCTCCATGCAGGAAGTGCCGGTCGCTACCCGCGCCCACGTGGACGGCTACTGCGCGGCCGTCGCGTGCGCCCGCCAGGATCCGCACGCGATGCCCCGCGCGTACCGCGAGCTCAGCGACCACTGCCCGGTGCTGCTCGACGTCAGGAACCAGGACGTGGACTGAGCTAGCGGCGCCCGGCCTTCTTCTTTCCGAGGGTCTTCTTCTTTCGCGCTCGACCGGCCTTCTTTCGCCGGCTGGGTGTGCCGCGTGTGGTTCCGGGTCGCGCGATCTCGAGCCCGAGGCGAGCGATGATCCGATCCAGGTCGATGAGAATTTCCGGACGATCGAGCGCCGCGCCGAGCTCTTCGACGCGGCGCCGCATCGCGGATAGGTCGATGGCATCGCCGTGCATCTCGAGCAGGCGCTCGATGTCGGACCGGTCCCGTTCCCGCGCAGCAATCGCCTTGTAGACCACGAGATCCGCGGGCCGCGCGACGGGGATCCGAGCCCGGCCCAGATCTCGGGGAGTCGCGTGATCGAGCGCGGCGTCTTCGAACGGCAGGAAAGACAGGCTCAAGTCGATGTCGATGCCGGAGGGGCGATGGCGGAGTAGGAGCACGTGCGTCCGTTTGGCGAAGGCGACGGCGTTCTCGATGCGCGGCTCGATCTTCGCTCGCGACAGTCGCTCCACGAGGCCCGCGAGGTCGATGCCTTCCGCCCACAGTGCCACGTCCACGTCGTCCGTGAGACGTCTGACGCCGTGCGCGATGACGGCCACACCGCCGATGAGCATGTGTCGCGCCCCCGTTCTGCGGAGGACGTTTTCGAGCGCGACGAGCGCGCGTTCCAGTCCAGTGTCAGCCAACGCCGAACGCTCGCCGTACGCGAGCCCACGTTCGATGGAACGCGAGATTCTCTCGGGCTTCGGCGGCGGCGCGGCGCGCCGGAAGACGATTCGCCAAAGCCCGAAGTTCGTCGACCTTGCGAAGGGCGTCGCGGAAATCATCCCGCCGGCGCGATTCCGCGGCGATCCGGCGGCCAGCGACGGTCTGCCCCCGAACCCAGCTCCGGACGGCTCTATCTCGCGTTTTCACGCGGCCAAGCGTACCACGCTCACCGGCCGCGACGCCGACGTCGCGAGACGCCCGAAGCCCGCAGGCCGAAAACTTCACGCCCTTCCACGTCGCATGCTCGAATATCCGGCGTGAACGTCGCCGAGTTTCGCGAAGCGCTGCTCGCCGTGATGGAGCGGAAGGTCCACTCCGCTTGGAAGGGGTTCACCTCCGGCAAGGTCCCGAAGGAGCGCCTGCATATCCACTTCGAGCAGGAGTTCGCGACGTACGTCCGGGATTTCCCCGTGATGGTCGGCTGGGCCTACGTGCAGTGCCCGGTCCCCGAGGTCCGTCGCGAGCTCGCCGAGAACCTCTACGAGGAGGAGACCGGCGGCCTCGTCGCGAAGCGCCCGCACCCCGAGCTCTTCCTCGAGTACCCGAAGGGCCTCGGGATGGACCTCCGCCGCTTCGAGAACGTGACGCTCCTCCCCGGCGCCGCGGCCTACCGCTCGCTCCTCGACGACCTCACCCGGAACCACGGCTGGGAGGTCGCGGCCGCCGTGACGACGCTCTTCATCGAGGGCACCGAGCACGAGCGCGGCGAAATCGACCCGAGCGCCCCGAAGCGCCCCACGCCGCCGCTCGAACAGCACCCGCTCGTCGTCCACTACGGACTCCCCCTCGAATCCCTCGCCCTCACGAAGGCGCACCGGAGCGTCGAGGGAAACCACCGTCAGGCAGCGTGGCGCATCGTCCTGGAGCACGTGCCGGAGGCGTCCCGGTCGCGCGTCGTCGCGGCGATGGAGCGCGTGGTGCCGGCTTGGAAGACGTATCGCGACGGGGTCGCGGAGGCGTGCGGGCTCGTGCGCGAACCCGGCTGACGGCGGGCCCGGGCGTTTCTGCGAGGCCCGGGTCCACGTAGGCGTGGAGTTTCAGTCCCCGCCCGCGTCCTTGCTGCCGGCTCCGCCGGACGACGCCCCTCCGTTGGACGCGCCAGCGGCGCCGCTACCCCCGGCGGCTCCGCCGGAGCCCGACGCGCCGCCGCCGCCGGACGCACCGCCCTGGCCGCCGGCGCCACCGTTGCCGGTTCCCCCGGATCCGGCGGCGGGCAAGCTGCAGTCATCCTCGCTCGGCCGCGCGCCGACCGGACACGGTTCCTTGGGGGACTGCACCTGGTAGACGTTCCCGATCAGCGCGGGCTTGGTATCGAAAACGAGGCCCATGGAAATCGCGTTGCAGTCGTCCGCCGTCGCGCCGGGATACTGAGCGACGTCCACGAGATTGCAGATGTTGTCCCGGAACGTTCCGTAGAGGTTCGCATCCCGGCAGAGCGGTAGATTCGTCGCCGGATCCGGGAACTGGGAAAGTTGATGGAGCAGGCTGTTCACGAGCCAGCGGGCTTCCAGGACGCAGTTCTGGGCGACCCAGTTCCACACGCGGGGCATCGCCGTGTTCTCGACGAGATCACACTGGATGTGCGCATCCGTCATCTCGACCTGAAGGTTCACGGTGAGCTTGTCCGTGAGCGCGGTGACGAGACGCATCGCCGTCGTGTTCAGCTTCGTGACGATCTTGTGATTCGTCACATAGGCGCTCTTGTCGATGAATTTCGGATCCGAAACGTTCTTTCCGTCCTTCAAGGCGTCCGACGCGATCGGCCATTCGTCGGTGCCGTCCCACTTCGGATGGGTTCCCTTCGCGCGCGGCGGGGAATCGAAAGGCGCGGAGACGAGCGTCGCGACGGTGACCTGATCGTCGTTCGCTTCCCCGTTGTAGTCCGTGAGGTGAACAATGACGTTCGTGACGCCTTGCTGGAGCTGCGTCGAGTAGATCTCCGAGCTGAACGTCTTGATGGCGTCCCGCGTGAGCTGGATGATCTGTCCGAGAGCGTTGTCCGTACCGCCGGGGCCGTCGGCCACGCCGAATCCCCACGAAGGCACGTTGCATTCCTGGCCCTTCTTCAGCGCGTCTCCGGTGCCGAACGTGCACTTGCCGTCCACGTCGAACCCGACGTCCAGGTAGTGCTTCGGTGGGTCCGTCGGATTGCTCGGCGCGTCCCCGAGGTCGATCTTGTACATGACGCCGATGGCTTCCTCGTCTCCGCCCCTCGTGATGACGTCGGAGTCGGCAGGCGGGTCGACCCATCGCTTCTCGACGCAGGCGGTGCTGCCACCACCACCGCCGTTGCCGCCGGTGTTCCCGCCGGCTCCTCCGGTTCCCGGCGAGCCGCCTTCGCCGCCACTGGACCCGCCGCCGCTGCCCGTGCTCGGCGACGGCTTGAGGAGGGTTTCGTCGTAGACCGAGCAGGCGACCGCGACCGCCGCGCCTGCGCCTAGAAGAGCCAGATAAGAGCCCCGCATCGCTTACACCTATATCATCATGCGGCCCTGGGGCCACGGCTTCCGGGTCGAGAGACGCCCCGGGCGACGGGGCGGCAGGGGAGAGGGGGGTCCGTCGGGCGTGAACGTCACGGTAGGGCGCTCCGCACGGCCGTACACGTGGTGGTGGTCCCGAGGCGCTTCGCATCGAACGTCGCGCCGCCGGCGGACGTGTCGTATTGCGGGCGAACGGCGTCCGGCAGGCCCCATTCGTCGCTCGTGCAGAGGCGGTTCTCGCCCGCGACGTTGCACCCGATGATGTGGTTCTCGATCTGTGCGGTCGCCGTGCCGGTGATCGTGTCGCAGGACGTGACCGTTCCGGTCTGCGCAGCAATCTGCCGAATCGCGAGGTACATGGAGTCTGCGCGGGTGGCGTTCTCCAGGTGCGCAGGGTCCGACGCCGCCACGATGATGTTTTTGTAGTCCGTGTTGGCGGGCTGCCCGGGGACCGGCCCGGACTTGGCGTTGACCGTGAAGCCCGGCTTCGCGTCGTTGTCTGAGTCGAACAGGGTGAAGGGCGACAGGTTCGTCGCATCCTGGGGCCATCCCGTGCTGATCGGGTCGGCGGGCGCGGTGATCTTCGTGCCGAGGAGAATGGCGACGGAGAACGTGTCGAACTTCGCGCCGATGAGTTGACTGTCCACGGATCCCGACACGGCGAACGTCGGCATGGGGCCGGCGTCCCAGGACGTGTCGGGAAACAGGAGCCCGTACCACTCGCTGCCGAGCGTGGGGGTCGTTTGGAAGTCCGGGATCTGGAGGCCGCAAGGCTTCAGGTCCGCGGTGAACGTCAGCCCCGTCTGTGTGAACTTCAGCCGAGCCCACTGCTTGATGACGCCGGTCGATTCGACGAGCGCCGCCCCGTCGCCCCACGTGACGGGCACGACGACCTTGAGCGCCCAGCTCCCGGTGAGGTTGCAGATTGCGCGGGGCTTGCACTTGTCGTCGCAGCCGAGCGTGTTCGGCGGGTCGCAGCCCTCCGAACCGCTGACGACGCCGTCTCCGCAGATCGCCGGGCGGCAGCCGCCGCTGACGCAGATCTTGTTCGACCCGCAGCTCGTGCCGTTGCTCTGGTCCGCCGGGTCGTTGCACTTGTGGGTCGTCGTGTTGCACGTCTCGGCGCCGTTGCACGGATCGCCGTCGTTGCAGTCCGCGTCCTTTGCGCAGGTGAACGTGCAGTTCGGTTCGCAGCCGTCCCCGGGCGTGAGGTTTCCGTCGTCACACTGCTCGCCGGTCTCCGGCGCGCCGCCATTTCCGCACGTTCCGTTCGTGCACGCGCCCTGCGCGCACTTCGCGGTGCCGCCACCCGTGCTGCAGGTCTGACCGTCCTTGGAGGCGTCGGGCGTGCTGTCGCACTTGTCGTTCGTGCACACGGCCGTCCGGCACGCCGGCGTGTTCGGGCAGTCCGTGAGGGGGTTCACGCAGCTCTTGGTGCAGTCGTTGTCGCACCCGTCGCCGTTCGTGACGTTGCCGTCGTCGCAGGCTTCCACGCCGGCGGCGACGATGCCGTCTCCGCAGACCGGCGCGACGCAGTTGCCCTCGACGCAGTTCTGCTTCGTGCCGCAGGCCGTCCCCTTGGTCTTCGGCGTCTGGGTCGTGCACGTGTGGTTCGCCTGGCACGTGCCGTCGTTCATGCACGCGTTCGTGGCGTGACAGTTCCGCGTGGAGTCGGTCGTGAGGCAGCTGTACGTGCAGTCCGCGTCGCAGCCGTCGCCGTCCTGGCGGTTGCCGTCGTCGCACTCCTCGCCGCTCGCCGTCTCCGGGATCGAGTTCGAACAGTACTTGTCGGTGCACACGCCGGCGATGCAGCGCTTGTTCGTGCCCGTACCGTACGTGCACGAATCGTAGTCCTTCCGAGGCGTTCCCTTGAGCTCGCAGAGATGCGTGAGGTCGTTGCACTTCGCCGGCGCCGCGCAAGGATCCGGGGACACGCAGTTTCGCGTGGGATCGTCGCCCTTGCAGGTGAACCGACAGTCCGCGTCGCAGCCCGCCGCGACGTTCGGCGGATCGCACTCTTCGGGATCGACGAGCAATGTGTCCCCGCAGATCGCCGCCGCCGGAACGCAGACGCCGCTCTTGCAGACGTTCGCCACCCCGCATCGCGTGTCGTCCGGAAGCGGTCCCGGGGACGCGCCGCAGGTGTGGTTCTCGTTGCAGACCTCGCGGCCGTTGCAGTAGTCCCCGTCCTGACAGAGGGAGTCCCGCGTGCTCGTACACGTCCACCGGCAGCTGTTCTCGCAGCCGTCGCGCGTCTTCTTGTTCCCGTCGTCGCAGTCCTCGTACGGGTCGAGCTGACCGTTCCCGCAGAGCGCCGGGTCCGGTTGCGGTCCGGCGTCTTCGGAGGGACCGGCGTCGCCGCTGGTGCCTCCCGTTCCGGAATCCGGAGAGTTCCCGCTGCCCGCCGTCGAAGCGTCCGCGCCGCCCTGGCCTCCGCCCCCCGTGCCGGAGCTCCCGCCGGTTCCCGTCGGCGGCGTCGTTCCATTGTCACTGCTGCAGCTCGCGGCCGAAATCCCCGTGACGAGCAAAGCGCAGACGGCCGCGAATCCACTCAAGCGATGCATCGAAACCTCCGGACGGAGAAGCGGACGGGCCGAAAACGACCCACCCCCCAGCATAGCTCGGCCTGGCTTTCCGGCCCAAGCCCGGTTTGTGGTCAAAAGCCCGCGGAAAATGCGGATTTGCGGCCGGTGGGGTACCTTCCGGCGCATGCCGCAGCACTTTCTCGTGAAGAGCGAGCCCGACGTCTACCCGTGGGAGCGCCTGGTGAAGGAGAAGAAGGCGCGCTGGGACGGCGTCCGGAACTTCGGCGCGCGGAACAACCTTCGCGCCATGAAGAAGGGCGACCTCGTCCTCTTCTACCACTCGAACGAGGGGAAGGACGTCGTGGGCGTCGCGACCGTCGTCAAGGAAGCGTACCCGGACCCGACCGCGGAGGAAGGCGACTGGTCCGCCGTCGACCTCGCTCCGGTGAAGGCACTCGCGAAGTCGGTGACGCTCGCGCAGATCAAGGCCGAGCCATCCCTCTCGGAGATGCAGCTCGTGACCCGCGGGCGCCTCTCCGTGCAGGTCGTCGAGAAGAAGCAGTTCGACAAGATCCTCGCGCTCGCGGGCACGAAGCTCTGAGGTCGCGCCTCGAAGTGGGGCTCAGGACGCGGTCGTTTCGGCGCTGTCGGCCTTCGCCTCGTGGAGCTCGACCAGCGTGGAGAGCGCCTCGATCTCCCGCTTGTTGCGGATCTCCTTCTGACGGAGCGTCTTCAGCTCGGCCTCGAGCTTCCGCTGGTTCGCTTCGACCTCGCGGAGCTCCGTCTTGAGGCGATCGCGCTCGGACTTCAGGGATTCGACATCGATGGGCACGGGGGAGCCTCCGGGAGTGTTCCGCTCGGAACGACGGACGGCACCGTAGTGCCGCGCCCGGCTCGGTTCAAACCGAATTGACTTCGGGGAACGGCTTCCCGGGCTTCGCGAACAGGTAGCCCTGGAGGAGGTCGCAGCCGAGCTCGATGAGGCAATCTCGCTCGGCGACCGTCTCCACGCCTTCTCCGACGACCATCATGCCCATGTCCTTGCAGAGCTCGGCCATGGAGCGGATGAGCTTCTGCTTCGTCGCGCTCTGGTGGACGTCCCGGACGAGCGTCATGTCGAGCTTCACGATCTCGGGCTCGAGCAGCGCGAAGCTCGTGAGCCCTGCGTAGCCGGCCCCGAGGTCGTCGACGGCGATGCGGAAGCCAATCTCCCGGAGCTGCGCGATCCTGGCGCGGACGTCCTTCACGCGCTCGAGCGACGCGCGCTCGGTGATCTCGAGGACCACGCGGTGCGCGATCCGGGAGAGCGGCGCGTCCTTCGCGAGGAGCTCCGGGTCGAGGAGATCCGTGGTGTGGAGGTTCACGAAGAGCATGCCGCCCTCGGGACGATTCGCGACGGGCTCCGCCGCGCGATCGCGGATGGTGCGGCCGAGGATCTCGAGCCGGCCGAGGCGCTCGGCGGCGTCGAGGACGGCCCCGGGATGCGGGAGGCTCGGTTCGCCGCTCCGGAGCAGTGCCTCGTACCCAAAGACGCGCCGGGTCTGGGAAGAGAGGATGGGCTGGTAGGCGATCCAGACGGAGTCGAGGCAGCGATCGAAGTTCGCCGCGAGCCGTTTCTGGTCGTCCTGCTCGATGGGGTTGCCGAGGAGCTCGGCCGCCTGACGCTTCATCATCGTCATGCGGTGGAGGCACACGGCCTTGTCGATGACGACCTCGAGATCGGGGAGCTCGATGGGCTTCGTCAGGTAGTGGAACGCGCCGAACTCGAGCGCCTTCACGGCCGTGCTCACCGCGGGCTCGCCCGTGATGAGGACGACGGGCACGTCGAGCGCCCTTTCCCGGACGAAACGGAGGAGAGCGATGCCGTCCATGTCCGGCATCGCGATGTCGCTCAGGACGACGTCGAAGTCACCGCTGCCGAGCACGCGGCTCGCCTCGGCGCCGTTCGCCGCGGAGGTGATCTCGTATCCGTGGAGCCGGAGGACGCGCCCGATGCTCCGGATCTGGGTCGGATCGTCGTCGACCACGAGCACCCGGCCGCGGGGTGGGGACGACGCGGCGCGCGGCTGCGACTTGGGACCGTCTTCGGCGCTCCCCCCCGGCGGGCTCGCATGGGCCGCCCCGGTCGACGCCGGCGTCGGGGGGCTTTCCGCCAAGAGGCTCATGCACTCGTGAACGGCGAGGGCCGAGCGGTCTGAAGCAAATTCCCGACAAATGGGTGGGTTCGGGTGGGTTCTCCGGTGCGAAGAGGGGGAACGTTTCGATACGGATGGCGTCGTTTCGAGTCGTTCGTGGTCACTCGTCGAACCGTGTGAGGCTCGCCATTTTCTTGTCCAGGAGGGTTGCCGGGAAACGGCTTGCTCGCGGCCTTCGCTCGTAGGTAGCCTGAGGCTCGCGGCGTTCCGGTACGTCCCGGTCGCGTGGAGTACGTGCGGGTGGGTCGACCATCGAAACGGAGCGAAGAAGACGGCAGCGAGCGTGGGTCCGACGGGGCCCGCGACCTCACCGCCGGGGATCTCGCCAGGCTCCTCGAGGTCGACCTCAAGACGATCCACAACTGGGTGAACCAGGGGCACGTGTTCGCCCGGCGGACGGAAGGGCGGCACCTCCGCTTCCAGCGCGTCGAGGTGGTGCGATTCCTGCGCCGGTTCGGCTACCCCGTTCCCGGCGAGCTCGGAAAGACCCCGCCCCGCGTGCTCGTCCACAACGAAGGCGCGCGGAAGAAGATCCCGGGGGTCGAACAGCACGACGGCGCCGGCCTCTTCGCGACGGTGCTCGAAGTCGCGTCCGGCTTCTACGAGGTGCTCGTGCTCTCGCTCGACGCGCACGAAGTCGCCGTCGTGCGGGAGCTCGTGCTCGCGCTCCGGGCTCGCCCGGCGACCCGAGGCGTGTCCGTGGTCGGGCTCAGCCGGAAGCCCGCGCGTCGCAGCGCGTTCGTCGACCACGGCGGGGACGTCGCTCTCGCTCCGGGGAAATCCGGCAGCGTCGCTCAGGCGGCCCGCTGGCTCACGGGCGGCGCCGAGCGGCCGCCGCGCGGCGCGCTCATTTCCTGGGCGTGAGCCGTCCGTTCGGCGAGACGACGTACCGCGTTCGCCTCGTCACCACGGCGCGCTTCGTCCCGCCCTCGAGGTACGCGAGCGGGTCCTTCCGCTCGGGCTCCTTCGGTCGACTCTCCACGCGTTCGAGCTCCGTGCCGGGCTCGAGGCGGAGCGAGATGGAGTGCTCCCACACGGTCCCCGAGCCCGTGTCCAGTCGGGTCGTCGTCGCGCCGGGGTAGTTTCCCGCGCGCACCCAGGCGTCCCGGAGCTTCACGACCCAGACCGTCTTCGCCGTTCCGCGGCCGGAGATCCGCTCGATCTCGACGACCTCGACGTCGACGGGCGCGCGGGCCGTCACTTGGCGTAGCCGGGCTTGTCCGGCGGCGGCGCGACGGCGTCCTCGTCCGCGGGCGCGGCGGCGTTCTCGGCAGGCGGCTTCGCCGACTTCGAGCTGCCCTTCGCGGGCCTGTCGCTCTTCTCTTTGTCCTTCTGCTCGTCCTCGTCGGGTCTTGCGGTCTGCACGAACCGCGGGCGCGTCGTCGGGTCGCAGCCGGAGCCGAAGCCGTCGGCGTCGAACTCGCCGCTCATCGAGCCCTGGATTTCCTTGTCTTCGTCGTTCTTCGTCGTGACGACGATCTTGAATCGACGCTTCCCGGCCCGCGCGGGCGAGCAGTAGGAGAGCAGGTAGTACCGGTTCACGAGGCTCGCCGCGCGTTCGCCGGCGCGGTCGAACGGGTCGAGGATGCTCGCCATGCTCTCCGCCTCGAAGGCGCCGTCCTTCTCGATGGACGAAGCGCGAAATCCCGGAGCGTCCTTCGACGAGATCGCGAGGACGAGGTCCTTCGAGTCCGAGAGCGCTTCCCGCATCTTCCCTTCCGTGACCCGCCCGGCGAGGTCCGGCCCGCGCGCGAAGACGACGAGGGTACCCACGCGGATGGGCTTCTGCGCCGTCATGAGCCGCGCGTCGAGCTGCGCGATGGCCTCGATGACGGCGCCGTTCAGATTGCTCGACGTGTCCTGCGACGTGTAGCTCTCGAGGGCGGGGATCTCGGCGATCTCGTCGTTTCCCTCGGGGAATTCGCCGATGCTCCGGATCTGCGCGCCGCCGTCGAAGGCGAAGACGCTCACCGGCTGCGTCTGGTGCGCCTTCGTGACGAAGCGCGCGACGGCCATCGCGATGGTCTTCCGGGTGTCCCCTTCCGCGATGGGGCCGCTCATGTCCACGAGGAGGAGCGCGCGGTGCACGGCGACCATGTCCCGCGGAAGGAGCACCTGGCGCGACTGCTCGGCCGTCAGCGGCTGGCCGTCTTCCGAGACCTGGAACGACTGCTCGGAGAGACCGAGCGCGGGCTCCTGTCCCTGGCTCACGGCCATGTAGACCGCGACGTTGCTGGGCTTCTGGACGCTGGTCGCGACCGGCTCGACGCGAACGCCCCCGAAGAGCATGCAGCCCGGCATGAGGAGGGACGCGAAGAGTCCGAACAGTCCGAGAGTCGATTGCTTCATGGTGATCTTCGTTCCGGGCGCACGCGGGCCGCCCGTCATTCCCAGTACACGCCCGGCTCTCGCGCGTGGGCGATCATGTCCCCCATGCCCATGCCGATGTCCGAGGGGAGGGCGTCGTCCGGGAAGAGCCGGACGTCGCGGATTTCGACGGAATTCGAGGGCGGCCGCGTCGGCTCCGAGACGACCGCGCGAACGACGACCGTCACCGCGTGGAACCGGACGTCCCGATCGCTCCGCGAGTAGACGCCGCTGACCGAGCCGAGCGATTCGATCGTGGCCCCGGCTTCTTCCATCACCTCGCGGGTGATTCCATCGCGGAGCGTCTCCCCCCATTCGAGCGTGCCCCCCGGGAGCGCCCACTGGCCGGTGTCCCCGCGCCGGATGAGGAGCCATCGTCCGTCCCGCGTGCGCGCGGCCGCCGCGACGCCGACGACCGGGCGCCGGAGGAGGTGGCGCGACGCCTCTCGAACGAGACGGAACACGCCGGACGGGATTCCCATGGGGGCGAGCATGCCAAAGCCCCGCCGGAGGTCCAGCGGGATGCACCGTCCCTTTCGGCCGCGCCCCTCCGCCGGAGTGGTGATAGAGCGGTCCCGGGAAATGCGCCGGGTCTCGAGTCTCGCCGTGCTCCTCTCCGCGTGCAGCGGGAAGGCTCCGCCCGGCGGGGAGGCGCCGCCGCGGCCGAGCGCCGTCGTCGTGTCCGCGGCGTCGGCGGAAACGTCGTCCGCCGCGGTCGCCTCCGCGAAGCCCGACGTCGGGGGCGTGGACGACAGTCTGCCGTTTTCGCCCGGCGAGGACCGCGTCGCGAGCATCGCGTGGCGCACGTGGGTCTACACGGACACGGGCCCGAAGCGGACTCGCTTCGGCTATCTCCGCGCGGGCGCGATCGTGCCGCGGCGCGGCCCCGAGATCCGGAACGACGGCTGCCCGGGCGGCTGGTGGCGCGTGAACCCGCGAGGCTTCGTGTGCGTCGGGCGCGGCGCGACGCTCGAGCTCGGAAATCCCGTCGTGGTCGCCGCGGACGTGAGACCGAAGCGCGGCGAGAGCCTCCCGTACGTCTACGCGATGGCGAAGGACCCGGGGCCGCACTTCTACTTCCGGCTCCCCTCGGAGAAGGAGATGCTCACGGTGGAGGGGCCGGGCTACGCGGGGCGCTCCCTCGAGTGGCGAGAACGGCTGAAGCGCGACGCCGTGCTCCAGGCCCTCGTCGGACCGCTCGGAGATCCGCCGGAGTTCGTGCCGACGGCGGAGGGGAAGTCCCTCACGAAACCCTACGGCACGGAGCAGGGGCTCCACCGGAGCGTCCAGTCCGGGCAGTCCGATCCCGACGCGGGCTTCGCGATATCGCGGCTCTTCGACTGGAAGGGGCGCACCTTCGGCCTCACGACCGAGCTCGATCTCATCCCGCTCGACCGCACGAGCATCGTGAAGCCGAGCACGTTCCACGGCGTCGTGCTCGGGGAAGGGGAGGACCTTCCCGTCGCGATCGTGACGAAGCAGTGGGCGCTCCGGTACGTGGAGCGCAAGCCCGGGCTCCTCGCGCCCGTCGGAACGTTCGCGTTCCGGGAAGGCATCAAGCTCACGGGGCGCACGGTTCCGTTCGAGGGCGTGAAGTTCTGGGAGGGCGTGCAAGAGGGACGGACCGTCCCCGACGGCGGCGCGCCCGAGCACGTCTTCGTCGCGCCCTCGAGCGCCCTCGTCATCGAGAAGCGAAAGGGGTACCCGAGCGTCGCGAGCGGCAACCGGAAATGGATCGACGTTTCCATCCGCGATCAGTCCCTCGTCGCTTACGAGGGGGAGAAAGCCGTTTACGTGACGCTCGTGAGCACCGGCCTCGCCGGCCTCGCCGACCCGGAGAAGGCCCCCGCCACCGTGCGCGGCACGTACATGATCCACACGAAGCACGTCTCTTCCACCATGGACGGCGACGAGGACGTGAGCGATTCCTACTCGCTCCGGGACGTTCCCTTCGTGCAGTATTTCCACAAGGGGTACGCGCTCCACGCCGCCTACTGGCACGATCAGTTCGGCAAGGTGCGGAGCCACGGCTGCATCAACCTCGCGCCGCGGGACGCCGCGTGGCTCTTCGAGTGGACCGATCCGCAGGTTCCGGAGGGCTGGCACGGCGTCATCAACAAGGAGCGCGGCACGGCCATCGTGATCCATCCGTGAGCGCCGTAAACGGCGCGGGCCGGCCCGCTGACATTCCGGGGCAGGTGCGTTAGAGATTCGCCCTCCCATGAACAAAGTCCTTCCGCTCGTCGCCGCCTGTGCCATCGCGGCCGTCGCCGCCGCCTGCGGAGAATCCGCGAAGCCCCCTGCCGCGCCGGAAGCCCCTGCCGCGAGTGCGGAGCCCCTGGCGTCCGCGGCTGCTTCCGCTCCCCACGCGGGCGCCGAGCCCGCTACCGCCGCGGGCGCCGAGCCCGCGCCGAGCGCGACGGAGAGCGTCCCGGCATCGTCCGCGGAAGCCCCCGCCGCTTCAGCCGTTCCCCCGCCGCCTTCGCCGGTTTCCGCGCCTGCCGCTGCTCCGCCGGAGAAGGAAGCCGGCAAGGCCGCGGAGAAGCCCGGCAAGGGAGCGAGGCCCGCTGGCGAAAAGGCCGCTGAAAAGCTCGCCGAAAGGCAGGGCATCGCCGTCGGAGAGCCGAACCCGTCGGCGCCCCCTGCCGCCGGCGGCGAGGACGCCTGCAAGATCACGAGCCACTACGCCGCGCTGAAGGCCGCCTGTCACTCCGGCGGTCGCAAAGCCGCGAAGGAAGTCATGAAGGGCGTCGTGAAGAAGGCAAAGGCCGCCGGCGCCGACCTCATGTGCGGCTCCTGCCACGTGGACATGACGACCTTCACGCTCAAGCCGAACGCGCTGGGTGACCTGAAGAAGTGGCTGTGAAGATCCGCCGCGCTCGCGGGGACGTGGAACGGCGGGACCAATCGGGGGGACTCGCCGCCTTTCGGGCGAGCTCGACGCGACGACGGGAGCGTCGTGGGGTTTTTGTTTGTGGGGGACCTCGTCCCCCGAGGCTCCTCGGGTCCTCGGGCTTCGCCCTGCGGGCCTCGGACCTCGCCCCCTGCCGCGCCTGGCGGCGCGCGCTCGCCGTGCTCGCGGGGACGTGAATCGGTTGGACCAATCGGGGGGCGGCGGTCTCACCACCGGATAGTTCGTATACAAACTATCCGGTGATGAGATACCCCCCCATGGAGCCGGCTGCCGTGGGGCCGGGCCGATCGCTAGTAGACGAGTTCGGCGCGATCGGCGAACGCTTCGAAGGCTTTCGGTTGGAGGCCGTCGGGGTTCGCGGTGTCGAAGGCGAGGGTGAGGGTCGCGCCGCTCCCGGGGGCGAGCTGTCCTTCGAGCTTCCAGGTGTGTTCGGCGACGACGAGCGGCGGCGGTTCGACGGGGGTGTCGTAGCGAAAGACGCGATCGAGGGCGCGCACGCGGACGGCGAGGCCCGTCCGCGGCTCCTTCGAGGCGTTGTAGACGCAGGCGTGCACCGTGCGCGGGTTTCCGGACTCGGAGACGGCGACGGCGCACGTCCTCACTTCGCCCTGGGTCCACATGAGGCGATCGATGTACGGCGCTTCCTCCTCGCGGAGTGCTTCCCGGAGCCCCACGGCGCCTTCCTTGGCGCGCGGGTCGTTCAGGTACGCGAGGAGCATCGCGCCGTGGAGGCGGATCGGGCGATGAATGGCCTTCAGTAGATCCGCGACGAGGTTCGCCGCGGGAGCGTCGGCGCCGGACGCGTCGAGCATCTGCTCGGGCGGGCCGGTGACCTCGAAATCGTTCCCGCGCGCCTCGACGTGCCACATGATCGCCTGACCGGGCGCGAGGGGCCCCTCGAAGAACAGCGGGCGATCCTGCGTCTTCGTGCGCTTCGTGCTCGGCGGCGGGTCCTTCTCGAAGAACTGGACGAGCAGGGAGACCTCGGGGAGCGGCTTCTCCCAGTTGTTCACCACGCCGACCTCGAGCTCGAGGTGGAGGTGGCCGTTGTGCTCCTTCTGCTTCCGGTCGATGAGCACGACGGAGAGACGCGGGAGGCCGTCCTTCCAGAGGAGAGAGTCCGCCCGCTTGCACGAGCACGAGCCCGTCAGCGTCGCCGGGCCGTCCGTCGCGGCCGGCGGAGGAGCGGCCGGGGCCGCGGGCTGCGGCGCGGGAGAAGGTGCGGGCGCCGCGGCGGTCGGCGCCGCCGGCGCCTGTGTGGCCACCTGGGTGGTCGGTTCTTCGACGCGTGGGCGCTCCGTCATCGCGACGTTTTCGTCTCCGCGGTCCTTCGTTCGCGCGAGCCAGCCCGCAGTGAGCACGGCCGAGAGGAGCGCGGCGCTCATCGTGATGACGACGGCCGTCGTCGAGCGCGGCAGGAGCGCCTGGAACGAGGGGAGCTCGATCGGTGGCGGCGGCGCCGTCTTCGGCGCCGGAGGCCGCGTCTGGATGGAGAGGTGCGGGAGGTGCGCCGCGAGGTCCAGGAGGAAGGCGAGCCGCGCGGCGTCGCTCGCGGGGCCGAGCCCGAGGCGCTGATCGGCGGCGAGCCCCACGAAGAGGACGACCGCCGCGCCGAAACATCCGAAGAGGACGCCCGAGGACGCTCCGGCGTCCCCCGTGAACCGCGCGAAGAGGAGCGCGACGAGGAGGCCCGTCACGAGCATGCCGACGCCCGTTCCGATCCGAACCACGAGGCGCTTCCGCCACATCTCTCTCGGATCGGGGACGTCCCCGTCGGAGAAGTTCGCGAGCAGGAGCCGGTGGTGCGGCGTGAGGCGCTCTTCGACGGCGAGGAAGACCCGGTCCCCGTCGAGGTTCACCTCCGACACGGAGCTCCACGGCACGTCCACGCGCGTCCCGACGGTGAGCGCCGGGGGCGCGTACCCCTCCTTCCACGCCGAGACTCCGTGATGGACGATCACGAGCCCGTCGGGCGTGCACTCGAGCTCCACCGCGCCAACGGCGTTGCTCCGATCGCTCGGAATGGCGACGGCCCGGGTCCGCATCCGGGCGGGATGGTAGCGGGTGTCCCCCCGCCGGACCACCCGGGAGCGGCCGGAATCAGCTCTTCACGACGCTGCAGCTCGTCGCGCGCGCGACGAACAGCGGGATCCTCGGAAGAGCGTTCCGCTCGGTCACCCAGTTTCCGGTCACGTCCCAGCGGACGTCCACCTTCTCCCATTTCTTCAGGAACTTCACGTCGCACACGACGTCGAAGCGGTTCAGCCGCTTCGCGCTCACGCCGCTCGGCGGCTCCCGGTGGAGCCGCATCGCGACCTCCGGTTGCGCCCAGAGTCCCGCGAGGAGGATGAGCGCGTTGTCGGGCGACGTCCGGTACGGCTGGATGAGGTTCGGCTGGTTGTCGTCGGCGGGTTCGTTCGGGCCCTTGGGCCAGAGGATCCGGTCCGAGCCGTAGCCGCAATGGAGGCCCTCCACCACGTCCGCGTTGGCGCAGGAGAGGCGGGCGGCGTCCGCCGTGATGACGGTGACGCGCACCTGCGCGGTCGCGCCTTCTTTCCACTTCGAGAAGTCCGTGCGGATGTCCTCGGGCGGCGCGTGGCGCTTCACGGTTTCGTTGAACGCCGGGTTCGCGATGAGGCCGAGGCCGGCGAGCAAGAACACCGCGGTCCAGAGGCGGCCGCCGAGGATCGGTTTCATGTCGACCGGCGGGGGCGGCGGTCGTTTCGGGATGGGCCTCTCTGCGGTCGCCATGGCGCGCCCCTGATAGCAAAGGATCCGCGGGCCTGTCACCCGAGCCCCGAAAACGCCGTGCGGAAGCGCCCGCGGACGCTCAGAGACAGTCGGAGAACACGGCGTCCGCGAGGGCCGCGGCGAGCTTCCGGTGGCCCTCGGGGCCGAAATGGAGGCCGTCCTTGTGAGGCTTCGCGAACGCAGGGCAGAGCACCTCCGCATCCCCGCAGGAGAGGAGCGCGTGGGCGTCCACCGCGGAGTCCACGGTGCCGGCCTTCGGCTGGGCGAGGATCCAGGCGTTCAACTCGTGCGTCGTCTCCGCGCGCAGGTCGGTGAAGTACTTCTTGAACCCGCCCCACGGCGCGACGTCGATCGCGACGACCTTCGCGCCGTGCTCGCGGGCCGCGGCGTACATCGCCCCGAGGTCGCGCTCGATCTTCTTCACCGTCCGTCCGGCGGTGAGATCGCTGTAGAGGTCGTTCACGCCGCCGAACACGATGACGTGCGTGTACGGCGGCCGCGTTCCGTCCCAGAGGTCCCGGACGAACCGCTTCCTCATCTGGTTCACCATCTCGCCGCCCTTGCCGAAGGCGTCGAACTGGCTCTTCGGGCACCGCTCCGAGAGGTACTCGAGATACAGGCCGCCGCCGACCTTCACGTCCGTGAGGGAGTCTCCGACGGCCGCGACGCGGTACACGGTGCCCCGGGGCGCGGGCTCTTCCGCGCGCGCGTTCACGGGCCGGACGGACGCCGCTGCGAACGAGACGGAGAGCCCGGCGAGCACCCACGAAATCCGCACGGAGGAAGCCTAGCACTGGGTCGGGGCGCCCGCTTCGGCGTATGGTGGCGCGGAGATGCGCCCGGCGACGGAGGTCTATCGGCTCACCAGGAAGGTGCCGGATCTGCCGTGGAACCTCTACGTGTGCCGGCCGATCGCTTCGCTCCTCGTTGCGCCGCTCGAGGGCACCCGCGTCACGCCGAACCAGGTGACGCTCGCGTCGCTCGCCGTCGCGCTCGCGAGCGTCGCGCTGCTCGTCGTGCTTCCGGGGCGGGTCGGGCTCCTCGTCGCGATCCTCGTCTTCGAGGCGTCCTACGTCCTCGATTGCGCCGACGGCATGCTCGCGCGGCTCCGCGGCGTGCAGTCGACGCCGGGACATCTGTTCGACTTCCTGATGGACGAGATCAAGGCATTCGCCGTCCTCGGAGCGGCCGCCGTCCGTCTGTTCCTCGAGCGGGACCGGGACCCCACGTATCTCCTCGTCGGCATCGCCGGGCTGGTCGTGCTCGCGACGGGGATCGCCCTCACGACGTTCGTTCGCCGTCCGGAGATCACCGGGCCCGCGGGGCCGGCGAAGGGCGCGGCCGGGCCCCGTTCGCCGCTCGGCGCCGTCGTCTCCGCGGTCGAGAGCGTCGCGAAGCTCCTCATCCACTATCCCTCCTACATCCTCTTCGTGGCGATCTCGGGACGGCTCGAGGCGTACCTGTTTCCATACGTCGCGGTGAACGCCGTTTACGCCGCGCGGACGCTCCTCTCCGTGGCGGTGTCCTTCGGCCGGAAGTGACCGGACCTCCGCCCGCGCCCATGTCTTCTCCTGCCGATCGATCCGGCTGTCGCCGAATCGCGATCGGTCATCTAGACTCGGGGCGTGCGATCGCGCGCGCTGTTCTTCTCCGCCACGGCGCTGCTCGTGCTCGGCTGCTCGTCGACGAAAGACGGCACGGCGGCGTCCACAAAGTCCGACGCGGCGTACCAGGAAGACGTCATCGAGGGTCTCCACGAGCTCTTCCTCGGCGAGATCGGAACGCTGCTCGGCGCCTCGAAGGATCTCGGGGATGCGCTTCCGGCTCCGGCGGACCGAGGCTGGGACGGCGCCGCGGACGCGGGCGCGATCCTCGCGTCGCGCGGGCACTGGTACACGGCACGCTCCGCCTACGAACGGATCGAGGGAGCGATCGCGCCGCTGTTCCCCGACGTCGATTTCGCGATCGACGGCCGCTACGACGATTTCCTCGCGGAGCTCGGCGCCGCCGGCGATCCCGACGCATTCGACGGAACGGGGGTCACCGGCATGCACGCCGTCGAACGCATCCTCTTCTCCGACGTGACCCCGGCCCGCGTGGTCGCGTTCGAGGAGACGCTTCCCGGCTATCTGCCCGCGCGCTTCCCCGGCACCTCCGCGGAGGCCGCGGAGACGAAGTCGGGCCTGGTCGCGCAACTCTCCGCCGACGTGACGACGCTCCGCGATCAGTGGACGCCCGTGCACATCCACCCGTTCATCGCGCTCCAGGGCCTCACGGCGCTGATGAACGAGCAGGCGGAGAAGGTCCGGAAGGCGGCCTCGAACGAGGAGGAGTCGCGCTACGCCCAGCGCACGATGACCGACATCCGGGACAACCTCGCCGGGACGCGCGCGGCGTTCGCGCTGTTCGAGCCGTGGATCCAGGCGAAGTCCGGAGGCGCGGACGTCGTGACCGACGTCCACGCGGGGTTCGACGCCCTCGGCGCCGCCTACGACGCCGTCTCCGGGGACGCGTTCCCGGAGCCTCCCGTGACGTGGAGCTCCGAAAATCCGAGCGCGGCCGACCTCTCGACGTCGTTCGGCGTGCTGTTCGTGGCCGTGACGGCCGCCGTGGACCCGAAGGACCCGAAGAGCGTCGTGTCCCGCATGGAGGACGGGGCGGCGCTCATCGGGTATGCCTTTCCGAGATGAGCCGCGACCCGTCGTCCCTCGAGCGTGGCGAGGCCGAGCTCCGGCGGAGCTTCGCGCGGGCACTCGCGCTCGCGCTCGCGCTCGGGACGGCCGCGTGCACGCGAGACGAAGCGAAGAGCTCCGCGCCGCGCGACGCCGGCACCGATGCGCCGAGGGACCCGTGCAAACCGGAGCTCGCCGGCCTCTTCACCGGAATCGTGGACGGCGCGACGGAGTGCATCGCCTGGCAGCGGCACGCCTGCGGCATCCCCGCGGACATCCACCCCGTGGACGGCGGCTGCACCTTCTCCGTCGCGGACTGCCAGAAGCTCTGCCCGTCCTTCGGCGCCGCCGGCTGCCGCGCGAGCGACGCCTCCTGCTCGAACGGCATCGTGACGAACGGTTCGGCCGTGATCTCGTGCGACTTCTGCGTCGGCGGCATCGGTCGTCGTCCGACGGGGCTCGAACGGGCGACGGCGACCGCGCCGCTGACGGGCGAGTGGTTCGCGGAGATGGCGCGGCTCGAGGCTGCGTCCGTGCTCGCGTTCGTCGAACTGCGTCGCGCGCTCGTCGCCCACGGCGCACCGGGGGAGCTCGTCCGCGCCGTCTCGTCCGCGATCGACGACGAGCGCCGTCACGCCCGCGTCGCGGCGCGCCTCGCGCGCCGTCACGGGGGGCGTCCCTCGGCCGTGCGCGTCCGTCCCCGGGCCCTGCCGTCGCTCGAGGTGCTCGCGACGGAGAACGCCGTGGAGGGCGAGGTCCTGGAGACGCACGGCGCGCTCCGGCTCCTCTTCGCGGCGGAGCGCGCTCGGGATCCCGAGGTGCGCGCGGCCTTCGCCGCGATCGGCCGCGACGAGACGCGCCACGCGGCGCTCGCCCGGGCGCTCGGCGCGTGGTTTCGCCGGAGGCTTCCGTCCGCGGCCCGCGCCCGGGTGGACGAGCGCCGTCGGAGGGCGGTCGCCGCGCTCGGCAGCGCGCCCGCGGGCGACGGCGCGCCGCCGGAGCTCGGATTTCCCGCCGCCGCGGCCGCGCGGGCGCTCCTCGCCGCCGTCTGAGGCTCCCTCGCGTCGGAGTCACGCGCGGCGGGCCCGGACGAGCACGGCGACCGGGATCAGCACGAGCACGTAGCAGAGCGCGCCGGTGAACAGCGTGATGCGGAGGCCCCAGCGCTCGGCGAGCATCACCGCGACGCTGCTCGCGAGCACGCTCCCGACGCCGTTCATGCCCCAGAACCACGGCGCTTCGTCCGGGAGCGGGCGGGTCGCGAGCCGCATTCCGGCCGGGAAAGCGACCCCGAGGAGCGCGCCGAGGCCGGCGGTGATCGCGACCGAGTACGCGATGCGGACGGGGATCTCCCGCGGGAGCGCGAATGCCGCGAACGCCGGCGAGAGCGCGGCGAGCGCCGCGACGGCCGCCGCGAGGACGAGCGGGAAGACGTAGCACGCGGGCGCGCGATCCAGCGGAAGTCGATCGCTCGCGAGCGCGCCGAGGCCGGTGCCGCCGACGAGGCTCGTGACGACGACGACCAGGCTGTAGGCGGGCTGCCCGAGCACCAGACCGAGCCGCTGGAGGAGCGCGACCTCCACGAGCATGAAGCCCACGCCGATGAGCAGGAAGTACGCGATGCCCGCCGAGAGGGTTCCCCCGGGCGCGCCGCGCGGTCTCGCTCGCCGGACGAGCGGCACGACGATGGCCGACGTCACGAGCGCGAGGGACGCGAGGAACGCGAGCACGAGCGTCCGCGTCGCGAGGAGGTTCCCCTCGATCGTCCCCATGTTCACGAGCCTCACCGTGCGCCACGCGGCCTCCACGGGGAGCACGTTGAAGAAGTACGGGCGGTCGTCCGTCGGCGGGCGATAGTCCGTGTCCCGGGTCAGCGTGACGCGATCGAGCTCCGCGCGCGAGGGCGCATCCAGCATTCGCTGGATCGCCGGATCCGTCACGGGCGTCTCGGGTCCGACCAGGAGAAAGCCGCGCTCGTCCGCGATGCCCTGAAGGCGCGCGACGTCGGCCGCGGAGAGCTCCGACTTCGACACGAGCACGGTGACGACGGCGGGCGTCGCGACGAACGCGACGTGACGCCGCGGGTGCGCGTACCCGGCGTCGAGGACGGTGCCCATCGCGAGGCTCGTGAGCCGCTCCGCCTCCTGCGCCCAGCGGGAGATCGTGAGCACGCCTTCCGGCTCGAGACGGTCGAGGAACGTGCGCCACGCCTCGACCGTGTAGAGGCCGTTCTCGCCGAGGGCGTGCGCGCCGGCGCCCGTCGCTGCCCACGTGTCCACGAGGGAAGCCTGGATGAGACGAAAGTGCTCGTTCGTCCGCGCCATGTAACTCCGGCCCTCGTCTTCCACGAGGCGCACGGACGGGTGCGTCGGGACGCCGGATTTCTTTCCGACCGGGCCGCGCAGGAGCTCCAGGATGCGCGAGTTGAACTCGATGCCGTAGACGGGGGCGTGGCCGGTCCGGAGCGCCGCCTGGAGGTCCCGCGTGCCGCCCACGCCGATGATCGCCGCGGCTCCGCCGGGGCGGAACTCCGCCGCGACGTCCGTCACGTCGCAGGCGATGAAGTCGAGGCCCGCCATGCTCTCCGGCGCTTCGTAGAGCGCGGTGCCCGCGCCGCCGTCGATCTCGATGACGTGCTGAGCGATCGGCGGAACGGTGCACTTGCTGCCGGTCCCCCACATCATGGCGGGCACCGTGCCGGCGTCCCACATGCGGATGCGCGAGTGGCTGTTCCAGAGCTCGAAGTCGTACCGCTGGACGTCCTGGCGTCCCTTCACCCAGATCGGCTTCATCCCGTGAGTGGAGAGCGCGTTGGCGAGCGCGAGGCCGCACATCAGGACGAGGACGCGCTTCCCGGCGCGCTTCGCGGAGTCGTCCGTGCCGGCGGAGGCGAACGTGACCGACGCGACGGCCGCGACGACTCCGACCAGGAGGATGGACGTTTCCGCGCCGAACGCCCCGAGCGCGAGCGAGACGAGCGGCGCGCCCGCCGCGGCGCCCACGAGGTCCACGGCGTAGACGCGACCGACGGGCAGCCGCGTCCGCGTGAGCGCCGCCGCGACGACGATCCCCGCCGGGTAGAAGGGGAGCGCGATCGCCGCGGAGAACCCGAGGAAGAGCACGACCGTCGTGAACACGGGCGCCGTGGAGAGCGGCACTGCGAGCAGGAACGCGAGGCTCGGGGGGACGGCGAGGGAAAACCACCGCGCCGCGCGCGCGAGCGCCTCCGGGAGCTTCTCTTCCTCGTACTCGGACCCGCCGAGGTAGACGTGGAGGGCGCCCGCGGTGAGCCCGAAGAGACCCATCGCGATCACGAGGAAGGCGAGCGAGTACCAGGTGACGACGCTGAGGAGCCGCGTGAAGAGCACCTCGAGCGCGAGCGTGGCGGAGGTGACGAGCGCGAGTCCGACGAGGAGCGTCACCGAGCGGGATTTCATAGGCGGGGACCGGGCTTCGGCGGACGGCAGGGCGGCGGCGGAGCGAGGCGTCGAGACGTGCTCGCGGGCACGCCGAGGTGCGCGTCCGCCTGCCCGAGCGAGAACTTACGCCGATAGACGGCGATGGGAAAGAGCTCGGAGGGCCAGCAGAGGTCGTAGCCGGGGAGCTCCACCGCCTCGAGCGAGGCGTAGAGCACGTAGACGTAGTCGGGTTTCTTCGAGCCGATGTACGCGAGGTCGAACTTGTCGTGGCCGAACTTCGCGTTCGGGGACACGTCGAGGTGCGCGATGTGGACGTCGTTCAGTCCCCACATGTCGAGGATGCGGAGATGCCGCGCGTAGTACCCGACGTGGCCCACCGTCTCGGCCGCGACGAGGCTCCCGGGCGGGGCCTCGCGCTGGAAGAACTGGAGCACGCGGTCCATCGCGATGCGCGCCCGCGGGTCCACGTGCCCGAGGACGTCGCATCGCTCCGCGAACAGGTTCCCGAACACGTTCGTGAAGAGGGCGAGCGAGTACGCGGCGACGCGGGAGGGCGCGCGCCCCCCTCGGCCGAGGAAGCGGAGGAGCGTCGTCGAGGTGGCGACGAGCGGGAGCGGCAGGAGCGGAACGTAGAACCGGAACCAGAACGGGTGGTCTCCCCCGACGAGGAGGAGATAGACGAGGTACGTCCCGAGGAGCGCGTACCCGTGGAGCACGAACGGTCGCGCGGGGCCCCGTCGCTCGAGCTCGAGCACCCCGGGGAGCACGAGGAACCCGCCCGCGAGGAAGAACCCCGCGATGTGCGCCGCGCCGCGGAGCACCGTGCGGTGGCCGAAGATCACCTTCGCGTAGAACGTGTTCGGGAGGAGAAACCCGTAGTACGCGAAGCGAACCCCGACGTGGACCAGCACCACGAGCCCCACGATCAGGGCCACCGGCGCGAGCCGGCGGGCGCGTTCTCTCGGTGAACCCCGGGACGAGAGCATTTCCACCGTCGCGGCGACGGCGCAGGCGAGGGCGCCCTCGGGGCGCGTGAAGTAGGCGAGGGAGTACACGACGCCCGCGCGACGGACGAAGCGCGGGTCCTCCCGCCCGCGGACGAGGAGGAGCTGCCCGAGGAGCACCAGGAAACCGAACGCCGCGGTCTCCATGCCGCTCGTCGCGGCGTTGTCGAACGAGGGGTTCGTCGCGAGGAGCAGCCCGGGAAGCGTCCAGGCGAGGCGGTTCCCCTCGGGGGCCGCCCGTCTCGCGACGTCGTGGAGCACGACGAGCGAGCCGAGCGAGAACGCGAGCGACAGCACGACGCTCGCGACGGCGAGGTCGATGCGGAGCCGCGCGAGCAGGGAAAGGACGAGGACCCACGAGAGATTCGTGTACCCCTCGACGCGCTCGCCCGGGTTCCAGGTGAGCCCGAGGCCGTTCGCGAAGTTCGCGGCGTACCGGAACGCGATGTACGCGTCGTCCACGAGGAGCCGCTGCCGGTCGAGCAGCGCGAGGAGCCCGAACACCACGACGAGGAGCGCGGGGACCAGGACGGCCCTGGCCCGTTCACGCACCGTCATGAGAAGGCTCGCCGCGGCGAGGGGCCGGACCAGGACACTTCCCGGGAGCCTACAACGAAATCAGTGCTCGTCCGCGCCGATGTCCGGGTTCGCGTCGCGTGCCGCGCCGTCCATGTCGAGGGCCGGCGCGCCCGTCGTCGTCCCCGCGCCGATGCACGGCGAGCCGTTCTGGATGTGCAGGTTCGTCGGGTACGTCACGAACAGCGGGTCACCCGAGATGACGCCCGAGACGGTCATGTCCGTGAGGGCGTTCACCGCCGCGGCCGTCCCGAGCGCGGTCGTCCCGGAGTCCAGGTAGAGCGTGGGTGCGCCCGTCGGGTCGAGGTCGTTGTGCTCGAAGATCCGCGGATCGGCGGCGGCGGCCGCTTCACGGAAGTCGTACCGGGCCGTCGTGCAGCTCCCGGCGCGGAGGATGTCGTTCCGGAAGATGCCCCTGCCGGAGGTGGGCGGCGCGCCGGTGACGTCCAGGTCCACGGCGCCGCCCGTGCAGGCGACCCCGAGGCCCGCGCCGTCGATCGTGTTCGAGTGCACGTCGACCTCGTTCTGCCCCGCGGACGTGAGGACGCGCATGCCCCAGCTCTGCGTCATCGTCGTGGCCGCGCCGACGCAACCGCCGCCCGAGATGAGGTTGTTCTGGAGGCGCGCGTAGGAGTCCTGCGCCCGCACGCCGATGGCGACGCCGCCGCAGCCGCCGGACACCTGATTGTCGTCCACGAACGTCCCCGCGCTCGAGAGCCAGATCCCGACGGTCTGGTTCCCGCCTCGACCCGTCACGACGTTCCCCGCGATGCGCATGCAGCCCCCGTCGTCACAGCGGATGCCGGCGGACACCGGCGGGAACCCGCCGCCGGACCCCTGGATGCTCGCGTTGCCGAGCACGACGCACCGGCTCGCCACGGTGCCGTTCGACGCGCAGTGGATGCCGTTCGGGCTCGCCGACTGGTTCTCCGCGCCGCCGACGATCCGGACGTTCGAGTCGATGACCGGGTTGCACGCGCCGACCGCGCGGATGCCGTCCACGGCGTCGTTCGCGTTCGTGCCGCTCCCGGCGATCGCCTGGTTGTCCACGATCCAGGGGGCCGCATCGTTGCAGTCCGTCATCCAGATGCCGACCGCGTTCGTGCCCGAGCCGCCCGCGAACACGTTGTTCTGTCGGATCACCACGCCCGTCGCGTCGTTCGAGATGCGGACGCCCGCGCCGTCGTCGCCGCCGTTGTTGCAGAGCGCGTTCTCGGAGACGTAGGAGCCGGCGGCGTCGTCGAGCAGGATCGCGGCCGACGTGCCCGTCCCGCTCCCCCCCGTCCGGCCCATGATGGAGAAGTTTGCTCCGCCGTTGCACCCGACGGTGCAGTGGCCCGTCGAATCCAGCGTGCTGCAGTTCTGCTGCACGACGACGGAAGCTCCGACGGCGCGGACGCCGATCGTCTCGATGGAGCCGGCTCCGCCGGAGACGTGCGACCGGTAGACGGTCGCGGCGCCGCCGTTCACGACGTTCACGCCGTACGAACGGAGCGCGCCGTTCTGCGTGTTCGAGATGGTGACGTCGGAGACCACCGCGCCCTGCGCGCCGTCCACCGTGACCCCGGACGTCGTCGAGCCCTGGAAGCGCTCGACGGTGAACCCGTCCAGGATGGTGTGGAGCGTGATGGAGCTCGGGAACGTGACGCCCGCGGTCGTGCGGGGTCGGATGGTCGTCGTGGAGTTCGCGCACCGCGTCCAGTTCGTGGACTCGTACCGGCCGTACACGTGGACGCCGTTCGCCATCGTCACCGTCGTCCCGGTCGCGTTCTGGTAGGTCGCGCTCTGGCCGCACGTCGCGCCGGAGGAGACGCAGACCCGCTTCTGGCCCGCGCCCACGGCGTAGTCGATGGCCGCCTGGATGGTCTGGAACGGGTTCGCGAAGGTGCCGTCGGCGGTGCCGTCGTCGCCGTTCGGGTCCACCGGGACGCACGTGACGCAATCCTCGTCGACGGCGCCGTCGCAGTCGTCGTCCACGCCGTTGCACGTCGGTCCGTCCACGGCCGTCGACGGCGTTCCCGGCGTACAAGTCCCGAGCTGTCCGGCGGTACACGAGCTCACGGTCTTCCGGCACGCGCCGGTTCCGCACGAGATCTGCGGGAGGCCGTCGTCCGGCTGCCCGTTGCAGTCGTCGTCCTCGGCGTTGCAGGCCTCGCCGCTCGGCGTGACCTCGCCGACGCAGGGGCCGTAGACGCCTGCCGTGCACGTCGAGACGCCCGCGCGGCACGTTCCGACCCCCGACGTGCCGAGCGCGCCCGAGTAGCAGCTCTTCCGATCCGTATCGTGGACCTGGCTCGCTCCGTCGTCGCAGTCCTGGCCCGCGCAGGACGCGCAGTTCACTCCGACGCCGTACCCGTCGCCGTCCGCGTCCACGCAGTTCGGCACGGCGGCCTTCTGGCACGTCGTGTTCGGGCAGGCCCACTGCGCCGCGCAGGGCGCCGCGCCGTATTTCGTCACGCAGTCGCCGGGCGCCGAGCACTCGCCCGTCGTGCCGGAGCCGCCGGTGTTGTTCGCGCCACCGGTGTTGTTCGCGCCGCCGGTGTTGTTCGCGCCGCCGGTGCCCACGCTTCCGTCGGTGGGGATCCCGCCGTCCGGACCTGCGCCGCCGTTGCCGCTCCCGCCGTCACCCGCGCCGCCCGACCCCGCGTCCGTGCCCGATCCGGCTCCGCCTCCCGTGGACGGGTTCCCCGCGGCGCCGCCCGAGCCGCCTCCCATCGAGCCGGCGCTGCCTCCCGAGTTTCCGGAGCCGCCGCCCGTGCCGACGTTTCCGCCGCTGCCTGCGTCCTCGAAGTGGGGTGCCGAGAACGCGACGCCGTCCGAGCTTCCACAACCGACCAGCGGGGCTGCCAGAGAAGCCCACGCCAGGACCACCCATCTCGAGTGCGCGCCACGTTGCATCGACGAACCTCCCGGGGAACTCGGAGCGAGGGTCGCAACTCTTGCAAGACGCGCACCCGCGACACAGCGGTGTCCGCCCCTCTCGCGATCGGCTCGAGAACGCCTGGAACCCCGATTTCCTCGCGGGTTCGCGCGCACGGTTCCCTACATTCGTGCTGCGAAACGGACGCCCCGGATCCGCAAAAATTTACGAGCGGCAACGCGCTACCGTCCCCTCGCCGTGCTCGCGGGGCCATGGAGCGGCAGGACCAATCGGGGGCATTGGTTTGTATACAAACTATCCGGTGCGGAGAGACTCCCCCCGGCTGCCGCGTTTCACCATGCGGCTCCGAGGTCCTCGGCTTCGTTCGCGGTCCGAGGACCTCTCCCGCTGCCGCCCTGGTCCACGCCGCCTTCGCCGTCCGCCTTCACTTGTCGAGCTCGAACTGGACGTCGAGCGTCACGATGTCGCCGACGAGGACGCCGCCCTTGTCGAGCGTCTTGTTCCAGTTCAGCCCGAAGTCGTGGCGGTTCACCTTGCCGGCGACCTTCACTCCGCGGACCTGCTTTCCCCAGGGGTTCTGGATCGCGTCACTCGCCTCGACGTCCAGCACGACGGACTTCGTCACGTCGCGGATCGTGAGATCCCCCGTGACCTTGTACTTGTTCTTCCCGACCTTCGAAATCTTCGTCGACTTGAACGTGATCGTCGGGAATTTCGCGACGTCGAAGAAGTCGGGGCTCTTCAGGTGCTTGTCCCGATCTGCGTTCGCGGTGTCGACGGAGCCGGCCTGGATCGTGATCTCGACGACGCTCTTCGTCGGGTCCTTGTCGTCGATGTCGACCTTGCCCTTCACGTCGTGGAAGCGGCCTTCCACGTCGCTCACCACCATGTGCGGAACCGTGAACCCGACGCGCGTGTGGGCGGCGTCGATGGCCCACTCCTCGGCGTGGACGAGGTTCGCGAAGAGAGCGAGGGCGGGGACCAGGAGAAGCGAGCGTGCGTGCATGTCGAAAAATCCTCCAGCGAGCGACCGACCTCGGTCGCGACGTCCCCGAGCCATGGAGCCCTCCCCGCCGGGCGGCAAGGTTGCCGACCGGAACATCATTGTGTACTTCTGGTTGACGATGATCCGAGACGTCCGGGGGCTCCTCGCGTTCGCCGCGGTGGTCGAGTCGAAGAGCTTCTCCGGTGCGGCCAGTCGCCTCGGGGTCACCAAGAGCGCGGTCTCCAAGCTGGTCCGCGGCCTGGAAGCGGAGCTCTCCGTGCAGCTCCTCGTGCGGACGACGCGGCGTCTCGCGCTCACCGAGGTCGGTGAACGCGTTTACGAATCGTGTGCACGCCTCGTCCAGGATCTCGAAGGTGCGGAGCAGGCCGTCGCGACTCACCGCTCGGTCGTGATCGGGCATCTCCGGATCACCGCGCCCGTCGTCGTCGGTCGGGACTACGTGCTCCCGCTCCTCGCGGAGTTCCTCTCCTTGCATCCTCAGGTCACCGCCGAGCTGGATCTGTCCGACGGCTACGTGGACTTGCTCGAGCGCCGCATGGACCTCGCAGTCCGAGCAGGAAGGACGTTCGTGGACTCGACGCTCGTCACGCGTCGGCTGGCGGACGCGCGCTTCCTCGTTTGCGGCGCGCCCAAGTACCTCGCCAGGCGGGGCACGCCGAAGGTCCCGACGGACCTCGGCGCGCATGATTTCGTCCTCCACGGCGGCGCGCTCGAACCCGCCCGGCTCACCTTTCACAAGGGAAGGAGCACGACCACCGTCGCGCTCCACGGGCGGCTCGCGTGCAGCGACGGGGCAGCCACGGTGGAAGCAGCGGTGCAGGGGTTCGGTCTGGTGGTGGCGCCCGAATTCGAATTCGGCGATCACGTCTCGAAGAAGCGCCTCGTCGTCCTGTTCCCCGACTTCCGTCTCGAGCGACTCACGCTGAGCGCCGTCTTGCCGCCGCATCGCCACGCGCCCACGAAGGTGCGGGCGTTCGTCGACTTCGTCGCCTCGCGGTGGCAGCACCCGCCCTGGTTGACCTCGCAATTCGACCGAAGATGAAAAATTGTGCTCCGGGTGCGTCAGCCGGGGCATCAGGGCACCAAGTGGGCCACCGATGACGACGTTTGGCCTCTGCCGCGCCGGCCCCGGGTTCGGTACACTTTGGCCTGCGATTCGGATTCCACTTCGTCCCCGCTGGGAGGTTCCTTTGTCGAACGTTGCGGTCAGGTTCACGCTCCTCACACTCTCTGTCGGCCTCACGCTCGGCGGTTGCGGCGGTTCGGATTCGGTGACCGGCAACGGCGGGGGTCAGCAGCAGACCTGCGGCGACGGCGGGCCCTGCTACGGAAGCGGCAGCACCACCGGGTCCGCGGGCCAGGGTTTCGGCAACTTCGGCAACTTCGGCGGCCAGGGCAACACCGGGAACACCGTGAACAACGGCGGCGTCGGCAACGGCAACACCGGCAACAACGGTGGCACCGGCAACTCGGGCAACACGACCGGCGGCACCGGCGGTCCTCCTCCGGGCCCCAACTGCGGCAACGGCGCGATCGACGCCGGCGAGGACTGCGACGCCGGAAATCTCGGCGGAAATACCTGCGGGAGCGCCAGCATGGGCTCGATGCCCTCGGGCGTCCTCGGGTGCGCCTCGAACTGCACGTTCGACCTCACCGGCTGCCACGGCAACGGCCAGGGCGGCGGCACGGGTGGTGCGCAGGGGACCGGCGGACGTGGCGGCGGCACCGGTGGTCGCAACGGCGCCGGCGGCGCGGGACCCTGAGCTCGCGAGAGAGCGCGAGAGAAACCCCCCTCGCGCTCGCCTCGGAGCTCCGAGGACAACGACGGCGGGTCGCTCTAGCGAGCGCCCCGCCGTTTGCGTTCCATGTCCGCGAGGCGCGTCACCACGCCGCTCGCGACGAGGTCGAGGACGTGATGCACGAGCTTCGCGCGGTCCTCGGGCGCGCCGCCGAACGAGAGCCGGCTCGTGGCGTGGCGGCTCTTCGGTAACCAGCCGCTCGCCGTGCAGCTCACCCGGACCACGCCCCGCTCCTCGACGACCGTGAGCTCGTCCACCCGGAAGCGGTATTCGATGCGATGGGTGCGTCCCGCGCCCCAGTCCGCACGCCGCGCTTCTTTCTCGAGCGCCTTCCTCAGATAGTCCTCCTCGGGCACCGCGCTCGGCGCGCGAGACAGATCGAGTCGATCGAGGACGACCTCGGGGCGTCCGTGCTCCTCCGACCGAGCGCGCGCCACGGGCTCGGCCCGCGCGTCCACCGCCAGCATCGCGATCCCGATCGCGACGGGCACGAGGATCACGGGGAGCCGCCGGAGCTTCACGGGGCCGACCGTAAGTGTCGCTCCTCGCGACGGCAAACAAACTGCCCCGTGTTTTGCCAGCCGGACGGTCGAGCGACTTGACGTTCCGCCGAGCGGGGGCGAAGTTCGCGCGGAAGGGATGGTCGAAGTCCTCGCCCCCGCGACGCCCGACGTCGACGTCGTCGTCATCGGCGGCGGGGTGAACGGCACGGGCGTGGCGCGGGACGCCGCCCTGCGCGGCCTCCGGGTGGCCCTGTTCGAGCGAAACGACATCGCGTTCGGGGCGAGCGGCAATTCGAGCGGGATGATCCACGGCGGCCCGCGCTACCTCACGTACGACCCCGACGTGACGTACACGTCCTGCCTCGACTCCGGCCACATCCAGCGCATTGCCCCGCATCTGCTGTTCCGGATCCCGTTCCTGATGCCGGTCCAGAAGTCGGTCGCGTCGGGGGTGGAGCTCCTCGGGCTCGACGCGTTCTTCGACCTCTACGACAAGTACCAGCCCCTGAAACGCGGCAAGCCGCACACGCGCCTCGGCGGAGACGATCTACGGAAGCTCGAGCCCGGGCTCCACGGCGATCTCGCGGGCGGCATCGGCTTCGACGAGTGGGGCATCGACGGGGCGCGCCTCTGCATCGGGAGCGCCGTGGACGCCGCCGAGAACGGCGCCGAGATCCGCACCCATTGCACCGTCACCGAGATCCTCCGGAGGGAGGACGGCCGCGTGTCGGGGGTTCGCTTTCGCGATCGCTTCACCGGGGAGACGGGCGCGCGGCTCGCCAAGGTCGTCGTGAACGCGACCGGCGCCTGGTCGCCGATCACCCAGTCGCTCGGGAAGGTGAAGAGCCTCGCCGCGCGGGTCCGTCCGGGCAAGGGCATCCACGTCTTCTTCGACCGGCGCCTCACGAACTACGCCATCGCGGCCAAGGCGATCGACGGCCGTCAGGTCTTCCTGGAGCCCTGGCAGAACATGAGCGTCATCGGGACGACCGACGACGACTTCTTCGGGGATCTCGACGAGTGCTTCGCCACGGCCGACGAGGTCCGTTACCTGGTGCAGGCCGTCGCTCGGGTCTTCCCGGCCGTCACGCGCGCTCGAGCGATCGGCACCTGGGCAGGCGTTCGGCCCACGCTCCACGAGTGGGGCCCGAACGAGGACGCGCTCTCCCGCGACCATCGCGTCGTGGATCACGCGGCCGACGGCGCGGACGGCCTCTACTCGCTCGTCGGCGGCAAGCTCGCGTCGTATCGCCTGTTCGCGGAAGAGGCGACGGACACCATCGCAAGACGCCTCGGCAATTCGACGCCGGGTCGCACGCACACGAGCCCGCTCCCCGGCGGAGACGAGCAGCTCGACCCCGTCGCGCTCGCGATGGAGCACGGCATCGACGCGACGGTGGCGACCCGCCTCGAGTACCGGCACGGGAGCCGCGCCCGTCGCGTGATCGAGCGCATGAAGAAGTCTCCGAAGGAGACTCACGTCGTCTGCCCCTGCGAGCCGGTGACCGAGGCGGAAATCCGCTACGTGGTGCAGCACGAGTGGGCGCGCACCGTGGACGACGTCGCGCGGCGGACGCGCCTCGGTCTCGGCGCGTGCGGCGGGATGCGCTGCGCGGCGCGCTGCGGCGCGATCCTCGCCGAGATGCACGGGGAGTCGCCGGCGGCCGGCCGGAACCACGCGCTCGAGTTCCTCGAGATCGGAAGGAAGCGCCGGATCGCGGCGGTCGGGCCCGAACAGGCTCGGCAGGAAGCGCTCGCGCTCGCCGCCACGCGCTCTTCGCTCGGTCTCCGGAAGGACGAGGCGGTTCGGTGAAGGTCGCGGTCGTCGGAGGGGGGATCGCGGGGACGGCCGCGGCGTGGGCGCTCCGCCGGGGCGGGGCGGACGTGACGCTGTTTCACGACCGGGCCGGGGCGTCCGCCCTCTACGCCGGCGCGCTCGACGTGACGGGCTGGGAAGAGGATCCGGAAGACGAATCCGTGGAGCCGGAGCTCGTCGCCTTCGCGACGGCGTTCGAGGCGTGGACGGTGGGGACTCGCGGCGCGCGCGTCGCGACGTACGACGGCGTGCTCCGGCCCGCGCGCGGGGTGGATTCCGCGCTGCTCGATCTCCGGGCGCTCGCCGGGCGCGTCGTCTTCGTCCCCGACGCGCCCGTGGACGGCTGGGACGCCGGGTCGCTCGTGCGCGCGCTCGGCGCGTCGAGGTTGGCCGTGCAGAGCCGGATCTCGTTTCGCGTCGCACGCGTCGCGGGCATGGTCGACGCCGCGGAAGGCAGTGGTTCGCCCTTCGACGTCGCCGCGCTCCACGACGACGCTACGCGCGTCGAGCGCCTCGCCGAGTGCCTGGCGCAGGGCGAACCTTCCGCGGACGCGTGGCTCCTCGGTCCCTGGCTCGGGACCCGGCCGGGGGTCGCCGACCGGCTCCGTCAGCTCCTCGGGAAGCCCTGCGGCGAAACGACGTCCCCGCCGGGCGGCGCCGCGGGCGCACGGTTCGAGGCGTCGCGGGACTCCCTCCTCGTCGGGTGTGGAGTCCACGTTCGCCGGACGAGCGTCGGGTCCGTGGAGAGGCACGCGCACCGGTTCCGCGTCGCGCCCCGGTCCCGTACCGCGACCGTGGACGACTCCGGCTTCGACGTCGTCGTGCTGGCCATCGGCGGTCTCGCTTCGGGGCTGTCGATGGAAGAGAACGGCTTCGGCGCGTCACTCGAAGGGCCGTTCTCGGTCGGAATCGGCCATCGCGCGGTCGGCCGCCCGTCGACGACGCACGGGGTGGACGTCGCCGCCCTCGGGCTCCACGCTCTCGAGAGCGTCGGCATCGTCTCCGAAGGCTCCGCCGTGAGCGGCGAGGCCGGTCTCTTCGTCGCCGGGGACTGCGTCATGCGCCGCCCGCGAACGGCGCTGGAAGCCGCGAGCGCGGGGATCGCCGCGGCGTCCCTCGCGCGACAGGGCTGAAAAGGAACGACCGCGCGGAGCTCGCGTCGCGCGCTGCCGTTCGGGCCGTGTCGCCTCGTTGCCGCCCCCGGACCGCTCTGGTAACTCGAGAGCACCATGGCGGATCGCTCTCTGGACTCTTTCTCCGTTCGGGCCGAGCTCACGGTCGGTTCCAAGAAGTACGCGTATTTCAGCCTCGAGAAGTTCGCGAAGGCGACGGGGCTCGACGTCGGGCGGCTCCCGTTCTCCCTCCGGATCCTCCTCGAGAACCTGCTCCGCTGCGAGGACGGCAAGGCGGTTCGCAAGGACGAGGTGCTCGCGCTCGCGAAGTGGGATCCGAAGGCCGAGCCCGACGCCGAAATTGCGTTCCACCCGGCGCGCGTCATCCTCCAGGACTTCACGGGCGTGCCCGCCGTCGTCGACATGGCCGCCATGCGGGACGCGATGGCACAGATGGGTGGCGACCCGGTCAAGATCAACCCGCTCTTCCCGTCCGAGCTCGTCATCGATCACTCCGTGCAGGTGGACTACTTCGGCACGAAGAACGCCGCCGACCTGAACGCGAAGCTCGAGTTTTCCCGCAACGTGGAGCGTTACCAGCTCCTCCGCTGGGGTCAGAAGGCGCTCGACAACTTCAAGGTCGTGCCTCCGGACCAGGGCATCGTCCACCAGGTGAACCTCGAGTACCTCGCGCGCGTCGTGTTCGAGAAGGACGGCGTTCTCTATCCGGATTCGCTCGTCGGGACGGACAGCCACACGACGATGATCAACGGCATCGGCGTCGTCGGCTGGGGCGTCGGCGGCATCGAGGCCGAGGCCGCGATGCTCGGTCAGCCCATCAACCTCCTCGTTCCGCAGGTCATCGGCTTCCGCCTCCACGGGAAGCTCCCCTCCGGGACGACGGCGACCGATCTCGTCCTCACCGTCACGCGCATGCTCCGGGACAAGGGCGTCGTCAGCAAGTTCGTCGAGTTCTACGGGGACGGCATCGCGAGCCTCCCGCTCGCCGACCGCGCCACGATCGCGAACATGAGCCCCGAGTTCGGCTCCACCATCGGCATCTTCCCGATCGACGCCGAGACGATTCACTACCTCGAGGCGACGGCTCGCGGCGATCAGGCGAAGCTCGTCGAGGCGTACGCGAGGGCGCAGGGGCTCTTCCGGGAGCTCGGCGCGCGGGATCCGGAGTTCACGGACACGCTCGAGCTGGACCTCGGCACCGTGCAGCCGACGATGGCCGGCCCGCGTCGCCCGCACGACAAGGTGCTCCTGAAGGACATCAAGGCGAACTTCCAGAAGGTCCTCCCGGAGCTCATCACGGCCGCCAAGGGCGACCCGAAGGACACGGGGAAGAAAGTGGCCATCGAGGTGGACGGAGAGAAGGTGGAGCTCGGTCACGGCTCCGTCGTCATCGCCGCCATCACGAGCTGCACGAACACGTCGAACCCGTCCGTGCTCATCGCGGCGGGCCTCGTCGCGAAGAAGGCGGTCGAGAAGGGCCTCACGGTGAAGCCGTGGGTGAAGCCTTCCCTCGCGCCCGGGTCCAAGGTCGTGACGCAGTACCTCGGCAAGGCCGGGCTCCTCACGTCCCTCGAGGCGATCAAGTTCAACGTCGTCGGGTACGGCTGCACGACGTGCATCGGAAACAGCGGCCCCCTGCCGGAAGCCGTCGCGAACGGCGTGACGGCCGGTAACCTCGTCGTCGGCGCGGTGCTCTCCGGCAACCGGAACTTCGAGGGACGCATCAACCCCCACGTGCGGGCGAACTACCTCGCGAGCCCGCCGCTCGTCGTCGCGTACGCCCTCGCCGGCAAGGTGGACATCGATTTCGAGACCGAGCCCGTCGGCAAGGGCAAGGGCGGCGCGGACGTCTTCCTCCGGGACATCTGGCCGACCGCGGAGGAAGTACAGAAGGTGCTCGCCGGCGCGCTCTCGGCGGAGATGTTCGAGAAGGAGTACGGCGCCGTGTTCGACGGCGACGAGAGCTGGCAGAAGCTCCCGGTGCCGGAAGGGAACCGCTTCGCGTGGGACCCGTCGAGCACGTACATCCGGAAGCCGACCTTCTTCGAGAACGTCTCGATGGAACCCGCTCCCATCACGGACATCTCCGGTGCCCGCGTGCTCCTCACGCTCGGGGACTCCGTCACGACGGACCACATCTCGCCCGCCGGCAACATCGCGAAGGACTCCCCGGCGGCGAAGTACCTCGTCGAGCGCGGCGTCTCGCCCGCGGACTTCAACTCCTACGGCGCCCGCCGCGGCAACCACGAGGTCATGGTCCGCGGCACGTTCGCGAACACGCGGCTACGGAACGGCCTCGCGCAGGGCAAGGAAGGGAGCTACACGCGGCACCTCCCCGACGGCGAGCTCACGACGATCTTCGACGCGTCCGTGAAGTACCAGGCGGAAGGCGTGCCGCTCGTCGTGCTCGCCGGCAAGGAGTACGGCTCGGGCTCGTCCCGTGACTGGGCGGCGAAGGGCACGTACATGCTGGGCATCCGCGCCGTCATCGCGCAATCGTACGAGCGCATCCACCGGTCGAACCTCATCGGCATGGGCGTGCTCCCGCTCCAGTTCCTGGACGGACAGAGCAAGGAGAGCCTCGGCCTCACCGGCGAAGAGACGTACGGCATCGCCGGCATCGCGAACGGGCTCGCCCCCGGGAAGAAGCTCACCGTGACGGCGACCGCCGCCGACGGCGCGAAGAAGACGTTCGAGGCCCTCTGCCGGATCGATACCGTCGTCGAGCTCGAGTACTACAAGCACGGCGGCATCCTGCAGTACGTGCTCCGGGGCCTCCTGAAGGGGTGAGCCCCGCGGTTTTCGGAAGATCGGTCCATTTCCGGGATGCCCCACCCGGCATCCCGCAAGGCGGGCTGCCGACCGCCCCAGACGTCCGTGCTCACCCGGCAGCCGGGTTCCGCGCGGCCATGGGGCGGTACGGCGACCGGGTAGGAAATTCCGGAGCACACCTCGGGATCTTCGCCGTCGACGCTCTCTCGAAAGCCTTTTGTTCGCCTCACCCCGCGTACGAGTCGTCCTGTTCGATCTTCGAGAGGACCCACGAGAAGCGGCCCGTCGTGACGCGGACGTGGCAGTAGCTGCAGGCGCCGGACATCTCCACGCGGAGCTCGGCGCCGCAGTTCGGGCACTCCCGGTCGCTCTTCGGAGCGCCGCGGGTGCCCGCGCCTCGGATGAGCGTCCAGTACTCGGAGTAGTCGCGGTCCCGGGTCCGGCTCCCGCCCACGACGGCGCCGCTCTGGTCGAGCGTGTAGTCCTTGCCCGTCGCGAAGACGCGAACGGTGAGCGCGTCGTAGTGCCGATCCCGGACGAGCTTCACGAGCTCCGTGCCCGTCACGCGAGCGTCGTCCACGACGTTCCGTAGCCCCTGCGCGCGGTACGCCTGGATCCAGTACCCGAGGTAGTCGAAGAGCCCGTCGGACACGAAGGGCCGCGCGGGAGCGAGGTCCTGGGAATTCCACGTGCGGTTCACCTCCGCGTGGATGGCGGAGAGGCGCGCCTCGACGGACTCCTCCGTCACGGACGGATCGTCCCGGGTGAGCGTCGCCCACGCCGCCCCGAACCCCGCGTCGAAGACGGTGCGGAGGTCCGTCCCTTCCTCCGGCACGGTCCCCCGGAGATTCGGCGGGCCGTCCTTCTGCTCGACGACGGTCGCGGACGCGACGGACCAGTCGAAGCGACCGTTCGTCACGACCGTGTTGCAGTAGCGGCAGACCGTCGAGTCCGTCGATTCGAAGGGCGCGCCGCAGTTCGGGCACAGGAACGTTCGCGCCTCTCCCCACGGACGGCTCCGGAGCCCCGTCCGTCGCGAGAGCGTCCACCGCTCCGTCTCGTAGATCGTCCGGGGGCGCCCGCCGCCGAGGAGGAGGTTCGCTTCGAGCTCGAGGTCGATCCGCGTCTCGGCCGGACCGACGGCGACCCGGAGCAGGCGCATCGCTCCGACCACGACGGTGGACACGGGCTCGCCCGGCGCACGACGTGCGAGTTCCGCGCGCACCTCCTCGTTCAGGTAGGGAGCGAGCTCCGCGAGCTTCTTCGGGTCCGTTCGGGCGCGGTGCGCGGCGGCGAAGAGCGCGTACACGAAGTCCTCGAAGAGCACGCGGGAGAAGTCCGGATCCGTCGCGGTGATCGGGGAAAGATTCGCGGCGTTTCGCGGGAGGCCGCGGCTCGCCACGACGGCCGCCGCGGACGGGCCGTTCCAGTCCCGGTTGCCCTTGTTTCTCGCCGCGAGGATGGCGAAGCCGACGACGATCGCGATCACGAGCGGGATGCCGATCGCCGGAGCTTCGATGCAGAGATCGAACAGCACCCGGATCAGGAAGAAGACGAGCTCGCCGCCTCCGCCGCCTCCGCCGCCTCCGCCTCCGACGTGGCTTCCTCCGCCGCCTCCCGAGTACGTGTGGCCGCCCCCGGGACGCGCCGATGCCGCGGCGGCGACGAGGACCGCGAAGAGCGCGAGCTTCGCGACGTGGAGAGCGCGTCGACGGATCATGCCGAGGAGATCCGATCCGGCAGCTCGTTCACGTCGTCGTCCGACCGGGGCAACGGCCGAGCGAGCGTCGGGCCGAGGGCGGTCACGGCCCGGGCGACCGCCGTGGCCTTTCCGCGCCGGGCCGCGGCGTCGAGCTCGGCGACCCGGGCGCTCCACTCTTCCGCCGGGACCGCGGAGGTGACGCCCGTGTCCGCGACGACGAAGGCCGCCCGTTCGAGGAGCGACACGTACACGAGCACGCCCGTCCGCCCCGAGGTGTTCCCCACGCCTCGCTCGACGAACTGGGCGCGGGCGTGCGTCGCGACTCGCCGTGCCCGCTCGCTCGGGCTCGTCGCCAGCCTGCGGAGCGACGGGACGAGCCTCGACCCCCAGGCGAGGACGGCACCGATCAGGAACGGATCGACGAGGAGCGAGGCGTGCGAGAACGGCCACGGCGAGAACAACCCGAACGCGAGCGCGGCGCCCGCTCCCGCCGCCCCGACGACCAAGCTCGCGTCCGCGTACGAGCCGGAGCTCTTTCGAACCGAGACCACGACCTCCGCGCTCGAGAGGGCCTCGACCTCCCGCACGGCGGCGACGAGCGCTGCCTCGCCGCCCTCGTCGAAGAACCCGGTGAGCAGTCTCGGCGCGGACAGAGGAACCCCCGCGCCGATCACGTCCCGCGCGGGACGACGAGCTCGAACGCGTTGCCCGCGCCGGCGGCCGGATCGACGGCGCTGACGCGGCCGTTTCCGGCTCGCGCGGCGAGCGCTGCGCTGTAGAGGCCGAGCCCCCTGCTGTAGCGGCCGTTCGGGACCGCCTTCGACGCGATCTGTCCCTTCGCCGTGAACGCCAGGAGGCGTGTTTCGGCGCCGAGCGTCGACCCGGGATCCGTCACCGTGGCGACTCCTTCGGCTCCTCGCGACGCGACGGCCACGCGGACGGTGCTCCCGGCGGGCGAGTGCTGCACGGCGTTGCGCACGAGGTTCGAGAGCGCGCGTGACAGGAAATCTCGCGAGCCCTTCACGGGGACCGGGCCGGATGGAGGCGCGAGGACGAGCGAAACGCCGTGGCTCCTCGCCATCGCCTGGATGTGCCTCACGGCCTCGTCGGCGACGATCGCGAGGTCCAGGGTCGACGATTCCGTGGGGCCGCCGCGCTGAAGCGCCTGCCCGAGGAGATCGATGTTGTCGATGATGTGGGCGAGGCCGTCGCAGGAGACGAGGCCGTCGTCGACGGCTTCCTTGGCGTCGACGTCTCCTTCCGGGAGGACGGAGCGGAGGAACCCCAGATTCGAGTGGAGCGCCGAGAGCGGGTTACGGAGGTCGTGGGCCAGCAGCCCGAGCAGCTCTCCGATGACGGACTCTTCGAGTGGCTCGTCCAAGTGGTGCCCCGCTGGGGCGGGCGACGACTCAGCCCGCTTCCGGCTCGTCTTCGTCGTCCGCGATGTCGTTCACGCTCGGGATCTTCTTGATCTCGAGGCGGGCGATCTTCCATGCACGCTGGACGATCCAGGAGAGGGACCGATCCAGGCGAGCCGCCTCGTCCTTGATCTCCTGTAGCATCGACTCCGGGAAGTAGAGGCTCTGCTTGCGCTTGTCGCTACCCTTGGTTCCGCTTTGGTTGTCGCCCATCGGCCAAATATACCCTTTGAACCCACATCGGTAACACACGGCTTTTCCGAAACCAATCAATGTTTTGCTTTCG
>DASZXK010000077.1:0-4254 GCA_035545855.1 Polyangiaceae bacterium
CTCGAGGCGCTCACGGTCCCGCGTCCGCCCCCGCGCCGACGAGATCCGCGCAAGAGTTCGGCGGGATCGCTCCGCCGTCCGCCGGCCAGGGAACGGTGAAGCCGAGGTCGATGGACGTCTGGATCGCGTACTCCCGGCCGAGGTTCACCTTGGTCGGGATGACGATCGTCGCGCCTTGCTGCTCCAGGGACGCGGCCGAGCCAGTGGGGAGGTCACCGGGGAGACCGAGGTCGTTCAGGATGCCGGTCACCCACACGTTCCCCTCGCCGAAGACGATGCCGTTCACGTTCACGTCTCGCGCGGCGAGGTCCACGCACGCCCGCGCCCCGAAACCGTAGAGCGGCGGCTTCTTGGACGGCTCCGCGCCGCCCACGGCCGCGACGGTGAGCGGACCCTGTCCGTCGCCCACGGGAGTCGCCGCGAGATGCACGGTGACGTGGAGCAGGCGGAGCGCCGTCAGCGAGAGATCGATCGAGTTCCCGGCGCCGATCGTGACGGGCACGGGCAAGAGGGGTTCCTTGTCCGAAAGGCCGTCCTTCAGATCGATGCCGCCGATCCAGACGCCGTAGCCGAGGTCCTTTCGGCCGATCGCCTCCGGGTTGTCGACGAAGAACGCGCGTACGTAGACCGTCGCCGGGAAGGCGCCCTCGACGCGAACGTCCGACACGGACGAGAGCGCGATCTCCGCCCCGGTGCCCGCGTCGCCCAGGGCCGCGCCGGGGGGCAATACGGTCGTCGCGAGCGCGACTTGATCGGCGTTCTGGTCGGGCGGGTTCGGCGTGTCGAACACCTGGAGCGCGAAGATTCCCTTCTGATCGAGCTGGGGTTGCTGGAGCGCTTTCAGGTCCTGCGGGAGGAGATGGACGCAGAGCGACGTGTCGTTCGGGCTCGTGGGGGGCCGGCACCCGCCGCCGTCGGCGCCGCCGCTGCCCGCCGTTCCTCCCGTCGCGCCGCCGGTGCCAGTGCCTGCCGAGCCGCCGCTCGCCGTGCCGCCGTTCCCCGAGCCGCCGCTCGCCGAGCCCGAGCCGCCGCCTTTCCCGCCGTCTCCCGGAGAGGCTCCGCCCGTACCCGCGTCCGACGACGGGGGCGAGAACGCGCCCGTCGTCGAGTCCCCGCCGCATGCCACGAAGGCGAGCAGAGGGGCCGAGAGAGCACCGATGAGGGCAAGGGACGACCGGGTGTGCATGCGAGCTACCTCCAAGAACGGACCAGGATACGCCCTATTTGCAACCGGCGCGCCAGGGGTCGGACCCCGTGAATCCCCGGGCTTCTTCGGTCCTTCGCGTCGAAGGCCCGGCCGCCGTGACCGTCCGTTCATGGCCCCGGCGAGAACCTCCGGTGACGGCCGGGGACGTGTTAAGGCGGTCCGTCGATGAACCTCCTCGGCGCTTCGTTTCGGGTGTCACGGCGATTCGGTGGAAGGGCGTGCCTCTCCCTTCTGGTCGCCCTTCCCGCCTGCTCGCCGGCCACGCCTCCGGCCTCCGCCGCCGCGACGGAGACCCGCCCTGCGCCGGCGCCGGAACCCCCGCGGAAGGACCCGCTCGCCGGCCTGTCGCCCTGCGCGAAGGACACACCGGAGGGGACCGGCTGCGCGGCGAAACCGCACCCCGCCGCCGCGGCTCCGACTCCAGATTCCGACGAAGTTTGGAAAGCGTCCATCGGCCCCGACGACCCCGTCCTCGGAGAGAAGAACGCGCCGGTCACGATCGTGGTCTTCTCGGACTTCGAGTGCCCGTTCTGTCGGAAGAGCGCGGCGATGCTCGACGAGCTCCGCGCGAGCTATCCACGGGATGTGCGCATCGTGTGGAAGGATCTGCCGCTCCCCACGCACCCGCACGCCGAAGCCGCCGCGGAGCTCGCACGCGTCGCGAGGGCTCAGCTCGGGGACGCCGGATTCTGGAAGGCGCATGCGCGACTCTACGCGTCGCAGCAAGACTTCGGTGACGCGGGGTTCCACGCGATCGCCGACGAGCTCGGGCTCGCGTGGGCGGACGTCCGCGCCGCGATACGCACGACGCGATTCGGAAAGGTGATCGAGGCCGGAGTGGCGGAGAGTGACACCCTGGACGTCCCCGCGACCCCGACCTTCTTCATCAACGGCCGCAAGGTCGTCGGAGCGCAACCGCTCGAAGTCGTTCGTCCTATCGTCGATGCGGAGCTCGTGAAAGCGCGCGCGCGCCTCGCCTCCGGGACGCGTCCCGAGAGCCTGTACGACTCGATCGTCGCGAACGGGAAGGCCGTGACTCCACCGTCCGACGCACCGGCCCAGTGACTGTGACATTTCGGCCACGCGCGTTACCTCGAACCGTAAACGCGGCCTGATAATGGCCTCCGAAAGCGAGGGATCGGCCGCTCGCGTGCCCTGGACACCCGCTCTCCGGGGCGTGTTACCCTCTGTCGGTCATGGAGCAACAGCAGGGTCCCTCCGAACGCGTCCTGGTGGTGGATGACGAGCCGGTGATGAGGGACGTACTGAGTCGCTTCCTCCGGCGCTCGGGGTACGAAGTGATGGAGGTCGCCTCCGTCGTCGGCGCGCTCGACGAGCTCATGTCCGCAGCGCGTCGAAATCAGTCCTACGACCACGCCGTGGTGGACTTGCTCCTGAAGGACGGGGACGGCGAAGACGTGGTGCGCGCGTGCGAGTCCTTGACGCCTCGTCCCAACATCGTCGTCGTCTCCGGCAACATCGACAGCCGCCGGGCGCTCGAGCTCGCGGGGCGGTGCCTCTACCTGCCGAAGCCCATCGCGGCGAAGACGCTCCTCGAGGCGCTTCGAAAGCGCAAAGACCCGATCGGGGAGTTCACGGAACGTTACGGGCTGTCCCCGCGCGAGCGGGACGCCATCCTCGTCGCGGTCCAGGGCCTCTTCAACGAGGACGCGGCGGACGCCCTCGGCGTCACGAAGGAAGGGCTCCGGAAGCGCTGGCGCCAGATCTGCTCGAAGACGGGCTGCACCACCCAGCAACGCGTCCTCGCGAAGATCATCCGGGACCTGAGCGACGACCCGGCTCGCTCGAGCGGCTTCTTTCCGAGCATCACGAGCACCCGGCCCCCCGCGCCGCGGCCCACGGCGAAGCGCGCGCCGGGCTGACGCTCAGTCGTCGCCCTTCTTCCGGCGATCGGACGCCGTCGCCTTCTCCGGCGCGTCGACGGCCCGGTCGATGACGCCCTTGCCGAACTTCGCGGTGATGGCGTCGAGCGTCGGCCCGAGGCGATCGCTCTTCGCCTTCTCCTTCGCCGAGAACAGATCCAGCTGCTCCATCGCGGGCTCCTCGATGTTCGTGACCGTCACGCCGAGGAGACGCACGGACTCCTGGATCCCGGCGGCGTCCCAGAGGTCCACTGCGACGTCGCGGATGTGCTTCCCGTCGTCGGTCGCCGTCGGAAGCGTGCGGGAGCGCGTGAGCAGCGGGTAAACGGGCTCCTGGATGTTCGGATCGATGCGCGAGGTGCGCTTTCGCCGGGCGTGCGCCAGCTTGATCTTGAGGACCACCGTCCGCCCCTTGTGGCCCTGGTTCCGGAGCCGGCGCGCGACGGACTCGGCGTGGGACGTGAGCGCGGCGGTGACGGCGTCGCGATCTTTCACGTCGACGAGGAACGTGTTTTCTTCACCGTAGGATTTGGCGGCGAGCGCGGCCTCGACGTCCCTCGAGTCTTCGCCACGAGCGAGCCGCTGAAGGAACGGCGCGCGGTCTCCGAGGAGAACCGCGAGCTTTCGAGCGTCGTACCGCGCGAGCTGCCCGATGGTGTGGATCCCCCACCCCACGAGCCGTTCCTCCAGGACGGGCCCGACGCTCCAGAGCTTTCGCACCGGAAGTGGATCGAGGAGCGGTCGCACGGCCTCTTCGGGCACGTACAGGAAGCCGTCCGGCTTCGAGAGCGTGCACGCGAGCTTCGCGACGAGCTTCGACGGCGCGATGCCGACGGAGACGACCAGCCCGACCTGCTCCCGGACCTCGCGCTTCAGCCTTCGCCCGAGCTCGAGCGGCCCGCCGAAGAGACCGACGGAACCGGAAATGTCGACGAACGCTTCGTCCAGCGCGAGCGGCTCGATGTCCGGCGAGAAACGCTCGAACACCTGGTGCACGTCGTCCGAGACCTTCGCGTATTTCGCCATGTCGGGAGCAAGGAACACGCCGTGCGGGCAGAGCTCGCGCGCGCGGAAGCCGGGCATCGCGGACCGGACGCCGAATTTCCGCGCTTCGTAGGAAGCGGCGGACACGACGCCCCGCGCCGACGTCCCACCGACGATGAC
>DASZXK010000078.1:0-39687 GCA_035545855.1 Polyangiaceae bacterium
ACGGGTTTCTGCGAGAGCTCTCGCACGCGCCGGAGATACTCCGTCCGTGGCAGTTCGCGCGCGCCCATCGATTCCAGGTGCGGCGTCCAGAGCTGCACGTCCATGAGCTCGATGCCCGCCGAAAAGAGGCTCGCGGTCGCGTAGACGAGGGCCACCTTGGAGGCGTCCGTCTTCCGGTGGAACATGCTCTCCGCGGCGAAGAACGCGCCCCGCTGGACGCCGTAGAGGCCGCCGACGAGCGCGCCGTCGTCCCACACCTCGATGCTGAAGGCGTGGCCCTCGTGGTGGAGCGCGACGTAGGCGTCGATCATCTCCGGCAAGATCCACGTGCCCGCTTCGCGGACGCCGCATTCCCGCATGACGCGCTCGAACTCGCGGTTCCAGGTGACCTCGAAGCGCCGCTGGGAGAGCACGCGACGGAGGCTCCGCGAGACGTGCGCGCGCGGTGGCTCGAACACCATGCGGGGATTCGGACTCCACCAGAGCGGCGGGACCCCTTCGTCGTACCAGGGGAAGATGCCCCGGTCGTACGCCGCAAGGAGCCGCGGCACGGAGAGGTCGCCCCCGATCGCGAGCAGTCCCTCGTCGTCCGCTTCGTCCGGATCCGGAAAGGTGATCGGCCCGCCGGGGAGGAGCAGCACGGGGGAGCGCCCGCGGAGCCGACGCATGCTGCGAATCTTAGCGCGCCGGGGTGAAGGACGCGACCGCGAGCGTTCGACCGGCGAGCTCAGCCCTCGTCGGCGATGCTGAGGTCGTCCTTCGTGCCCGCCTTGTGGTCGGGGCCGGCGGAACGCACGACGGGACGCGCGCCGTCACAGATGATCCGAAAACGATTGCCGAAGGAATCCTCGACCCGATCTTTTTCGCCGAGCCGACCGTCCTCCACGAGCTCGCTGATCGTCGGGCAGCCTTCCCCGTGTTCGGCTTGCCAGGACCGGGTCGCCGCGAGGAGCTGTCGCGCCGCGTCCACTCCCGCGCCGGGCGCTTCCGCCGCGTTCGTGCTCGCGACGACGGCAAAGGCGAGGCCCGAAACCGCGGCGAGTGCGGTCGTCACGACCAGGCTCTTCCGGGAGATCTTCCCGACTGTGGAGAACGTGCGGGGCGCAGACGCTTTCATGGGTCGGCACTCGTTTAGCAAGGCGCGTGCCCGGCCCCGGGCGAGAAAATCCCGCGAAATCATGGTCTCAGCCCGGCCGTCACTCGCCAATGTGACGCTTCCCGGTCACGGCCCGTCCGGCGACCTGACAGTTTGTCAGCGCGGCGTCGTGCCCGGCCGGTCGCGGGTGAAGCGCTCCACCTCGAGCAGCCGGTGTGGGGAATTCTGCGCGAGCGACGTTTCCAGATCGTAGGAGAGCTTCACGCGTCCCCCCTGCACGATCGCCGAGGGCGGGAAGCCGAACATCCCCCGGAACGTGCGCGAGAGGTGCGCGGAGTCCGAAAAGCCCGCGTGGTGCGCGGCCTCCGTGAGCGTGGAGCCCGCGACGGCGGAGATGAGCACGTCCCGCAGACGGAGCCAGAGGATGTACCGGCGGATGGGGAGCCCCATCTCGCGGGTGAAGAGGTGGATGAGGCGCCCGGCCGAGAGCCCCACGGCCGCCGCGAGCTTTCCCGCGGGCGGCGGGGAGAGGAAGTCCTCCTTGATGATCGCGAGCACCTTCACGATCCGCGCGTCCAGCGGACGCCGCGGCTCGCCGTGCTTCGCGAGCTCGTCGATGGCGAGGGACCACACCTGGAACGCCGAACGCGCCGACTCCGTCATCGCCGCGAGCGCCGTCCGGAGCGCCTTCACGCCGTCCGGAGGGAGGACGTACACCGGCCCTTCCCGGAACACGTTCGCGATGCGGGAGAACTCGTCACCTTCCGGATCGACCTGGAGCGTCGCGACGCCCTTGCCGCGCGCGTCGAGCTGCTGTTCGACGTTCGGCGCGACGACGACGCCGTCGTACGGCACCCAGTCCTCCCCCGTCGCCTCCGTCTTCACGAGGATGGGCTCCTCGAGCCCGACGAGGATGGACGAGGTGAAATGCCGGTGCGGCTCGTTCACCATGTCCGTACCCGAGAAGAGCGCGCCGTTCGGGAAGAGGTGGAGCGCGCCACTCAGCGCCATGCGCTCGTCGTCTTGCCTCGGCACCACCCGCGATTATGCCGGGCGACCCGGGAGAGCGGTAGGGGGTCTCAGATGCTCTCCAGATGCCGAGGGAGCGAGTGCTCCCAGTCCGCGAGCAGGGCCCGGAGCGCGGCGATGAACGCGAGCGGCTGGTCGATGATCAGGTGGTGATGAGCCGCGGGGATCTCGACGAGCGGCGCGTTCCGGCGGAGGAGCTGGTACATGTACTCCCCCGTTTCGGGCGGCACGACGTAGCTGTGCTCCCCGCGGAGGAGCGCGATGCGGCAGCGCACGTTCTGGAGGTGCTCGTGCATGTCGTTCTTGCTCGCGCGCACGAAGACCACCGGGTCGAACTTCCAGGTCACGCCCCCGGGGACCGCCTTCAGCGACTTCTCCGAGATGTAGTCCAGGATGAAGTCGTTCTCGCAGGGCTGCGGCGGGATCAGACGGAAGTGCGAGCGGGCTGCGGCGACGTCGGGATACGTCTTCGGGTTGCGGAACGAGCGGCCACGCTCTCCTTCCTGGCTCTCCGGGTCCGGCTTTCGCACCGGCGCATCGACGATGATCGCACCCGCGAGCGAATCCCCGTGGAGAGCAGCGGCGACGATGCTGACGAGGCCCCCCATGCTGTGCCCCACCAGGATGGGGGGGCCGACGAAGTCCGCGTGGCGCGCGACGGCCATGACCTCGTCCGCCCACATCGTCCGGGGATAGACCTCGCGCCGGCCGCTGTCCCCGTGCCCGGAGAGATCCAGTGCCACCACGCTGTAGTGCTGCACCAGGAGCGGCGCGAGGAAGCTCCACCAGTGCGCGTGCGCCGCGCCGCCGTGCACGAGCACGAGGCCCGGAAGCGTCGGATCCCCCCAGCGTAGGTACCGGATCTCGCAGCCTTCGACGGCCACGGAGTGGGAGGTCGCCGGCGTCGCGATGGCCTTCTGGAACCACTCGGGGGCGGAAGCGGTCATGAAACCCCGGACATGGCGCGGGAGACCGGCGGGGGCAAGGCCGCCAGGCCGGGGAGCGGGTTCTCGCACTTTTTTCTGGGCGTCGTGACGGAACGAGCGGCCGCGCGCATGAACCGATCGTTGGACGAATCGGACTCCGAAGGAGGAGATCCCATGAGCGCCGGAGCATTGTCGTGAGCTGGTGGGTGACGGTACCCGGAGGCCACCCCCTCGGTCCCGTGCCGACGGGCAGGCTCCTCCGAGCCATCGCAGCCGGGAAGGTGCCGAACTACGCCTACGCGTGTCGCGTCGGGGACGAAGAGTGGACGCCGCTCACGAGCATTCCCCGGTTCGCCGACGCGCTCCCGAGCCGTTCGCTCGAGCGCTACGGGGCGCCGAGCCGAAACGAACGCGCGCCGTTCGTCGAGCCCGAGACGGTCGCGCCGCCCCACCGGAGCTCGTACCCGCCGCCTCCGCACCGGCCCTAGGCGGCCCGTGTGTGGAAGCTTCGCCAGGCGGGGTCTTCGTCGACCATCTGGCGGAGCCAGCGTTTGAGGTCCATGTCGGCGATGCGCGCGCGGTGGACGCGGTTCGTGGGAAACACGGTGTGGCCGAAGTCGTCCGTGATGAAGTAGCGGACGTTCGCGGCGCCGGCGAACGCCGTGCGGTTGTCGAAGTACTGCGTCCGAAGCTCGTCGACGTGGCGGGCGTGCGTCTCCGGCGTCATGCCGAAGAACGCGGAGAGGACGAGATCTCTTCGCGTCGTGACGAGCGCGTAGCGATCCACGTCCATGTAGCGGCACGCCGCGTATTCCATGAGCTCGCGGAGGCCGTGGCCGCACTCGGGGCCATCGTCGGGGAGCTTCGAGCCCCACGCGGTGATCAGTCGTTCGAATCGCTCTCTCGGGAGCAAGATCGTGTGTCCGGCGTCCGCGATGACGTCTACGGGCACCGTGCCCCAGGCTTCGTTCGCGAGCCACCACGCGAATGCGGCTCCGTACGCCCCGGCGGACGACCCGACGAGATACAGGCGTTCGAGCTCCGGGAACGTCGGGACGAGGCGCGCGAAGTACGCGCGGACGTTCGCCTGACCCCGGAAATGGAGCGTCTTCTTCATGCCTGGGAGCGGGCCCCGGAGCACGTTCACACGGTCGCCGACGTAGATGTCCCCCGTGCAATACGGAAAGTACACGAGGTGCGCGTCGCGAAACGGGTTCGACGGGTCCCGGCGATCGAAGAGCCACATCTTCCGGTGCTGGCGCGCGACGAAGGACGTCTCCCACTCCTCGCGCCCGAACCCGCCGAGGTGAAGGACCGCGCCGTAGTTCTTGATCTGCAGACACGCCGTCGCGTAGCTCCAGCAGGCGCCGCCCGCCTGGAAGTACACGAGCGCGCGCTTCGCGTTCGGGTCGAGGGAGAAGTTGATCGCGAGACCGGTGGGCGTTCCGGACGCCGACGCGGTGTCCGGGAAATCCACCCACTGCCACTCGCCCGGCCGCGTGCGCGGGATCTCCGGGCCGAAGCGCGGGAAGAGCGCCGTTCGCTGAGCCGTGGATCGGTCGCTCTTCCGCATGTTCGTCTTCCCCGAGCCCGTGCTCAGGGGGTCACGTCCTCCACGGTACCGCTCAGGAACCCGGACACGAAATCCGCGATCGATTTCCCGCCGGAAAGCGGATCATAGAAGCGGGAGCGGAACGTGTGCTCGTGGAACGTGATGTTCGGCCCTCCCACGAGGTACGTCGCGAGGCGGTGGGTCGGGCCGTAGAGCGACTTCATCTCGGTGAGAGCGGCCGTGTAGTCCGCTGCCGGATAGTACACCGTCGGGTCGAGCTGACCGATCGTGATCGCGACGGGATCGGACGTCCCGATCGTCGCGCAGCTCTTCAGGCCCATCGAGAAGAAGAGGCGGATGACTTCGTCTTGCGACGAGGAGACGGCCGCGAGCTTCACGTTCGGATGCTTCTTCATCTCGAAGTCCGCGAGGTGCACGAGGCCGCCGCCGTCCTCCGAAAAGCACTCGGAGCAGTCCGACGGGAGTGAGTCGTTCAGGCCCCAGAGCTCTCTCCACGTCTTCTGCATGCACGTGAACATGTACTTGTCCGTGAAGGGGAGGCCGGAATCGAGCACGACGTCCACTGGCGTCGCCCCGAAGGCGTCCTGCACCATCGAGACGTTGAGGGCGGCGCCGAAGGACCCGGCGCTTGCGCCCGTGAGGATCACGCGGTCGACCTTGCCCTGGAACGTCGGCACGACGTGACCGACGATCTTCTGCATGTTGGAGTACCCGACGAAATGCTGCGGCGTCGGCACTCCCGGCACCGTCGCGCTCGGGTTCGACCCGAAGTGCACGTCGCCCGTACAGTACGGCACGTACACCTGACTCCAGCCCTGGTACGGGTTCTTCTCGTTCGCGTCGTCGAAGATGCCCTGGAGCACGCCACCCGTGTACACGCCGGGTTGCTGTCGCGAAGCGACGAGGCCGCCCGCGGAGCCGAGCACGGTCTCACCGGTGCCGACGATCGCCATGTTCGCGTTCGGCGGGTTGTAGTTGCAGAAGCCTGCGTCCGTACACGCGCCTCCGCCTTCCAGGTACATCATGAGCTTGGGCGCGGTGCCGAAGCGGACGTAGATCCCGAACGACGAGCCGTCGCGGCACTGTGCACCGTCGATCGGGAAGTAGGTCCAGCCAGCGGGCGGCGGCGGCGACAGCGTCGTGCCGCCGTTCGGGTCGAGCGGCGAGAGCTCGGGCGGCGCGAGGTTCACGTAGGAGCGAGCGCCCGCCGTGCCGTCTCCGCCGCTTCCGTCTCCGCCGCTCCCCGCGCCGCCGAGGTCGCTGCCGCCGGAGCCATAGCCCGGCCCTTGCCCGCCGCTCCCCGGGGAAAGTCCTCCGGAGCCCGACGGAGCCGCGCCGCCACCGCTCACGCCTCCCTCAGGGAAGCCGCCTCCGCCCGGGAATCCCGTTCCGCCCCCACCGCCGACGGTGGATGGACCGCTCGTTCCATCCGGTGTGGAATCGGATGCGTTCGGGGCGCAGCCGAGCAGCGCGAACAGGGCGAGAGTGATGGAAGTCTTCGCGAAGTCACTCATGGGCGACACGTGTCCTTCGCCCCGCACCGCCGTGTGGCGAGAGGGGCACGATTGGGCCGCGCACTCTGGGAAATACCAACGACGGCCCTTCGGACGCGCGGCGTCCGCGGCCAGATCGCGCGGCGTCCGCGGCCACGACGCTTGCGCGAATTTCCACGCACCGCGTCGACGGTGGTAGAGGGCGCGAGCGTGGTGGCGACGAGCGAAGGCCCGACCTCGATGCGGCTCCTCCGGCCGTTCATGCGGTGCTTGCTCGCCCGCGGCGTGGAGCTGCTCCCTCTCATCGAGGGCATGGAGATCGACCCGGCGGTCTTCACCGATCCCGACGGACGCATCTCCTGGGAGCAAACGCTCATCCTGATGGAGCGCGCCGAGCGAGCCTCGAACGATCCCGCGATCGGTCTTCACGCGGCCGAGCACATCCATCACGGCGACTTCGACGTGCTCGAGATGGTCGCGCGAGCGAGCGGAACTCGCCGCGGCGCGCTCCGCGCGGTGAGCCGCTACGCCGCGCTCATGAAGGAGGGGGCCATCCTGACGCACACGGTCGAGGGATCAGAGGAGGCCTGGACATTGACCCTGCCGCCGCCCGATCCGCGGATCGCCGTCGAGTTCGTCCTCGGCGTCTTCGTGCTGGTCGGGAGGACGCTCTCCGGTGGGAACGAGAACCCGGATCGCATCCTCCTCAGGTCGCCTGCGCCGCCGAATCCGGAGGAGTACGAGCGCGTGTTCGGGTGTCCCGTCGGCTTCGGCGCCGATCGAAACGCGTTCGTCATGTCGACCGTTCGCCTCGACCGCACGATCGCCCGCATCACGCCGAGCCTGGCGCTCGCCATGGAACAGCTCGCGGAGAAGCTCCTCGCCGAGCTCCCGAAGGCGAGTCCGCTCTCGACCCGCGTTCGCGAGCAGATCGTGGACGCGCTCCGCTCCGGCCCCGCGACGCTCGAAGACATCGCGGCGCGGCTGAAACTGAGCGGGCGGACGCTCCGGCGCCACCTCCAGGAGGAGGGGCAGACGTTCTCGGAGCTCCTCTCCGAGGTGCGACGCGACCTCGCGCGCCGCTACCTCGAAGACGAGGATCGGTCGATCACGGAGGTCGCCTTCCTGCTCGGCTTCACGGATACGAGCGCGTTTCAGCGATCCTTCCGCAAGTGGTTCGATTCGTCGCCGTCCGAGTACCGGAAGAGTCTCGCCGCTCGGTGAACCGCGCGTTCACCCGAGGTAGCCCCGCGCCCGGACTAGCTCCGCGGTCAGGATCGCGCCGCCGGCGGCACCGCGCACCGCGTTGTGGTGGAGTCCGACGAAGCGGACGTCGTAGAGCGGGCACGAGCGGAGACGGCCGACCGTGACGGCCATCGCCTTGTCCGCATCGCGATCGCGTCGGGGCTGAGGCCGATCGGCCTCGTCCCGGTACACGATGGGTGCGCTCGGCGCCGACGGGAGGCCGAGCTCTTGCGGCATGCCCGATGACGCCCGTGGCGCCGAGGATTCCGACCTGTATCTTGCTGGACATGACGCGGTGCTCTTCCTTTTCGGTTGGGGCCACCGCGTCGGGCCTTCGAAAGCAACGAGCCCGCCGGGGTGGCGGGCTCTGTTTCGTTCTCGGTCCTCAGTTCGTTCGGTGTTCTACCGGACGGCCCGCAAAAGAGGACCGAAGCGCTTCGTGCGCTGGGTCGTCGTGCTGATCGTGCGGGTGAACGAGGAGTTCATGAGGCCGAACGAAGCATGGATACCCGACGGACGACCCCCGCGGAAGCACGCGGCGAAGCCTGGCGGGAGCCGTGACCGGGTACTCGATCGGACGTGGTGAGTCTCTCGCGTCTTCTCGTCGCTCTCGTCGCGATTGTCTTCTCGTCGGCCTGCGGCGGCTCCTCCGCCACCGAGCCGGATTCCACGGGAAGCGGGGGCGGCGCTCCGGGCGCGGGAGGCACGTCCGCCGGCGGAGGGAGCGGAGGCGCGGGCGCGGCGCCGCCGGCGTGCACCGTGACCTTCAAATTCACGACGCTCGACAATCACGGCCGGTACTCCCCGAGCAACGTGAGCGCCGTCTGGGTGACGGATTCGAGCGGCGCGTTCGTGCGAACGCTGGAGGAGAACGGCTACGTCCGACAGTCCCACCTGGTTCAGTGGGAGCAAGCTTCGCGAGGCAGCAAGGTGGACGCGGTCACCGGCGCGACGAACCGCTCCTTCCGCGCCCATCAAGCCACGTGGGATTGCACGGACGCGCAGGGCAACGTGGTGCCTCTCGACGGTCACGCGCTGAACGCCGAGTTCGCGAGCGACAACGGCGGCCTCTTCGGCGTTCCGGCGCCGTTCCTCACGGTGCCGTTCGGACCAGGCACGACGACCGTCCCGGACGAGCAGTTCTTCACGGGGATCGAAGTCACCGCCCAGTGATCCGAAACGGCCGTGCGGCGGCAGGTCTTCGCCCTACCCTTCCCGGCTCCCGGTGCTACCGTCTCTTCCGTGAGGGAAAGCGAAACGGCACCGTCTGCGCAGGTCATTTCCGAAGAAGCGCGGCGCGTTCTCCTGGACGCCCCGCGCCCCAAGCGTGACCTCCCGATCGCGCCGCGAGCGGAGCCCTGGAAGAAGCGGCTTCCGCTCGCAGACGAATCCCGCGACGTGGATCGGGCGTGGCGCCCCATCTACGCCGTCTGGGAGATCACGCTGAAGTGCGACCTCGCCTGCCGGCACTGTGGGTCCCGCGCGGGCAAGGAGCGCCCCGGGGAGCTCTCCACGGCCGAGTGCCTGGATCTGGTGCGGCAGATGGCGGAGCTCGGCGTGAAGGAAGTCACGCTCATCGGCGGCGAGGCATACCTCCGGGAGGACTGGACGGACATCCTCCGCGAGATCCGGAGGTACGGCATGCAGGCGACGACCACGACGGGCGGTCGTGGCATGACGCTCGAGCGCGCGAAGAAGGCCGCGGCGGCGGGCCTCATGAGCGCGAGCGTGTCGATCGACGGCATGGAAGAAGTGCACGATCGCCTGCGCGGCGTCCCGGGGTCGTTCCGCGCGGCGCAGGAAGCGCTCGCGAACCTTCGCGCGGCGGGCGTGCCGGTCTCGGTGAACACGCAGATCAACCGGCTCAGCGTGCCGGACCTCGAGGCCGTGCTGGACACCATCATCCAGAACCGGGGCCATAGCTGGCAGATCCAGCTCACGGTCGCGATGGGCCGCGGCGCGGACGAACCGGACGTCCTGCTCGCGCCGTACGATCTCCTCACGGTGTTCCCGCTCCTCGCCCGCCTGAAGAAGAAGGCGGACGAGAACGGCGTCCGGCTCTGGCCCGGGAACAACATCGGCTATTTCGGTCCGTACGAGGCCCTCCTCCGCGGGACGATGCCGCGCGGGCATCTCTCCTCGTGCGGCGCGGGCCGGGGCACGCTCGGCATCGAGGCGGACGGCACCATCAAGGGCTGCCCGTCGCTCACGACGCACGGCTGGGGCGGCGGCAACGTGCGAGAAGCTTCCCTGAAGGACATCTGGGAGCGCGCGAAGCCCCTCCGATACACGCGGGATCGCACGGTGGAAGATCTCTGGGGCTACTGCAGGACTTGCTACTACGCCGACGAGTGCCGCGCGGGCTGCACCTGGACGAGCGATGTACTGTTCGGTAAGCCCGGTAATAATCCGTTCTGCCACCACCGCGTGCTCGAGTTCGCCGCGCGTGGTAAAAGGGAGAGATTGGTTCAGGTGGAGGCGGCGCCGGGTCAGCCTTTCGACAACGGCCGCTTCGAGATCCTGGAAGAAGACATACCGCCCGAAGAGGCGGTCGACTTACGAGGGAACGTCCCATGAGCCACCTCATTCCTTGCCCCGGCTGCAGCCGTCACCTCCGTCGCTCGGAAAGCGCGTGCCCGTTCTGCGGAGCGGACGTGAGAGCCACGATGACCGTGGCTCCGGAGCGCACGATGCCCACGTCACGGCTCGGACGCGGCGCGCTGTTCGCCTTCGCCGCCGCCACGGTCGGCGCCGTCGCGTGTGGCGGCTCGAGCGACACGAACACCGGCTCGAACGGCATCGACAAGGGGGACGCCTCCACGGAGGACGGCTCGTCCGGCACCGGCGGGGTGGACGGCAGCGGTGGCCTCTCGAGCGGTGACGGCGGATCGGCGGTCGCGCTGTACGGCGCGCCGTACTTCGGCGGCGCCGGCGGCATGGCGACGGCGGGCACGACGGGCTCGGGTGGAGAGATGGCCGTGCCTGCCTACGGCGCGCCCTTCCCCACCACGGGGGGCTCTGGGAACGCGAACACCGGCGGCGCGCCTCAGGGCGCGGCGGGGTTCGCGGCGCTCTACGGCGCCGTCCCCGCGCCGGACAAGCCCTGAACCAGGTTCATACCCCGCGCGAAAACGCGCGCGCGAGGGCGTCTCGCCACGGTGGCATCACGAGGCCGAACGTCTCGGCGAGCTTCGCCGACGAGAGCGGGGCGTACTGAGGGCGCTCCGCCGGCGCGGGAAAGGCGTCCGCGGTGACGCGCTTGATGCTCTTCACCTTTTGCTCCGATCGCGCGGGGTCGAGCTCGAGCGCCGCCAGTGCGAAGTCCGCGCGACTCACCGAGCCGCCCCCCGCTGCGTGATACACGCCGCGGACGCGCTCGATGGACCGATCTCGGGAGACCCGTTCCACGACACCGACGGTCGCGACGGCGAGGTCGTGACAGTACGTGGGTGAGCCCACCTGATTCGTCACCAGGGCGAGCTCCTCGCGCTCGCGAGCGAGCCGGAGCACCATCGAGACGAAGCTCTTCCGCCGGAGGCTGTAGACCCACGCCGTGCGGAGCACGACGACGGGAAGGCCGGTGACGGCCTGCTCGCCCGCGAGCTTCGAGCGAGCGTACGCGGACAGTGGATTCGTCGGATCCGTCTCGACGTAGGGGCGATCGGCCTTGCCGTCGAAGACGAAGTCCGTCGAATAGTGGACGACGAACCCTCCGGTCTCCCTCGCGTATCGTCCCAGCGCCTCGGGAAGCTCCGCGTTCAGGCGGAACGCGGCGGCGGCGTCGGATTCGGCGCGATCCACCTCGTTGTATGCCGCGGCGTTCACGACGACGTCGGGGCGATGAGCGCGGAGCGCCGAGCCCACGGCGTCGAGATCCGAGAGGTCGAGGTCCGCGCGGGCGAGCCCCACCGTCTCCCCGACGTTGGAAAGGAGGGGAAGCGCTTCCCAACCGACCTGACCTTGGGCGCCGAGGAGCAGTATCTTCACGAGAGGATGGTACCAGAGCCCGGCCCCCCTCGCGGAGGCGTCCTGCTGCTCTCCGCCGAGCGGCCCGATGCGCGCGCGCTCGGCGGCGTGTCGGTGCACGTCGCCGCGCTCGCGGAAGGGGCCACGTCGATGCCGGTCTTCCTCGCCTACCCTGCGGGCAGCGCGCTGCGGGTGGAAGCGACGAACCCGCGCCGGCCGATCGCGGATCTCCACGTCGATTCGGGACGCGGAGGGCTCTCGACGGCGATCGCCGTCGCTCTCGCCGGGACGGGCGCTCGCGTCTTCCACGTGCACTCGGTGGAACTCGGAGCGACCGCGATCGTCGACGCCGCGGTCCGGACCGGCGTCCCCCTCGTGGTGACGCTCCACGACCACGGCCTGGTCTGCGAGAACTACGCCCTGCTCGAGCGCGGAGAGCGATTCTGCGACGTCCCCGACGACCTCTCGCGCTGCGACCGCTGCCTCGCGGCGACTCGCGGCCGTCCCGCGGGCTCCCTCGCGACCCATCGAGCCGACGCCGCGGAGCTCGTCCGCCGCGCGACGCGGTTCGTGGCGCCGTCCGGGTCCGTCCTCGCGCTCGTCTCGCGCGTGCATCCGGGGATCGGACCGAAGTCGACCCGGATGGCCTGGGGCATCCCGCTGCCGAGCGCCCGATCGACGGCGAGGGCGCAGGGAGCCCCGCGCCTGTCCGTCGCGGTGGTCGGGATGCACTGGGGGGAAAAGGGACGGGACCGCCTCCCGGATCTCCTCCGGGCGTGCAAGACCCTTCCGATCGATTTCCACCTCTTCGGCGCGACGGAAGGACGCCCGACCCGGGACCTCGTCGACGCCGCTCCGTCGGTTCGAGTCCACGGCGCGTACTCGCGTCCGGAGCTCGCGACTCGACTCGTGGACGCGGGCGTGCACCTCGCCGTCCTTCCGAGCACGAAGCCGGAGACGTTCTCGCTCGTGCTGTCGGAGGTGATCGCCGCGGGAGTCCCGGTGATCGGGAGCGATCTCGGGGCCCTGTCCGAGCGAATCCGGGGAGATCGACTCGGGTTCGTGTTCGACCCCTGGGCGCCGGAGACGCTCTCTTCGTTGCTCGCCGACCTGGACCGCGATCGCATTCGAGTGGACGTCGTCGCCCGTCACGTGAGAACCCTGCCCGTGCGCACGGAAGCCGAGATGCTGAAGGATCATGTCGACCTCTGGAGCTCCGTCGCCGAGGGCGCGAAGCCGGCGTCCGATCCGGCGCTCCTGGCCGCGTTCGAGGCCGCGCGCGCCGCGGCGCGTGCCCCGTCCCGGCTCCTCGAATGGGTCGAGGCGGCCCGCGCGACGGACTTTTACCGGGATCTCCCCTTGCGGACGCTCCTTCCGGAGTCGACCCGGAAGCGGGTGCTGGACGCCCTCGGCGCGCGCCTGGAACGAAAGCGGCGCTCATGAACCGGGACGATCGGCGACTTTCGCTCGCGGTGTTCGGGCTCGTGCTGTTCTCGACCGCGTATTTTCATTCCGGCGGGGGCTGGAACGAAAATTCGAGATTCGACCTCGTCCGCGCCCTGGTGGACGACCACGCGCTCACGATCGACCCGTACGCCGGCAACACGGGGGACAAGGCCCTCTTCCGCGGTCACTACTACTCCGACAAGGCGCCCGGCCTCAGCTTCCTCGCGGCGCCCGTGTACGCGCTCGTGAAGGTGTTCCACGGCGCGTTCCACACGGATCACGACTTCTACGTCTTCGCGCTCTACGTCGTGAACGCCCTCACCGTGTCCGTCGCGGGCGCGCTCGCGGCCGCGCTCGTCTTCCGCGCGGCGCGAAAGCTCGGCGCGACGCCGTTCGGAGCCGTCGTCGGGGCGCTCGCGTACGGCCTCGGGTCGCCCGCCTTCCCGCTCTCGACGATGTTCTTCGGCCACGTGCTCGCGGCCCTCGTGCTGATGCTCGCGTACACCCTCGCGGCGTTCCCGCCCGAGACGCTCACGCCCGCGCGGCGGACGGCGCTCCTCGCGCTCCTCGCGGCGAGCGCCCTCGTCGTGGAGTATCCGACATTTCCAGCGGCAGTCGGGCTCGCGCTCTATCACGTCGTGCCCCATCGCTCCCGGCGGACGCTCCTCGCGCTGGCGGCAGGGGCCGTCCCCGTGCTCGCGCTCGGCGGATACCTCGTGTCCGCGTTCGGGAGCCCCGTCCGGACGGGCTACGATCTCCTCTCCAGCCCCGGCGCGAACGCGGAGATGCACTCGCACGGCCTGTTCGGGATCACGTATCCGAAGCTCGGCGTCATCGCCAGCCTGCTCATCGGACACACCCGGGGGCTGCTTCCGTACTCGCCCGTCTTGATCCTCGGCGCCGTCGGCTTCCTGGAACCCGTGCTCGGGAGCACGAGCGACGAAGCGGCTCGCGAGCGGCGCGGCCCGCTCCTCCTCGCCCTCGGGGTCGTCCTGTACGTCGTGCTCTTCGTCGCGAGCTACGAGTGGTGGCAGGGCGGCGCGAGCTTCGGCTCACGGCACATCGCGTCCATGCTGCCGTTCCTCGCGCTCCCGGTCGCGTTCGTCGCCGATCGGCGGCCGCGGCTCGCCGTCGCGCTGCTCGCGGTCTCCGCGTTCGCGATGCTCGTGGTGACGTCCGTGCACCCGAAGCCGAGCGAGAACCTGACGAGCCCGTTCTGGTCGTTCCTCTTGCCGTCGTTCTTCCGCGGCGAGCTCGCGCTCACCAAGGCGTGTCCGGTGTTCGGGAGCCCGAGAGCAGCCGGCCATCACCCGTTCCTCGCCGTCGCGCCGTACGACGCGTTCAACCTCGGGATGGTGCTCGGCGGGAGGGGGCTGAAGAGCCTCCTGCCGCTCGTGTCCGTCTGGGGGACGGCCGCGTGGGCGTTTCGGCGAGCGCTTCGGGTCGAGAAGACGGCCGAGCGCTCCTAACCCCGCGGCGGCTTCCACGCGACGCCCCATTTCTCCTCGAAGCGCCGTCGGTTCGCCTCCCAGATACGAAGGTATTCCGAGTCCGAGAGCTTGCCGAAGGAGCCCTGCCCGACGTGGTGGACGAAGGCGTCTTCAGCGACGGCGAGCGAGAGGCCGCGGCGACGCGCCGAGAGAGACAGGTCGTCGTCCTCGAACATGCCGACCTCGTAGCGCTCGTCCAGGTAGCCGAGCTCGCGGAACGTCCCGGCGCGTCCCGCGGCACAGAACAAGTTCACGGCTTCCGTGGTCCTCCTCCGCCCGAGCCACTCGGCGGCGCGGCGCCGCGCGAAGGCTTCCATCTCCTCGAGCGTCTCGTACGCGCTCTCGACGCGGGCGTCGCTCGCCGCCTCGTTCGTGACCGGGCACACGATGGCGATCGACGGATCGGCCTCGAGGTGCGCGACGAGCCGCGACAGCCACCCGGGCGCGACGACGGTGTCGTCGTTCAGGAGGACCACGATCTCGCCGCGCGCCTCCCGGAGCCCCCAGTTCGAGCCTCGCGCGAACCCGAGGTTCTCGTCGCTCCGGAGGACCCGGATGCGCGCGTCGCGAGCGCTCGCCTCGGCGAGGACCTGCGCCGTGCCGTCGCTGGACGCGTTGTCCACGACGAGGACCTCGAGTCCGGGAAACGCCGTGTTCCGGCGGATCGAGGCGAGGCACGCGCGGCACGTCTCCCGGCTCGCATACGTGACCACCACTATGGACACTTCCGGGAACGCGGCGGCGGCGTCCGCGGGGGCCCCGAGCTCGGACTCCGGGAGGATCCGCGCCCCGAGGAGCCGCCCGTCCCGGAGGCGTGCGGCGGCCGTCCGCGCCGTCGTCACCCAGACCGCGTCGGAGACGGCCTCTCTCCGGAAGAGCTCGTGAAGCGGCGCGTCAGCGGGCGCTCGGAGGACGCGGTGGCCCCGCTCCGCGAGGACCCGGATCGCCCCCCCCGCAACGGCTTCGTCCGCCTCCACCACGACGTCGAAGAGCGCTCCGGCGGCGGGCTCGGGGACCGGGAGGGGACGCCCTCGGGTCCGGGAGCCCACGGCTATGGGGAAGATGATCGGCGAAACGGCTCGGCGGATCGGCTCGGGGACCCGGTCCCAGATCGCCTTCGTGGGGCCTGGCACGGCGCGCACGATCTGCTGGAGGACCCGGAGCAGCATCCGGGAAAGAGTGATCGGGGGAGCGGAGGCCCGTCAACCCCGGGCGTGGAGAATTCCTCGGGAAAACGGGCTTTCCTGGTTCCCGGAGATCGAGGGCCGGAATAGGGTCCGGTGTTCGCTTCCCGGGCTTCCGTGATCACCGCGCTCCTCGTCCTGTTCGAAGGATACCGGCTCGCGCTCCGCGTGCTGGTCGTGCTGATGAGCGCGCATTTCGTCACGACCACGATCAGCTATCTCAAGCGGCATCGCACGCCGGTCGTGCCGAAGGTCCCGGAGGAGTGGCCGCCCGTCACCGTACAGCTCCCGATGCGGAACGAGCTCTACGCCGCGGAGCGCGTGATCCGCGCGGCCGCCGCGCTCGACTACCCGAAGGACAAACTCGAGATCCAGATCCTCGACGACTCCGACGATCAGACCGTGGAGGTCACGAAACGGGTGGCCGCGGAGCTCCGAGCGCAGGGGTTCAGGGTGAACGAGCTCCGCCGGAGCGACCCGAGCGGCTACAAGGCGGGCGCACTCCTCATGGCGTTCGGGGGCTCGACGGGCGAGTTCCTCGCCGTGTTCGACGCGGACTTCGTTCCCGCGCCGGACTTCCTGAAGCGGACGATTCCGTACTTCCATGATCCCAAGGTCGGCATGGTCCAGGGACGCTGGGATCATCTGAACCGGAACGAGTCCTGGTTCACGGCGCTCCAGGCGCGGGTGCTGGACGGGCTCATGGTCGTCGAGCAGACGGCGAAGAGCGCCGCCGAGGTCCCGCTCCAGTTCAACGGCACCGCCGGGGTGTTTCGCAAGAAGGCCATTGCAGATGCCGGCGGGTGGACCTTCGATTCGCTCACGGAGGACTTCGATCTGAGCCTTCGCGCGGTGCTCGCCGGGTGGAAGCTCGTGCACCTGCCGGAAGTGTCCGTGCCCTCCGAGCTCCCGCCGACGCTCGGGCTCTTCCGCGTCCAGCAGAGGCGCTGGGCGCTCGGGACGGCGCAGCTCCTCCGGAAGCGGCTCGGCGAGGTGCTGTCCGCGCCTCTGCCGTTCTGGAGCCGCCTCGCGCTCGCCTTCCAGCTCTGCCGGCACTTCGGCTACCCGCTGCTCCTCATCATGGTCGCGACGGTGCCGCTCACGACGTTCGGACACGTCCGCACTCTCGTGACCTACGGCGTCGTGAACAGCATCGTGCTCGGCATCGCGATCGCGAGCGTCGCGTTCCAGCACGCCGTCGCGCAGCGGGCGCTCGGGCGCTCCGTGTGGCCCGCGATCCTCCTCTCGCCGCTGCCGATCGCGCTCGCGATCGGCCTCGCCCCGACGTACACCGTCGCCCTCTACTACGGCCTTCGGGATCGCGCCGGCGCGTTCCATCGAACGCCGAAGATGTCTCGCACGCCGAAACCCGGCGAGCCTCTCTACCGCGCGACACGCTCGGTGCTCGTCGTGCCCGAGATCGCGGTCGGGCTCTGCTATGGAGCGTTCGCCGCGGCCGCCGTCCGCGCCGATCTGCTGCCCGAGTCCGTGTTCTTCGCCTTCATCGCCGGGGCGTACCTCTGGGTGGGCTTCGGGTCGCTCCACGTGAGCGCCGTGTCGCACCCCGGCGCCGGCGCGAGGCCGGAACCCTTCGCGGAAGGGTCGACGCCGTGACGCGAGACGGGGGACCGCCCGCGTGATTGGGGTGCTCGACGCCGCGTTCGTCGGGCTCGCCGTGGGCGCCGCCCTGCTGCTCTCATCGTCTCTCTACGGCGTGCTCGTCGTCGTCTCGTCGTGGTTCACGCGCCGCCGGACGTCCCTCGGCGTCCCTTCGGAGGCCGCGCCGCGCGTCGCCGCGCTCGTCGTGGCGCACGACGAAGAGCGCGTGATCCGGGACTCCGTCCGGAGCCTCGGCGCGCAGCGCTACCGGGAAGGACGACTCACGGTGTTCGTCGTCGCGGATCGCTGCTCGGATCGAACGGCGGAGCTCGCCGCGACCGAGGGCGCCACCGTGCTCCGTCGGGACTCGGGCGTACCCGGTAAGCCGCAGGCCATCGCCTTCGCCGTCGCTCGGATCGCAGAGCACGGCGACTTCGACGCCGTCGCGATCTTCGACGCCGACAACCACGTGGAGCCGGACTTCGTCGCGCGCGTGGCCGAGCGTCTCGCGAGCGGAGAACGAGCCGTGCAGGGGTTCGTCGACGCGAAGAACCCGGGCGCGTCCTGGGTCGCCGCGTCGAGCGCCCTCGGCTACTGGGGCATCGCCGGCACGGTCGCGGGTCCGAAGGAGCGGCTCCTCCTCTCCACGCCCCCGATGGGCACCGGGTTCTGCCTGCGCCTCGAAGACGCGCGCCGCCTCTTCGCGCGCACGGAGTCCGTGACGGACGACCTCGAGCTCTCCGCGCTCCTCGCGCTCGACGGGATCCGCGTGGCGTACGAACCGCGAGCGCGGCTCCTCGACGAGAAGCCTCGGGCGCTCGGCACCGCGCTCGTCCAGCGCCACCGCTGGATGCGCGGGCGCTGGGACGTCGCGTCCAGATACGTCGGAAAGCTGGTGTTCGGAGCGCTCCCACCCGGCGCGGCACGGGGAGATCGGCTCCGGCGGATCGACGTGGCGCTCGCCCTGCTCTCCCCGTCGCTCTCGTTCGCGGCAGTCGGTCTCGCCGGCATCGCAGCCCTCGAGCTCGTGCTCGCGAACGTCGCGGACGGGATGGGCCTTCCCGAGAGGCCGTTGCCGTCACCCGGCGTGCTCCTCGGCGCGGCCCTGATCGTCTACCTGGTCCCGCTCGTCGGCCTCGTCCGGTTCCGTCCGTCGGCGGTCGTGTGGCTCGGCGCGCTCCTCCAGCCGCTGTATCTCGCGTTCTCGGCGCCGCTCGCCGTGCTCGGCTTCTTCACCCGCGACGACCGCGCCTGGAATCGGACTCATAAAGGATCGCCGCCCGGCTCCCCCTGAGGGAAACCGGGCGGTCGATGCCGATCGGCGTGGGACCCGGACTCAGCCGCCGTCCGCCGTGTGCGGCGTGCAGCGGAGGAAGGGCTCCTTCCCCGCGTCCACCGTGGGCGGCGGACCGTTCGGGATCTGCTGCCCGAGGCCGAGTGAGCAGGTACCGCCGAGGAAGGTCCCGCAGATCCCCCAGGGGCTGCAGCAGCCCCACTGGGGACCGAACACACCCATGAAGCTCGGGCAGGCGGCGTCGATCGACGGATCGTCGGGCGGCGTCGTCTGGGGCGGAGGCGGCGGGCCCGCGTCCTGGAGCGGCGGAGGCGGCGGGAAGCAGATCCCGACGTTCAGCGAGTCCCAGCCGCAGCTCCCGTCCGGCATGCAGCAGGCCTTCACGCCCGTGGACGGCGCGGGGCACTTGTCGAGCTCGCACGTCGCCTCGGGAGGCGGCGGGAAGCAGAACCCGATCCCGAGCGAATCGAGGCCGCATTTGCCGTTCAGGAGGCAGCAGGCGTCCGGACCGCCCTCGGTGTGCGGGCAGCTCTCGACATCGCAGAGCGGCACGGGCGGCGGGAAGCAGAACCCGATCCCGAGCGTGTCCCAGCCGCACTGGCCGTTCGGCAGACAGCAGCTCTTGATGCCGGTCGGCGGCTTGGCGGAAGGATCGCACTCGTCCAGCTTGCAGGTGGGCGGGGGCGGAGCCGCGTCCGTCTCCGGCGGGAAGTTGAAGCAGAAGACGCCGTTCATGAACGGGTCCCACCCGCACTCGCCGAGCGGCGTGCAGCAGGCGTTGCCGATCGGCGGCTTGTGATCCTTCTGGCAGACGGAGAGCTTGCACTCCTGGGCCTTCAGCGTGTCCGGGTTCGGCGTGCACCCGAGACCGAGGCCGGTCGGGTCCGTGCCGCAGTCCGCGTTCGGAGTGCAGCAGGCGATGCCCTGCGCGGGCTTCGGACACTCGCCGGGACTGCAGACACCGGGCGTGTGCGTCGAGGGCTCCCCGGTGCTGCCGGCGTCCCCCGTCTTCTTCAGGCTGCTGTCGTCGCAGCCGGAGAACAGGGCGAGCACGAGGGGAACGGGGACCAGGAGATGTTTGAAGCCGATTCTTTTCATTTGGGTCTGCCTCGGGATTTGCGGCGCAGCATAGGCTCATATGGAAGACACGTGAAAGTCTTCTGCGAACACGCGCGCGCCGCTCCCGTCCGTTCCCGGACCTACATGTAGGCGCCTGATTGCGACCACCCCCGTGGTCGGAACATACCGATCGTTCCGGACCTCAGATGGCGATGGCGACGAGCCGCTCGTGGATCGCGCGGACGTCCGCCGGCAGCGCGACGTCGTCTTCCAGGGCGTGATGACGGAGGGATTCCTCGAAGAACGCGAGCGCCGACGGCGGCGCGAGACCGAGTGAGCGCGCGACGGCGGTCACCCCCAGACGGTACGCCTCCGCGGTGACGTCGAAGCGGAGGACCGGGAACGGCTCCGCGGCGTGGAGCGCGAGGAGACGCTCGTTGTACGCGGCCCAGAGGCCGAGCCAGTGAGCCGGATCGCCGCCGTTCCGTGCCAGCAGCGAGCGAACGACCAGCGACGGATGCCGGAAGGTGCCCACGAAGCGCATCTCCGGAATCACCTCCTGCCAGAACGGAAGCGTGACGAGCGTTCGCGGGTCCTTGAACCCGAAGGGACCGTCCCCGTAGCTCCGGATGATCTCGTCTCGCGCCCGCCGGTGCTCGTCGGTCCAGGCGAGCCTCTCCGGGATCCTTTCCCAGCTCCCGCCGCTGTGGACGAGCACGGCTTCCTGGAGATCCATGATGCGCCGGTTCTCGCGGTTCCCCTTCGCGTTGTGCGGCGCCTCCGTGATCACCTCTCCGAGGTGAAGACCGGATTCCTGCAGCGTGCCCGCGAGGCAGCTCGTCCCGCTCCGGTGCATCCCGACGATGCAGGTGACCTGGCTCAAGACGGGCGGCTCCGGAGGCGGACCGCGAGCGGGGGCTTCAGGGCGACATTTGATAAGCTCCGGGGCATGACGGCCGTCGATCCTGCCACAAGCCGGGCGCGAGAGCCGCGCCTGTCGATCGTCGTGGTCGTGCACCGCATGGCGCGGCAGGCGGAAAATACGCTGTACACGCTGTCCCCGTCTCACCAGCGAAATGTCCGGGCGAGCGACTACGAGGTGGTCGTCGTGGAGAACGCCTCGGCGGACGAGCTCGGCGCCGAACGCGCGACGGGGACGGGCCCGAACGTGCGTTACTTCCGGCGCGAGGAGACCGGCACGTCGCCCGCGCCCGCCCTGAACTTCGGCGTCCGCGAGGCGCGGGGCGCGCAGATCGGTCTCTGCATCGACGGCGCGCGCATGGTGACCCCGCGCGTCGTCGAGTACGCGCTCCTCGCCGCGCGGATGGACGAGAACGCGCTCGTCGTCGTCCCGGGCTATCACCTCGGCGACGAAGAACAGAGCCGCGCCGCGGGCTACGGGGAAGAGCAGGAGAAGGCGCTCCTCGAACGGTGCCGGTACCGCGAAGACGGCTACGGCCTCTTCGACGTCGCGGTGCTCTCGAGCGCGAACCGTCACGGGTTCTTCCACCCGTTCATGGAATCGAACTGCCTCTTCTGTCCGAAGACGGCGTATCTCGAGATCGGCGGCGCCGACGAGCGCTTCGATCTCCCGGGCGGCGGGAGCGTGAACCTCTACCTCTACCGGCGCCTCGCGCTCCGCCCGGAGAGCCGTCTCGTCGTGCTCCCGGGCGAGGGCTCGTTCCACCAGTTCCACGGGGGCATCACGACGACGCCCGCGCCGGATCTGGACCAGGTGCTCGCGGAGCACCGAGCGCAGCTCGCGTCCATCCTCGGCGCGCCCTTCGAGGCGCCGAAGCGGGAGCCGATGCTCCTCGGGGCGGTGACGAGCCATGCGCAGCGCATGCTCCGGCACTCCGTGGACCGGGCCGACGCGCGGTTTTCGCGCTTCCGGGCCCAGGGCGACAGGGCCTGGAGCGACGACCCCGACCCGACCGAGTGACGCGACGTCACTCCGGGCGCGAGATGCCGCCGGCTTCGTCGCGGCGCTTCTTTTCGTCTCCCGCGAGCGACACGCCGCAGAGGACCAAGATGAGGACCCCGGGAGGCGCCATGATCGCGACGAGCATCGAGCTCCCGAGCGCGAACCCGACCTCTCGACGGAGCTCCGGGTGGTGCGTCGCACCGCGGAGCCCCTCCGGCACGTGCGAGACGCGGCCGATACCGAGAAGCGCCGCGAGGATCGGCGTCACGATGAGCGCGACCCCGAACCACATGCCGGCCCGGAGCCAGCGCTCTTTCGACGTCTTCGGACGGCCGTCCATGATGCCCTTCGTCTAGCAGAGGGGCGCGGGCGTCGCACGCCCCCCGCACCCCCCGACTCTCAGCCGCCCGAACCTCGCTGTCCGTCCAGCCGCCGCTTCTTCCGGAGGAGCTCCGCGTGCTCCGCCGCGTGGACGTAGAAGGCTCTGAGCCGCTCGCGAACGGCTTCGTCCCCGGAGAACAGGAAATCGAGGAGCGGCGCTTCCCTTCGCGGACCGGGCTTCCGGAGCACGCCGAGGCCGAAGCCGTGCTTGAACCAGAACGTCTCGTGCGAGGTCTCGAGCTCGCTCCAGAACCGCCACGCGCCGAAGTCGAGGAGCCGCGCCGCGATGTCGTGGAAGAGGACGATACCGCCGGGCTTCACCTTCGGATAGAAGAGCTCGAAGTCGGAGCGGACGGCGTCGTACGTGTGGTACCCGTCGATGTGGAGGAGATCGATCGACTCCGCCGGGAAGCGTGTCGCCGCTTCCTCGAAGAGCATCCGGAGGAGCGTCGAGAAATCGGCATAGTTTCGCTCGTGGTGCTCGCGGACGGCGGTCCAGATCTGCTCGTCGTACGCCTGGGTGTGGGCGTCTCCTCGCCAGGTATCGACGGCGTACGTCTTCGTCGAGAGCCCGTGATCGCGGACGCTCTGGCAGAAGCAGAAGTACGAAACGCCGCTCTGCGTCCCGAGCTCCACCAGGACCTCCGGGCGCACGGCCTCCACGAGATCGTAGCCGAAGGGCAGATGATCCACCCACGTGGAGAACGCCATGCGCCTCGGAAGGAAGCGGAGCGACGGAGGCGCGTAGAGCGTCACGGCTCGCGCCTCGGATCGAGCGGCCAGGGGGCCATCTTGAGGTCCTTGCACATCCGCTCTCGGAACGCGGCGCGGCCGGCCGAGGCCCGCAGGAACTCGAGCGCCTCGCCCGGGACGTTCCCGAGGAGCATCGGCTCGCGGTGCACGCCCTCGAACTTCCCGCCGTTCACGTCCCGGAGGTTCTTCCGGTGCGTGTCGAGCATCGCCTCCCGGTCTTCCATTTCCATGGTCGTCACGCCGCCGTGGAACTGATGGAAGGAGCCCTCGCCCGGCAGGACGATGAGCCGCGTCCCGGGGAGGCCTGCGAGCTTCGAGTAGATGTGGATGTTCACGCTGCCTCCCCCCGGCAGATCGAACCGCGGGTCCGCGCGACCGATGTCCTCGAAGCTCTGCCGCGTGCAGAAGAGGCAGTTCGATTCGAGCATCGGCGAGAGATATCCCTTGTCGTTCGCGCCGCTGAAGCACGCGATCTCGAAGACGGCATAGCCGTTCTTCTTCCACGCGACCTGCTCGAGGAGCTTCTCTTCCACGCGTTCGTCGTAACCGGCCGACAGGTGCTGATGATGCTCGACGGGGCCCAGGTGGTAGCCGGGCACCGCGACGAGCGGACGCTCCGCGAGCTTCCGCGCGAGGAGCGCGTATTCCACGACGCGCGGCGAGACGAGACGCGCGCCGTCGATGATGAGCCCGACGAATTCGGCCCGGCTCTGCTCGAACGCGAAGTTCAGCGCAGGAACGGGCGAGACGCCCGGTTCGTCCCTGAGGAAGTACCGGACGTTCCTTCCCGCCGCGAGCGCGCGCTCCTCGCCGAGGACGTCGCTCGAGCGGTTCTCGACGGCGATGATCTCGTAGTCGTCCTCGTTCACGTTCCACTGATGCCGCGCGGACAGGCTGTGGAGCGTGTTCTCCGCCTGCCGCGACATCTTGAAGAGCGTGACCAGGATGGAGAGCTTCGGACCGGCCGTCACTCAGGCACCCGCCTTCTTCCGGTGGAGCCCGAAGCGCTTCTCCTCGATCTCGGCGCGGAGCGCGTGGTGCAGGAACACGTGTTCGTAGAACGCGGCGAGGCCCTCCCGTTCGGCCGCGTCCGTGGACGACAGCGCGCGGAGCAGCGGAGACGGCTCGGGCTCCGGGCCTCGTGCGCTCTTCCGCGCGACGAAGAGCGAGTCGGGACCGCCGAGCGGGATCGCGCCGGCCGGGAACTCCGGCGCGACGCCCCCCGGATCGACGCCCGCGGAGAGGAGCACGCCACCGGGCGCGATTTTCGGCAGCCAGGGCCCGAGGAACTCGGCGAGCGGCGTACCGAGACGCCGCGAGTCGACGCGGAGCAGATCGATCGAGCCGTCCGCGAAATGGCGGAGCGTGTCCGGAGGCGGGCTCCGGAGCAGGTAGGACGAGCCGCGGTAGTGGGTGTGGAGGAAGTTGTTCACGCTCTCCCAGCGCGACTCGTCGTCCTCCGGCTTGTCGCCGTCGTCCGAGAACGGATCGATGCCGTAGAGCAGCGCGTCCACCCGGCAGTCGCGGACCGCCTGGCAGAGGACCGCGAACGCCGCGCCCATCCCGACCCCCAGCGCGACGACCAGTCGGGGGCGGAGGGCCTCCACGAGGTCCCACTCGAAGACGGGCGCCGGACCGGCGCCGCGCCCTCGCGACGCCGCGTGGCGTAGCGAGGCGGGGACGAAGAGCTCGACTTTCCTTCCTTCCACGGCGTCTCGAGCTTACCCGGAAAACGATGCAAATTCCGCGCTCGACCGGCACGGAAGGGCGGCTATCATGGTGAAATTCGCGCGCCGTCGCGCGGCTCGAGCATGACGCCCGAAGAAAACCGAAGGCAGAAGATCGCCGAGGAGCTCGCACGGAGAGGGTTCCTCCAGGCCGCGCTCCCCGACAAGCGCGATACCCTGGTGGATTTCCGCGCTCTCTTCGATCTCGGAAAGAGCCGCGGGCGCGAATACCGGGAGGGGATTCCGTTCCCGCACATCGTCATCGACGACTTCCTGCCGGCGGACAGCTACCGCGCCGTGCAGGACGCACTCCCCACGCTCGAGAACCCCAGCACCAACTGGGGCAACCTGGACTCGACGACGAAGGACGGGCGTCCGGCTCAGAAGCTCAAGTACCACCTCCAGAACGTTCTCCTGATGGCGCCCGTCGTCCGGCAGCTCATCCTGGAGATGAACTCCGGACCCTTCACGATGTGGCTGCAGCAGCTGACCGGGATCCAGCCGCTCATGTCCGATCCGCACCTGCAGGGCGGCGGCGTGCACCTCGTGAAGCCGGGCGGGTCCTTGCGTGTCCACGCGGACTTCAACAAGCACCCCGCGTTTCGCGTCCATCGGCGCCTGAACCTGCTCCTCTATTTCAACGAGGACTGGCCGGAAGAGTACGGCGGACACCTCGAGCTCTGGTCGCCAGACATGTCCACGTGCGTGAAGCGGCTCCTCCCGACGGCGAACCGCTGCGTCATCTTCAACACGTCGAACGACTCCTTTCACGGCCACCCGCACCCGCTCACGTGCCCGGAAGGCCGGTTCCGCCGCTCCATCGCGCTCTACTACTACACGCCCGATCCGAACCTCCCCCCGGACCCTTCGGGTCACTCGACGCTCTGGCAGGATCTGCCCGACGAGAAGACGGGCTGAGGCGCCCTTCCCGCGGCCGATCGGAATGCAGCGCATCCGCGTCCTGTACGTGACGGATCGGTACGACGGGCCGTATCGGTACCGCGTGCAGCAGGCGTGTGAGCAGCTCCGGGCGAGCGGAGACGTCGCGAACGTCTTCGACTCGAGAGCCCCGAACCTCGTGCGAGAGCTGCCGCGGTACGGCGCGGTGGTCCTCTTCCGACTGCCGTGGAGCGAGCGCGTCGACGAGATCGTCCAGGCGGCGCGGCGTGCTGGACTGCCCGTCTTCTTCGACGTCGACGACCTCACCTTCGATCCGTCCTTCTCCGAGCTGATGCCCTTCCGGGGACGCTACGGACCCGAGGAGTGGGCACGTGCCTACGGCCACGTGATGGCGGCCCAGCGCCGCACGTTCGACAGCGCGGATTTCTTCGTGGGCAGCACGCCGGAGCTCGTGGAGCAGGCCAGACGGCTCGGAAAGACCTCGTTCCTTCACCGGAACGTCGTTCCGGAGGCTTACCTCGGCATGGGCCGATGGACGGTGCGAACCCGCCGCGCCCTCCGGACGTCGCGTACGATCGGATACTTCTCGGGGTCGGACACGCACGACGCCGACTTCGCGAGCATCGCGGCGCCGCTCGCGCGAGTCCTCGAACGAAACCCGGACGTGCGCCTCCTCGTGGTCGGGTACCTGGACCTCCCCGGAGCGCCGGTGATCGAGCAGCGCACGGTCCGGCTCCCGTACATGCACTACAAGGACTTCGCGCTCGCGTACGCGTCCTGTCACGTGGTGCTCGCCCCGCTCGCGGTCGAGAACGCGTTCACGAACAGCAAGAGCGCGCTCAAGTTCTTCGAAGCGGGCGCCTTCGAAACGCCCACCGTCGCGACGCCCATCCGCGAGATGAGGGAAGCCATTTCCGACGGAAAGACGGGGTTTCTCGCGCGCACGGAGCGAGAGTGGGAAGAGGCGATCACCCGGGCGCTCGTCGTCGAGACGTCCGACCGCGTCGGCCACGCCGCGCGCGCCGCGGTCGAGACGCATCACTCCGCCGCGGCCCACCGGGACGAGCTCCACGCGCTGTTCGCGCCGCTCGTGACCCGCGGCACGGCCTCCACTCCGGCGGCGACCGCGCTCGAGCCGCCCGACGAAACCGGTCGCCGGAGGACTCTCGGGCGGGCGCTCCGGCCGGGGCGCGCGGCGCGTGACGTGCTCCGCGTCCTCCGTGCCGCGCGACGCGCTCCAGGGCCGGAGATCGACACCGAGCGACTCGACCGGTTCCTTCGCGCGGTGGAAGCCGGCGGGGCGGCCCTCCGCGAGGCTCGCGATGCGGGGGCGGTCGTCATCCTGCCGGCGACGCACGAAGCGGACGTGATCCGCGAGGGGACGCTCGGTCCAGCGGACGTGCCCGGCGAGGAGCGAGGCGGCCGGGATCCGTCCCTCACGCGCGGCGGCCTCGACGTCGATCCGAGCTCGATCCGCTACGTGTGCTTCCGCATGAGGGCCGAGTCGAAGACGGGCTCCACGCGGGTGCAGTTCTTCTGGCAGAGCGGCGATGGCTCGCCTTTCTCCGAGGCGCGGAGCGTCTCCCGCGCGATCCCGGGCGACGGCTTCGACCGGACCTACCTCCTCGACCTCCACGACGACGCCATCCGCAAGGAGTGGCTCGGGACCGAGCGCGTCGCGTGCTTCCGCATCGATCCGATGGACCGCCCGGGCTCCTTCCGCATCTCCGCGGTGGTGCTCCTGCCGACCGCGACGGTCACCGGAGAAGCTCCGCTGCCGGAGATGCCGCGAGAGAGCGACGTGACGGAGCTCGCGGGACCCGAGGCGCCACGACTGCTCGACGGAATGCTGCGAGCGTTGCCCGCGGGAGGTCGCGTCGTGGTCCGTCTGCACGGCCCGGCCCCCGAGATCCGACGGCTCGTCGCGGGGCGCGCCGAGGAGACTCACGCCACTTTGTCGTCCCTCACGGTGGGGCCGGACGCCGTCACGGCCACGTTCTCCCGCGTGGCGCCGGAAGGGCGACGACCGGTGGACGTCGTGATCCCGATCTGGAACGCGCCGGAACTCGTCCGCGCGTGCATCGAGAGCGTGAAGCGCCACGCGCCGGAAGACGCGCGCATCGTCGCGATAGACGACGCGAGCCCGGATCCGAAGATCGCGCCCCTCCTCGCCGACCTCGCCAGAGGAGACGCTCGGGTCGTCGTCCTCTCGAACGAGAAGAACCTGGGGTTCGTGGGGACCGCGAACCGCGGCATGAGGCACGCGGAAGGTCGCGACGTGCTCCTCCTGAACAGCGACACGGAGGTCTACGCGGGGTTCCTGTCGAACCTCGCGGACGCCGCTTATTCCGGGAGCCGCGTGGGGATGACGTCCCCCCTTTCCAACAACGCGACCATCTGCAGCGTCCCCGAGTTCTGCAGGCCGAACCCGATCCCCGAAGGCCTCTCCCGGAGCGAGATGGCCGCGCTGGTGAACGCCGCGAGCGAACGGCGGCGGCCGGAGCTCGTGACGCCGCATGGGTTCTGTCTCTACATCCGGCGGGACTGTCTGGACGCGGTGGGCCTCTTCGACGAAGCGCGCTTCGGGCGCGGCTTCGGGGAAGAGAACGACTTCGGCGAGCGCGCCAAGGCGCTCGGCTACCGGATCGTGCTCGCCGACGACGTCTTCGTCTTCCACGCCGGCAAGGGTTCGTTCGAGGAAGAAGGCGTCGCCCTCGAAAGCCGGAACCAGTCCGTGCTCGAGCAACGGCATCCCGGATACCACGCGGCCGTCGCGACCTTCGTGCGCGAAAACCCGCTTTCGAGCGTCCACGCGGCGCTCGCGCGTCACCTGTCGCGGAGGACGGAGCGGCTCGCGCCCGCTCCGCTCGTGCTGCTCCACGCGAGCCCTTTCTCGACGAACCCCGGCGGCGTCGAGTATTGCGCCGTCGATCTCGTGAAGCTCCTCGCGGCGCCGCGGGTCGTCCTCGCATATCCGGGCGTGGACTCCCTGGAGGTCGCGGAGATCATCGGCGGCGACGTCGAGAAGCCGAGCTTCTATCGCTTCCCCGTCGGCACCGCGCCCCCACGGTTCTGTCTGGACCACGCCGAGACGGTCCGCGCGTTCGAGGAACTGCTCGACCTGTTCGGCGTCGGGTGGGTCCACATTCATCACCTGATGTTCCTGCCGCTCTCGCTCGGCAGCGTGCTCCGGCGGCGGAAGATCCCCTACGTGTTCACGGTGCACGACTTCTACCCGGTGTGTCGCTCGTTCAACCTGCTCGATCTCGGAGCGACGGCGCTCTGCGGCCCGGAAGCGTGCCACGGCGGCGAGCAGGCCCTCCGGTGCCAGCGACACCTCCATCGCGCCCTCGACGAAGCGCCGAGCCCCGATCCGCTCGCGGCGCTCTCGGAGCATCGACGCGCGTTCACCGAGCTCCTCGACGGCGCGGAGCGCGTCCTCTTCCCGTCGCGCAGCGTGAGAGATCTGACGAAGCGCGGCCTCCCGCTGGCGACGGAGAGGCTCGAGACGGCCCCGCACGGAGTGGCTCGAGCGCACGGCTCACGCCGGAACGAGAGGGCGCCGGGGCCGCTCCGGGTCGCGCTCGTGGGTCAGGTCGCGTACCCGAGCAAGGGGGCGGAGGACTACCTCCGCGCCATGGAGCTGTCCCGGGGAGCGCCGATCGAGTGGCACGTCTTCGGACGAACGGACCTCTTCGACTTCGACGCGCGCCTCGCGGCGCTCCAGCTCCCGAACCGCGTCACGCGCCACGGGGGGTACGCGCGGCGCGACATCGTCGAGAAGCTCCGGTCCGTGGACGTGGACGTCGCGCTGCTGCTCCCACCCTGGCCCGAGACGTTCTCGTACACGTTGAGCGAGAGCGAGGCGGCAGGGCTCTTCATCGTGGCGCGGAGGATCGGCGCCCTCGCGGATCGTCTGGAAGGGGCCGCCCACGGCGTCCTCGTCGAGGACGCGCGCGAAGCCGCAGCCGTCCTTCGCACCCTGGCCGCGGATCCGGCGAAGACCGTCGCGCGGGGAGCGCTGGTCCCGACGGCGCCGGCGCCCGGCCCGTGGGCGGAGCTCCACCGCGACCTCTACGCCGACTGCGCGAAGAAGAGCCCGATGCAGGCGCCGCGGCCAGGAACGCGAAAGGACTTCCGGCGCCTGAACGAGCTCGCGGTCGTCGGCGGAGCCGAGCGGGGACCGGCACCGGCGCCGCTCGTCACGCGTCCCCTCTCGAAGCACACGTCGGCCTGGTGGTACGGCTACGCGGAACGCGCCAAGCCCTACGTCCCCGAATCCGTGCGAAGCCTCGTCCGGAGAAGTCTCTCCGGAGACGAGTCGAAGACGGTGCTCCGGTTTCGTCTCCCGGGGAAGCGCGCGAAGATAGTAGACGGGCTGTCCCTCGACCGGCGCTATCTACGCACCGCGAAGCTGGTCGTGCACGGGTCGGACCCTCAGCTCGTTCTCGAGCACTCCCCCTTCTCGCCCGCGCACGTGTCGCTGGTCCGCTTCAATCTGTGGTGCAGCACGGACCGCCCCGCCCATGCCCAGCTCTACTTCCGGCACGCGGGCGACGAACACTTCTCCGAGGAAAAGAGCTTCCGCACGCGCCTGGATGGCGCCACGGGCGCGTGGCAGGAGTACCTGATCCTCGTGGACTCGCACGAGCGGCGCGCACTCTGGTACGAAGGCGGGCCCATCGTCGCGCTCCGGTTCGATCCCATCGACGTACCCGGCGTGATCGGCCTCGGCGAGCTCGCGTTGTGCGGACCCGTCGCCCCTCGCACGACTTGACCAGCCTCGCCGGCGAAAGATACGGTGGAGGGCAAAATGACCGCCCAGATGGAGAGCGGAGCGAGGCCCCCAGGAGACGCCGTCGAGACGGCGCCGTGGGTCCACCTGAGCCGCCACGGAACGGAGATCGGCGGAGAGGTCCCGTCGGGAACGCCGCGCGGGCCGGTCGCGGCGTTCACGGCCGCGGTGAAGCTCGCCTGGGAGGTCCGGGAAACGCTCTGGGTGCTCGTCGTCCGGGACTTCAAGTCGCGCTACCGGGCGCAGTCTCTCGGGCTCTTCTGGTCGTTCGCCCACCCGCTCGTCATGATGGTGTCGGTCACCATCGCGTTCCGGTACATCCTCCACGTCGGCATCGAAAACTTCCAGGTCTTCTACCTGGTGGGCGCGGTGTTCTGGCAGTTCTTCAGCAACAGCGTCATCGCGACGACCGGGTCCATGCTGGACAACGCCGGGCTCGTCAAGCGGACGACTTTCCCGCGCTTCCTTTTCCCGATCGCGACGATGCTCTCCCATCTCATCCTCCTCTCGATGGAGCTCGTGCTCGTCTTCGGGTTCTTCTTCGTCTTCCCGGAAGCGTACACGTTCACCTCCTCGCTCCTCGCGATCCCGCTCCTCTTGCTGATCCTCATGCTGATGATCGTCGGCGTCGGGTTCACCACGTGCGGGCTGAACGTCCGCTACCGGGACATCCACTACCTGACGACGTCCTTCATCACGGTCTTCTTCTGGATCACGCCCGTGCTCTTCCGCGTGGACATGGTGCCCCCCTGGCTCCAGCCGGCGATGCTGGTGAACCCCGTCGGCATCGTGATCGAGAGCGTGCGCAACATCATCATGTTCGGCCGGTGGCCGAACATGACGCACGTCTCCCTCGCCGGGCTCTCCGCGGTCCTCGTGTTCTTCTTCGGATGCGCGGTGTTCCGGCGAGAAAACCTCAGGATCGCCGACTACGTCTAATGCCGAAGCCGCTCACGGTCCGGGCCAGCAATCTCGGCAAGCACTACTTCCGCGTGCACGAGCGCCCCATGCTCCTCCGCGAGGCCGCCATGCTGATGGCCGGACGCACGCGGAAGGTCGACGACCTCTGGGCGGTCCGGCACGTCTCCTTCGACCTCCACGCGGGCGAAACGCTCGGGGTGCTCGGCGCGAACGGCAGCGGCAAGAGCACGCTCCTCACGCTCGTGGCGGGGACGTCCTTCCCGAGCGAAGGAACCATCTCCACGCGCGGGCGCATCTCGCCGCTGTTGACGCTGGGAGCCGGATTCAACTTCGACATGACGGGCGAGGAGAACATCGTCGCGTGCGCCGGCCTGCTCGGTATCCCGGTGGCGGAGGCGAACCGCCGCATGCAGCAGATCGTCGACTTCGCCGAGCTGGGAGAAGTCATCGACACTCCGATTCGCTATTATTCGTCGGGCATGGTGGCGCGGCTCGGTTTCTCGATCGCCATGAACGTCTCGCCGGACATCCTCGTCATCGACGAGGTGCTGGGCGTCGGGGACCTCCGCTTCCAGGAGAAGTGCATCGCCGCCATCAAGGGGCTCCAGGACCGCGGGATCACGATGGTCGTCGCCGCGCAGGCGCCGCTGTTCATCTCGGCGTTCTGCAACCGCGCCATCTGGCTGGAGAACGGCCTCGTGAAGCTGACGGGCACCGCGGACGAAGTCGCGGACGCCTACAACATCGCGATGACCGGCGCGGGGATGTTCGGGGAAGATCTCGCCGACGCTTGAGCGGTCCCGGATGTCCGACCGGCGAGCGGAGCAGAGTCATCTCGGGGCGGTCCTCCTCCTTTCGCTCTCGCTCGGCGGCTGCGTCCGGGACAAGCCGCAGGCGGGGCGCGAGACCGGGGACGGCCCGCTCGTCGTCGCGTCGTGGGACTTCTCGCGCGAGGAGGCCCCATCTGCCGTCACTCTCTGGCCGGCCCTCGGCGCGCCGCGGCGGATGAAGCGCGCGGTGAAGACGCGCGAGGGGGACGGCAGTCTCGAGATCGTCGTCTCCGGCGCCGACCCGGCGTTCTCCTGGGAGTTCCCGGAGCCCGTCGCCCTCGGAATCGCCGAAGCGGTCGTCACGGCGGATGCTCCGGGGACGCTCCAGCTCTTCTGGACGTCCTCCGACTGCCCCGTCTACTCGGAGGCGTGCAGCAGCAAGGCGCCCCTCGCAAGCGGAACGACGCTCGTGGATTTCTTCCTCGACGCGCGTCACCCCCTTCGAACGCTCCGCCTGGACCCGCCGGATCACGCCGGCGCTCGACTCGAGCTGCATTCGTTCTCGCTCCGCAAGGACGGGGTCGCTCGCTCCGCGTTTCGCGCGACGGGCACGGTCCGAGTACTCGAGGAGACGCCGCTCGGGCTCCGCATCGACTCGAGCGGGGGCGATCCCGGCGTCACCGTCTCGACGCCGGGCCTCGCGGCGAACACGGTGACCGGCGCCGAGCTCGTGCTTCGCGCACCCCCCGGTTCACGACCCCAGCTATTCTGGACGAGCGACGCTTGCCCCGTGTTCTCGGAGGCCTGCAGCGTGTTCCTCACCCCCACCGACGCGGGCGCGTCGACGCACCGAGCGAAGCTGGCCGGACACCCCCAGTTCCACGGCCAGCTCACGAACCTGAGACTCGATCCGGGCGCCTCTCCCGGCGCCTTCACCGTCGAGCATTTCGCCCTGGTCTCCTCGCCGGACGACTGATCTCGGGGGCCGAGGCCCGGACGGTCGTGTGACGAAATGAAGAAAGCCGGGAACGGGTCCCGGCTTTCTGCTCGATCAGGGAGATCGATTCGTTCAGGGCGTGCCGGAGTCGTCCGGCGTCATCGCGTCGCTCTGCGCGTCGCCGTTCGACGTCATCGCGTCCGTCGGCTCGCCACCTGCACCGCCGGCCTCGCCACCCGCGCCGCCGGTCTCGGCGCCAGCCGAGCCGCCGCTCTCCGAGCCACCGGTCTCCGCGCCACCCGAGCCGCTGCCGGCCGTGCCGCCCTTTCCACCGGTGCCGCTACCCGCGGAGCCGCCCTGGCCACCCGTCGCGCCCGCGTCCGTGCCGCCCGTTTCGCCGGGAGGACCTGCCGTGGACGACGAGTCGCTGCCGCAGGCGACGAACGCGCTGCTGCAGCCGAGGCAGACACTGAAAGCAATGAGGGTGGAGTGACGGCGAAGAAGCGTGCCCATGGGAATGGACCATGACCGAGGGGCCGCCCGTTGTCAATCTCCTGTCCGGTCGGCTCCACGCTTTTTCCCCCTACCTTTCGGGCAATTACCGGACGTGGCCCCCGCCCGGCCGGCACCCAGGGCTGTGGGAAACTTCCGAAACACTGGGCCTGGGTCGACCTTCTGCTCCACAAAAACACGAATGAAATCAGGGTTTATCGGTCGGCTGGGGTTTCGGGCACCCGGTCCCGGGAGCACCCCACGGCCTCCGCCGGTGAGAGCGCGGCGCAGCGGCGAGCGCGCGCGAGGCCGTACTGCCGCGCGCCGCCGAGCTGCTCGATGACGGCGATCTCCGCACGGGCGCCGACGACGTCACCGCGGGCGAGTCGGTTGTAGACGCGCACGACGCGCGCGCGGAGGAAATGAGGATCGAGCTCCACGGCGTGATCGGCGGCGCGCTCGGCCCCCGGAAGATCGCCCTCCAGGCGGAGGGCTCGTGCGAGCCCCGCGAACGCCCGCGCGGACGTGGGCTCCTGCCGCGCGGCGTACTCGAAGAGCGAGCGGTCCGAGCGGAACGCGCGCGAGGCGTCGCGACACGCGAGGACGAGAGGCAAGAGCCCGATGAGGAGGGCCGGCCGAGCGCGAGCCGGGACGAGGTCGAGCGCCTCACTCGCGAGGGCGCCGTAGGTCAGCGCGGCGCCCAGCGTACCGACGAAGAGATAGCGATCGGCGAACTCGTTGATGGGCGAGACGAGCGGGCTCGTGGCGAGGGGGGCGACGAGTGCGATCGCGACGCCCGCTGCGACGGTTCGGGTACGCCGCCTGCGCGCGAGGAGTACGACGACGGCCACCACGACGCCGAGCACGACGAAGTGCGCCGCCGAGGGCACGCCGCGCGCCGGATGATCCGGCGTGACCCGGATCGGAAGGAAGGTTCGATACGAGGCCCAATCCAGATATCCGGCGGTGCGCGACAACCGTTCGCCGACGCCGCGGGGCGAGAGGGAGACCGGCACGTCGTCCCCACCCGAGAGCGCGAGGAAGGTCCGGAAGGCCGCGAAGATGCCGACGGCCGCGCCGAGGAAACCGAGCGCGCCGAGATGCGACCGCGCGCGCGCTCGCCCCTTCCGGGAGCCGAGCAGGAGCACGGCGAGGAGCGGGACGACGACGATCGCGCTTTCCTTGCCGGCGAGACCCCAGAGGAGGAACGCGGCGACGAGCACGGCGTGATCGACGAAGGGTTTCCCTCTTCGGGGCCAGAAGACGTAGGAAAGGACGGCAAAGACGCTCGTCGCCGCGATGAGATCCTCGCGGTAGTTCACGGCCGCGACGACCTCCGTGTGGAGGGGCATCACGGCGAAGAGAAGGCCCCCGATCAGCGCCGTCGAGCGGCGGCGTGACAGCGAGAAGAGCGCGAGCGTCGCGACGACCGAGCACACGGCGTAGGAAACGAGCGAGTGGAGGTGATGCCCTTCGGGGTGAAGGCCGAACAGGCGCCGGTCGATCCACAGCGAAACCCCCATGGCGGGCCGGGTGGCGTCCGGAATGCCGAGACGGACTCCGTTCCCGCCTAGAAGTCCGCGGAGCAACGTCCGGAGGGGCAGCAGGAGGGCCCGGTTCCCCTCGATCGTCCAGTGATCGTCGTAGACGAAGCCGTTCGCGAGCGACGGGGAGAACGCGACGATGGCGCCCAGGGCGACGAGACCGAGCGCGAGGCACTGGCCCGGACGGCGCTCTGCGCTGGCCTCCGCCACGCCGAGGACGATACTCCCGCGGGGACCCTTCGCGGTAGAATCCGCGCATGCCGATGCCCGTGAAGATCGAGAAGACGGAGATCCCCGACGTGTGCATCGTCGAGACGGGCGTCGTCCGGGACGACCGGGGGTTCTTCTCGGAGACCCACTCCCGCGTCACCTGGAAGGCCGCAGGGCTCGACCCCGTCTTCGTGCAGGACAACCTGAGCGAGTCGAGGAAGGGCACGCTCCGCGGCCTCCACTACCAGCTAGAACCGCGGGCGATGGGCAAGCTCGTCCGTGTCGTGCGCGGCTCCGTCTTCGACGTCGCCGTCGACGTCCGCCGCGGGTCGCCGTGGTTCGGTAAGTGGGTCGGGCGCACTCTCTCGGCCGAAAACCGCCTCGCGCTCTGGGTTCCCGCCGGGTTCGCGCACGGTTTCCTCGCCCTGGAAGACGGGACGCTGGTCACCTACAAGTGCACGGACACGCACGCGCCGGAGGCGGAACGGGCCATCCACCACGGGGATCCGGCGATCGGCATCGCATGGCCGATCACCCCGACTCTCGTCGCGCCCAAGGACCAGGCAGCTCCCCCGCTGGCCCAGGCCGAGTACAATTTCGTCTATCCGGGAAGCTGAGGTACTCCGGCCGGCGTACCTCGCGGATCCAGCGTCGGTCCGCCCTCCTTCTCCGCCGAGCGGAGAACCCATGAACGTACGTTTCCCCATGCATTCAGCCTCTCGTCGCGCGCCGGCCCCTCCGCGCCGCGGCTCCTCCGCGATCATTCTCGCCGCGTCGTTGCTCGGTTGCTCGCCCAAGGCCGGGTCGGAAGCCAAGGGAGCGCCTCCGCCGGTGCCCGTCACCGTCGCGCCCGTCGAGCAGAAGGACGTCCCGGTCGAGGTCAGGGCCGTCGGAACCGCCGAGGCGGTGAGCACCGTGCAGGTGATTCCGCAGGTGGGCGGGCTCATCCAGGAAGTGCATTTCAAGGAGGGGGACTTCGTGAAGAAGAACGACCTCCTCTTCACGATAGACACGCGGCCCTACCGCGCGTCGCTCTCCGCGGCGCAGGCAGAGCTCGAGAAGAGCCGCGCCCTCGCCGAGCAAGCCCATCAGGAGCTCGAGCGGTTCGAGAAGCTCGCCGCCGAAGGCATCGCGACTCAGCTCGACCTGAGCCAGAAGCGCGCGAACGCGGCCGCGATGGACGCGACGCTCGGCGCGAACCGCGCAGCGATCACGTCGAGCACGATCAACGTCCAGTACGCCGCGATCCGCTCCCCCATGGACGGCCGGACCGGCAGTCTGCTCGTGCACGCCGGCAACGTCGTCCGCGCGACGGACACGCGCCCGCTGGTCACGCTCCGCACGATCTCGCCCATCTACGTGCGGTTCGCGGTACCCGAGCAATTCCTCTCCGGCATCCGGGACGCGATGGCGAAGGGAACCGTCGCCGTCGAAGCGAAGCCCCGCGGCTCCGCATCGGACCCCGCGGAAGGAACGCTCACCTTCATCGAGAACTCCGTCGATCCGGCGAGCGGCAAGATCGACATGAAGGGGTCCTTCGGGAACGAGGGCCAGCTCCTCTGGCCCGGTCAGCTCGTGGACGTCGTCATCCGCCTCTCGGTGGAGAGAGGCTCGATCGTCATTCCCGAATCGGCGGTGCAGATCGGCCAGGACGGCGCCTACACGTACGTGGTCACGCCGGAGCACAAGGCCGCCCTCAGGCACATCGAGACGTCCCGCACCGTGAACGGAGAGTCCGTGGTGACGAAGGGGCTCGCCGCCGGCGAGAGCGTCGTGACGGACGGGCAGGTCCGGCTGCGGAACGGTTCGGCCGTCCAGGTGAAGGCCCCGAAGGCGGAGACGAGCGCGAGCGCGGCGCCCGGATCCGAGGGGCCGCCGCGGTGAACCTCTCCGCGCTCTTCGTTCGTCGTCCCGTCGCCACGACGCTGGTGATGATCGCCATCCTGGCGTTCGGGCTCCTCGCCTTCGGCAAGCTCCCCGTGAGCGCGCTGCCGAACGTGGATTTTCCGACGATCCAGGTCTCTGCCACGCTGCCGGGCGCGAACGCCGACACCATGGCGGCGTCCATCGCGACGCCGCTCGAGCGCGAGTTCTCGACGATCGACGGCGTCGCGGCGATGAACTCGAACAACATCACCGGGTTCACGAGCATCACCGTCCAGTTCGATCTGACGAAGAACCTGGATTCGGCCGCGCTCGACGTGCAAGCCGCGATCGCGCGCGCCCAGCCCAAGCTCCCGAGGGATCTCCCGGCGCCGCCGAGCTACCGCAAGGTGAACCCGGCGGATCAGCCGATCATCTACCTGAGCCTCGCCTCGAAGACGGTGCCGCTCTACACGGTGAACGAGTTCGCGGAGACGCGCCTCGCCCAGATCATCAGCACCATCAAGGGCGTCGCGCAGGTCCAGATCTACGGGTCGCAGAAGTACGCCGTCCGCGTCCAGGTCGACCCGAACAAGCTCGCGAGCCGCGGCATCGGGATAGACGAAGTCGCGACCGCCATCCGGAACGCGAACGTCAACGTCCCGACCGGGACGATCTGGGGTCCGAACAAGGCCTTCACCATCCAGGCGAACGGCCAGCTCCTCGACGCGAAGGCCTACGACCAGGTCGTCGTTGCGTTCCGGGACGGCGCCCCGGTCCGGATCGAGGACGTCGGCCGCGCGCTTGACAGCGTGGAGAACGACAAGACGGCGGCCTGGACGGTGGACCAGCGCGCCATCATCCTCGGCGTCCAGAAGCAGCCCGGCGCGAACACCGTCGCGGTGTCGGACGCGGTGAAGGCGCTCCTTCCACGGTTCAAGAACGAGCTCCCCGCGGCGATCGACCTGAACGTCCTGTTCGACCGCTCGGAGACGGTGAGGGAGTCCGTCGCGGACGTGGAGTTCACGCTGCTCCTCACGCTCGGGCTCGTGGTCCTCGTGATCTTCCTCTTCCTCCGGAAGCTCTCCGCCACGGTCATCCCGAGCCTCGCGATGCCGCTCTCCATCTTCGCGACGTTCGCGGTCATGTCCCTGCTCGGCTACAGCCTGGACAACCTCTCCTTGATGGCGCTGACGCTCTCCGTCGGCTTCGTCGTCGACGACGCGATCGTGATGCTGGAGAACGTCGTCCGGCACATCGAGATGGGGAAGCGTCCGTTCCAGGCAGCGCTGGATGGCTCGCAAGAGATCGGCTTCACCATCCTCTCGATGACGATCTCCCTGGTCGCCGTCTTCCTGCCGTTCCTCTTCATGGGCGGAATCCTCGGGAGGCTCTTCCAGGAGTTCGCCGTCACCATCGCCATCTGCATCCTCGTCTCGGGTTTCGTCTCGCTCTCGCTCACGCCGATGATGGGGAGCCTATTCCTGAAGGCCGGGCACGAGGAGAAGCAGGGAGCGCTCTATCGCTTCGTGGAGCGCGGCTTCGACTGGATGGTCGCCGTCTACGACCGCACGCTTCGCGCCGTCCTCGCGTGGAAGCGGACGACGATGGCGTTCTCCTTCGCCGTCCTCGCCGCCACGGTGCTCCTGTTCCAGCGGATCCCGAAGGGGTTCCTCCCGACCGAGGACACGGACCAGATCTTCGCCATGACGGAAGCCGTCGAGGGCGTCTCCTTCGACAGCATCAAGGAGCGGCAGAAGCAGATCGCCAAGATCATCGGGCAGAACCCGAACGTGCTGGACTTCATGAGCAGCGTCGGCTCGCGCGGCGGCATCGGTGGGCCGAACAACGGCATCATCTTCATGCGCCTGAAGCCGCGAAAGGAGCGGACCGCTTCGGCGCCTCAGGTGATCGCGCAGTTGATGCCGAAGCTCGGGCAGATCCCGGGCATGCGGGTGTTCCCTCAGGTCCCTCCGCCCATCCGGATCGGCGGCACGCTCACGAAGAGCGAGTACCAGCTCACCCTCCAGGGCACGGATACGAAGGAACTCTACCGCGCGGCCCCGCTGCTCGCGGACGAGCTCTCGAAGTCCGGCGTCCTGAAGGACGTCACCACGGATCTGCTCCTCAAGAACCCCGAGGTGGACGTCGACATCGATCGAGACCGCGCCGCGGCCTACGGCCTCTCGGCGGCGCAGGTGGAGGACGCGCTCTTCTCCGCCTACGGCGCGCGACAGGTCTCCACCATCTACTCGGCCAACAACACGTATCAGGTCATCCTGGAGGTGGACCCTGCCGCCGCTCGTGAGCCCTCGGCGCTGGACCAGCTCTACGTCCGCTCGGCGACGGGCACGCTGGTGCCGCTCCCCACGGTCGCGAAGGCGGCGCCCGGGGTGGGCCCGCTCGCGGTGAACCACGCCGGGCAGCTCCCGGCCGTCACGGTGTCGTTCAACGTCGTCCCCGGGCACGGCCTGTCGGAGGCCGTCGCGGCGGCGAACGAGGCGTCCGCGAGGGTCCTCCCCGGCGGCATCACGACTCGGTTCCAGGGCGCGGCCGAGGCGTTCCAGTCGTCGCTCGCCGGGCTCGGCCTCCTCCTCGTCGTTTCGATCTTCGTCATCTACGTGGTGCTCGGCATCCTCTACGAGAGCTTCATCCACCCGCTGACGATCCTCTCGGCGCTTCCGTTCGCGGGCTTCGGCGCGCTCGTGACGCTGATGGCGTTCGGCGTGGACCTGAACGTGTACGCGTTCGTCGGGATCATCCTCCTCGTCGGACTCGTGAAGAAGAACGGCATCATGATGGTGGACTTCGCCGTCGAGGCGCAGCGGAGCCCGGGCGTGACCGCTGAGAAGGCGATCCACGACGCCTGCATCACCCGCTTCCGCCCCATCATGATGACGACGATGGCGGCGCTCCTCGGCACGCTCCCCATCGCCGCGGGCTACGGCGCCGGCGCCGAGTCGCGACAGCCTCTCGGGCTCGCGGTCGTCGGCGGCCTCCTCTTCTCGCAGCTCCTCACGCTCTACGTGACGCCGGTCTTCTACGTGTACATGGACCGCCTGCGCGAGCG
>DASZXK010000079.1:0-30221 GCA_035545855.1 Polyangiaceae bacterium
CGGGCTCCGCGGGGGCCGGCGCGGGTGCCGCCGCTGCTGGAGCCGCGGGCGGGGGCGCTGCGGGGGCCGGCGCGGCGGCCGCCTGCGCGAGCGCTGCCGTCGGAACGAGCAGGATCGCGGAAGACAGCGCGGTCCCCAGAGCAGTCATCGACAAGTTCGTCTTTCGGATGTTCATCGCCTCTCCGTTGAAAAGCACTGATGGCTTCGTGCACGTCGACGGCTCTCCGGCCGTCTCGAGGTGGACAATGGTGCGCCGATTGTTTTCGGCTCATGTCTCCACCGATTCACTTCGCGGAGATCGCACGAAGCAATTTCGATCGCGGGCGTCGACGCGTTTTCGAGCCGTCCAGTCGCCTTGTCGGATGAACACGCCCGCGCGCTCGGTCGAATTCGTCCTCGCGCGTTCGAGAAGCGGGAGCGAAAGAAACCCGAAACGCTGGGCGGCGCATACGAGGGGCCGATGCGATTCGTTCCGGCCGATCCCTATCCGTGGCCGTTCGACGGGGATCTCTCACCCGCGAACACCGCGCTCGTCGTCATCGACATGCAGACGGACTTCTGCGGCAAGGGGGGCTACATCGACCTCCTCGGGTACGACATCTCCGTCACCCGCGCGGTCGTCGCGCCCATCGCGCGGCTCCTCGCCCGATTTCGTGAGCGGGATTTTCACGTCGTCCACACCCGCGAAGGGCACCGGCCGGATCTGTCGGATCTCCCCGCGAACAAGCGCTGGCGCTCGCGCCGGGTGCAGGGCGGCGGGCCGCCGCAGATAGGCATCGGGGACCCCGGACCGTGCGGTCGGGTGCTCGTCCGTGGAGAACCGGGCTGGGAGATCATCCCGGAGCTCGCGCCGCTCCCCGGCGAGCCCATCATCGACAAGCCGGGGAAGGGGTCCTTCTACGCGACGGACTTCGACATGATCCTGAGGCAGCGCGGGATCCGGAACCTCGTCCTCGCCGGCATCACGACGGACGTCTGCGTCCACACCACGATGCGGGACGCGAACGACCGCGGCTACGAGTGTCTCATCCTGTCCGACTGCACGGCCGCGACGGACGCAGGGAACCATCTCGCCGCGCTCGAGATGGTCACGATGCAAAACGGCGTGTTCGGCGCCGTGTCGAGCTCCGACGCGCTCCTGGAGGTGATCGGTTGAGCGCGTCCGGACGCGCGTTCGAGCCCAAGAGACACCGCGAGATCATGACGCCGACATTCACGCGAAACCACGCGCGGGCGAAGACCAGCGCATCACGTGAGCGACGGCTCGGGACGCTCGGTCCCTGACATCTTCACTACGAGGCAACGCCTCGGGGAGCATCTGATGAAACATCTGATCTGGAGTACCATCACACTCGCGGCAGCTCTCGTCGGCTGCAAGGGCCCGGGGGAGGCCCCGCCGGCCCCCGTCGCTTCGGCGGCCGCAGCCGCACCGAAGGCGGAGGAAGCGCCCGCCGCGAAGGCTCCGAAGGGCAAGGAGACCGGCCCCATCAAGGTCGGCGTCCTGCACTCGCTCTCCGGAACGATGGCCATCAGCGAGACGTCGCTGAAGGACGTCGCGCTCATGACGATCGAGAGCATCAACAAGGCCGGCGGCGTCCTCGGGCGTCAGCTCGAGCCCGTCGTCGTCGATCCGGCGTCGAACTGGCCGCTCTTCGCCGAGAAGGCGCGCGAGCTCATTCAGAAGGACGGCGTCGCGGTCACGTTCGGCTGCTGGACGTCCGTCTCGCGGAAGTCCGTGCTCCCCGTGTTCGAGGAGCTGAACGGGCTCCTCTTCTACCCGGTGCAGTACGAGGGCGAAGAGTCCTCCTTCAACGTGTTCTACACGGGCGCCGCGCCGAACCAGCAGGCCATTCCGGCGGTGGAATACCTGATGAGCCCGAAGGGCGGCGGCGCGAAGCGCTGGGTGCTCCTCGGTACGGACTACGTCTACCCGCGCACCACCAACAAGATCCTCCGATACTTCCTCCACGGCAAGGGCGTCGCGGACGACGCCATCATGGAGAAGTACACGCCGTTCGGGCACGCGGACTACCAGACCATCGTCGCGGACATCAAGAAGTTCGCCGCGAGCGGTCCGACCGCCGTCGTCTCCACGATCAACGGCGACTCGAACGTCCCGTTCTACAAGGAGCTCGCGAACCAGGGCCTGAAGGCGACGGACATCCCGGTCGTCGCGTTCTCCGTCGGCGAAGAGGAGCTCCGCGGCATCGACACGAAGCCGCTCGTCGGGCACCTCGCCGCGTGGAACTACTTCATGTCGATCGACACGCCGGAGAACAAGAAGTTCATCGCGGAATGGAAGGACTACGCGAAGGCGAAGAGCCTTCCGGATGCCGACAAGCGCGTCACGAACGACCCGATGGAGGCGACGTACATCGGCATCAAGATGTGGGCGCAGGCCGCGGAGCAGGCCGGCACGACGGACGTGGACGCCGTTCGGCAGGCAATGAGCGGCCAGATGGTGCGGTCGCCGTCGGGCTTCGACATCGTCATGGACGGCAAGAACCACCACCTCCACAAGCCGGTGTTCATCGGCGAAGTGCAGGCGGACGGTCAGTTCAAGGTCGTCTGGAAGACGGACGGCCCGATCCGTGCGGCTCCGTGGAGCCCCTTCGTGCCGGACAGCGCGAAGAAGGTCGCCGACTGGAGCTTCCCCTGGGTGTGCGGCAACTGCACCGAGGCGAAGTTCAAGACGGGCGCCCCGCCGGCCTCCGCCGCCCTCTGAGACCCGGCACATGAGAATCGTCTCGCTGCTCCTTTCGTATCTGGTCGTCGCCTGGGTGAGCCTTTCGGGGCTCGCCCGGGCGGCGGGCGAGACCGAAACGGACGTGGCCGCCCTCGGGGCGAAGGACGGCGCGCTCGTCGTCCAGGCGATCTCGCGCATCGCGGAGCGCGGGGACGTCGCGGCGCTCCCCGCGCTCGAGGCGCTCGCGGACGAGAAGCTGAAGTTCGATTCGGCGGGCCATGCTTTCATCGACGACGACGGGGCGGTGAAGAGCGCTCTCCCGGGCGGGCCCGCGCCGTCCGGGCCGCTCACCGGCGTCGAGCTCGACAACGCGCTCCGTCGCGCCGTCGAACCGGCCCTCGCGGCGCTACGGCTCTCTTCCCCCGATCGCGCCGTGCGGCTGACCGCGGCAGCGGAGCTCGAGAAGCGGCCGAGCGAGGACAGCGCCGCGCTCCTCCGCAAGGCGCTCGTCGAGGAGTCGGACGCCGAGGTGAAGAAGGCGTTCGAGCTCGCGCTCGCCCATGGCGAACTCGAGAGCAAGGACGCCGCCGTGCGCCTCCACGCGGTTCGGATCGTCGCCGAATCGGGCGACGTCGGTTTCAGAGGCGACATGGATCGCCTCGCGGGCGCGAGCGAGCCGGACCCTGCCGTACGCGCTGCGGCGAAGAGGACGCTCGGGTCGCTCGAGTCGAAGATCGCGCTCATCGGCGCCGTCGGTCACCTGTTTTACGGCGTGAGCCTCGGCAGCGTGCTCCTCCTCGCGGCCCTCGGGCTCGCGATCACGTTCGGCCTGATGCGGGTCATCAACATGGCGCACGGCGAGATGCTCATGCTCGGCGCCTACGCGACGTTCTCCGTGCAGGGGTTCTTCGGGTCCCATTTCCCGGCGCACCAGGACGCCTACCTGTTCTTCGCGGTACCGGTGGCGTTCGCGCTCACGTTCGGGGTCGGCGTCGTCCTCGAGCGCACGGTCATCCGCCACCTCTACGGAAGACCGCTCGAGACGCTCCTCGCCACGTGGGGCATCTCGCTCGTCCTCATCCAGACGGTGCGCATGATCTACGGTGCGCAGAACGTCACCGTCGCGAACCCGGAGTGGCTCTCGGGCGGCTACCAGCTCCTCCCCGGCGTGGTGCTGACGTACAGCCGCGTCACCGTCATCTTCTTCAGCGCCCTCGTCGTCCTCTTCACGTGGCTCGTCATGAACAAGACGAAGCTCGGCCTCGAGCTCCGCGCCGTCGTGCAGAACCGCGAGATGGCGGCGGCGCTCGGCATCGCGACGAGGCGCGTGGACATGTGGACGTTCGGCATCGGCTCCGGGATCGCCGGACTCGGCGGCGTCGCGCTGTCCCAGCTCGGGAACGTCGGTCCGGAGCTCGGCCAGGGCTACATCGTGGACTCGTTCATGGTCGTCGTGCTCGGCGGCGTGGGGAAGCTCCTCGGGACCATCGTCGGTGCGTTCGGCCTCGGCATCCTGAACAAGATCCTGGAGCCCGCGGCGGGGGCCGTGCTCGGGAAGATCGTCATCCTCGGGTTCATCATCCTGTTCGTGCAGAAGCGCCCGCAGGGGATCTTCGCCCAGAAGGGCCGCTTCGCGGAGGCGACGTGAGCGCGCTCGTCGAAAGGCTCCGGGAGATGCACTCGCCGCGGACGTGGCTCGTCCTCGGTATCGTGTTCCTCGCGCTCGTCGCCGGGGTGCCGTTCTCCGGAGCCCCGGACTACGTCGTCACGCTCCTCGGCAAGTTCGCCTGCTACGGGATGGTCGCGGTCGCGATGGACCTCATCTGGGGCTACGCGGGGATCCTGAGCCTCGGTCACGGCGTGTTCTTCGCGCTCGGCGGCTACGCGATGGGGATGTACCTCCTGCTCTCGATCGGCGAGCAGGGCGTCTACCGGAGCAAGCTGCCGGATTTCATGGTGTTTCTGGACTGGAAGGAGCTCCCCTGGTTCTGGCGCGGGATGGACGATTTCGGGCTCGCGCTCGTCGTCGCGCTCGTCGTGCCGGGGCTCCTCGCGTGGGTGTTCGGGTGGTTCGCGTTCCGGTCGCGGATCAAGGGCGTCTACTTCTCCATCATCACGCAGGCGCTCACGTTCGCGCTCATGCTCCTCTTCTTCCGCAACGACACGGGTTTCGGCGGAAACAACGGGCTCACGAACTTCAAGCAGATCTACGGCTACCCGCTCGCGGATCCGTCCACCAAGGCGGGGCTCTACGTCTTCTCCGTCGTCTTCCTCTTCGCGAGCTACCTGCTCTGCCGGTTCCTCGTGACCTCGCGCCTCGGGCGCATCCTCCGTGCAATCCGGGACGCCGAGGGCCGTCTCATGTTCTCCGGCTACGACCCGAAGCGGTACAAGCTCTTCGTCTGGGTGCTCTCGGCGGTGCTCTGCGGCGTCGCCGGCGCGCTGTACGTGCCGCAGGTCGGTATCATCAACCCGAGCGAGATGCAGCCCTCGAACTCCGTCGAGATGGCGATCTGGGTCGCGGTCGGCGGCCGCTCCACGCTCCTCGGCGCCGCCGTCGGCGCGCTCCTCGTGAACGCCGGGAAGAGCTGGTTCACGGTCGCCGTGCCGGAGGCGTGGCTCTACGTGCTCGGGGCGATCTTCATCGTCGTCACGCTCTTCCTGCCGAGAGGCGTCGTCGGCACGCTGGACCGGAAGGGCTCGCTCTCCACTTGAAAGAAGAAGAAATGGCGAGCAGCGCTCCCGATCTTTCTGCCGTGGCCGAGCCTGCGAGACGGGCCCCGGAGGCTCCGCCGCCTGCTTCGAAGAAGCGACTCTCCGGTTTCGGCAAGAAGCCGAAGCTCGACGACGCGCGGTACGACGCGCTCGTCACGAAGCGAAAGGCGTCGCTCGTCGTCGACAACGTGAGCGTCAGCTTCGACGGTTTCAAGGCGCTGAACCAGCTCACCCTCGTCCTGGACGAAGGCGAACTCCGCTGTCTCATCGGTCCGAACGGCGCCGGCAAGACGACGCTGATGGACGTCATCACGGGCAAGACGAAGCCCGACGAGGGGCACGTCCTCCTCGTCGGGGACCGGCGAGATCTGACGGAGCTCTCCGAGTACGAGATCGTCCGTCTGGGAATCGGGCGGAAATTCCAGCGCCCCACGGTCTTCCTGGGTCACACCGTGTTCGAGAACCTGGAGCTCTCGCTCGCCGGCGATCGCGGCGTCTTCCGCTCCATCTTCGGCCGTCTGACGAGCTCCGAAAAGGACCGGATCGCGGACACGCTGAAGACCATCGGGCTCACGGGCGCCGGCGCGCGGAGGGCAGGGGAGCTCTCTCACGGTCAGAAGCAGTGGCTCGAGATCGGGATGCTCCTCGTTCAGGACCCGAGGGTGCTCCTCGTGGACGAGCCCGTCGCCGGCATGACGCACGAGGAGACGGAGCGGACGGCCGAGCTCCTCACGTCCCTCGCCGGAGCGCGCACGGTCGTCGTCGTCGAGCACGACATGGACTTCGTCCGGAGCCTCGCGAAGAAGGTCACGGTGCTCCACGAAGGGAGCGTCCTCGCAGAGGGGACGCTCGACCAGGTGAAGGCGGATCCGAGGGTCGTCGAAGTGTATCTCGGAGAGTGAGATGCTCGAAGTCGCGGGGCTGAACCAGTACTACGGCGAAGGCCACATCCTGAGAGACCTCACTCTGGACGTGCCGGACGGCAGCTGCACCTGCCTCATGGGACGGAACGGAGTCGGAAAGACGACGCTCCTCAGGGCCATCATGGGCCTCCTCCCGTCGCGAAGCGGTGCGATCAGGTTCCGCGGCGAAGATCTCGCCGGGCGGCCGCCCGAGCTCCGCGCTCGGAAGGGGATCGGTTACGTCCCGCAGGGGCGCGAGATCTTCCCGGAGCTCACCGTCTCCGAGAACCTCGAGCTCTCCGCCATCGCAGCCGGAGACGGCAAGGTCCCCGCGCGCATCTACGAGCTCTTTCCGGTGCTGCGCGACATGGCGAAGCGCCGCGGTGGCGATCTCTCCGGCGGGCAGCAGCAGCAGCTCGCGATCGGCCGAGCGCTCGCGTTCCACCCGAAGCTCCTCATCCTGGACGAGCCCACGGAGGGCATCCAGCCGAACATCGTGAGCGACATCGCGAGCATCCTCCGGAAGCTGAACGAGGAAGAGAAGCTCACGATTCTCCTCGTCGAACAGAAGCTCCCCTTCGCCCGCAAGGTCGCGACGGACTTCGTCATCATGGACCGCGGCAGCGCCGTCGCGAAGGGCGGAATATCCGAGCTGACGCCGGAGCTCGTGAGCCGGCATTTGACGGTGTGACGGCCTCCGCGGCGTGACGCCATGGCGCCGTCTTCACTTCGGAAAGTAGACGCCCAGATCGTCCAGCGCTTCCTGCCAGCCTTGCGCGGCGGCGAGCCTGAGCCACCGCTCGGCGAGCCCACGATCCAGAGTGATCCCGTCGCCGAGTCGGTAGCTGCGAGCCAGTAGCACCTGCGCGGGCAGGTAGCCGGCCTCGGCCGAGCGTCTCCAGAGGGACGCCGCCCGAGACGGGTCCTTCGGGCCCATCACGCCCTCGGAAGCGGCGTCGGCGAGGAAGAACCAGGCCTCCGGATTTCCCGCCGCTCCGGCCTCCTCCAGGAACGCGAGGCCCTTCGGGAGGTCGACCATTTCCTCGAAGGCATAGTAGGCCTTGCCGAGGAAGACCTTCGCGTAGACGAGGCCGCGGCGTTCCGCGCTCCGCGCGTCGTCGAGCGCGGCTTCGACGTCCTTCGGGACGCCGTGCCCCTCGAAGCGCATCGCGGCGCGTGTCAGGAGAAAGAACGGGTCGCCGGCTTCCGCCTTCCGGTTCAATTCCGACCACCATTGTCGCTCCTCGGCGGTGTGGATCTGCGGCGACGCCGACGCGACGGGGACGAAGACGGCGAGTTGCTGCTCCTGCCCGAGAACGTGAAACGTCTGCCGTGCGACGTTCGCCGCGACGACATTTCCGCGGATGGCGGCGCGGAGGACCTTGGATTGAATGACCGGGATCGATGCCGGGTTCTGGTAGTGGAGCCCGACGAGCTCGGTGACGCCGGTGCTCGCGCCTTCGTCCATCACCGGAACGGGGGTGACACGTGCGTGCAGGTGCGCGGCGAGTTCTCCGATCTCGGCCTGGTTGACGCGGTCCAGTTGCTTCGGGCCGCGTGGTGCAGCGGACGGCTCGAACTCGACGCTGAACGCGCCGGTCGGCGGTGGCGGCGCGCGCGACGGAGCCGCCGCCACGGGCGCCGCCGAGGGCGGAGGCGCTGCGCCCCGCTGTCGTCGCGGGATTTCCGGAGGAAGCGAGGCCGCTGCCCTGGAGCGATCTCCCCGCGTGCCCCAGAAGACGCCCGCGATCGAGACGACGGTCGAGAACACCGCGAGCCACCGCACCGCACGAATGCCGAGGGGGATCCGGGGCGGTTCGTCGATGGGTCGCCCGACGTCGGCTCCCACGCCTTCCCGCCGGCACAGGACGCACCCGGTCGCGCTCGACGGATCGTAAGCGAGGCCATGCGGGGTGCAGCGAGCGGTCGCCCGGAGACTCCCGCGGCCCTCCGTCGTCACGATTCCTCCTCGCCGGACAGGGAGAGCGCGAGGATGCCCCCCAGGCGCTCGCCGAGCACCTCGCCGAGCGACGAGCCCGCGACGCCGAGGGCGAAGAGTGCCGCGACGGTCCCCGCGACCCGGCCCGCAGCCGATCCGAACTGAAACGCCCAGGATTGCTTCGCGGATGCCCACAAGATCCCTCGCCACTCTTCCGCGCCGCGTTCGCGAAACGCTCTCACGGCGAGCGGGACGGCCACCAGCAGGAACCCCGCGACGAGCGAAAGGACGGCCCCGAGCAAGCTCGACAGGAGAAGGTCGACGCAGATCCCGAGGGCGGCGGACAGGCGTGACACCCGCTCCATGGGCGCGATCGTGAGACCGAGGAGCGCGCCCATCTGGCCTCCCCGATGCATCCAAATCGTTGCCGGCGGACTACCGAGGTCCGGAACCCACCGGAAGAGCTCGAACAGGTTGCCGAGGACGGCCCCGGTGAGCCCGGCGGCTCCGACGATCACGATCGTACGCACGGTGCGGGCGACGTCCGCATCCCCCGGATCGCGGAGCGGAAGCGGATCGGAACGGCGCGAGGGAGCGTTCGCACGCGCAGCCCAGAACGCCACGATGGCCACGCAGACGTGGACCGAGAACCACACCAGGGGCAGGAGCAAATCCTCGTCCCCCGTGAAGGTCCGCGTGAACGCCTGCGCGCCCTGTGGGACGCTCGAGGAGAGCGCCAGCCAGCCGACCATGCGAACGAGCGCTCGCTCGGTGCCCGCGAGCGGGAGCGAGACGTAGCCCGTCGAGGCTCGGGCCACCGGTTCCGCGAGCGCGCGCGGAAGGACGACGAACGTGCGCGGCAACACGACGAGCGCGAGAATCGCCGCGAGCCCGAGCGGAACCCGATCGCCGAACGCGCCACGGGGGAGGAATCGGCACATGCCGGCGGCCCAGGCCGTCACGGAGAAGAGCAGCACCCCGACGGCACACACGATCATCATGGCGAGAGCGACGAAGAAGTAGAGTCGCTTCGAGGCCTGCTCCGACGGGACGGGCAGCTCGCCCGCGACGACCTCCGCCGCTGCCGCGTCCACCACGGCGTACGCGCCATCCTCTCCGCCGAGCACCCAGAACGGGACGTAGCGCCGCGCGTGCGTGGACCGCACGATCTCGTCTTCGTCGCCGAGTAGCGGGTCCCCGGGCACGAAGCGATACTCACGCGCCGTGGGCGGGACGATCGCGCGGGCGCGCGGAAGAGCGACTGGTGCGACGATGCGGCCGAGATCCGAACAGGGAAGCCACCAGAGCACCGCGGAGAGTCCTTCGATCACTCGAGGCGACGCGGAGGGGACGCCGTGCTCCAGGGTAGCGGCGCGAACGGCTGCCCGTGCTTCGACGGCGTCGATGGTTCTCGGGGCGTGCTGCGAGCCTTGGAGGAGCGTCACGGCTTCCTCTTCGCGTAGCGACTCAGCGGAAAGGTGTTTTCCGCGATGCCGTGGAGCGTGCAGCGGAGCCTGCCGTCGTCGTCGATGAAGACCGTTCCGCCGAAATGGTCCGATTGGGGTAGCGACTTCTCGACGTATTCGTCTCGCGGCGTCCAGTCCGGGCGCGCCTCTGCATCCAGATCGGGAGACGAGAGCTGGAGGGAGAGGCGTCGCATCTCCGCGTGACATCGAGCCTTCAGTTCCTCCGAGTCCTTTCCTTCCTTGGAAGGCCAGTCGACGAGGGGTTCGACGAGACGCGGCGAGCGGCCGTGCAGCGAGCACGTGAGGAACCCCTCGTCGTCCAGGTAGAGCCGTCCGCCGAACCCGTCCTTGTCCGGAAACCGCCAGGCGATGGACGCCGTGCGGGCGTCGGGCCCCGCCGATTCCGGCGCGGCGTGTGTCATCAGGTCCACGAACAGTCGTTCGGCCTTCGCGTGGCAGAGCTCTGCGGCGTCGAGCCCCGACATCGCGGCGTCGATTGCCTCCGGCGAGACGAGAGTGAACGTCAGTCCCCAGCCGAGGACGGAGGGGAGAATACATACGCTCGAGAGCACCCCGTACGGGTGATGAAGAACGAACGCCGCGCCCGCCGCGAGCGCGACCCGCAAGCGAGCGCCGAGCTCGTCGAGGTGAAGGCCGCTCCCGAGGACCTTTCCGACCAGGCCGACCACGCCGAGCGCGAGCGCGATCCAGACGTTGGTCCACATCAGAGCCCCCTCGGGCGCACGGCCCCGTCTCGCGTTTCCCCCAGAGACAGCGTCTTACCCACCGTCGCCGACTTTACACCCCTCCGCGATTGGACGCACCGGTCCCGGTGTACGGGTTGCCGGGGCGTCGCGATGATGGCGGGGGACGGCTCGCCGGGATCTCACTGCGCCGGAAACCGCTCGCAGACGTCTCCCGGGTACGGCACCTGGCATTCGGCCTCGCACGCACGGAAACGCTCGGGCGCGCTGCCGTGAGCGATGAGGCAGCCGTCGAGGTTCAGGAGCGCTTGCGTGGCTGCTTGAGCCTCGGGCGTGGTCAAGCAGGAGACCGCCGTCGCGCGGATCTCGCACTGGATGTCCGCCCCGACGTTCACGAGCGTCTGATTCTTCTCGGCGCACACGAAGATGCCCATGCAGTCGGTGTCGCACGCGTTCAGCTGTCCGGCGCAGGCGCCGCAGAGGCAGCTCCAGCAGGCGTCCGACACTTTGCCCCAGCGCGCGGTCGAGCACGCTTTCGTGTAGGGGTCCTTCGCCGGGACCTCCACGTATGCGGGCGCGCCGCCGGCCTCTGCATCCGTTCCCGATGCGGAAGAGCCCGAATCCGTGTTCGAGTGTCCACCGGCTTCGGCGTCTGCGGCGCCGACTGGTGTCTGGTTCGGGGAGCCGTCGGTGTTACTGCACGCGCATGAAGCGAGCGCGACCAGCGCAATCGAGAGGAGGCGAACTGACGTCATGGGGACTCCGTTCGTCCGCATACTACAGAGCGGTTTCCGGCCCGCGCGGAATCCGCGATTTTGCTGCCTGAACTTGCGCTACGCCCTCCGAAGCGCTAGAAAGCGGCGACTCACGCTTCGAGTCAGCGCTCCGTCCAGTGGACCGGTCGCTGTTCTGGAGCGTGACGACGGGACCCAGAAGGGCCTCGAATCGCCTTTCTGGACGCGCGGCATCCGAGGACGGCACCAGAAAAGAAGCGCAAGACAGCGCTGCCGCGAGAAGAGACCGTCATCCGTGAGTTTTCAGAGTTTCCCGCGCCGCAAGCCGGCGCACCGCCACGACTTCAGGCAACCGCCCGCCTCCGAACCCCGTCCCCGCGCGACGGCGCCTGTCGCGCCCATCCCCGTCACCCCGGAGCTCGCCGCGGCGATCGCCGACTCGCCGTTCACCGCGCTCGGCCTGGTCGCGCCCATCGTTCGCGCGGCGCTGGAAGAGAAGTACACCGAGCCGTCGCCCGTGCAGACCCAGGTGATCCCGCCCGCGCTCGCCGGGAGGGACGTGCTTGCCTGCGCCCAGACCGGCACCGGCAAGACGGCGGCCTTCGTGCTGCCGATCCTGCAGGGGCTCTCGGGCTCCGAGTCGCGTGCCGTCCGCGCGCTCATCCTCACGCCGACGCGTGAGCTCGCCGGACAGATCGGCGAACGCATCACCGCGTACGGCAAGTACCTCGGCGTCCGCCACGCCGTCATCTACGGCGGTGTCAATCAGCGCGGGCAGGAGCGCGCGCTCCGCGAGGAGCCGGCGATCCTCGTCGCGACTCCGGGCCGTCTGCTGGACCTCTTGAAGCAACGCATCCTGAAGCTCGACGGCGTCACGCACTTCGTGCTGGACGAGATGGATCGGATGCTGGACATGGGTTTCGTTCGCGACGTGAGCCGCATCATCGAGTTCATTCCGCGAGTCCGGCAAACGCTCTTCTTCTCGGCGACGATCGCGCCGGCCATGGAGAAGCTCGCGCGCGCCATGCTGAAAGACCCGGCGCGGGTCTCCATCTCGCCCGTCGTGACGACGGCGCCGACGGTGGAGCAGTCGGTCATGTTCGTCGCGCACGCCGACAAGCGTCGCGTGCTCGAGACGGTGCTCCGGGACGAGACCGTCGAGCGGGCGATCGTGTTCACCCGAACGAAGCACGGCGCGAACCGTCTCTCGACGGCGCTCGAGAAGTCCGGCTTCGGTTCGGCCGCCATCCACGGCAACAAGACGCAGAACGCCCGTGAGCGCGCGCTCGACGCCTTCCGCAAGGGCACCACGCGCGTACTCGTCGCGACGGACGTCGCGGCGCGCGGGATCGACGTCCAGGGCATCTCGCTCGTCGTCAACTACGACCTCCCGAACGTCGCGGAGAGCTACGTGCACCGCATCGGTCGCACGGGGCGTGCCGGCGCGACGGGCCGCGCGATCTCGTTCTGCGATCGGGACGAACGCGCGTACCTCACCGACATCGAGAAGCTCATCCGGTGTCGTCTCGCCGTCGTCGGGGGGCAGGGCCCGGCGCCCGAGCCCGCGAACGCCGGCGAGGCGAGGCGAGGACCCGCGAATTTCGGCCAGTCGCGGTCGCACCACGACGGCGGTGGCCAGAATCGGCCCCGCGCCATGCACGGAGGCCAGTCTCGGCCGCATCACGCGAACGGCAATCCCGAGCGAGCGCACGCGGAGCGGGCCGTTCCGGCGTCCGGTGACGCACGCCCGACGGATGCCGGAAAGCCTGCGGGGCATCGCCCCGCCAGCGGTCGCCAGTGGGGCAATCGCCAGCCGCGCCGTTACGTCTGAACGGCGCGGAACCCCTCGGCCGGTTGCCGGCGCGGCCTCGGTCGTAGGATGTTCGCAGCGGAGCGAATGCACCCCGCGTCGTCCAAGCGATCGATCCGCCTCAGCGCATCGCTGCTCCCGATGCTTGGTGCTCTCGCGTGCGGGGGGTCGGTCACGGCTCCCGGTCAGGGAGGAGGCGGCGCGGCAGCGCAGGGCGGTAACGGCGCCGTCGCGTCTTCGGGCGGGCGCGGTGGATGGGCCACGAACGAGACGGGCGGGGTCGGGAACGCCGCGGGCGGTTCACTCGGAACCGCCGGCGCGGTCGCGGATGCCGCCACCGGGGGCCAGCCGGGCAAAGAGGGCGACTGCGCCAGCAATGAAGTCCTGTGCGCCGTGTCGTGCGTCGATCTCTCGCGAGATCCGAACCACTGTGGCCGCTGCTTCAAGGTCTGCGCGGGCAAGTGTGCCGGCGGCGTCTGCGAGCCGTGACGGCGTGCACCCGGTCGTCCGACTCGTAGTGGGGTTTCGGTCCGAATGTCGCGCTCGCGCAGTCGGCGCCGTTACGTCTGAACGGCGCGGAACGCCCTACCGCAGCACCTGGCACCCGAGGATCACGTCCACCACGGTGGACGGATCCGCCTTCACCGTCTCGCACGCCTGCCCGCAGAGGACGACCCGGCCGTGGTCGTCGTTGCCGGCGGCGTCCTTCGCGAATTGCCAGCCGTTCGCGCCGCCTTCGCAGGGGCCGTCCGCCTGGGGGAAGCACACCGGGTCTCCGCCGTTCTGGCTGTACTGCACGTTCACGAGGGCGCTCGCGCCCGGCGGCGTCTTGAACTCGCATCCGAGCGCGCGGCCGCTGATGTTCTTCAGCGTCGTCCCGAGCACGTCGGAGAAGTCCGTCGCGGCCGTCAGATCGAAGTGACAGTTGCCGTCCGTGCCCTCGCCGTGGACGCAGTTCGGGTCCTTCGCCGTGCCGCCGGCGAAGGCGAGCTCGGAGAGGAAGCCGCGCGCGCCTTCGCTCCCGGGCGCGCCGATCACGTACGTGCGGATGTTCGCGTCGCGTGCCTTCTTCACCTCGGTCTGGAGGAGGAGCGTCCGGGCCGCCTGGAGATCCGCCTTATCCGTCTCGTCGCCCTGGGTGCCGCAGCTCTCCTCGCCGTCCGTGATGAGGACGACGTACCGGTTGCCGGGCGCGTGGAGCTCCTCGTGCAGGTGGTGATACGCCTCGATGACGGCCCCGACGATCGGAGTCCCGCCGGCGGGATCCCCGGAGAGCGCGTTCGTGAGCGCCGAGAGCTGGACGGCGCTCGCCGGGCCGAGCTCCACCGCGGGCGCGGAGTCCACGCCGCAGAAGCCGTCCGTGCTGAAGAGGGAGAGCCCGATCGAGGCCGTCGAACCGGAGAGCCCCGCGAACGTGTCCGTCAGGGCCTTCACCGTGGTCTCCCAGCGGGAGGGCTGATTCGGATCGAGACGCGTGGGGTTCGAGTTGCAGGACTCGACCGTCTGCACCGGGGGCGCGTTGCACGCCATGCTCCCGCTCCGATCCACCACGAACAGGATGCTCGACGGAACCTGCTGCGAGGCGTAGCTCGTCGCGTTGCAGGAGCGCTTTCCTCTCAGATCGGAGCAGAGGTTCGCGGCCGTCGTGGGGGTGCCGCCGGGATCCGTCCCGACGGGTGCCACGGTCGGACAGCTGCAGCTCGAGAGAACGCCCCCGAGACAGCTCTGCGTCCCCGACTCCGTTCCGTCCGGACAGAAGCACGGCTGCTGTCCCGAGACGTTGCACGTCACGGCGGCGGGCGCCGTGCCCGTCGGCGAGTCCGTGGAAGGATCGGCGCCCGCGGCGCTGCAGCCCCCGACGGCGACGAGAGCGGCGAACAGCACGACGTTTCGCGTCTTCATTTCTTGCACTCCCGGATGCAGATCGAAAAGAGACTCGCCTTGAGGCAGGGGATGTTCTCTCCGGGGAAGGAGAGGTTGCAGTCGGCGTCCGTGGTGCACGTGGGCGCGCCGAGCGCGTTGATGCAGAGCGCCTTGTTCGGCCCGAGCGGGCCCTGGCCGCACGTGAGACCGCCCGGGCACGGGGTGAGGTTCGGATCGCTCGGATCGGTCGGGAGCGCGCCCGCGAAATCTCCGGACCCGCCGTAGCCGTCCCGCGCTAGGTCGCGTGGCAGGGTCGGAGCGAGCTTTCCGGGCGGGGTGGCGGTCGTCTCCGCGACGTCCCAGCTTCCGTTGATGAACGTGTGCGTGCGCTTGTCGTACTTCGCGCTCGCGACGCCCTCGAACTTCTGGGGGAGAAGGCCGTCGACGAGGATGGCGTACCAGCCGTCGTGCAGGGTTCCGGTGAACGTCGCCGTGCGGCAGTTCAGCTCGCCGTCCACCTGCGCCTTGAACGGGAAGAGCGCGTCGGCGAGTCCGTTCACCTCGCCCTTCACCTTCTGGATCGTCTCGCCGCCCGCTGCCGGCGCGAGCTCGAAGTGAAATCCGGACGGCTGCCCGGGGAGGTCGAAGTTCGCGATCGGGAGCCCGATGGGGGTCGGATTCAGGATCGAGTAGTAGACGCCCTCGAGGTTCCCCTCGTACGTGCCGGGCGGGCAGCTTCCGTCGTTCCCGGGCGGGGCGACACCGTTCCAGCTGAACGTGATGTCGGACCGGTCGTTGCCGGGGAACGAGAGCGGCGCGCTTCCACCGCCGGCGTCGCCCGTGCTGGTGGGCACGCCGCCGAGCGTCGCGCTCGCGCACTCGCACGCGGACCACTGTCCCTGAAGGCAGGTCTGCCGGCCGGACTGGAGTCCACACGAGCACGCCTGCGTGAGATTTTCCGGCGAGCACGCGCCCGTCGCTGCCGGCGGCTGCGGGGCCGCGTCGGGGTCGCTCCCGGCCGTCGGGCTGCACGCTCCCGTGACGAGAACGCCCGCGATGCCCGCGAGCGCTACGACGTGTCGAATCGATTCGATCATGCGACCACCTGAGGTGACGGCGCGCGAAACGACGCGTCCGTGATCGTGGGTCGCGTGGCGCGCGGCACTTGTTTTAGGTGGCCCCGGGAGCGCCCCAGGGTGGCCGCGGTGGTCGTACGAGGTCGGACCGACCGCATTCCGAGGTCGCGGAGGACTCCCTCGGCGGCCTCCACGGTGCGGCACACCGCTTGCTCCTGTTCGGCGTCGTGACCTTTCGCGACGCTTCCTTCTCGACGTTTCCGCGTCTGCCGTGCTCGTCCAGCAACACCTGGGTGTGCCGGTTTCTCCTCGGAGTGACGCTGTCGCTCTTCGCCGAGCCGGCGCGAGCGGCAGAACCCCTGCGCGGGTACGGGGAGATCGCGGGCGAGTTCGGCTTCGCGTCGGGGCCGCTCCGGCAGGGCGCCCTTCCCGTCGCTCCGGGGTACATGGTCGAGTTCGGCGTGGGGCCGCGCGCGTTGCCGCTGACGCTCGGGGTGCGCGCCGGGGTGCTTCTGCTCGATCAAGAGACGCTCTCTGGCGCCATCGGCTCCGACTCAGGCGCCGTCACGCGATCCACGGAGCTTCGGCACGCCGCCCTCGTGCTCCGTCTCCAGCCGGACTTCCGCTGGGTCCGTCCTTTCGTCACCGCCGAGGTGGGGTTCGGCGCGCTCTGGGAAGTCCGGAGCGACGATCCGTCCACCGACGGACTGCAGCGCGAGACCACCTGGACGCGCGGCGTTTCGCTCGGGATCGACGTCGAAGCCTGGACGCGACGCACCGACGGACGGCTCGACGGCGCTGCGTACTTCACGCTCGGCGTCCGCGGATTCGAGACCGGTCCGTTCATGACGGCGCCTGCTGCCGATCCCGCCGTGAGCGGCGCGGACCGAGCGTTCCGCGTCGTTTGCCCGTTCGTGGCGCTGACCGTCGCGGGATGGTCGTGAACTTGCGCGGGACGCGCGACTACGCAGCGCGTTGGCCCGGGGGGCGAACCGTCCCCGCGTTCGGGCAGTCCGCCACGAGAGCGCTACACTGAGACGAGTGCAGCACAGCGTCGTGCCGCCGCATCTCCGCAAGTTCGTCGTCCGACAGGACTACGAGCAGTACACGGAGGAAGACCAGGCCGTCTGGCGGTTCGTGGTGATGCAGACGCATGCTCGCCTGCTCGACACCGCGCACGGCGCGTACCGATCGGGGTTCGCCGCGACGGGCATCCAGGTGGACCGGATCCCGCGGATCGAGGACGTCGACGCCGGCCTGTCCCGTTTCGGGTGGCGGGCGGTGTGCGTGGACGGCTTCGTGCCCCCGCGTGCGTTCCAGGAGTTCCAGGCCGCCGGGATCCTGCCCATCGCCGCCGACATCCGAACGTCGCGGCACCTCACGTACACGCCGGCTCCCGACATCATCCATGAAGCAGCCGGGCACGCGCCGTTCCTCGCCGAGCCGCACTTCGCGCGGTACCTCCGTCGCATCGGCGAGGTCGCGCGGACGGCCTTCGGGCGACCGGCAGACGGACGCGTGTACGATGCCATCTACCTCCTCTCCGAGGTGAAGGAGAACCCGGCGAGCACTCCGTTCGAGGTCGCGGCGGCCGAGCGGGCCCTCGAACGCGAGCGGGCCGCCGCGGCGGGCTTCGTCAGCGAATCGGCGCGCATCGCGCGGCTCTACTGGTGGACCGCGGAGTACGGACTCGTGGGCACTCCGACGGACTACCGCCTGTACGGCGCGGGGCTCCTCTCGTCGATCGGCGAGGCGTTCTTCCTGCGCCTCCCGGAGGTGCGCAAGGTGCCGCTCTCGGCCGCCTGCGTGGACGTGGACTACGACATCACGAGAGCGCAGCCGCAGCTCTTCGTCGCCCGGAGCCTCTCCCAGCTCGACGAAGTACTGGACGAGGTGAGCGGGACGCTCGCCTGTCGGAAGGGGGGAGCGGCCGCGCTCCGGGAAGCCCTCGCGAGCGAGGACCTCGCGACGCTCGTCCTGGACTCCGGCGCGGAGGTGGTCGGCACGGTCTCCCGAATCCACGAACAGGGCGGCCGCGTCGAGTTCGTCGAGCTCCGCGGACCGGTCGCCGTCGCGCGCGCCGGTGCGTGCCTGGAGGACATGCCCCGCGTCTCCTCCCTCGTCCTTCCGCTGGGGAACCTGGAGGACGGGACGCCGCTCTCCGCGCTGTCACCGGACGCGGTCGGACGTCACGTCGACTCCCGTGGGATCCTCCGGCTCTCGCTCTCGTCCGGGGCGAGCGTGAGCGGCCGGCTTCTCGCCGTCGCGCCATCGCGGGAGGGGCGGGTGTTCGTCGTCCTGCTCGCCGACGTCGAGATCCGTCGCGGGGAGGCCGTCACGTTCCGTCACGCCGGCCCTTGTCCGCTCGCGCTCGGGGAGCGGGTCGTCACGGCGCGCGCCGGTGCGGCGTCGGGGTTCTTCGAGCCGACCGCGCCGCCGGAGACGACGGTGCCGAAGCCTCGCACGTTCGATCCGGAGCAGCGCGAGCTCCAGTCGCTGTACGTGCGCGCGCTCGCTGCGCTCCGTTCGCCCGGGGGCGGCGCCGTCCGGGCCGAGTTTCGCGCGATCGCGGACCGTCTGGACGTCGCTTTCCCCGACGAATGGCTCCTCCGCTGGAACCTGCTCGAGAGCCTGGTGAAGCTCGGAGAACGGTCGGACCTCGTCGCGCGGCTCGAATCGGATCTCGAGCGGCTCGAGCTCCGGTTCGACCGGCGCGAACCGATCGCGACGGGTCTCGAGTACGTGCGGTCGCTCACCGGTGGCGGACGCCCGCCCCTCTCGCACGCCGGGTGAAGGAGGAAGATGAAGCTCGGAACGCTCCGCGACGGCACCCGGGACGGCACCCTCGTCGTGGTGAGCCGGGCGGGCGATCGCTACGCCCCCGCGACGGCCATCGCGCGGACGCTCCAGGCGGCGCTCGACGAGTGGGAACGTCTCGAGCCCCGCCTTCGGGAGCTGTCCGCGGCAGTCGAGCAAGGTTCGGTGGAGACGACGGCCGTCGATCCGTCGCGGTTTCACGCGCCGCTTCCGCGAGCGTACGAATGGGTGGACGGCTCCGCATTTCTCTCCCACGTCGTCCTCGTCCGGAAGGCGCGCGGGGCCGAACCGCCGCCGACCCTCCGCACGGATCCGCTGGTGTACCAGGGCGGGTCGAGCGTCCTCCTCGGGCCGACGGATCCGCTCGTCTTGCCGGATCCCGGGTGGGGGCTCGATTTCGAGTCCGAGGTCGCGGTCGTGCTCGGGGACACGCCGCGCGGAACCACGGCGGCGGAGGCGGCGCGCCACGTGCGTCTCGTCCTGCTCGCGAACGACGTCACGTACAGGAACCTCGTGCCGGGCGAGCTCGAGAAGGGCTTCGGCTTCTTCTGCTCGAAGCCCGCGACGGCGTTCTCGCCGTTCGCCGTGACGCCGGACGAGCTCGGCAGCGCGTTCCGGGGCGGGCGCCTCCATCTGCGGCTCGAGACGCGCCTCGACGGCGAGCTCGTCGGAGATCCGGACGCGGGGGACCCGATGCACTTCTCCTTCCACGACTTGATCGAGCACGTCACGAAGACGCGCGCCTTCGCCGCGGGGACGATCCTCGGGAGCGGCACGGTCTCGAACGAGGATCCCGCCCGCGGCGTCTCCTGCCTCGCGGAGCGCCGAATGCGAGAGAAGCTCGAGCACGGCGCGCCGCGGACGCCGTTTCTCCGCCCCGGCAACCGGGTCACGATCCGCATGCGCGGCGAGGACGGCGCGGACCTCTTCGGCGCCATCGACCAGAGGGTGGTCCCGGCATGAAGCTCTACTCGTACTACCGGAGCAGCTCGGCGTACCGCGTGCGGATCGTCCTTCACCTGAAGCGCGTCCCGTTCGAGCTCGTCCCGGTGAATCTCGCTCCGGGTCACACCGAGCAGCACACGGACGCCTACCGCGCCGTGAACGCCTTCGAGCAGGTCCCGACCCTCGAGTGGACGGAGGGCGGCGTGACGCGGCGGCTCACGCAGTCCGTCGCGATCGCGGAGTGGCTGGACGCCAGGTTCCCGGAGCCGCCCCTCCTGCCGGACGACGCGCTCGCCCGGGCGCGGGTCCGCGAGGCCGTCGAGATCGTCAATTCGGGGACTCAGCCGCTCCACAACTCGAGCGTCCTCGCCCTCATCCGCGACGAAGCCTCCGACGAGGCCTCCCGGAGGTTCGCCCGGCGCGCCCTGGAGCGCGGCCTCGGAGCGCTCGAAGCGTTCGCTCGCGCCCACGGCGGTGGATGGTGCGTCGGCGACGAGCTCACTCTCGCCGACGTGTTCCTGGTGCCGGCCCTGTTCGCGGGGCGAAGGTACGAGGCGGAACTGTCCGGCCTTTCGACGTTGCTCCGCATCGAGGAGCGAACGCGCGGCATCGATGCCTTCGAGCAGGCGCGGCCCGAGCGACAACCCGATGCGACGAAGGCAGGAGGTCAGACATGAACGAGCCCGCTCCGAAGACCCTTCCGGAATCACTCGGCATCCTCCGCCTGCTCGGCGTCCACTACTACGTGAGGGACCTCGAGCGGAGCCGGCGCTTCTACACGGACCTCATGGGCTTCGCGGAGGTGGGCCGCGGCTCCGCGGAGATCGAGCGCGACGGACGCCAGCGCTCGCTGGTGTTCCAGGCCGGAGAAATCTCCGTGACTTGCTCGTCGCCGCTCGGCGCGGGAGGGCGGGCCCACCGCTATCTCTCGAAGCACCCCGACGGAATCGGCACGCTCGCCTTCGAGGTCGAGGACATCCGTCGCACGTTCTCGCTCCTCGAGGAGCGGGGAGGGACGGCGATCACGGACGTGCAGTCCTTTCCCCACGAGGGTGGTCACATCGAGACATTTTCGATCACGACGCCGTTCGGGGACACCACCTTCCGTTTCATCGAGCGCCACGGAACCACGGGCCTTTTCCCTGGCATGGAGCGCCACCGGTTCCCGACCGGAGGACGGAACGAGCTCGGTCTCACCGCGGTCGACCACGTGACCTCGAATTTTCAGACCATGCAGCCCGCGATCCTCTGGCTCGCGCACGTGCTCGGCTTCGAGCCGTTCTGGGAGGTCTCCTTTCACACGCGGGACGTCGCGAAGTACGAGATCCGTGAGGGCTCCGGGCTCCGGTCGAAGGTGATGTGGGACCCTCGAAGCGGCATCAAGTTCGCGAACAACGAGCCCTACCGCCCGGCGTTCAAGCAGTCGCAGATCAACGCCTTCCACGAGGAGCACCGCGGCGACGGCGTGCAGCACCTCGCGCTCGCGACGACGGACATCCTCGGCAGCGTGCGCCTCCTCCGGGAGCGCGGCGTCGAGCTCATGCCCACGCCGCGCTCGTACTACGATCTCCTCCCGAAGCGGCTCGGAGCGCTCGGCATCTCGTCACTGGACGAGGACATCGAGACGCTCGCCGACCTCGGCATCCTGGTGGACGGTTCGGGTCCGGGCGCCTACCTCCTCCAGATCTTCCTGAAGGACTCGGCGGGTCTCTACGGTAGTCCCGAGGCCGGCCCGTTCTTCTTCGAGATCATCCAGCGGAAGGGCGACCAGGGGTTCGGGGCCGGTAACTTCCGGGCTCTGTTCGAGAGCATCGAGCGCGATCAGGCCGCGCGCCCGGGGGCCTGATGCTGGACCGCGTCGCGTGCGGCGACCTGCCTCCGAAGCCCCACCTCGCCCTGCGACAGGGCGGCGCGCTTCGCTACGAGGAGTGTCTCACGCGTGCCGGCTTCGACGGCCCGTACTCGATCCTCTATCGCGAGCATCCGCCGCAGGCCTTCGAACGAGTCCCTCCCCACTCGGTGGCAGCTCCGCTCACTGCGGTCCCGGAAAACCCGCTCGCGCGCCGGCACTACGTCACGACGCGCGCCGTCTCGGGCGGTCCGCCGCTCTCGACCCGCGTGCCGCTCCTGTTCAACGAGGACGTCGTCGTGTCCGTGCTCCGGCCGACGGAGAGCGACCCGTGTTACTTCGTGAACGCCGACGGAGACTCGCTGTTCTTCGTGCGGCAGGGCGCGGGGACGCTCCGGAGCGGGTTCGGCGATCTGGATTTCTCCGCGGGGGACTACCTGTGCGTTCCCAAGGGCGTGCTCCATCGCTTCGTCCTCGGCGAAGGTCCGGCCGAGCTCTTTCTCGTCGAGTGCCTCGGCGGGCTCTCCGTGCCGCGCGAGTTCCGGAACGAGACGGGGCAGCTCCGGATGGACGCGCCGTACTCGCACCGGGACTTCGGCCGTCCGAAGTTCCGTGGGCCGATGGACGAAGGGATCCGGGAAGCCGTCGTGAAGCGCGGCGGGGTGCACCACGGGCTCCGGTGGGACCACTCGCCGCTCGACGTCGTGGGCTGGGACGGAACCGTCTATCCGTTCACGTTTCCGATCCTCGCGTTCCAGCCGCGCGTGTCTTCGATCCACTTGCCGCCGACCGTGCACGGCACGTTCGCCGCTCGCGGCGCCCTCGTCTGCAGCTTCGTCCCCCGGCCGCTCGACTTCCACCCGGACGCCGTGCCCTGTCCATATCCGCACTCCTCCGTCGACGTCGACGAAGTACTCTACTACGTGAGCGGCGACTTCGCGTCCCGCACCGGCATCGAACCGGGAAGTCTCACGCTGCACCCTGCCGGGGTGCCGCACGGACCCCACCCCGGAAGGTACGAATCGAGCCTGGGGGCCCGACGCACGGAGGAGGTCGCGGTCATGATCGACTGTCACCGGCCGCTCTTTCGCACCGCGATCGCGACGGCGCTCGAAGATACGGAGTACGACGGAAGCTTCCGGGCGCCGGCGAACGAGTCGTCTTCGTCACGCGGCGACTGAGCCCGTTTCATCGTTCTCCTGCGTACCAGCGGCCCCGGAGCCCGAATGCGACCGCCTGGTGCAGGCCGCCGGAGATGTCCGCGTCGCTTCCCACGGTCGCGATCGGCTCTCCTGGAAGCGTGGCGAAGGATTCGACCACCGTCGAGAAGAACGTGCCGAGCCGGTACTCGACCACGGGCCCGACGACCACACCCCCGCTCACACGCACGTCCATTCCGAAAGCCGCTCGCACGCCCAGCCCGTAGCTCTTGAGATCCGATTTGAAGCCGCCCGCACGCCGGCTGAGCGTTTGTGTCTCTGCCGCTACGCCCAACCCGACCCAGGGTGACGCGCGAGCTGCGCCGAACCGCCACTCGGCGTCGACTCCGAAGTCCACGAGAGACAGGTGACAGGAGAGTCCCTCACGCGAGCATTCTCTTTTCGCCGCCGTGCCCGGGGCGGCGAATCCCATCCCGAGATGACCGCCGAGAAAGAGTTTCGGGGTGGTCTGGTAGCCGACCTCCAGTTCCGCGATGAAAGGCGGTCCCGCGATGTCCTGCATCGCGACGGTGCCGGCCGGGCTCGTCCCGAAGGTGCCGAACGGAAGCGCATAGAGGCCCTTCAATCCGATGACGGCGCCCGGGTGGAACGGGTAGAGCGTTCGGTGGAGGGAGACGGGGATCGGATCGCTCGCCGCCGGCTCCGCTCCTGCGGGCTGAATGAACGAGGACTCGACGAAGACTGCCAGCGCCATCGCGTGAACCTTCATGACGCGCACTCCGGCTTCCCACGCCCTCGCGGCGAGGGTAGCACGCCCGCTCCCGGTAGACGGCGCCGGCCCGTCTGCGTATTGAAAGCAGCGGGAAGCGGGTCGTAGCATCTACGATTGCCGACGCTTGAGCGGGGACGATGACGACGCACGCGGCGGAGCCTGCCGAGGACGAGATCGAGCACCGGGTGACGTACTCCGGGTCGGGGAGCGTTCTGTTCGTCCTGATCTTCAAGAATCTCCTTCTCACGCTCCTCACGCTAGGGATCTATCTCCCGTGGGCGCGCACCGAACGCCGAAGGTATCTCTGGCAGAACATCGCTGTCGGAGGTCATGAGCTCCGCTACCACGGGACCGGAACGGAGATGTTCCTCGGGTATCTGAAGGTCCTCTCGGGTTACCTGGCGCTGGTCGGCCTGCCACTCGGGATTGCCAAGGTCGATGAGACCGTGGGGCGCGCCCTGCAGGTGGCGGGGCTCGCGCTCCTGGTGCTCCTCCTTCCGATTGCCATCTACGGATCGCGACGGTACTTGCTCGGCCGCACGAGCCTGCGCGGGATCCGGTTCGGCCTCGAGCCGGGCGTCGGCGGATACTGGATGAAATGCGCTCTTGGCACGCTGCTCACGGTCGTCACGCTCGGTTTCTACGCGCCGGTGATGAGCAACGACATTCGGCGCTACATCGTCGACCGAAGCCGCTACGGGACCGCCCCGTTCGGATACGACGGCACGAACGCCGCCGTGTTTCGGCTCGCGATGCGCGGATCGCTCCTCTGTCTGTTGACGTCGGGTCTGTACTACCCCTGGTTCATCGCGAGCCTGGCGCGCTTTCGAGTGCAGAGCGCCTACATCCACGGCGCGCGCGGCAAGCTCACGCTGACCGGCGGCGACGTCCTCGTCCTGTTCCTCGTGGGGACGCTCGGGACCTTCCTCACTTTCGGTCTCGGGTTCCCTTGGGTCGCGACCTACGTCCTGCGGACACTCGCCTCGAGGCTCTCCTTCGTGGGGCCCATCGAGTGGAGCGCGATCGGGCAGCGCGCCGCGTCGGGCAACGCCGCCGGCGACGACCTCGCGAACGCGCTCGACGTCGGACTGGAGCTCTGACCCGATGACGGACGTCACCGAAGCGACTTTCATGGACGGTCGGAGCGCGGAGACGGAAACCGTGCGAGCTCGCATCGAGGGTCCGTATCTCGTCGCGTCGAGAGAAGTCGGCGCGGAGCTCGTGCGCTGGCCGATCGGCCAGCTCCACGTGGACGCGCTGAACGAGCACGGCGTGGCCCACGTCGAGTGGCCGGGCGCGCGTGACGCGGTCCTCGCGCTGAGAGATCCGGCGTTCACGCACGCACTCGCTGCGGGCGGCGCGCGGGTTCACGCCTTGCCGTTCGGCCGGCGTGCCGCGGCGATCGGGCTAGGATCGTTCGTCTTTTTTGCCGTCCTGCTGGGACTCGCCTACTTGAACTCGGGCGTCGTCTCGGCCGCCGTCGCGCGTCGGGTCCCTGCGGAAGTGGAACGAGCCCTTTCCCCGCGGATGCAGGCGCTCGTTGCGCGCCACACCTGTCGAACGGTCGCATCGGACGCGGCGCTGGCGGAGCTACGAGACCGCCTGGACCCCGATCACCGGGTCCGCGCGGACGTTCGCATCGTGAACCTTCGTGTCGTGAACGGGTACGCGCTCCCGGGCGGTGTGGTTCTCCTCACGTCGGACTTGCTCGCGGAAGCGGAGAGCCCCGACGAGGTTGCGGGCGTCCTCGCCCACGAGCTCGCCCACGTGGAACGTCGGGACGCGCTGTCACAAATGATCCGGAACACCCTTCTCGGCGCTCTATGGTCGGCGACTCTCGGAGACTATTCGGGCTTGATGGTGGTGGACCCGAAGACGGCCTACGACACCGCGACCCTGTCGTTTTCCCGGGACGAGGAGGCCGCCGCCGACGAGGCTTCCGTCGATCGACTGACCCGTGCCGGGATCTCGACGCGTGGCGTGTCGCGGTTTCTCCAGCGCCTCGCCGAATCGGACGAGGATCGAGTCACTTGGCTTTCGACGCATCCGTCCCCAGCGGACCGGACGGCAATCCTGGCGGCGCAACGGCTCGCCGCCGAGGGCCCTCCCGTGCTCGATGCGAACGCGTTCGCCGATCTCAAGATGGCCTGCACCCGGACGCCGGAAGCCGGGTCCGTCCGGGACCTCTTCTTCTAGGTCGGTCACGACGAATCGGGCGCTGCACGCAGCGGCCATGACGAGGACTCGTGGCCGACACGGTCACACTCGACCGTTCGAACGCTCGCGCGTCCACCGCTCCCCAGGCGCTGCCGTCGCAATATTCCGCAGGCGTCGTCGGCGCCCTCCGGGATCGTGGGACTTCTCACGACGAAAGCGTGTACCGCTCCGTTTCCGGATTGCGCAGATCCTCGCGCCGTACGATTAAGTCCGCATTGCGGCGGTTCGCAATGGGGCTCAGGGCGCATCCATGCGAGTGACTCGTCTTCTCCTTTCTTGTTCTCTCTGTGCGGTCGCGGCGTTCGTCGCGTGCTCGCCGTCGAGCGGCGGCGGGTCGTCGGATCTCGGACCCGGAGGCGGCTCCTTCGGCGCCGGGGGCTCGTCCTCGCCTGATGCGGGGACGTCGTCTAGCGGCGGAGCGAGCGCCTCGGGTGGCGCTGGCACCGGAGCCACGCCCGGAGCGGGCGGCGCGTCGTCGGGTGGAAACGCATCGAGCGGCGGCGCTCCGAGCGGCGGTACCCCGAGCGATGGTGGCGCGCCGGGCGCGGGAGGAGCGCCTCTCTCGAACCCGTGCGGCCCCGTCTTCAAGGATTGCAACGGGGACACGAGCGACGGCTGCGAGACGAACCTCGACACGGATCCGGGAAACTGCGGCGCTTGCAGCACTCCGTGTCCCGGCGCGACGAATGCGACGCCGGTCTGCTTCGTGGGCCAGTGCGACTACGCCTGCAAGCAAGGCTTCGGCGACTGCAACGCCTCGGCCGACGACGGCTGCGAGGTGGACCTCCTCTCCGACGCGAAGAACTGCGGCGCCTGCCGCATGGATTGCGGCGACAAGAAGTGCCAGAACGGCGGCTGCGAGTGCGCGTCCACTTCCACGACCGCGGAGCGAAGCCCGCTCGACATCTACGTCCTGTTCGATCAGTCCGGGTCGATGAACCAGGGCGTGACGGGCGGGACGAAGTGGAACGTCATCAAGGGCGCGCTCACCACGTTCGTGCAGAGCTCGGGTGCGGACGGGATCAGCATCGGGATCGGCTACTTCCCTTACGTGAACCCGAGTGCGCCCGCCCTCTGCATGACGGACGCGGACTGCCAGGTCGCGGCGGGTGACTTCGGGCCGTGCGTCGGCGGCGTGCCGATCTTCGGGTGCAACTTCTTCGGCGCGGCGGCGTGCAATTGTCAGAAAGCGGACGCCTGTCAGGCGAATACCTACTCGCCCGACGTGCCCATCGCGATCCTCCCGGGAGTCTCCTCCGCGATCGTGACCTCCCTCGGCAATCACGGACCGGGTGGTGGGACACCGACGTACCCGGCGCTCCAGGGCGCCTATCAGTACGCGACCACGTGGGCGACGGCCCACCCGAACGAGAAGACGATCGTCGTGCTCGCGACGGACGGCGATCCGTCGGGCTGCGACGGGAACAACAACGTGAACACCATCGCGACGAACCTGGTCGCGCCGGCCCTCGCCGGAAGGCCGTCGATCATGACGTTCGTGGTGGGCGTCGGGAGCTCGCTCGCGTCGCTCAACCAGATCGCCGCAGCGGGCGGCACCCAGCAGGCGTTCATCGTGGACACCGCGGGTTCGGACCCGGGCGGAGAGTTCCTCAGGGCGATGCAGAACATCACGACGTCCGCGCTGCTCGGCTGCCAGTACGGCATTCCGAATCCGCCGAGCGGCGCTCCCGACTTCACGAAGGTGAACGTGCAGATCACTCCTTCTTCCGGCACCCCGACGATCCTCCCGGGAGTGCCGAACCAGGCGGCGTGCGCCGGAGCGGGCGGCTGGTTCTACGACAACCCCTCCGCGCCCACTCAGATCATCCTCTGCGACGCGAGCTGTCAGAGCGTCTCGTCGGCAGGGAGCAACGTGCAGGTCCTCCTCGGATGCGGAACGAACGGATGAGCGCGTCGAAGTTCGTCGCAACCGGCGCGCTCGGGCTCGTGCTCGGCGTCGCTTCGTCCTGCGGCCCCAAGGCGGGAGGGGACGACACGGGCAACGGGCCTTCCGGCACGGGCGGCGGGGCGGCCTCCACGGGCGGCCAGGGGCAGGGCGGATCGGGCCCCGGGACCGGCGGGGGAGATCCGGGCGCCGGCGGGTTCACGCTGTTTTCGCCCGACTCGGGCGTCGTATCGCAGGACAAAGACGCCGGGTGCGCGGGCATCGTGTCCCAGGGCGAGCAACTGCCGCTCGACCTCTACATCATGTTCGATCAGTCGGCGTCGATGAGCTGCGCCGTCGGTTCGACGGACCGCTGGTCGACGGTGAAGGCCGCTCTCGGGAGCTTCGTGAACAACCCGGGCGCGGCGGGCATCGCGGTCGGGCTCGCTTACTTCGGCACGGCGGCGTCCCCTCCCGGGTCCTCGTGCGATCCGGCGAGCTACGCGCCCGACGTCGAGATCGCATCGCTCTCCACCAGCGCCGCGGCCATCACGACGTCGCTCGACGCGCACCACCCCCTGACGGACACGCCGACCCTGCCGGCGATCCAGGCCGCGGTGTCCCACGCGCTGACCTGGAAGGCGCAACACTCGTCCCACACGGTCGTCGTCGTGCTCGTGACGGACGGCGAGCCGAACGCCTGCGGCGCGAACACGGTCGATCAGGTCGTGGCCGCCGCGAAGAAGGGCTTCGAGGACGGCGGGATCCCGACTTACGTGATCGGCATCCTGAGCCCGGGCCAGCAGTGCTCGCTCGACCCGAACCAGCCGAATCAGGCGGACCTGGACTCCGTCGCGAAGGCCGGCGGCACGAATGCCGCGCTCGTGGTGGACACCACGACGCAGACGGACGCCGGGCAGCAGTTCCTCGACACGATGAACAAGATCCGCCAGACGGCGCAGATCCCGTGCGAGTACGTCATCCCCGCGCCGGACAAGGGCAAGCAGCTTGCCTACGACGAGGTCAACGTCACGTACCAGGACCCCGACAAGAACCCGGGCCCGCCCGTCTACTACGTCGAGACGAAGGACAAGTGCGACCCGGCGACCGGCGGCGGCTGGTACTACGACGTCGTGCCCAACCCTCCCGGGACCAAGCCGACGACGATCGAGCTCTGCCCGAGTACGTGCACGACGGTCACGTCGAAGTTCGGCTACGTCGTGAGCGTCCAGGTCGGCTGCGCGACGGTGCATCCGCCGCGCTGAAGAGTCGGCGCGGCGTCTAGCCCTTCTTTCCTTGCTCTGCGTTCGCGTGCGCGTCCCACCAGGGCGAGAGGTGAGGCCGCACGCTGGTGAGCCCGCCCGCGTAGTGGTTGATGTCGTTGTACGCCATGAGACGCGCTCGCGTCGGGTCCTCGAGCTCGACGAGGTTCAGGCAGCAGGGCGCCTGATCGAACCGATCGCGGTAGCCGCGCGGGTCGATGCCGAGCAGGCCGCACAGAAGCAACCGGATGGTCGCCTTGTGCGACACGACGGCGACGGTGGCGTTTCCGTGCGCCGCCACGATCTTCCGGACGATCGGGAGCGCGCGGGCCATCACACTGAGGCCGGACTCTCCGCCCTCCGGCGCGAACGTGAAAGGGTCGTGCTCCCAGGCGCGGTATTCGTCGGGGTAACGCGTTTCCACCTCGGCCCGCGTGAGCGTCTCCCAGTGGCCGTGGTCGATCTCGCGGAGGCCGGGATCCTCGATGGGAGCGAGCCGGTGCGGGCGAGCGACGGCCGCCGCCGTGTCCCGCGTCCGCTTCAGCGGGCTCGTGTACACGGCAGCGAGCCGCTCGGTGGACAGGCGGCGTCCGAGGCTCTCCGCCTGGGCGCGACCCGCGTCGGAGAGGTCCACGTCCGTCGCCCCGGCGAAGCGGTTCTCGGCGCTCAGCGTCGTCTCGCCGTGACGGATGAGGACGATGCGGGTGCTCATGGCCAGAGCGTACGACTTCCCGTGCCGCGGCGGCCCGGTAGTCGTCACACGTGACGTCGTCTGGCGTCACGGGGTGCGGGCCGGTCCCGAGAAATGGACCAGACAACGGCCGAAAACCCCTCTCTACGACCCGCGACGCTGCGGCACGGCCGTTGCTAAGGTGCCCCGCGGAGGTTCGACACGAATGCACAAGACAGTGAGGAAGGTTCTCGGGGTCGGGGCAGTCGCGGGTCTGTTCGTCGCCGCGTGCGGCGGGGACTCCAGTTCGGGAGGAGGAAACGGCGGCGGCGCGTTCACGAGCGGCGTCCCCTCCGATCAACCAATCTCGTCGCTCGGCGACGGGGACGTGCAGAAATTTTGCGCGGCGATCCAGCACTACCTCGAGTCGGACGCCGAGCTGAAGACCGCTCAGTGCCATTTCGGCGGCGTGTCGGCGGCCATCTTCATGGCGCTCTTCAACGCGTCGGCGACGGACGCGGATCTGCAGAAGGCCTGCACGGACACCGAAAACGGATGCATGCACGCGTCGTCGACGTCCAGCGGAACCTGCTCGAAGCCCACCGGCACGTGCACGGCCACCGTCGGAGAGCTCGAGGCCTGCATGACGGACTCGTTCGCCGAGGTCGAGTCCACGATCAACGAGTTCCCGCCCTGCGCGACGTTGAAGCGCGCGGACGTGTCCCCATCGACGGGAGGCTCGAGCGGAA
>DASZXK010000080.1:0-21772 GCA_035545855.1 Polyangiaceae bacterium
CGCCGTCCGATCTGGAACATCGGTCCGGCCTCCCTCGGAGACCACGTGCTCGTCGGGCTCCGCGCCGAGCACGTGCACCGGACGTCCATCGTCGCGGACGTCACCGTCGTCACCCAGGCCATCGGCGGCGCGAGCGCCGACGCCGGCGCGTCGAACGTCGGCGTGCTCGCCCTGGATGCTCCGGGCCTCCGCTTGTTCGAGGTGACGGTCGTCGCGGGTGCCGCTCAGGACGGCGCCGTCGGCGCTGACGGCCCCGTCGTCGCAAGCGTCGGCGTCGCCGGAGTGAACGGAAAGGCGAACCTGGCGTCCGGCGCTCCGCCGGTCGCGGCCGGCCAACCCGGGACGCACAACTCGGCGTGCGACATTCCGCAAACGCAGGGCGGCAATTCCGGCAACATCAACGGGGCCTCGGCGCCGGGCAGTCCGGCTCCCGGCGGCGCCGCGGGCGCGAGCACCGTTGCCGAGGCGGGCGCCGACGGGGCTCCGCAGACGGGCGTCGGCGCGACCGGGAACGGGGGCGCGTCCACGAGCGCGGTCGACGCGGTGACCGGCGTCCTCACCCTGACGGGGACGGGCGACACCGGATCCCAGGGCCCCCACGGCTATGGAGGCGGCGGCGGCTACTCGAGCGTGAACGGCATCGGGAGCAATCTCTACTACTACGCCGTCGGCGGCTCGGGCGGCGCCGGCGGATGCGGCGGGCTGGGTGGACTCGGCGGGCTTCCCGGAGGTTGGTCCATCGGCATCCTCGCCGTCTCGTCCACGGGGCTCGAGATCCGGAACGGCTCCGTCACGTCCGGAAACGGTGGAAACGGCGGCGCAGGCGGCCCCGGCGCTGCCGGCAGCGCCGGCGGACGCGGGGGGAGCGGCGCGATCATCCAGAACGCGCCGAATCCGCCCAGCATCCAGAGCTCGGCCGGCGGCAAAGGCTCGGACGGCGGTGCCGGCGGTCCCGGCGGCGTCGGCGCCGGCGGCTCGAGCGTCGCCGTTTACTGCAGCGCCTCCGGAACCATCGCGCCCGCAGGAACGACGCTCAAGACGGGCAAGGTCGGCACCGGCGGCAGCGGGAAGAAAGCGGTGACGACGCTAGGCTGCGGGTGACGGCGGCGCTCGCCGTGCTCGCGGGGACGTGAAACGGCTGGACCAATCGGGGGGCGACTCGCCGCGCTTCGGGCGAGCTCGACGCGACGACCGGGGATGTGAAGCGGCTGGACCAATCGGGGGGCGACTCGCCGCCCTTCGGGCGAGCTCGACGCGACGACGGGGAGCGTCGTGGGGTTTGTTTGTGGGGGACCTTGTCCCCCGAGGCTCCTGTGGTCCTCGGGCTTCGCCCTGCGGTCCTCGGACCTCGCCCCCTGCCGCGCCTGTCGGCGCGCGCTCGCTTTGCTCGCGGGTAGCTGTGAAACGGCTGGACCAATCGGGGGCGACTCGCCGCCCTTCGGGCGAGCTCGACGCGACGACGGGGGACGTGAAACGGCTGGACCAATCGGGGGGCGACTCGCCGCCCTTCGGGCGCGCTCGACGCGAGGACGATCAGCGGCGTGGGGTTCGGGGCGGATAGTTTGTATACAAACTGTCCGGTGAGGAGATACCCCCTGTGCCATTCGCCTTGCGGCTCCTGCGGTCCACGGGCGCCGTGAGGTCCACGGTCTCCGCCGTGAGGTCCACGGTCTCCGCCGTGAGGTCCTCGGACTCCGCCGTGAGGTCCTCGGTCTCCGCCGTGAGGTTCACGGTCTCCGCCGTGAGGTCCTCGGTCTCCGCCCTGCTCCGCCTTGCGGCTAGTGCGCGCGGGCGCGCTGCGAGCCGGGGGTGTGGCCGGTCCAGCGCTTGTAGGCCCGGCGGAAGCTCCGGACGTGGGAGAAGCCGAGCTGGGTCGCGAGGCGCTCGAAGGGCATGCTGCTCGTTCGCATCCACTGCTCGGCGCGCGCGCGGCGCGAGTCGTCGAGGAGGTCCGTATAGGACGTGCCCATGTTCTGCAGCTCGCGCCGGAGCGACCGGGAGCTCGTCTGGAGGGAGCGCGCGATCTCGTTGAGGGATGGCGGCGGGCCGGATGCGGCATCGAGCAGGCGCCGCACCTGGGCGACGAGCCCCTCCATGGACGGGTCCGGCGGCAGGAGCTGCGCGCAGTACCGCTCGGCGAGCTGCGCCGTCGCGGGGTCCGCGAATGCGATGGGTTCGGAGAGGATGCTCGCGTCGAACTCGACGGCCGCGCGCGCGGCGTTGAACACGTACTCCACGTCGTGGAACTGATCCCGGTAGACGTGGGCGTGGGCCGGTTCCGGGAACGGCAGGAACACACGGCGGACCGGCACCGGCCGGCGGAGGAGCGCTCGCGCCTGGGCGTCGAACGAAGAAAGCACGCATTCGACGGCGAAGACGCGGAAGGGGTCCATCGGGAGCGTCTCGTCGATGGTCAGCGTCGCGACGTCGTCGGTCACGTCGAGCGAAAACTCCCAGCCCGGCGTGATCCCCTGGCCGTAGCGACAGCACGCCTCGAACGCGGCGCCGATCGTCGGACTGTTCTGGATCAGGAAGCCGAGGACCCCGAGCTGGGAAAACCCGGTGTTCTTGCCGACGGCGAGGCCGAGGGCGGGGTTCTTGGTGTGAAGGAGCGCGTTCCGGATGAAGAGCGCCCACTGCTGATAGGACATCCGCATGTCCGGGCTCGTCAGCATCTCGTCCGTGAGCTCCGTGTCCTCGAACAGGGCGAGCCGCGGGGCGCCGTGGGCGACGGCCGTTTCCACCAGGACGCGGGGCAGATGAACGGGGTGAACTCGATCGGCGTAGGTGATGAACTTCCGCATGGTGAGTGAACCTCGTCAGCTAGGTCACATGGTAACGGGTTCACGTTGAACGCCCGGGGCCGCGCGCGTCCCATCGCCGGGCCCCCGAAGCCCCATGACGCGGCGTGACCGTGAATGGACTTCACTGTAACGAGCGGTAGCGCACGTTTTTCTCGGTCATGGGTTTCGGCCGTTTTGGTGCGGCTCCGCTTGCGCGCGTGCCGTCGACGAAATACGTGCGCAACCCGAGGAGTCCGGGGTTCACGACGGAAACCGTCGGACTGGACCGTCGCGCTCGAAGAACGGACCGCGACGCTCGGCTCCGTTTTTCGAGTCCGAATCGCCGCTCGGGGCGCATGCCGGAGAGCGGTCTGCCGGCCGGCCAACGACGTGGACGATCCGATCCGGGGTACGCTTTCGGGATGTCCGTCGCCGGCGTCGTGTCGTGTCCGGAGTGCGGCGGCCCCGTCGACGCGGGCGCTCGCCACTGCGGGTACTGCCACGCGCCGATCGCGACCGTCCGCTGTGCGCGCTGCTACGCGATGAACTCGCCGGATGCCCCGCACTGCTCCGGGTGCGGGCTCGGGCTCGGACTCCTGCCGATCGGTGAGCCCGGCGACCTCTCGTGTCCCGACTGTGGGGCGCGACTGACGGGGTTCTCCGGCGGTCCCGGCACCCTCGCCGATTGCGAGCGCTGCGGCGGGCAGTTCGTCGAGCACGACCTCCTCCGCGACCTCATCGACCGGCGCGAGGTGTACGGCTCGGCCGCGCCCCGCCCGTATCCGAAGCAGAACCCGCTGCTCGAGAAGGTCGTCTACCGGAAATGCCCGGCGTGCCACGTCGTCATGAACCGGAAGAATTTCGGCGGCTCGAGCGGGATCATCGTCGACCAGTGCACGAGGCACGGGACCTGGTTCGATCGCGGCGAGCTCCCGCGCGTGCTCGCGTTCGTGGAGTCCGGCGGCCTCGCCCGCGCCCGGCGCCGCGAGCTCGAGGAGCTCGAGAGGAAGCGGAGGGACGCGCTCGCGGCCACGCCGAGCCCGGTCACCGTCGGTTCCACGGCGCCCTGGTCGACGCGTGATCTCACGGACCTCGACGCCGCCGGGGTCGTGCTCGCCCTGCTCGAGCTCCTGTTCGAGCTGTTCGAGTGAGCCCCGTCGGCACTGAACGAGTTCACAGCGGTTTCCCGGCCGCAACTGGTCAGACCGGGACTTGCTTGCCCGAACTCGGAGCCGCTAGCATAACGCCGTTCACGGCAAACTCGCTCCGCGCGAGCCCGCGAGCGAAGGAAACCCCCCGAGAGGAACATGTCTAGCCCACTTGGACCACTCGGGAGGAACGGCCAGGCGCCCTGGTTTTCCGCGCTCAGCCGGCGCGTATGAGACGTGGTCGCCGGCGCCCTCCGTGGCGATCGGCTGACAGCGCGGCGAGCCCGAGGAATCGACCATGGAGCGCATTCGAATATTCGACACCACGTTGCGAGACGGCGAGCAGTCACCCGGATACGGGATGACGGCGGCGCAGAAGCTCGTGCTCGCGCGCCAGCTCGAAAAGCTGGGGGTCGACGTCATCGAGGCCGGTTTTCCGGCCGCCAGCGAGGAAGATCTCGAGGGCGTCCGCGCGATCTGTCGCGAGATCCGGAGGCCGACGATCGCCGCCCTCGCGCGCTGTGTGGACTCCGACATGGAGGCCTGCGCTCGCGCGCTCGAGCCCGCGGCGCACGCTCGCCTCCACATCTTCTTCGGCACGAGCCAGCTCCATCTGGACGCGAAGACGGGTCTGAACGAGGAGCAGGCGCTCGAGCTCATCGGTCGTTCCGCGCGCCTCGCGAAGAAGCTCTTCGGCGAGGTGGAGTTCAGCCCGGAGGACGCGACGCGCACGCGCGAGGATTTCCTGCTTCGCTGCGTCCAGACGGCCGTGGACGAGGGCGTCGCCGTCGTGAACATCCCGGACACCGTCGGGTACACGATTCCGGCCGAATACAAGGCTCGGTTTCAGCTCCTGAAGTCGAAGATCCGCGGGATCGAGAACGTGATTCTCTCGACCCACTGCCACAACGATCTCGGCCTCGCCGTCGCGAACTCGCTCGCGGCCATCGAGGGCGGCGCGCGGCAGGTGGAGTGCACGGTGAACGGCATCGGGGAACGCGCCGGGAACGCCTCCATGGAGGAGCTCGTGATGGCGCTCCGCGTGCGGAAGGACGTCCTGCCGTACGACACCGGCATCGTCACCGAGCAGATCTACGAGACGAGCCAGATCCTCTCCGCGCTCACCGGGTGCGGCGTGCAGCGGAACAAGGCCATCGTCGGGCGGAACGCGTTCGCGCACGAGTCCGGCGTCCACCAGCAGGGCATGCTGAAGGACCGGCGCACGTACGAGATCATGACGCCGGAGAGCGTCGGCGCGCCGCCGTCCCAGCTCGTGCTCGGCCGTCACTCGGGCCGCCGCGCGCTCGGAGCGCGCCTCGCCGAGCTCGGGCACCCGATGGCGGGCGCGACGCTGAACCTCGTCTACGACAAGTTCCTGAAGGCCTGCGAGAGCGGGCAGCCAATGGACGACGACGGGCTCATCCAGCTCGCTCTCGACGGCCGCCCGCCGGCGAAGCCGCCCTACCAGCTGAACCTCGTGCAGGCGATGACGGGCACCGTGAAGCCCGCGTCCGCGACGGTGCAGCTCCAGCGCGAAGGCCGCACGTACGCCTCGGCGGCTCTCGGCAACGGTCCCGTCGAGGCATCCTGCGTCGCGATCGACCAGATCACGGGTCACCCCGGTCGCGTCGTGAACTTCGAGATCCGCGCGGTGGGCGAGGGGCGGGACGCCCTCGGCGAGGTCGCGCTCCGCGTCGCGATCGGCGGCAAGGAGTTCACCGGTCGCGCCGTGAACTCGGACATCGTCGAGGCGAGCGTCATGGCTTACCTCTCCGCCATCAACAAGTACCTCGCCGTGAGCGAGGTCGTCCTCCCGCCCCAATCGCAAGAAGTGACGGACCGGGCTCCGGTCGTCCGCCCCGCAACGGAAGAACAACGCCCATGAGCACGAAGAAGGATGGAAGCGTGATTCGCATCGTCTCGCTTCCCGGTGACGGCATCGGACCCGAGGTGTGTCGCGAAGCGGTGCGGGTGCTCGATCTCGTCTGCAAGAAGGCGGGGAAGAAGCTCGAGGTGACGGAGAAGCTCCTCGGCGGCTGCGCGCTCGACCTGGGGCTCCCGGCGCTTCCCGACGACACGCGGAAGGCGCTCGAAGGGACGGACGCGGTGCTCCTCGGCGCCGTCGGCCTCCCGAAGTACGACGGTCAGCCCGGCGATCGCCGCCCGGAGAAGGGCCTGCTCGACCTCCGGAAGGCGCTCGGCGTCTACGCGAACCTCCGCCCCGTCCGGAGCATCCCGGTCCTCGCCTCGGCGTCTCCGCTGAAGGAAGAGATCATCCGCGGGACGGACATGGTCGTCGTCCGGGAGCTCCTCGGGGACGTCTACTTCGGCGAGCCGCGCGGCTTCGACCCCGACGGGCAGCGCGCGTTCAACACGATGACGTACTCCGTGCCGGAGATCCGGCGCGTCGCGAAGATCGCGTTCGAGATGGCGCGCGGGCGGAGGAAGCGCGTCATGAGCGTGGACAAGGCGAACGTCCTCGAGGCTTCCCAGCTCTGGCGGAAGACCGTGAACGAGATGGCGAAGGACTACCCGGACGTCACGCTCGAGCACCAGTACGTGGACTCCTGCGCGATGGACCTCGTGAAGAAGCCGTCGCGCTTCGACGTCGTGGTCACCTCGAACCTCTTCGGGGACATCCTGACGGACGAGGCGGCCGTCATCGCGGGCTCCATCGGGCTCCTCCCGAGCGCGAGCCTCGGGGACGGCCCGGGCCTCTACGAGCCCATCCACGGCTCGGCGCCGGACATCGCCGGCAAGGGCATCGCGAACCCCCTCGGGACCATCGCGTCCGTCGCGATGATGCTCCGCTCCTCGCTCGGCATGCCGAAGGAAGCGGCGGACGTGGAGCGCGCGATCGACCGCGTGCTCGAAGAAGGACATCGAACGCCGGATCTCGGCGGTTCCGTCACTACCTCGCAAATGGGAGACCACGTATGTCGAGCGCTCGAAGCCCTCTGAGCAAGGCTCCGCCGTCCGGGCGGAAGGACGAAACCCCTGCGTCGAGCGAACGCCCCGTAGCGCCCGTCGGTGAGACGATGCGCGGCGCGCGCATCGTCGTCGAGAGCCTCCTCAAGGAAGGCGTGGACGTCCTCTTCGGCTACCCCGGTGGCGCGATCCTCCACGTGTACGACGCGCTCCACCAGGCGAGCGACCGCATCCGGCACATCCTCGTCCGGCACGAGCAGGGCGCGGTGCACGCCGCGGAAGGCTACGCGCGTTCGACGGGCAAGGTCGGCGTGTGCATGGCGACCAGCGGCCCCGGCGCGACGAACCTCGTCACCGGGCTCACGAACGCGATGATGGACTCGACGCCCATCGTGGCGATCACGGGCCAGGTCGCGACGCACTTCATCGGCAACGACGCCTTCCAGGAGGCGGACATCGTCGGGATCACGCGGCCGTGCACGAAGTACAACTACCTCGTCAAGGACGTGAAAGATCTCGCCGCGACGATCAAGGAAGCGTTCTACGTCGCGCGGAGCGGTCGCCCGGGTCCCGTCCTCATCGACATCCCGAAGGACGTGACCTGGAACGAGTACCCGTTCATCTGGCCCGAGACGGTGGATATCCCGTCTTACAAGCCGACGGTGAAGGGGCACCCGCTCCAGGTGAAGAAGGCCGTCGACCTCATCATGAAGACGGACAAGGCCGTCCTCTACATCGGCGGCGGAGTCGTGAACTCCGGCGCGATGGACGAGATCATGGAGCTCGCGACGCGGCTGAACCTGCCCGTCACGCCCACCCTGATGGGCCTCGGGTCGTTCCCGCCCGGCCACCCGCAGTGCCTCGGCATGCTCGGCATGCACGGCACGTACACCGCCAACATGGCCATGGCGAAGGCCGACCTCATCATCAACATCGGCGCGCGCTTCGACGATCGCGTCACGGGGAAGCTCGAGTGCTTCGCCGTGAACGCGAAGAAGATCCACGTCGACATCGATCCTTCGAGCGTGAACAAGACGGTGAAGGTGGACGTGCCCATCGTGGGCGACGCGAAGACGGTCACGCGTCAGCTCATCGAGGCGCTCCCGCCCGGGCCCCCTCCGGCGCGCACGGAGTGGTGGAACACGCTCCGCGGCTGGCAGAAGAACTACCCGCTCAAGTTCCGCGACAAGACGGACGTCATCATGCCCCAGCGCGTGATGGTGGAGCTCGCCGACCTCACGAAGGGGAAATACGTCTGCTCGACGGACGTCGGTCAGCACCAGATGTGGGCCGCGCAGTACTACCCGGCGGACACGGGTCGGAAGTGGCTCACCTCCGGCGGTCTCGGGACGATGGGCTACGGCCTCCCCGCGGCCATGGGCGCGGCGATGGCGCGACCGGAAGAGACGGTGCTCTGCATCTCCGGAGACGGCAGTTTCCAGATGTGCATCCAGGAGCTCGCGACGTGCGTGCACGAGAACCTGAACGTGAAGGTCGTGCTCCTGAACAACAACTTCCTCGGCATGGTGCGCCAGTGGCAGGAGCTCTTCTACTCGCGGCGCTACTCCGAGGTCGGGATGAAGCACTTCCCGGACTTCGTGAAGATCGCGGAGGCGTACGGCGCGACGGGTCTCCGCGCGGAGAAGCCGAGTGAGGTCCGCGCCGTGCTCGAGAAGGGCCTCTCCACCCCCGGCACCGTCATCATGGACATCATCGTGACGAAGGAAGCGAACGTGTACCCGATGATCCCGGCGAACGCGCCGCACTACGAGATCGTCATGGAGCCGGAAGAGCCGGCAGAGGCGCCGGAGCCTCGGGAGCTCGCGTGATGAGCACCCCGAGCCAGAACCGTCACGTCCTCTCCATCCTCGTCGAAGATCGCTTCGGGGAGCTCGCGCGCATCGTCGGGCTCTTCTCCGGCCGCGGCTTCAACATCGACTCCCTCGCCGCGAACCGCACGATGGAACCCGGCATGAGCCGCGTGGTCCTCGTGACCCGCGGAGACGACGCCGTCATCGAGCAGATCATCAAGCAGGTGAACAAGCTCCTCCGCGTCCGCAAGGTGAACCACCTGGTGGGCGCCGGGCACTTCGAGCGAGAGAGCTGCGTCGTGAACGTGCGCGCCGCGGGCCCCAAGGGCGAGGAAGAGCTCGAGCGCATCCTCCGCCTCACGGGCGCCCAGGTGCTCGCGCACTACCCGAACGGCTTCACCGTGGAGCTCACGTCCACGCCCGATCAGATCGAGAGCTTCCTCGATCGCCTCCGTCCGCTCGGCATCCGGGACATGGTCCGCTCCGCGCCCATCGCCCTCGCGAAGCCGGCAGCGGACGCGGACGCGGCGGCGGAGAGCGCGGCGTAGGGCAGACCCCTCCGTGTCGCTCGTTCGTCCGCGGAAACTCCTTCCATTCCTGGTCGTCCTGGCAGCGCTCACCGGCGCTTGCCGCCGGAAGCCGTCATCGGGAGAAGGCGGCTCTCCGCTCGGGCGGTCCGCGATCGGCGGCCCTTCGACGTTGGAAGTCCACCTTTCGTTGCCGCCGGACGGCGTGGCTCCGGCGGTCGTGCAGGTGAACCTCGAGGTGCCGCCTGGCCCGGGTCCGAACCCGCACAGCACCGGTGGGACCGGTCCGGACCAGATCGCCCATGAGCTCGGCCGTTGGGGTCGCGCCGTCTCCTTCGCCGGTATCGATCCGGGCGGCTATGACGTTCGCGTTCAGGGCGAAACGGCGAGGCAGAGCGTCCTCGTCGGAAGCGGCGAGACTCGGCGCGTCGACCTGCCCGTCCGGACCACCCTACGCTTTCCCTGGGCAGCGTTCGTCGTGGACGTTCGCGACGAACGGGTGACGGTCGTGGCGCGCCTCAAGCGCCTCTCGGATCCCGCTCGGAACCCCTGCGTGGCGAGCCAACGTGAAACGGACCTGCCGGGGTTGGCGAAGGCGGCGCGCGACGTCTGGATGCTCCACGGTTCGCTGGGAGAACGTCTCGATTCGGAAGCCCTCTTCATCGTCAGAAGGGCCCCTCCCGCCCTCGGTCCGGGGCGGTACGGTCCGGACGACACGGAACGTGTCTTCCGCGCCGTGGACGCGCTCTCCGCGCTCGAGCGCCCCTTCAGCAGCAAGAAGGAGTCCTCGGAGACGGCTCCCATGTTCGACCTCGCGGTGGTCGACCTCGCGGACGGGGAGACCGACCCGTACGGGCTCGCGCTCGCGCTGGCAGGGGGCTGGAGCTCGGCGGAGAAGTGTCCCGAATGACCACATGCTCCGAGTGGGCACGCGTCGCGGTGGCCATCGTACTGATCACGGCGTGCGAGCGCCCTCGCGAGGCGCCCGGGCACCTGCGTGCGCCGGTACCCGGCGGAGACGCGGGGACTCTTGCAAAACCCGGAAAGGGGTCCGGCGTCGTGGACGTGGACGTGAGCTGGGCGCCTGGCTCTCCTGTCCCGGCAGCAGCGGTCGTCTGGCTTCGCGATCAGGCCTTCCGCAACACCAGTGACGAGACGGCTCCCGTCGATCGCCATTTTGCGACGGCAATGAGTCGAGAAGGACACCGCGTTTCCTTTCCGGGCGTGCCCGCGGGCTCCTACGACGTGCTCATGCCGCGGGAGCACGCGCTTCCCACGCAGGTCGTCGTGAAGGAAGGTGAGCGAGTCCACGCCGACTTGCGAGCGTGGTCTTCCGTTCGCATTCCGCAGGACGTGCTTCTCCTCGACCTCGGCGGCAAGGCCTGGGAGCTCTCTCACGTCGTCGGGTTCGGGCGACGGAACCCGCCTCCCTGCATCGACGAGACGCGCGTGGTGACCGGGGCGAACCTCGCCGGGATGGCGCGTGAGCTCTGGGAGAACTTCGGGAAGCACCGCTCTCAGGTCGATCCGAAACGCGACGTCCTCCTGGTGAAGAACCCGTCGTTTCTGCTCCCATCGCCCGATCTCGCGGAGGTTCGGCGCCTCGAGCGTCCAACGCTCGACGGTCCGGTGCCGCTGTTCGTCGTCCAGGTCCTGGACCTCCGGGAGAGCGATCCTTCCAACCTGCAAGCGGCGACCCGCGCCGATCCAGCGCACGGGACGCACTGTCCGCGCTGAGCGTGCGTGCGTCAGAACGCGCCGCTGACCGAGAGCCCCGCGGTGCTCCTCGAGACGAGCGGCGCGACCGCGACCTTCACCGGAGGCTCCACGGTCGAGCGCGTCGCGACGTCGAACGTCGCCCATCCGAGGTAGCCGAGGCCGCTCCCGATCAGGACGGAGAGGACCACCGGCCGAAGCTTGCACTGATCGGCCTCCTCGCTACCCGTCGTGCGCTCCGGGCACTCGGCGTCGGCGACGAGCGCGCCGATGCCGACGCCGATGAGCGCCCCTGCCGCCGTCGCGGCGAGCGTCCCGAGCGGCGCGATGCCGGCGCGCTCGCCCTCGCCGTTCAGAGCGTGGACCGCGGCCGGGGTGGCCAGACCGACCACACCAATGGTCACAGTAGCGGCTGCCACCGCCGCGTCGCTCTCGGAGTCGTTCAGGGCCACGGCTCCCGCCACGGTCAGCGCCGGAAGCACGGCGTAGGAGAGCGCCAGGGGCACACTGTACGAGCGTGACGCCGCTGGTTCCTCGGCGATGGCGGGCGCCGTCGCAAAGACCATCGAGAAGAAGAAGAGTGCGGTGTGCCGCAGAATCACGGTGGGCCTCCTTCCTAGCCGAAACTGCAGGAGCCGTGCCCGCGGCGGGCGAGCGCCGGAACGGTCCACGTCGGCCTCCTCCTTTCCTGCTATGCTCGCCATATATGGTGGAGGAGTGGCGTCCGGAATCCGGGACGAGTCGCGTTTCTGGTTTGGATGGCCGCCCTCGTCACCGGGTGCGGGTCGGACGCCTCCAGCGAGTCCTCGCGGAGCGTCGTGGGCAACTGGAACCCGACCAGCGGGGACTTCTCCTCGTTCGGAGGACTACAGCTCGTCGAATACCATCAGGACGGCACTCTCACCGAGCGGACGGATACCTACGGGGTGATGCTCGCGTGGATCTACGCGCACGGTGCCCGGAACGAGCTCACCGCGGCGCTCTGAGCGTGCCCGCACGACCCTGACCGCGTCTGGCGCCGAAACTCCGGCCCTCATTTCGGGGTGTAAGAAACAGCCCCTACCAACACCTGGCGCTTCGAGAATAGGAATTCCGAACGATGACGCCGGACCTGCTCATCGATTCGATCGTCCGCCAGACGACCGTGCTCCTCGCGCAGCTCGCGACCTCGACCGGGGGGCGCGCGCGGCTCGCCAACACCGCGAGCCAGGTCTTCCTCGACCTGATCCGCGAGCTGAAGGAGCAGGGGCTCAACAACAAGCTCATCGCCGACATGTTCGGTCTGACGCTCCGCACGTACCACAACCGCGTCCGGCGCCTCGCGGAGAGCTCCACGTTCGAGGGGCGCTCGCTCTGGGAGGCGGTGCTCTCGTTTCTCCAGGAGCGCGGGACGGCCCGGCGCGGTGAAGTGCTCCGCCGGTTCTCGCGCGACGACGAGCGGATGGTGCGCGCCGTGCTGTCGGACCTCACCGATTCGGGGATCGTCTACCGCTCCGGGAGGGGGGACCTCGCGACGTACCGGGTCGCCACCGAGACGGAGCTCGACGCGATGGACGACGCGCCGAAGAACGAGGGATTTTCGCATCTGGTCGTCGCCGTCGTGAGCCGGTTCGGGCCGCTCACTTCGTCCGAGATCGCCGAGCACGTGCGTCTCCCGCAGGAGAAGCTCGAAGGCGTGGTCCGGGAACTCGTCGAAGGCGGGCGGCTCCAGCGCCAGGGCTCCGGCAATCGGGCGACGTACTCCGCCGAACGATGCTTCATCTCGTTCGGGGAGCCCGCGGGCTGGGAAGCGGCGGTGTTCGACCACTTCCAGGCCATGGTCACGGCGATCTGCCTGAAGCTCCGGACCGGCGAGCTCCACGCGAGTCTCTCGGACGCGATCGGCGGGAGCACGTACACCTTCGACCTGTGGGAGGGGCATCCGATGCAGCAGGAGGTCCTGGCCTTGCTCGCGGCGCTCCGCAGACAGGGCCGTGAGCTCCGGGAACGCGTGGAGGCCTTCAACCAGGATCACGAGCGCCCGACCTCGGCGCCGGAGCTTCGCGTCATCACGTACGTCGGGCAGGGCGTGATCGGGGCGGAGAAGGCAGAAGGAGAAGACGGATGGTGACGCGATTCGGGGCTTCGGGGACCAGCGAGCGCTGAACGACGGCCGCGGACGGGCCGTGCGTGCCGGAGTACCATCCGGCCGCTTCGCCTCCCGCCATGGCTTCCAGCCCATCCACCGAGACCGGTCGCCGCGCGCCGGCGTTCGTTCCGGCGCTCGACGGGCTCCGGGGGATCCTGACGCTCGTGGTGCTCTTCCACCACGTGTTCACGTCCGTGTTCTTCATCCTCCCGAAGGAAGCGACGGCGTCGTGGTGGCCGCACACGTCTCTCCTGCTCGGGTCGGAGATCACGCTCCCCATCTACTTCGTGATCAGCGGCTTCGTGATCTTCCTGCCGGCTGCGCGGGGAAATGGCTCGCTCGGAGACCTGAAGTGGTACGCGCTCCGGCGCGTCGCGCGCATCGTGCCCGCGTACTACGTGATGCTCCTGGTGCTCATCCTCGGATGGCCGTTCCTGATCCAGGACGTGCCTTCGCCGATGGCGACCGGGCGCGGCGTGGAGCTGCTCTTCGGTCACCTCGTGTTCCTGCAGAAGGCGCTCTACGACGAGGTGGACATCGGGTTCGGCATGAACGGCTCCGTGTGGACGCTGACTCTCGAGGAGTTCTTCTACGCTTCCATTCCGCTCGCGGCGCCCTTCTTCTTTCGCCGCCCGCTCCGGACGCTCGGGGTGGCGTTCGCCCTGGGCCTCTCGTGGCGGCTCGGTTGCCTGTTCCTGCCGGAGCTCGCGCGCTTCTTCTCGGCGCCCGCGCCGGACGCGCTCCTGCCCGCTCATCTCTTCCACCAGTTTCCCGGCTACGTCTTCCAGTTCGCCTGCGGGAGCGCCGCCGCGAGGCTCTACGTGCTGAACTGGGGAAGGTTCGACTCGCCCGCGGCGCAGCGCGCGCTCCGGATCGTGCACCATGCGTGTCTCCTGATCCTCTTCGCGGAGCTCGAGCTCGCGGGGATCTTTCGAACGCCCCGGAACGGCATCCCTCTGGATCTCCAGCGCGACATGACTCCGGCGCTCGTCTTCGCGATCCTGATCCTCGCGGTCGCGCTCGGCCCGGAGGAAAACCGGAAGCTCTACACGAACCGGATCTGTCGCTTCCTCGGTGACACGTCGTACGGCGTGTATCTCTGGCACATGGTGCTGATTCAAGTGGTCTACCGGGCGTTCCATCTCGAACGCGCGACGGCAGCCGGCGCCGCGTGGACGCTCTCGGTGTGGGTCCTGCCGGGCTCGCTCGTCCTCGGCTACCTCTCGTTCCGGTTCCTCGAGCGCCCGCTCAGCCTCTACGCGCGCCGGGTCTGGACGGAGCGTCAGGCGGTGCCCGCGCCGAGCGCGGGCTGAGTCGAGGAGGCCGTCGCGCTCGGTTCGGCGTCGCGGATCCGCTGCCGGTGCCGCACGAACCGCAGGATCGGGCGTTCCAGGGCGAAGTAAGAGGCGGCGCCCACGAGGACGGCTGCGGGAATGACGGTCGCGTACAGGAGATGCGTGCCGCCCTCGACGCCCCAGCGCGCGACGTCCACTTGCCGCCACGCGACCTGGAGGACCAGCATGTGGAACAGGTAGACGCCGTAGGAGACGTCTCCGAGAAACCGGCTCGGGCGGCTCGTGTAGATCGCCCGGGTCTTCGCCGAGAGCTCCGTGGTGACGAGGATCAGGAGCGCGACGATGGCCGCCGGAACGAGGTCACGGACGTAGTCGTAGTACGGCCCGGGACCGTCGTAGATGCCGCCGAGGTGCACGAACCCGACGAGCGCCACGACGCAGACGACGTGAAGCCACTCGGCGTGTCTCCGGAGGCTCGCCCACCCGAATCGACGTCCGACGAGCGCCTCGGCCGCGAACATGCCGACCCCGAAGGACCAGGCGTACGCCGGCGCCTGGTGGAAGAGGTGCCCTCCGAGCCAGTCCGCCGGGGCGGGGCCGCCAACGAGGGAAAGGGCTTCCGGGAGGTTCCGACAGAGCGTGCGCCATCCGAGGCTGATTGCCAGCGACGTGGCGAGCCCCCTCGCGGGCCGCTCGTGGAACCGTGTTCCGACGAACGGGAGCACGGCGTAGAAGACGACCTCGTTCGTGAGGCTCCATACGGCGGGGTTCACGCCGAAGCCCAGGTCGGCGGTGAAGGCGTATTTGGCCGGTCCGAGCAACAACGACTGGAGGAACGCGAGGTGCACTCCGACCGCGACGACGCCGTCCTTCGAGGCGAGCGGAGAAGGCGCGGACGTGAACACGAAGGGCCACATGCAGAACAGCACGAACAGCATGGCCCAGTACGGCGGGCAGATTCGCGCGACGCGGCGCTCCGCGTACCTCCGGAGAGCCCCGAATTGTCCGTCTCTCCGGGCCGTCGGCAGCTGGAGCAAGAACCCGCTGATCACGAAGAAGAACGGAACCGCCAGGCCGCCGCCGAGGATCACCTTCGGCGCGTCGGGACGAAGCCCCAGAACTGAAGGAAGCGCGATCGCACAGTGGTAGGCGACGACGAGCAGGGCCGCCGCTCCGCGGAGGCCGTCCACGCCCGGGACCTCGTGGTCCTCCCGGAGCGAGCGCGCGTGCGTCAAAAGCCCTTTCCCGCCACGAGGCGGAGGCGAGCTCGGTAGAGCGCACCGATCGCCCGCGGTGAATGCTCCGTGAGCATGAGCTCGCGCGCGCGCGCGCCGATCCGCCTCGCGTGCGCGGGATCGGAGACGAGCTTCTTCATGTGGAACGCGGCGTGCTCCACGTCCGGGTCCGCCCAGCGTTGTCCCTTCGCGTACGGGCCGTGGTCCCGCGTGAGCTCCACGAGATCGTAGTCGACGGGGCAGGAATTCCTGGCGTTCATGAAATCCGCGTTCCCGGACCAGGCCGTGCCCACGACCGGCTTCCCGAGGAACATGCACTCCGCGAGGCCGAGCCCGAAGCCCTCGGAACGGTGGAGGGAGACGAAGGCGTCGCAGGCCGCCTCGAGATCGTAGACGTCCGTCCTCGAGAGCGTCTCGGGGATCAGCACGGCTCCGGGCAAGTCGGCGAGCGATTCGCGGAGCAGGACCATGTCCTCGACACACTTCTCGGCGTTGATCACCTTGACGACGAGCCCGACGTCTTCGCTGTCCGCGAACGCCCGCCGGAACGCGGCGAGCACCGCGCGCGGGTTCTTGCGCTCCTGGTACGAGAGGAGATCGTACATCGTGAGGAAGAGGAACTTGCGCTCGGGGAGCCCGAAGCGCGCGCGGGACGGATCGCGAGTGACGGGCGAGATCGCGTGCGGCATCCGAACGACGGGGATCGGCGCCTTCGCGCTCACCGCGCGCAGGACGAAGTCCGTCGGCACCCAGACCTCCGAGAGGCCCTCGAAGCTCGGGAGCCAGGCGTCGGGGAACTCCGGGAGCTCCCAGTGCCAGTAGCCGATCGTGTACCGCCCCTCGAAGAACGACGGTCCCATCGCCCTCTGGAAGTGAGGGAACTGATCGGCGTTCACGTGGACCAGGTTCACGGAGAACGGGTTATCGGCCGAGAGCTTGCTCGCGAGCGTCCGGTCGGTCTTCGGCGAGTTCGTGCCCACGGCGAAGTCGACGAGGCAGTGGGGGAGGCCCGCGGCCTCCGCGGAGAGCGCCGCTCCGCGGGCGGATTGCCCGACGCCGAGGTCGGCGGTGACGTAGCCCGCGATGTTGAGACCGGCGGTGAGCGCCCTCTCCGTCACGGGCGTGGCGGGTGGCAGTGGAGTCACCTCGGGCGTCTCCACCTCCACGGCGGCGGGTCCGCGCGCGAGGCGTCGCACGATGCCGGGGAGCGTCGCGCGAGCGACGGAGCGAACGCCCGACGCGAGCTCGAGCACCCGAGCGACCGAGCTCGGCGAGCGAGCGCGCAGGCGCGCGGGCCGAGGCCGACGCGCGGGGCCGATTTCCGCCGTCGCCGTGTCGAGCGCCGGTGAACTGGCCGCGGTCTTCGGGTTCGCCTCCGCCGAGGGCCCGGACGAGGCACGTGCGAGGGCCGCGCGGACGGGCTCCACGTGGGCCGGATCGACGAGACATTCCTTCGCTCCGCCGCCGATGAACCACGTCGCGAACGCCCTGGCGGAGTCCGGCTCGGAGAGACTCGGGAACGCCGCCTGGAGATCGGGGCGCGACGTCCAGATCTCGGACATGAGACGGGTCACGTATTCGTGCCGTCCCACCGCTCGGTTGAACGGCGAAACGCCCGTCTTGAAGGGGTCGTCTCCGCACTCGGCGCGGACCGCCGGATCCTTCCGGTACACGCTCCGCACGCGCGCCCCGACGGGCGTGCCGTCCCGGAACCGTTCGAAGGCGTACGGCCAGTTCCGCGACTCCCCGTGACCCGCGCGGCGGAGGGCAGCGGCGTACTCCGTCGCGAGCCGCCTTACCGCAGGGGGGAGCCCCGCCGCGTAGCGCTGGTCGTCGGGCGACAGCCGCTCCGGGAAATCCGGGTCGAAGCCCTGGAACTGGAAGAACCGGAGGAGGTCTCCCTGGACGAGGTAGCGCGAGCCCTCGTGGACGAGCCGTCGCTCCGGGAGATTCCAGTACGCGACGTTGTATCCCGGCGAGCGGAGCGTCGTTCCACGGAAGCGAGCGACGGCGAGGTCGAGCCAGCGCTGGTCTCTCTGGAAGCCGTACAGAGGCTCGGCCACGAAATGGCGATAGCTCCGGAGCTGCCACCAATCGAGGAGCGCGCGGAGATCGGGGCCGCGCCGGGACGCCCCGAGGAACCCGGAGTTGTAGATGCCCCACCGGAGGACGTCCGCCTCGCCGGGGGCCTTGTCGTCCCCGGGCTCGGCGATGAGGTGCGGCGTCACGACGAACGTCGCGCCGCCTCCGAGGAGCGCCTCCACGTCCGCGAGCGGCGCGAGCACCCAGGCGTCGGGGGAAAGGTAGACGACCGAATCGAAGCCTCGCGTGTCGAACAGCCACGCGAGGAGTCGCGGCTTGAGCGCCGCGCGTGCCTCGTCGATGTCGTAGTAGAAGAGCGTTCCTTGCTTGTCGGGGACCGGCAGGTTCCGGACGGGCAAGACGAAGAACGGCTCGCGAGCCGGGTCGAACCGGCCCTCCACCTCGTCCATCAGGAGGACGTGCTGGACCCAATCCGGCTGCCACACGGAGAGAGACTCCATGAGCGTCCGCGCCCGAGCGAGCTCACGCTTGGTGATGATGGTGCAGACGGCGGTCGTCATTCGCCCGGCTGTGCTGCCAAGCCGAGTCCGGACCGGGCCTCGAACGGGCGCTCGGAGACGACGCCCCGGCGCGTCCCTTCCTGCGACCCGAGTGCGGACGCCGGCCCCGGCCCGGGCCCCGCGAACCCGAGCAGACGCGCGACCGTCCTCGCCACGATGAACGGCGCGAGCGTGCTCTCGATTCGTGCCCTCGCTCGCCGTCCGAGCTCCTTCCTGAGCTCGGCGTTCCCGTGGAGCTCGCGGAAGAGGTGCGCGGCGTGGGCGACGTCCGGCTCGGCCCACCGTGTACCGCGAGGGTAGGGCCCGTGGCTTCGATCGGTGACCACCTCCCGGTGCGCCACGATCCGCGCCGAGTCGGCGTCCATGAACTCCATGTTGCCGGAAAAGCCCGTCGCGACGACCGGTCTCCCGAGGGCCATCGCCTCCGCGAGCACGAGGCCGAACCCTTCGGCGCGATGCAGCGAAGCGTAGACGTCCAGGCGGGAGAGGAAGGACTTCATCTGGAACTCGTCCAGGCACACGTCGCGGAGCCAGATCACCGGTAGGCCGTCGGCGAGGCGCTCGAGCTCGCGCATCGTCTCGGGCGCCGTTTCACCGTGACTCACCTTGAGCACGAGCGCGACGCGATCGTCCGGGCGGAACGCTTCCCGGAATGCGCGGACGAGCGCAGCGGGGTTCTTTCGTTCGATGACGCTTCGCGCGTCGAACGAGAAGCCGAAGAGCGTCCGGTCCTCGGGGAGCGCGATGGGCAGGGGCCGAGGATCGCCGGGGGCGTGCGACGCGACGGTGTAGGGGACGACGGAGATGCGGGCGCCGTCGCCCAGGGTGTTCCGGATGCCCCTCGCCGAGTATTCGCTCGGCGTCCAGATCTCGTCGAACCCTTCCGCGGCTTCCCAGCACTCGCCGGGCAGCCGATCCGTCTCCCAGACCCAATACCCGATGCGGCGACGGTGGCACTCGAAGCGGGGGCCGAGGTACGCGCGCGCGGCGCGCGTGACGTCCGCGTTCGCGACCGTGATCGCGACGTCGAAATCGGGCCGATGGAGCTCCCAGAGCCGCTCCGGCAGGACCTTGGCGTCCAGGGCGTCCGTCCGCATGCGCGTCGGCGCGACCGGGAGCGTCACGTCGTGGTGCTGGATCCCGGCCGCGTCGAGGACCGTCGTCAGCGAGTGCGCGGCGCTTCCGACGCCGGCGGCGTAGTGGAAATGCCCCGCGACGTTCACGCCGCGGGCGGGCGCGTAGCGGCGGACTTCGTTCTCGAGCCTCGCGCGCTCGTCGAGCTCGAGGCGGTCGTTCAGGGCGACCATCATCCGATCGACGAGTCGACGGAGGACGATTGCCGACCGGAACGCGTCCGGAACCTGTCGTCCCCAGCTTCCGGTCGCGTGAATCGTCTCGATCTGCGAGAGCATCGGCACGGGCACCGGGAGCGAATCCGCCAGCGAAAGCTCGTGCCCGCGCGCGCGAGCCTGACCTCGGGCCCACTCGGCGAAGTCCCGCCAGCCGAAGACCGTGGTCGCCAGGGGAAACCGGAGGTTCGCCCACTCGGTGCGGAGCGCCGTCAGCGCGAGCAGCACGCTCGGACTGGTCTCTTGCACCCGGCGGCGGAACCACCCGCATTGCGCCGCCGTCAGGTTTCCCTGGCGCGCCCCCGTCGCGAGCAACCACGCCTGAAAGTCGTCGCCGCACGGGAGCAGCGCGAGCGGGTAACGCTCCTGGATCTCGGGACGGGACAGGTACATGTCGATCACGGCGGAGAAGCCGGTCTTCCCCGCGTCGACGAACTCGCGCACGACCTCCGGCCCGACGCCCTCTTCGCGTCCGCCGTGATGCACGAGCCAGTCGGCGAAACGTTCGAGGCCGTCGAGCGTCCGGAATGCATCGGGGTATGCGGCGCGGACGTCCGATCGTCGTTCGTAGACCTCGGCGACCCGTTCATAGGCGTCCACCTCCGTGAGGTGTGCGCCGAATTTCGCGACGAGCTCGCGGCTCTCGCACTCGTGAGCGCTGTTCTGGAGCCATCCGAGAAAATTCGGGTCTCGAGCGTTCCGGCGCGCGCCCGGATACGCGGCGAGCACGTCGGGACGCCCCGCGAGGACCTCCGCCACGAACGGGGCGACGTTCGCGCCGGAGAAGTGGAGGTGCGGAGTCATCACGAAGCGGCAGAACGCATCCGCGTCCCCGACGGAAGGATGAGGGATACGCGCCTTGCGGAGATTTCTGACGAGCCTCCGGAGCACCGGCGAGATCGCGAGGCCGTTTCCGAGATGGGTATGGGCGTACGGAACGTGCCGCTGTTCCTCGTGCCCATTTGCATGCAGAAGCTCGGCGTACAGATCGCACAGCGCCCTCAGATCCCGGTGCGCGCGGAGGTGATGCCGGGTCTGATGCTTGGAGAGGATCGAGGGACGGGCCGGGTCGTAGCCGCTGAAATGGAAGAATGCGAGTGGCTCGCCGTCCACGTACCAGCGCCCGCTCCTCGCGGAGAGCGTCCGCTCGTGGAGGTTCCAGTATGCGACGTTGTACGCCCGGTCGTGGAGGATCGCCGTGCCTGGAACGTAGCCCGGCACGAGATCCATCCACTTCTGATCCACGAATAGACCCTGTTCCGGAGCGATGACGCAGTCGAAGGTGGTCTTCTCCGACCACCAGCCGAGCATCTTCCGCGTCGCTTCGCCGTTTCGCACGGCGATGAACCCGAGGTTGTAGGTCCCCGCGCCGAGGATCTCGCGCTCCGTCGGTCGCGCCTCGTCTCGGAAAGGGTCCGCGAGGTGCGGCGTGAGAACGACGCTGGCGCGCTCGAGCGCCTCGAACACCCTCGCGAGCGGGGAGAGCACGAGGATGTCCGGATCCAGGTAGACGAGCTCCTCGACGTCGCCCCGACCGAGGAGATGACGCATGGCGAAGGGCTTCACGGCCGTATTCGCCTCGATCACGGTGTACTGCGCGAGGAAGTCTTCGTACTCCGGGATGCCGATCGACGAAGCCGGGATGGTCTCGAAGGGCTCGTCCTCTCGGAGCCGGGCCGTCCGCGGATCATCCACGAGCAGGACGAAACGACGGGCCTCCGGGTGGTGTTCGGCGAGCGAGCGGCAGAGGACGCGCGCGGCGGCGAGGTAGTTGGCGGAGACGATCGTCAGGAAGGCACGCCCCGACGAGCCCGTTCCCGTGGCGCTCATTGCACCTTGATCTTCCGGCGGGTGTCACACCCGAGCACGTCGGCCCAGGACGTCACCTGGGTGACGTGCACGGAGTACGTTCCCGGCTCCACGGCGGAGAAGCTCACGAGCGCGTCGTACCCGGAGTCCACGAGCGCCGGCGCCTTCATGACCTCCGCGACGTCCGGCCGTTTCGTGATCCGCTGGAGCGCGACGAAGTACCGGTGCGGTCCGACGAGCTCCATCGTGACGACGGGCGGCACGGTGCCCGCTGGATCGGCGGCCCACCCGACGATGGGGAGCGAAGCGTCTCTCCCGACGGTGATCTCGTCGGTCGCCGGCGCTCCCGCGACGGTGTCGAGAGCGCACGCCGTGTGGCCCTTCTCCTCGCCGAGCTTGCGCTCGTCGGCCTTGAACGCGACCTGGACCGGCGCGGGCGG
>DASZXK010000081.1:0-15969 GCA_035545855.1 Polyangiaceae bacterium
CCCCCCGATTGGTCCAGCCGTTCCACGTCCCCGCGAGCGTATCCGTCCTAGAACGTCGCGCTGATGCTTCCGCCCAAGATCCAGGCGGTCGTGTCGTCGGGCTGCCTGCCCGCCCACGTGAAGTCGTCCAGGTAGGTCTGGAGCAGGCTCAGGGAGAGCGACGATTCGAAGTCCATGAAGAGATGGCCGACGCGGGCTCCGGGTCTGCCGTGGAAGGCAGCCGTCACCCTCGCGCCGACGAGGAGGTTCTTCAGCGGCGAGACCTCGCGGTCGCCCGAAAAATACTGGCCGCGGGGGCCGTGAACCGGCTCACCGCCGGTGTAGTCGTCGCTCCAGAAGACCGCGCCCGTCTGCTTGTAGTAGCGACCGCGGAGCTGGAGCCGGAGGAAGCTCGTCATGCTCTTCTCGACGTCGAGCTCGTACGTCTGGCTCACGATGTCCCACGTGTCACGGTACGCGCGGACTCCGAACCCGATTGCCGCGTCCAGCGGGCGGATGAAGTAGCGGAGGCGAAGCGCCGCCGCGCCGCGGGAACGATCCGACGGGTGATGTTCCTGCGCGACTTCTCCGGAAGGGCCGATGACGACCGACCGATACGGATTCGAAAGGAACCCTTCCTGGACCGCGCCGGTGAGCACGACCTGCGTCGCGAAGACGGGCGTCCAGCTCTGGGTCCAGGCGCCCTGGAAGTTGTCCGTGGACACGGCGAGTTTTCGCCGCGTGGGGTCCGACGTGAAGCAGCCCTTCGACTGATCCAGCGCTTGCCGCGCCGTGGGCGCCTGCACGCGGTTGTCCGCGAGGTCGCAGACGCTGTCCTGACCGTGACCGAACGCGATCTCGAGCTTCGTGTTGCGCTGGAAGAAGTCCGTCCCGGCCGTGGCCGTGAACGACTGCGACCGGTAGTCGTTCTCGGTGCCGTAGGCGTACTGGGCGCCGATGTCCGTGTGCTCCTTGTGGAGCACGATCCCGCCGGAGCCCACCTGCCGGACGTCGTGGACGGACGCGGCGGAGACGATGTCGGGCGAATCGCGGAACGACGCGCCGGCCTTCACCGACTCGCTCGCTCCGGAGACGACGTCGGCGGCGTAGCCGCCGTTCACCGTGATGAAGTCCCACGGCGTCGCGGAGAGCGACACCTGGGGCGTGATCACCCGCATGCGGCTCGTCTTCGACGGTTCGAGGAACACCCCCGTGCGCGCGTCGAACCCGACGTCTTGCGCGGCGGCGACGCCCGAGAGCAAGGCCGTCGCGACCGAGAGACGCAGGGCGACGCGCTGGATGAAGGCGGAAACGCTCATCAGTTGCAGCCGCAGCCGCCCCCTTCGACGGACCCGCCGCCGAACGACCCTTCCCGGTTCTCGAGCACGTGGTCGAGCTCCGCCGCCGACCGGGGGTCCCCCTGGAAGCGCATCTTCGGGTCCGCGAGGATCGCGCGCTGTTCGGGCCGGACGGTGATGCACCCGGTCGACGCGAGCGACATCGACAGGAGCCCGAGGAGGGAGAGCACGTTCCGCGTGGTTGTTCGTTTCGTCATGATTCGCCCGCTCTAGAAGTACGTTCCGAGTCCCGCCGTGTAGCTCTCGACGCCGTGCTTGAACCCGCTGTCGAAGAGGACGACGTGCATCGCCTCCACGCGGATCAGGATCCGCCAGCGGAGCGAGACCAGGACCCCGCCGCCCGCCCGAGCGTGCCCGACGGTCCCGCCCTTCAACACCTGAGCGTCCTCGTTCGGCACCGTCGAGACGGCGCCGCCGCCCAGGTGGACGTATGGCGCGACGGGCCATTCCGGCGCGAAGTTCAGCGTCCCGCCGCCCCCGTAGACGAACCGGCGTCCCTCCGTGGAGAGCGCGACGCCCGCATACGGCTCGAGCGCGATCTGCGGCGCGAGCACGAGGGCCGGCTTCAGCTCGGCGTAGCCGCCCTTCTCGAAGAAGCCCGCGACGAGCGCGAACCCGCCGTGGGCCGCCTGAAGCGCGGGCGGAGCGAAGAACCCCGGCTTCGACGGCGCGTCGGGGGCGTTCGTGTCGATCGCGATGGGCTCCACCGTGTCCCCGAGCGCGTATCCGACGCGGCCGTCCGGCAGGAGCACGCGGAGCCAGAAGCCCGGCCCTTCGCGGCCGTCGATCGCGAACGTCTCGCCGCGGTGCGCGACGTAGATCACGCGGTGGCTCACCGACGGCCCCGAGCGGACCTGCGTCTCGGCGACCACGACTCGCGCGAAGGCCTCTCGTTCGTCGCCCTCCGCGCGAGCGGGCAGCGCGCACGTCAGCGCCGAGGCGCACAGGACGGCTCCGATCAGGGTCCGGGTGAACGACGCGGGCGTCATTGGCTCGTGTACTTCGTCGCCCAGTCCCGGATGATCTTCGCTTCCTTCGAGTCGGGAGCGAAGATCTGGCGGGGGTGCGCCGCGCGCCGGGTCGGGCGGTTGAAGAGCGGCGCGCGGTCGGGGTCAGGGGTCATCTCCGCCGAGGCGGATTCGTAGTTGCTCTGTGCTTCTGCGGGGATGAGCCCGGTCGGAACGTTGCCGGAGCACGGGATGGGCGCCGCCAGCGGAAGGACGCGGAATCGCGTGACTTGTTCGTGGCACCCGCCGGAATCCCCTGCCGCGCCGGGCCCGCAAGATTGTGCGGCGAGCATCGGCTGCACCGTGCAGTAGAAGTAGTTCTGGTCGTAGACGACCTCGGCGAACTGGAAGTCCGGCCCGGCATCGACGGTGCCGCATCCACCTGCGAGCGCGGCCGCCACGAACGGCAGCAAGCGGGACAACCGGATCACGGAGCCACGCTAACACTGTCGGCAGTCTCGTATCGACGTTGACATCGCTCCCCGCGGAATCCAGGACGCGGGCGCGCAGGCGGTGCGGGCAACGTCCCCCCGTATGCACGATTTTGCGCCCCGGGGACCGCAGGGCCGCACGGCGAACGGCGCCGGGGGTATCTGCTCACTGGATAGTTTGTATACAAACCAAGAGTGACGGGACCTGCCGATTCACGGCGAGCGAGCGAAGCTCGCTCGCCCGCTGGGCAGCGGGGCAGCGGTCCGAGGACCGCAGGGCGGAGCCGGAGGACCGCAGGGCAGAGCCCGAGGACCGCAGGGCGGAGCCCGAAGACCGCGGGACGGAGCCCGAGGACCACGGGAGCCGCGGGCGACAGGTCCGCCGCAAACCCAACCCCACGACGCCCTCGCCGGCCTGCCTTCCCTCGCCCGCCTGCCTTCCCTCGCCGGCCTGCCTTCCCTCGCCCGCCTGCTCGTCCATGACGTTCCCGGGACGCTCCGATGGCCTTTCAGCGTTCCCTTCGTGACGCCCACATCGAAGCAATAACATAAGGGAATCTCAGCGAAGATCCGGGAAACACGGGACAAATTGTATGTAGGGCGCCCTCCGCCTCGTCTCCCACCTTTCTGACGCGGAGCTCGACTCACTGCTTGAACCAGCGCGTCGAGCCGGATAACAGTTGGCCTCTTTCGCGGCCGTGTGCGACCTTATCCTACACCCTGCTACCTGGACATACCTCGTAGCCTAACGCCCCGAGATTGCTGGTCGTACCGAGCGCGGCCGACGTCACTGGAAGGAGCCCCGGAATGAAGCTTTCCCCCTGGTACCTGGCCCCCGCAGCCCTCGTCGCGGGCGCCGTCGCCTCCCACGGAAGCTTCGCTCCTCAGCTCGCCGTCCTCGGTCTCGCTCTCGGCATCTTTTTCGGTACGCTCTCGCTGCGACGCCCGGGTGGCGACGCGACGAGCACGAACCCCGGCCACGGCTGATTCGCGACGACCGTGCCGCGGGTGACGCGGCTTTCACGGTGTCGACATGGCCAAACCCGAGAGCGACGCGCCTCCGTCCGGCGATCGCGGTTCGTACCCGAGCCCGCCGCGGCTGAAGTCGACCTACGAGTTCACGCTCCACGACCTCGAGTCGGTACGGCTCATCCTCCGCGGGGACTCGGTCATCGACTGGCATCGTCTGAACTTCGACGACGTCGAGGACGTCCGCCGGTTCATCCGCGATCACGAGTTCGATCCCGACGACGAGAACGATCGCGCGTACACGGAGAACATCAAGAGCCAGGCGATCGCCTATCTCCGCAGGAACTTCGTCTTCGGCATCCCGAAGCCCGTCGAAGCGGCGTCGCTCGAGGAATTGCTCCTCATCGCGTCGAGCCAGGGCCACCGCCAGCAGTGCGCGTGCACCATCCTGAAGGTGATGCACATCATCAATCACCTCGCGGGAAGGGAGCTGCTCTTCCGGCTTCCGGTGAGCGACCGTGACCTCTTCCACCTCGTCGAAGAGAAGGTCTACCGCATCGTCGGGACGATGCTGTCCGAGGGCTTCCCGATCACGGAGTTCGTGGGCGGGCGGAAGAACCTCGACTCCACGTACACGAAGCTGCTCTCCAAGGCGGAGTCCACGGCGGTCGCCGTCTACGACAAGCTCCGCTTTCGCATCGTGACGCGCACGCGGGAGGACCTGCTCCCCGTGCTCCACTACCTCTCGGAGCGGCTCTTCCCGTTCAACTACGTGGTGCCGAACCAGAGCACGAACACGATCTTTCACTTCCGGAGCTACTGCGAGGGCCACCCGCATCTCCGGCACATGGCAGACAAGTTCCAGGGCCAGATCGACGACTCGCTCACCCCCGGGGACAACCGGTTCAGCGCGCCGACCTACCGCGTGATCCACTTCGTGGCGGACGTGCCGGTCCGCGTGCCGCCGTCCTTCATGCAACTCGCTCCTCCCGGCTCCGAGTCGCTCGGCCCGGTGGTGTACCTTCTCTGCGAGTTTCAGCTCGTGGACGCCGAGACGGAGAGCGGAAACGAAGCCGGCGACGCGAGTCACAGCGCCTACAAGCAGCGGCAGAGGGACGCCGTGTTCCGTCGCCTCCGGCTGGGCTCCCGGGAGCCGGTCGACCCGAAGAAGCTCCGGTCCTAGCGACCCTCCCGTGCCCGCCCGCGAGCCCGCGGAACGGGACGCCTTTTCCGAAAGTGCCGGGAGCGTCGCGATTTTCGCTGAATCCGGGGAAAAACGGCTGTACGCGTCTGTGCCATGTGGCTGCATCGGGCGAAAATCCCGCAGGTCGCGGGCGAGATGGTCCGCGCGCTCGTGGACGGGGGTGACATCGAGAGCGAGTCGCCGAAGGAGGTGCAAGCCGACCTCGAGAGCGTGCTCCTTCAGTACCTGAACGACGATCAGGAGATCACGGAGAAGGCGCGGGACCTCGTGGCGAGCCGCAACCTGCCCCAGAGCGAGCTCGGCCGGATGCGGAAGCTCGTCGCCGAGCAGAAGCACGTGAAGATCGGCGAAGACGCGATCGACTATCTCCTCGATCAGCTCATCGAGATCCTCATGCACTCGAACAACGTGGACGAGGTCTTCGCCCAGGACCACGTGCTCCGTCTGCGCATGCGCGAACCGCTCCGGAAGCAGTTCGCGGCGGAAGAGCAGCTCGAGCAGGAGGTCCGCGGTCGTCTCAAGCACGTCCAGGAGGGCACGCAGACCTGGGACGTCGAGTACCGGCGCATGATGGAGGACATCAAGCGCAGGAAGGGAATCTGACCTCACCTCGTCGGGGGCGCTCGCGATGAAGTCCATGACCGGCTTCGGGACGGGCGACGCGCCGCTGGGGCACGGGAAGCTCGTGCTCGACGCGCGCTCGGTGAACCACCGCTACCTGGACGTCCGGGTGCGGCTGCCCGGAGACCTCGCGGATCAGAGCCTGTTCCTCGAGCAGCGTGCGCGTGAGCGACTCGGCCGCGGACGGTTCGACCTCAGCGTGCGCTACGAGGGCCCGCCCCCGGCTCCCCGCTTCGACGCCGACCGCGCACGCGCCCTCTACCGCGAGCTCGAACGGCTCCGGGACGAGCTCGCGCCGGGCACGGAGCTGCCGCTCTCCGCCCTCGTGGGGATGCCGGACCTCTACGTGCCGGCGACGACCGCGGACGTCGCGATCGTGCAGCAGGCGCTCGGAGCCGCGCTCGACGCCGCGCTCGGCGCGCTCGAACGGATGCGCAAGCGGGAAGGAGAGGCGCTCCGCGCGGAGGTCCTCTCGCGGCTCGGGACGTGTCGACGGCTCCACGGAAAGCTCCGGGAAGGCGGCCCCTCGGCGCTTCGGGCCGCGGAGGCTCGGCTGAAGACCCGCGTCGCGCGACTCGCCGCCGACGTCGGGACCGCGGTCGAGAGCGGGCGCCTGGAGGCCGAGATCGTGCTCCTCGCCGATCGGACGGACGTCACGGAAGAGCTCGTGCGGCTGGAGAGCCATTTCTCGCAGCTCGAGGGGCTCCTCGAGCGCGGCGAGCAGGAACCCTGTGGAAGGCGTCTCGATTTTCTCCTGCAGGAAGTGGCCCGGGAAGCGAATACCATCGGGGCAAAGTCCCAAGATGCCGAGCTCGGGCACCTCGTCGTCGAGTTGAAGAGCGAGATCGAACGGATGAGAGAACAGGTACAGAATGTCGAGTGAGGAACCGCTGCTCCTCATCGTTTCGTCCCCCTCCGGCGCGGGGAAGACGACGCTCACGAACGCCCTCCGGCGGGACGTGCCGGGGCTCCTGTTCTCCGTGTCGCACACGACTCGCAGACCGCGCGCGGGAGAGGTCCACGGGCGCGAGTACTACTTCGTGGATCGCGCGGAGTTCGAGCGCCTGATCCGCGGAGACACGTTCCTCGAGTGGGCAGAGGTGCACGGCAACCTGTACGGGACGAGCCGCGCGGAGATCGAGCGCGCCGGCGGAGCTCGCGGACTCATCTTCGACGTGGATCACCAGGGAGCGCGGCAGATCAAGAGCACGCGGCCCGACGCGGTCGGCGTGTTCATCCTCCCTCCGAGCATGGCGTCCCTCGAACAACGGCTCCGTGGTCGGGCGAGCGAGGACGAAGAGACCGTCCAGCGGCGGTACAAGGTCGCGATCTCGGAGATCCAGCACTACGGGCTCTTCGACTACGTGCTCGTCAACGACAAGCTCGAGGACGCCATCGCGAAGCTCACCGGGATCTTCCTCGCCGAAGAGTGCCGACGGATGCGCGCCGCGAGGCAGGCCGAAGCGCTCATCGCCGAAGGACGCGGCTACGGCGGGAGCCTTCCGCCCGCCCTGCCGAAGAAAGGCTGACCCGACACCGCTCGGGCGCGCCGCGTTGCTCGGCGCTCCCGCGGCGTGTTAATGGGCACGCGTGAGCCACGTCCTCGGCGTCATCGGCGGAAGCGGCGTCTACGAGGTGCGCGGCCTCGACGGCGTCCGCGAGGAGCGTGTCGAGACCCCGTTCGGTTCTCCGAGCGACGCGGTGATCCGAGGGCGGCTCGGGGACACGGAGCTCCTGTTCCTGCCGCGCCACGGGCGGGGGCACGTGCTTCCGCCGCACGGCGTGAACTACCGCGCGAACGTCGCCGCGATGAAGCTCCTCGGAGCGACGCACCTCGTGAGCCTCTCTGCCGTCGGTTCCATGAAGGAGTCCATCGAGCCGGGGCACGTCGTCGTCGTGGACCAGTACCTGGACTTCACGAAGCGCCGGGCGTCCACGTTCTTCGAGGACGGCATCGTCGCGCACGTGAGCTTCTCGGACCCCGTGTGCCCGCTCCTCGCCAGGGCCGCGGCGCGCGCGGCGAGGCGCGCCGGAGCGACGGTGCACGAGGGCGGCGCCTACGTATGCATCGAAGGGCCGCAGTTCTCCACGCGCGCCGAGAGCCTGTTCTACCGGACGCTCGGCGTCTCCGTCATCGGCATGACGGCGATGCCGGAGGCGAAGCTCGCTCGCGAAGCGGAGCTCCCGTACGCGACGATCGCCTTTTCCACCGACTACGACTGCTGGCACGAGGCCGAGGAGCCCGTCACGGTGGAGGCCGTCCTCGCCGTCCTCGCGAAGAACGGGAACCTCGCGAAGGCGATCGTGCTCGAGCTCGCGAAGGACCTGCCGGATCCCGCCGCGAGTCCGGCGTCGCGCGCGCTCGAGAACGCCGTCATCACGGCGCGGACCCACCTCTCGAAGGACGCGCAAGCGCGCCTCTCCTTTTTGCTCGAACGAAAGCCCCGAGGCACCCCATGACGCAATCGAAGAAGCTCGACAACCCCGTCCTCATCGTCGGATCCATGGCGTTCGACGATCTGGATCTCCCTTCCGGTTCCGCGAAGAACGTCGTCGGCGGCTCCGCGACGTACGCCTCGATCGCCGCGAGCCTCTACTCCGCGGTACGCATCGTCGGCGTGGTCGGCGAGGACTTTCCCGAAGACACGCTCTCCCTCCTGAAGAACCGGGACGTCGACGTCACGGGCGTGGAGCGCGTGAAGGGCAAGACGTTTCGCTGGGCCGGGAAATACTCCGAGAACCTCGCGAGCCGCGAGACGCTCGACACGCAGCTCAACGTGTTCGCGGACTTCCGCCCGAAGCTCCCCGAGAGCTACCGGGACTCGAAGCTCGTGCTCCTCGGCAACATCCACCCGGCGCTCCAGCTCGAGGTGCTCGCACAGACGAGGGCGCCGAAGCTCGTCATGGCGGACACCATGAACTTCTGGATCTCCGGTGAGCGAAAGGCGCTGCTGGACGTCCTCGCGAAGGTGGACGTGCTCGTCGTGAACGACGAAGAGGTCCGTCAGCTCTCGGGCGAACACAACCTGAAGCGCGCGGCGAAGGCCGTGCTCGGGATGGGCCCGAAGCAGCTCGTCGTGAAGCGCGGCGACGCGGGGGCGATGCTATTCGACTCGTCGGGAACGTTCTTCGCCCCCGCCTACCCGCTGGAGACGGAGATGGATCCGACGGGCGCCGGGGACACCTTCGCAGGCGCCATCCTCGGGTTCCTGGCCCGCTCGGAGAAGCTCGACCGGAACGCCTTCCGTCAGGCGATCCTCGCGGGAGCGACGGCAGCGTCCTTCTGCGTGGAAGGCGTCGGCAACTCGGCGCTCGTGAAGCTCGACCACACGGCGCTCGCCGCGCGTCTGAAGGAGCTTCTCGCGCTGCTCGACCCCTCGTCCTGACGAGGGACCTCGCCGTCTGCCGCCCTGCGGGCGCGCTCGCCGTGGTCGCAGGGCCGTGGAGCGGCGGGGACCCGGTGCTCGCCTCGTCCCTGCCGCGGGAACAGGGGGGCGAGACGATCGGATAGTTTGTATACAAACTGTCGGATCGTGACGGAGTCCCACGCGACGCGAAGGCCGGCGATGGTCGTCGTGGGGTTCGTTACGGGGGACCTGGTCCCCCGCGGCCGAATCAGGCCGCGACTTCTTCGGAAGCGGCGACCTCGGCGGTCGCCGGGCCGTCCGACTTCACGCGCTCGGCGGCGACGACGGCGAGGAGCTCCTGACGCGTCGCGACGCCGCTCTCGAGCAGGACGCGCATGTAGCCGTCCACGTAGCCGTGGGCGCGCGCCAGGCGGGCGTATGCGGCACCCTCACGCCGAAGCTTGAAGACGTCGTCGAGAAGACGGCGGAGAGTATCGAGCATCTCGGGCTTGGACAGCGGCTGCTCCATGTCCTGTTCCTTTGTTCGGCGTCCGAACGCGATCGCGCGATGCGCCGGAAGCCCACGTCTAGAGAACGGACCTTCACCGGGCCAATAAACGCGCGACGATTCGGGATTGGCGGGTCCCGGACGCGTGAGTTATGTTTCGACGGTCCGGCAGTCGTACCCGATGATCGGGACGACATGACGCGACGCATCAGGTTCGCACATGAAGCTCAACGTCTTCAAGTCCAAGATTCACCGCGCGACCGTCACTCACGCAGACCTCGACTACGAAGGCAGCGTGACCATCGATTCGGACCTCCTCGACGCGGCCCAGATCCTCCCCCACGAGGCCGTCCACATCTGGAACGTGACTCGGGGAACTCGCCTCATGACGTACGCGCTCGAAGGGCCCCGCGGCTCCGGTGCGATCGCCGTGAACGGCGCCGCGGCTCACCTGAACAAGCCCGGGGACATCGTGATCCTCGCGACCTTCGCGGACATGACTCCGGAAGAGGCCCGCGCACACGTCCCCGTCGTCGTCCGCGTCGACTCCAAGAACCGCGCGACGAACGATCGCAGCCTGGAGCGCCCGGGCCCGATCCTGAACTCGCTCGATCACCTGGATTCCTGAGGATCCACTAGGCAAGCTCGCCTGGTCCGGTCTAAACCGGGCGCCGTGACGGAGCCGGTTCCGTTCGAGGCCCGCCTGACGGGCGAGCTCACGGCTGCGCCGCGGCCGCCCGCGGTGCACGCGCTCCTGCTCGTGACGGGAATCTCGCTCGTCGTCGGCGGCGCGCGCGCCGTCGGGCGCCTCGCGCTCGGCTACCGGAGGCCGGCCGAGGTTCGCCTCACCGAGCGCGGCCTCGAGGTGAGGCACGAAACGAAGCTCCTCGGACGGAACCTCGGCGAGGGCCTCACCATCGTGCCGCTCGGGAACCTCGCGAGCGTCGCTCGGGAGGTCCGGTACGCGCGGCTCGGCGTGTACGCGGGCATCGTCGCTCTCGTCCTCGGCACGTACGTCGGCGCGGGGCTCCTCGTGGACGGCGCCCGCGTGCCGGGCGGCTCCCCTTCCCTGCTCGGGATGGGACTCGGATTGATCCTCGGATCGGCGCTGCTGGACTTCGTGCTCGTTGAGGTCGTTCCCGCCGCGACGAAGACGTGCCGGGTCGTGGTGTCGCCGTATCACGGACGCGCGCTTTGCCTCGAAGTGCCGGATCCCGCGGAGGCGGATCGGGTGCTCGCTCGGGTCCAGGCCGCCGCGGCGGGTCGCGCTGCGCCGGTCGACACCGACGCGTCTGTTGCTCCGTCCGCGCCTGCGTCGGCGGCAGAGACCACCGCCGACGGCACGTCCACCGGCTGAATTCCGCCTAGCGACCCGACGGCGAGGGCGACGGTCGCGCGGGGAGCGGCCTCGCCGTCGACGACGCCGGGAGCGGCGGCGGACCGCCGTTGATCGCGTCCGTCCACGCCTCGGCGAAGCCGAGCAGGCGGTCGAGCTGCCGCTCGGTCACCTTCGCGTCGCCCTTGACGGACTTTCCGTCCGCATGAAGCTCCACCGGTTCGATCAGGCGGAGCGTCTGACCGCCGAACAGGAGCGCCCCGAGCGCGCCGACGTCGCGTTGCGTGAGGAGATTCACGGCGCGCGTCAGGAGCTCCGCGTCCGCCTTCGCGGCTTCCGGCGATTCGTCGACGGCGTCGATGTGGAGCGTCGCCCCGCCGTCCTCCGTCGGCGTGACCGAGAGCGAGACGGACGCGATGCTCTTCGGGATCTGCGCCGGGATGGGCAAGCCGAGGAGCGCACGCCACGGCGTCGCGAGGAAGGCGACCACGACGGCGCGCCCGGGGACTCCAGGGAACCCGAGGTGCGGCGCCTTGTCGACCGCGTCGTCCTTCAGGTGCGGCGGCACCATGAGCACGATCTTCCCCTTCGGGAGCACGAACACTCGGTCGGCGCGATCCGCGCGAGCGCGAGCGGCGGGGACCTTCGTCGGATACCACTCGCCCTTCGGTTCGCGGTTCACGATCCCGTCGATCGCCTTCCTCATGACGGACGTCGGCACGCCGTACTCGAGCACCGCGACGACGTCCGCCGAGACGCGGAACTGCGGCCCTGCGACGTACACGCCGTCGATGTCGGCGATCGGGTCGATGCCCGTCGGACCGAAGAAGCTCCGCCACTGAGGGAGCCGAGCGAGGAGCTTGCCGAGGCGGGGAGCGATCGGAAGCGTTCGTATACGCTTCGTGAGGAGCAGCAGCTTCACGTTCGCGTTCGGATCGGCGACCGAGGTCGCCTTGCCGACGAGCGCGAGCGGGTCCTCGTGCTTCTCGGTCTTCTCCGCGGGCGGCGCGGGAGCGCCGCCGTCCGCAGGCGCCGCCGGGTGCTCCTTCGGCGGTTCGGGAGCGCCGCCGTCCGTGCTCGCAGGCCCCGCGTCCGCCACGGGCTTCGGCCTGGGCTTCGGCTTGGGTTTCGGTTTGGGCTTCGGCTCCTCCGGGACGACGGCCTCCGGCGCCGCGGGCTCGGGCGTCGGTGGAGCCGCAGCGGGCGGGGGCGGGGGCGGCGGCTCGTTCGTCGCGCCGAGCGCCGCCATCTCCTCGGGCGTGAGCAGGGACACCGGGATGGCGTGAAGCTGTTCGGGAGGCGGCTCGTGTTCCGGCGCGTGGAGAAGCGAGAGCAGCCCGAGGAGAGACCCGACGGGCGTGAGCGGCAGGTGCAGCAACACCGCAATCGCCAGGAAGCGCCCGAGCCGACCCCGGCCCCGTTTCGGGTCCCGGGGCCCACGCGAGCGCGTCTCCGCTGCCACGCCAGAAACCATCCAGATCGGCGTCTTAGCGCGACCGGAGGCCGTCCGGGGCCAAACGCGCGGGGTGGCACGAACCTCGCTGAAACGGGGGGAAACACCCTGCCCCCGGAGGCCCCCGAGAAGTGGACCCGACCACCCCCCGCGAGTACTTACCCGGACTCCCCGTGACCCGCCCGAGCCGCCCACGTCGCCCGCCCCGTCCGACCCCTGCCTGGGCGGGCGCCGCGCTCGCGCTCGCGGTGGCCTGCAAGCAGGAGGCGCCCCCGGGAGCCGAGCCTGCACCGTCCGCCGTGCCTCCCGTCCGGCAGGTGGGAACTCCGACCCTCCCGAGCGGCTTCGCCGCCTCGCCGCCGGAGTCGCCTCCGGAACCGGCTGCGTCCGCCGCTCCTTCCGCCGAACCCGTCCCCTATGCGGGGCCGTACTTCGTCGTGACGGACGGCTCCGCCGGGGTGTACGCGGGCCTCTCGTTCTCGAAGAAGGGGAAGCTCGGTTACCTCCGGAGCGGCAGCAAGGTTCCCGTCATCGCCGGGACGGTGCCGGGAGAAGACTGCGCGAAGGGGTTCTATCGGCTGCGCGACGGCGGCTACGTGTGCAGCAGCGCCGGCACGACGAACCTTTCGTCCCCCGAGGCGCGCTTCTCGATCAAGCAGCCCGACATGACGACCGTGCTCCCGTACACGTACGCGCGAAACGCCAAGAACGGAACGCCGCTCTATCGCTCCGTGCCGACGATGGAGCAGATGAACCAGTACGAGCCTTACCTCGTGAAGAAGGCGGAAGACTCGGACAAGAAGGTGGCCGCCCCGAAACCCGTGAGCGCCGCGGCGCCGAAGGTGGAAGACACCGTCCTGCCGTTCTCGAAGGAAGCGATCGAGCAGGCGAAGAAGCGCGACGACCCGAAGGAGAAGGACGCGGAGCACGCCCCTGCCGCGGAGAAGGCCGACCCCGCGACGGAGCACGCGGACACTCCCGACGGCGGCGCGGAGGAGGACAAGCCGTGGTGGCAGCGCCACGACGTCGACAAGCGCCTGCACGAAGTGAAGCTCGACGAGCTGGAAGCGGACGCAGACGACATCCTCGCGAAGCGGATGGTGAAGGGCTTCTACGTGGCCGTCGACCGCGAGTTCAACTGGAACGGCCGCCTCTGGTACAAGACGACGAAGGGACTCGTCGCGCCGGCGGATCGGTTCTGGGTGACGCAGGGGCCCGAGTTCAAGGGCGTGGAACTCGACGGCGACGAGCGCACGCTGCCCATCGGCTGGACCTACGGGTACGCGAAGTCGCGCCCGAAGTACGCGATGGACGCGAGCGGGAAGCTCACGCCGAGCGGCTCTCTCGACTACCACGGCTTCGTCGCCCTCTCCGGCAAGGACCAGACGATCGCCGGCAAGAAGTACCTCGAGACGAAGGACGGCTCGTGGGTGCTCGCGTCGCAGCTCCGCGTGACGATGCCCGGACCGCCGCCCGCCGACATCGGCCCGGACGAACGATGGGTCGACGTGAACCTCACCACGCAGACGCTCGTCGCGTTCGAGGGCACGAAGCCCGTGTTCGCGACGCTCGTTTCGTCCGGGAAACACAACCAGGACAAAGAGAAGGATCACAGCAGCCCGACGGGCGACTTCCGCATCCGCGAGAAGCACGTCACGACGACGATGGACGGCGACGGCAGCGCGGCCGGCGACTTGCCGTACAGCATCGAGGACGTGCCGTACGTGATGTATTTCCACAAGGCCTACGCACTCCACGGCGCGTTCTGGCACTCGAACTACGGAGTCCAGATGAGCCACGGCTGCGTGAACCTCGCGCCGCTCGACGCGAAGTGGATCTTCCTCTTCACGGAGCCGCACCTGCCCGAGGGATGGCACGGCGTCTGGGCCACGCAGAGCCATCCGGGAAGCCGCGTCGTGATCCACGAATGATCCTCGCTTGACTCGGTCCTCGAAAGAGACCAGTAGACGGGGCGGGCCATGGATCAATTTTCGGCGCACCTGGATAGAGGTTGGGATCTCGTTCAGCGGGGTGACTCCCAGGGCGCAGAGCTCTCCGCCCGGCGCGCGCTCGAGATCGACAGCCAGTCGCCCGAGGCCTATAACCTCCTCGGCTACGTCGCCGCGCTCCAGGGCGAGTTCGAGGACGCGATCGAGCACTACCGCCAGGCCATCGCGCTCGACGACACCTACTTCGAGGCGATGCTGAACGCCGCGGAGATCTACATCCACCCCCTCGCCGACTACGACGCCGCGATCGAGATGTGCGACACGGCGCTCGACCTCGCGGAGACGGACGACGAAGTGGTGGACGCGCTGCTCCTCAAGTTCGACGCGCTCCTCGGACAGAACCGCATGGAGGACGCGCGCGTCCTCTGCTCGAAGTTCCCGAAGGGTCCGTTCGAGAACCCGAACCACGCGTTCCTCGTCGGCCGCGCCCTGTACGAGGTCGGAAGCCTCGCGGAGGCGGCGCCGCTCATCGACGACGCCGTGAAGAGCAACCCGGAGAACGCCGAGGCCTTCTACTATCAGGGGCTCGTCCGGGACGATCGCGGGGACACGGCCGGCGCGACGGAGTCGTTCCTCCGCGCGCGCGAGCTCGACCTCGAGCTCCCGGGGCCGCCCTGGGCGCTCTCGAGGGAGACGTTCGAGCAGACGGTACGCCGCATCGTGGACAGCCTGGACGAGAAGCTCCGCCGGCACGTCCGCGCCGGCGAGATCTACGTGAGCGACGTCCCCGGTATCGAGGTCGTCGTGGACGGCGTGGACCCGCGAGCGCTCCTCATGCTGGACGCGATCGGCCCCACGGGCCCCGACGGCCTCGCGACGGCACGCCTCTTCGTCTATCGCCGCAACCTGGAGCGCGTCGCCGGCACGGTGGACCACGTCGAGGAAGAGGTGAAGGCCGCCCTCGAGCGGGAGATCCGCATCACGTTCATCGAGAACGAGAGCGTGCGGGCCCCGCACTCCCTGAACTGATCTCGCGCAGGACGGAAGGCGCGCTACTCAGCGGCTTCGTTCGGCGAGCTTCGACACGACGCCCTCGAGGAGCGTTCGCGCTTCGGACTTCGGCGCTGCCCGGAGGATCTCGAGCGCCCGCGCCGTCTTCGCCTCCGCGAGCCGGCGCACGTCCTCGCAGGCGCCCGTCCCGACCACCCGCGCGCGGACCTCTGCGAGCGAAGCGTCGTCCCCCCGGTGGACGCGGCGCACCGCGGAGAGGAGATCCGGCGTGCGCTCGAGCGCGAGCACGAGCGGAAGCGTCATCTTGCCGTCCCGGAGATCGGCGAGGGCCGTCTTCTCCGGAGCGTCAGTGGAGTAGTCCAGGGCGTCGTCCACGAGCTGGAACGCCATGCCCACGAGCTCCCCCACGGTGCCGAGGCGCTCCTGGTCCTCCGGCGAGCCGCCGCCGAGGCGGGCGCCGGTGCGCGTCGCCCAGCGGAAGAGCGACGCGGTCTTGCCGTGGAGGACGCGGTCGTACGTATCTCGCGAGACGTCGAGCTCGACTCGACCACGGAGCTGGACGATCTCGCCGTCCACGAGCTCGCGAAGCGTGCCGAAGAGGCTCGGAAGGACCTCGGGCGCGACCCGGCCCGCCCGTTCCAGGGCTTCCACCAGGAGCAGATCGCCGGCGAGGACGCTGACGCCGTTGCCCCAGAGCAGGCGCGACGTCGGCACGCCGCGGCGTTCCGTCCCGTCGTCGATGACGTCGTCGTGGAGCAGCGTCGCCGTGTGCATGAATTCGACCGCGGCGGCGAGC
>DASZXK010000082.1:0-101938 GCA_035545855.1 Polyangiaceae bacterium
CGCCGCCGGAGCCGAACCCGCTTCCGCCGTAGGACGGAAACGCCCCGAAACCGCCGCCGCCTCCGGTCGCGCCGACGTCGTTCCCGGATCCGCATGCGGCGGCGATGCCTCCGAAAACCGCGGCGAGGAACGGAGACGCGCGAAGCAAGGACCGAGGCATGGCGCCCACGAGCTTACGGGAAGGGCGCTCTTCCCGGCAGCCGGGTCGATAGTCCCCGGGACTTTCGCTATGGTCTCGTCATCATGACGCGGTGCAAGGCGCTCCTCCGGGGCACGGTCTCGATCACGCTCGCCTCGATCGTCGCGCTGTCCGTCGCCGGGTGCGGTGGGAGCTCGGCGCAGGGCCCGGACGCAGCCGAAGCCGATCGCGTCCGCGCTTCCGATCGGCTGAAGGGACGCTGGATGCTGGTCGATTTCCGTCCGGATCAGCCGCTCGAGCCGATGCTCGCGGCGCTTCTCGGCGCGCAGCTCGGGCACCTCGCGGTGAGCTTCGACGGCCAGTGGCTCCTCGCCGAGGGCATCGGCGTCCGCGCGCAGCGGAGCTACGTCGTCCAGGACGCCGCCGGAGACGGCCTCCACCTCGTCGTCCGCGACGACGTCGGCGCGACCTACGACGTCGTCGGCACCTTCCGCGGCAACGACCTCGAGTTTTCGGCCCGCACCTCGCCGTGGCAAGGCGCAGGCCGATTGACGAGGATGCAGTAGCTGCTGCGGGACCGCGTTGGAGATTCACGGTTCCGATTCGCGAACGCGGACGATTCCCAGGATGCCCCACCCGGCATCCCGCAAAGCGGGATGCCGACCGCGCCGAGTAGGGACCCCCGGTTGTCCCGGGGGCCCCTCTCACAGAACCGGACTTGTGGGCCTCACATCCGGCTCTTCGGGGCGGTGATGTTGGCGACGGCCTTCACATCCGCGGTGCCTCATGGCCCTCGGAGGGTCGGGCGGGTCCTCGTTCACCGTCGGCTTTCGCCTCAGCTCATCCCTCGAGCAGCGCGAGCTGCTTGGGGCCGATGTCCCAGATGCGCTCGTGGTCGTGGCGCCAATGCGCGTGGAGCCCGTAGAGACCGCGCCGCTCGAAGTACTCGTTGGTGAGACCTCGGCAGACGGCGCGGACCAAACTGAGCGACCACCAGCTTCGTCGTCTCGCGTTGATATCGACGCGAGCCAGCGGCGCCGGCACTCCCATTTGCACCAGTCGGTTCACGATGTGCCGCTTGCGCTTCCACTGCTTGAGAATCAGTGCTCGCAACCGGCGTCGGAGATGTTCGTCGACTCGACGGAGTCGGCCGTGCTGCTTTTCGTCGCAGACCGCGAAGTATCCGAGCCAGCCGCGCAGGTAGAGGTTCACGCGCCGGATGCAGTCGTCGACCGACTGCCCCCAGTTGCGTGGAGTCAGCGCTTTCAGCTCGGATTCGAGGCGCTGCAAGGCAGCGTCTGTCACGAGCACATGTACTCGCCCGGACTGACGCTTGAGCGTCAGGCTGAGAAATGTACGGTCCCGTGGCTTCGCCACCTTGCTCTTCTCTGCGTTGACCTTCAGTTTGAGGCGCTTCTCGATGAATGCCTTCAAGCTGGCCATCACTCGGTGCCCGGCTCGCTCCGTGCGCACGTAGACATTGCAATCGTCTGCGTACCTCACGAAGCGGTGGCCTCGCTCGGCGAGCTCCTGATCGAGTTCGTCGAGCACGATGTTGCTGAGCAGCGGCGAGAGAGGGCCTCCTTGCGGAGTACCCTGCTCGTTCGCCACGACGACACCATCGGGTAGTACCACCTTCGCTCGAAGCATTTGGCGGATGAGCGCAGCCACGCGGCGATCCGCGATGCGTTGCTCGAGCCTCGACATCAGGCGGTCGTGGTTGACCTGGTCGAAGAATTTCTCCAGGTCGATGTCCACGACCCAGTCGTGCCCCGCCTCCATGTGCTCCTTCGCTTGTTTGATGGCCGTGTGACAGCTCCGGCCTGGCCGAAACCCGTGGCTCCCGTCGTGGAAAGTCTCCTCGTAGTGCGGGCTGAGCACCTGGTGCACTGCCTGCTGCACGATTCGATCGACCACGTTCGGGACGCCGAGTCCGCGTTGGCCTCCGCTAGCTTTCGGGAGCCAGACCCGTCGGACGTCTCCGACGCGGTAGGTTCCATCCAGCAAGCATCGGCGCAGCTCCTGCAGACATTCGTTCAGGCTCTTTCGAACCTGCTCGATCGTCTGCCGGTCCGGACCGGGTGCTCCGCGATTTGCAGCTACTCGGCTGAATGCCGTTCTCAGGTTCGTCTCATCGGCGATCTCCTCCATCGTCATCGGCGGCAGGGTGTTGCTCTTCCCCTTCGATGACTTCGGCCTACCACTCCGCTCCACGTCGAGTGGGCTCGACGCTGTCGCGGCCATGGCCTCTTTCGAGCTTTCGGCTGTCTCACCGAAGAGTCCGAGCTGTCCTGCCTCTTTGCTGACCGTGACCGCCTTCCCTTGCCGACCATCGGCTCGGACAGGCTTTCGCCGTCCTTCCGGTACTACGCGGTCATCCGACTTCTGCCGTCCCGTCACCGCCTCGTCCTTTCGTCCTCGGCAGCTACCGTGGTCGGACCACGGAGGCCGGCAGATCTCCCTGGGTAAGAAACGCAGAACTTCACACGAATCCCGTCGCCAATACACGCGGCCGACCAACAGATTTCGGGCTTTGCCGCTAGGGACCGGCTCACCCACGGCTCGCGTGCTCTACGGCGCTTCGCTTTCGCTCGGTTCCGTGCTGCGCCTAAGGCTTCCATCCGACGACTCCTCGCGGAGACGCCGCTGCCTTCGGCGTTGGATTCCATCTGTCTAGGCTCCAAAGGGACTTTCACCTTCCGTTCTGTGTTCATGCCAGGCGCAACCCAAGCGTCCGTGCTCACCCGGCAACCGGGTTCCGCGCGGCCACGGGGCGGTATGGCGACCGGGTAGGAAGTTCCGGAGCACACCCTCGGTAGCGCCGGGCGACGTGAAGCGTCGTCTCGGGGTGTGTGCTTCCGAGAAAGCGTCGACGGCGCCCGCTTCTCGGCACGTCCGAGGTCGGACGACGATTCTTCGCCGTCGTCGCTCTCTCGGAAGCCTGTTTCCGAGAAAGCCAGGAAGCTCGCGAAGCGGAGGCTCACGTTCACGGCCGTGTCGAGGCCGATTCGCCGGCGTCACTCGCCTCCGCGTCGAATCTCTGCCAATTCAAGTTCGTTCCTGACCCAGGCTTCTGGAAGAGTGATGCCGGCGCAGGGCGGCGCCCCGTCGTTCCTTCCACGAATACCGAACGCGCCGGTATCACTCTGCCGGAAGCATCGCGCCCGATACGAGCTGACGCTCGTCGCCTCGTCGTTCGGGCGCGACGCCGGGACGACCTCATCCGGCGGATTCGACCGGAAAGATGTGACGAATCCTCAGCCTGCGAGTTGGGGCATCTCTCGCCCTCCACGACATGGTGGATCCAGGTCCAGCCTCGTGTGACGAACCCCGAACACCTGCGTTTCTGGGTGCTTCAGTACGCGACGAGCCAGAGCCAGAACGTGCCGAACGCGAGCGCGAAGAGCGCGCTCGGTGTGCCGACCTTGCAGAAGTCCCAGAGTGAGACGCGCGTGTGGTGCTTCGCCCGCTCGACGACGATGATCGTCGCGAGGGACGCCGGGAGCGTCAGGTTCCCGGCGAGCGTGGACGCCATGGCGAGCGTCACCCACGCCGCTTCCGGGTTCGCCGTGTGGGGAATCGACCCCTTCAGCACCATCACCGCCGGCACGTTGCTCACGAGGTTTGAGAGGATGGCGGTGACGGAGGCGAGGCCCCACGCCGTGTCCACCCGGAGCCGCGAGAAGAAACCGAGGAGATGCGCCGCGAGACCGGCGCGCTCGCCCCCGCCCACCACGACGAAGAGTCCCGTGAAGAGGGCGAGGAGCGTCCAGTCGACGCGGGCGTAGAGCTCCTCCGGGCGGGTCGTGCGCGTGAGGAGCATGGCCGCGCCGCCGAGGAGAGCCGCGAGCGCCGGGGGAGCGCCCGCGATGAACGCGACCAGCACGAGGAGGCTCACGATGGCCCCCTTCCACGCCTCCGCGCGCTGCACGGCGGGTGGAGGCCCGGAATTCCGCGTGGAGCGCTCCTTCGGGAACGAGTCCCGGTAGACGAAGAGGACGAGCGCCGTGTTCACGGCGAGCGCGAGGAGCGCGACGGGGAGGAGGAGCGTCGCGAAGTGGCGGTACGTGACGTGCGAGAGCGACGCGATCAGGATGTTCTGCGGGTTTCCCGTGATGGTCGCGACGCTCCCGATGTTGGAGGACGTGGCGAGCGCGACGAGATACGGCTTCGCCTCGAGCTCGAGGGCGTCGCAGACGCGGAGCACGAGCGGGGTGAACGCGAGGCACACCACGTCGTTGATCATGAGCGCGGAGAGGACGGCCGCGGCCGCCGCGAGGAGGACGAGGAGCACGCGCGGCGAGCCGGCGCGTTTCAGGACGAAGTGCCCGACGGCCGCGAACGCTCCCGAGACGTCGAGGGCGGCGGAGAGCACCATCATCCCGAAGAGCAGCGCGAGGGTCGCGCCGTCGACCGTCCGCTCGGCGTCGTGGAAGGAGAGCACGCCGGCGGCGACCATGAGCGCGCCGCCGACGACCGAGGCGCCGATGCGATCGGAGCGGAGGCCCGGGATCCGGCCGATCGCGAACGCCACGTAGGTGACGGCGAAGATCAGCCCGGCGAGCATCCCGCCCTTTCTTACCCAGCCGGTGGGCGAGGGAGAAGAGGCGGGCGGATCCTGGAGTACACTCTCGCCCGTGCTCAGGACCCGCGCCCCCGTGACCATTGCCGGGAAACCGAGCCTGGAGGGCGTCTTCTGGGGCAGCGGTACGGAGCTCGCCGTCGTCGCGCCGCCCCATCCGCTCATGGGCGGCGAGCTCGGAAACCCGGTGGTATCGGCGATCGCGGAGGGGCTCGTCCGCGCCGGTCTCCGGGCGCTCCTCTTCAACTATCGCGGGGTGGGGGAGAGCGAAGGGGAGGCGAGCGGCGACTTCGCGGATGCCGTCCTCGACTACCGCGCCGCGCTCGCCGTCGCGCGAACGTCCGGGGTGGTGAGGGTGTTCGCCGGCTATTCGTTCGGTGGAGCCGCTGCGCTCCACCTCGCCGCCGGCGACGTCGACGGCGTCGTGCTCGCCGTGGCTCCTCCTCCGCCGTTGCTCTCGCGGGAGCTCCTCGGGAGCCTGCGGGGTGGCGCGATCGTCTCCGGGGGCCGCGACGCGATCGCGCCCGATCGGAGCATCCGGGAGCTCGCGAGCGGCTCGACGCTCCGGGTGGAGACGTTCGTGGAAGCCGACCACTTCTTCTTCTCCGTCCTGCCGGATCTCGGACGAGTCGCGGAGAAGGTCGCTGGAGGTGTGCGATGAGCGTCGAGTTGCCCACGCTGGAAGCCTTGTTCGAGACGTCGGATTTGCCGGCGTTCGAGCTGCCGGAAGAGCTCCTCGCCGCGTACGGCGGTCCCCTCGGCTTCGAGCGCCCGCGGGTCGTGGCGAACTTCGTGACCTCCCTCGACGGCGTGGTCGGGCTCCCCGGTCCGGGCGAGTCCGGGGGCGTCGTCAGCGGCGGGAGCGCGGCCGATCGTTTCGTGATGGGGCTGCTCCGCGCGTGCGCGGACACGGTGCTCGTGGGCGCCGGGACGTTCCGGCGCACGCCGAACGTCAAATGGACGGCGGATGCGATCTTCCCCGCTGCGTCGCCGTTCTACGCCGAGCTCCGTCGCTCTCTCGGGCTTCCGGCGGAGCCGCGCTTCGTCGTCGTCTCCGCGTCGGGGGATCTCGATCCGCGGAGTCCGGCGCTGTCCCGCGCGCTCGTCGCGACGACGAGCGCCGGCGCCGAACGGCTTCGTCCCGGTCTCTCTCCCGACGCGGAGCTCTTCGTCGCGTCGGGCAGTAGCGTCCCGATGACGGATCTCGTCCCGCGTCTCCGCGGGGAAGGGCGCGGCCTCGTACTCGCCGAAGGCGGGCCGTCGCTGTTCGCCGAGCTCGTCCAGGGCCGGCTCCTCGACGAGCTCTTCCTCACGCTCTCGCCCGCGCTGTTCGGCCGTTTCGGCGGCGACGGCCGGAAATCCCTCGCCGACGGTCTGGACGTTCGCGGCGCCCGCTTCGATCTCCTGGGGCTCCGCCGGGAGGGCTCGCTCCTCTTCACGCGCTACGCGCTGGAGAAGTAGCCGTCCCGGTGAGCCGACGCGAGCGGTGCGTGTAATCTAGCCGGCTCGCTCCACGCGGCCGTCGGCGTGCCTCGCGAACCGCGGCTCGTGCGCGTGCACGGGATCCGAGCGCTTCCAGGGCCAGCCGCCGAACCCCGTCGCGCGGTAATCCACGTACGCCTTCTCGATCTCCTCGCGCGTGTTCATCACGAACGGGCCGTGCTGCACGATGGGCTCTCCGATGGGGCGAGCCTGGAGCAGCAGGAACTCGCTCTCTTCGACGCCGTTCTGGATGGGCACGGACACGTCCGGCCGGAGCTCGAGCCCGCGGCTCCCGGGATACGTCTCTCCGCCGATGCGCGCGTCCCGGCCCGCGAAGTAGTAGAGCATCCGGTTCGTCCCGGGGCGCGCGGGGGGCAGGACGAAGCGCGCCTCGGCCGGCATCCGGATCGTCCAGATCGCGACGTCCGAATCCCGGTGAGCTGCCCAGGATTTCGGGGGCGGGGAAGGCGCGGTCGCGTCGCCGAAGCGGCCCGCGATCACGCGGAGCTCCGTCCCCTTGCCGTTCGAATCGAGGACGGTGCGTCGCGGGATGGTCTCGTTCCAGAGCATGGAGAAGTGCGCGGGGACGAGCTTGTCCACCGCCGGCAGGTTCATCCAGATCTGGAAGAGCTCGAGCGGGTTTTCGTTCGATTCGTCGAGGAGGGGGAACATCTCCGCGTGGACGATGCCGCCGCCCGCCGTGAGCCACTGCACGTCCCCGCCGCCGTAGCGCGCGGCCGCCCCGAGCGAGTCCGAGTGATCCACCAGACCGCGGCGGACGACGGTGACCGTCTCGAAGCCCCGGTGCGGATGCTCCGGGAAGCCCGGCACGACCTGCCCGTGGTACATCCGGTAGCCGTCCCTGAGGACGAAGTCGCTCCCGAGGTTCCGCCCGGCGAGCGACGCATGCGGACCGAGCTCCTCGTTTCCCGCCGGGTAGTGGTCGTCGTGGTGCACGCAGAAGAGGAACGGGTCGAGCGTCTTCCACTGGAAGCCGAGCGGCTCCGCGCTCCGGACGAGACCCTCCGTGCGGACGACGGGCGCTTCCCCGCCGCTCCCCACGGCGCCGCTCCGGCACGAGAGCAAGACGGGGCTCGACGCGAGGAGGGAGAGCGCGGCCCTTCGCTGCATGATTTCGCGAGTCTAACGCTCGCGCCCGCGGGATGGCAGGGCCCGCCGTGCACGGAGCGCGGTGGGCCCGGATTTGCCCCGAGAATCAGCCGCCGTTCGACGCCGGGGTGAACGCGCGACAGGGCTGTCCGCGGTTCGACGGGCACGGCGGGAGCTTGCCTCCGGCCTTCCCTCCCGGGACGACCGGGAGCACGAGCTTCGACGTCCCGAGCTGGATGGTGTTCTCGATCGTGCCGTCCTCGATCGTGTCGAACGTCCACCGCGGACGGTCGCCGCCCGGAGCCTGGACGGTCACGCGGATCTTGCTGCCGGCGCGGAAGGCGTACGCGACGGGGTAGATCTGGACGCGCACCGTCTCGAAGGCGCCCGCGGGCATGTCCTTCTTGTCCGCGAGGAGGTGCAGCTGGACCGGGTCCGTCGCCGTGGCCTGCGTCGCGTCCACGGTGCGATGCGAGGCGCGGATCCAGCCGTTCTGGACGTACATCTCCTGTCCGTCGGGGCGCACGTCCGTGAGCGTGACCTGGAGGTCCGTGTCCGTCTTGGAGGACTTCAGCTGGAGGTCGAGCGAAGACGGTCCGACGATGAGCACGTCCTCCGCGAGCGGCGGGGTCGAGAAGCCGACCCCCGCGCCCGCGGCGACCGGCTGCCAGTCGTAGGCGGGAAGCGCCGCCCACGGATCCCCGGTGCCCGTGCCGGTCAGCGTCTGCGCCGGGCGCTTCGACGGGTCTCCCGTGTACTTCACCTCGGAGGCGCCGGAGGGGGCCGTCGTCGTGAGCGCGCCGGCGTCGCCGAGGTAGTAGCTCGTCGCGACGGCTTCCTTCACCGGCCAGGCGTCGAACCCGAGCTCCCAGAGCGGCTGGAGCGCGCCCAGCCCCTTGTCGCCGCCGCCGCCGCTATCGAAGAGCAGACGCACGCGCGGGTCCTTCCGGAACTCCGTGCGCGCGAGGGCCGGGTCCGTGAAGGAGTCGAAGCGCGTGGGGGGGACGGCCATGGCGCTCGAGCCGGCCGCGATGGCCTTGTAGAGCTCGCCGCTCAGGGCGGTGACGGTCGCAGGGAAGCTCGGGATCCGATCGGCGACGAAGAGGTCCAGGAACTCCGCCCAGCGCGAGATGGTCGCCGGGCCGAGCGAGTCCGCGTGGACGCCGTTCTGCATGCTGACCCAGACGTCCGGGTTCTTGTCGAGCTTCGAGATCATCTCCGGGAAATGGCCGCCCGTCTGCTCGTCGTGGAACTGTCCGACCAGGAACACCGGGACGTCGATCTTGTCGGCCCACGTGGACGCGCAGCGCTGGTCGACGAGCTTCGGCACGCGGAACGGATTGTCCGCGAGGATCTGGTTGATGTCCTGCGTCTGGAGGCGGAGCTTCTGGTTGTCGATGCAGTGCTGATCGCCCTGCTTGACGAGCTCGATGGCGTAAGGCTGCGCGCCGTCCTCCGGAGCGGGGTGCGCGTTCTGCTGTCGTTCCTCGAGCCAGGACGCGGCGAAGCCGTTGTTGAAGATGCCGCCCGGAAAACCGGTCGCGATGTAGATGTCGTCCGTCACGCTCATGGGCGCGATCGCGGCGAGGTGCGGAGGTTTCGTCCCCGCGACGAAGAACTGGGAGATGCCGGAGAAGGAGATCCCAGCGAGGCCGACCTTGTGGCCCTTCACCCAGGATTGCTTCGCGACGATCTCGACGACGTCGTAGCCGTCGTACGTCGTCGGGACGTCGAAGAGCTGGAAATCTCCGCCCGAGCACCCCGAGCCGCGCATCTGCATCGCGATCGACGCGTACCCGAGCAGCGGCAAGATGAGCGAGCTGACCGCCGTCGACGTGGACGGGAGGAGCGGATCCGTGAGGGTATCGACGCCCTGCCCGGAGCCCACCGCGGCGATCGCCGCGCTCAGCAGATCTCCGGGCGCCGCGATCTGGTAGCCCGAGTCTTCGATGACCGTGGGGAACGGGCCGTCGGCGAGCGTCTTTCCGGGCGGCAGGCGCACCGTGACGGCGAGCTCGATGCCGTCGCGCATCTTCACGTAGTTCGTGCCCTGCACGAGCGGCTGATCGTAGAGGCTCGAGTCGGGGACGTCCGTCTGCGAGAGAACCTTGAACTCCGGCGTGCCGAAGACGTCCGTTCCGTCGGAGTGTCTCACCGTGTAGCCGTCGCCCGGCGTGACGTCCCGCCAGATGAACGAGCCGAGCCGATCGGCCGTCCCGTGATCGATCTCCGTGCCGTTCTTGTCGACGAGCAGCAGCGCGTCCCCCTCGTTCGCGTCCGTCACCCAGACCTGACCGATCGAGCCGCCCGCCTTGAAGGTCGCCTCCTTCGTGACGTCCGGGACCTTCGGCCCTCCTCCGCCGTCCGTACCGATCGTTCCACCGTCCGTGCCGGACGCCGCCGAGTTCTTCGCGACGTGACCATCCGAGAAACATCCGGTGGCGAACAGGAGCAGCGTGGCGGTGCAGGCGGTGAAGCGGCGGATCTTCATGGGAACCTTTCGAGACGGAGAATGAAAAAGGGGGAAAATCCGAACATAGCTCGCGCTCCGTCCACTTCTCAAGACAATGGACTCTCTTTCCAGCACGATTTCCGCTCGAAAACAGAGCGGCGCGCTTTCGGACGGAGTGCGTGTGCGACCAATCGTCGCGCGCGCGCGTGGCTTCGACCGAATCGTTCAAGACTCGATGCGAGATGACGCGAAGCGCGTCGAGACTTCACGTCACCACGCGGTACAGCCGCGCGCGATCACGCTCTCCTTCGTGGCGGTGTCATGAGCGCCACGGCCGCCTTCCGTCCAACTGACAACCGAAGATGTCGGAGCCGCCAGGGCAAAGCCGGGGACCCCCCGGAGCCATGCCCACACCCGGGTCACGGAAGACTCGCCCCGTAGAGGAAAAGGCGAGGTCGTGCGATGCTTTGAGAGTGCGTCGGCGGCATACTCTCGGCTCTTCCGGGACCTGGTGGTACCGTGGGCGGTCCTGCGTGTTTGCCCTCCATTGGTTCCATGGTACCGACCTGTGGGTCGAGCTGCGATGACGTCCACCCCGCCCCGACCTCGCGTGACGTCCCGGTACTACGCACCGGGCGAGACGATTGCGGGCAAGTACCAGCTCGTCAGCACGCTCGGTGAAGGCGGAATGGGCGCGGTCTGGCTCGCGAAGAACGTCGCGCTCGAGACGAACGTCGCGCTGAAGCTCCTCCGCGCCGACCTCGAAGCGGAGGACGCCGCCGAGCGGCTCGGTCAGGAGGCCCGCGCCGCGGCGCGGATCGGGCACCGCGCGATCGTTCGCGTCTTCGACTTCGGTCACACCGAGCAGGGCGACCCGTTCATCGCGATGGAGCTCCTCGAAGGAGAGAGCCTCGCGACGGTGCTCGCGACTCGCGGTCGTCTCACGCCGGTGAAGGCCGTGCAGACGCTCCTTCCCATTGCCGACGCGCTCGCCGCGGCGCACGCGAGAGGCATCGTCCACCGGGACCTGAAGCCCGACAACCTCTTCCTCGTGCGGGAGGGGCGTCGCACGCAGCCCAAGGTCGTCGACTTCGGGATCGCCAAGGTCCAGCAAGATGCCGGGCCCACTCGGACGCTCACCCGTCAGGGAACGGTCCTCGGCAGCCCCGGCTACATGTCTCCCGAGCAGGCGCGCGGCGCCGCCGGCATCGACCACCGGACGGACGTCTGGTCGCTCGCGGTGGTGCTCTACGAGTGCATCACGGGTCGCGCGGCCTTCGACGGCGACAACTACAACGCCCTCATGCGCGCCATCATCGAGGACGACGTCGTTCCGTGCACGGAGCTTGCTGCCGGGGACGTCGCGCTCTGGGAGATCCTGAAGAAGGCTCTCGAGAAGATGCCGGACGCGCGCTGGCCGTCGATGCGGGACTTCGGGCTCGCGCTGGTCGACTGGCTCGCGTCGCACGGGGTGGACACGGACGTCTGCGGCGATCAGACGTCGGCGCTCTTCGACGATCCGGTTCCCTCGGGGTCGGGTCCGCGGGACATCCTGAGCGTCCCGCCGCCGTCTCTCGTGCGGACCCCCGGAGGGATGACCCCGGGCCGAGGCAGCCCCGCGCTCACCGTCTCCTCCTCCTCGCCGCACGGTCCGGAGTCGACGTCGGCCGTGTCCTCCGCGGTTCCGCCGAAGATCCGCCCGCTCCCCCTCGCAGTCGCGCTCGGTATCGGCGTGGTTCTGCTCGCCGTCGTCGGCAGCTTCATCATCTGGCATGGATCGTCGAACGCGAGCGCACCTTCCGCCGAGCCGGCGGCGGCCGCCGCCCCGCCGCTCCGGGTTCCGAAGGCTGCCGAGACCGCGCCTCCCGCCCAAGCTCCTGCACCGACCGCGGATGCGCCTGCGCCTTCCGCTGCCGCCAAAGAAGCGGCGACGGGTCCCGTCAAGAAGAAGGGCAGCGCTGCCAGGTCGCCGGTGCTCGCGAAACCCGCGGTCGCGCCGAAACCCGCCGCCGCACCTTCCGACCTCAAAGATCCTTACTGATGGGGATTCCGGGGAGAGTCGCGAGCGCGTCGATCGCGGTCGTCGTGGCGGCGACGCTCCCGGCGGGGAACGCGCGTGCGGAGGGCGGCGGCTCCACCAGCGCCGCCCAGCCGGCCGAGTTCGCGCGCATGCGCTACCGGCAGGGGGTGGACGCGTATCGCTCCGGTCGATATCGCGAGGCCGTCGACTATTTCCTCGAAGCGGACACGCTGGCGCCGAACGCCGCGCTCTCCTTCAACATCGCGCGCGCCTACGAAAAGCTCGACGACCCTGCGGCCGCGCTTCGCTGGTACCGGGACTACCTGCGTCGCGCGCCGGACGCGAAGGACAGGGCGGATACCGAGAAGCTCATCCACGGGTTCGAGGTCCGTCTGCAGGCGAAGGGCGTCCAGCAGGTCTCGGTGACGTCCACGCCTGCCGGCTCGACCGTCGCGATCGACGCGCGAGTCGTCGGCACGACGCCGGTGACGCTCGAGCTTCCCCCCGGCCCTCACCAGGTGGAACTCCGTCACGACGGCTACGAGAACGGCGCGACGTCGATCGATCTCCCTGCCGACCACGCGATCGACGTCGACCTGGCGCTGACGGCGACTGCGGCTCCCGTCGCTGCTTCACCCGCCGCCGCACCGCCGCCGGCCGGAACGCCAGTCGGAACCGAGCCGAAGAAGGATTCCGGGGCCAGCCGGTTCCCATTCCTCCCGGTGGGATGGACGCTCGTGGGAGTCGGTGGCGCATCTCTCGCGACCTCGCTCGCGTTCGAGATCTCCCGGCGGGGCGCCGAGTCCGACGCGAAGCACGAGACGACGCAGATCGGCTACGCTTCCAAGCTGGACACCATGGAGGGTCGGCAGACCGCCGCGCGGGTCTTCCTCGGCGTCGGCGCGGGGCTCGCGATCGCCGGCGGCGTATTCGTGTTCCTCGGCTCGAGTCACCGCGGTAGCGAGGGAGCGGCCGTCTCGGCGGCCTGCGTGCCGGGCACGTGCTTCTCGATGGTGAAGGGGGCGTTTTGAGCCTGCTCCGGGCGGCGCTCGCCGGACTCGCCGTCGTGCTCGGCGCCGCGGCGGGCTGCACGAGCTCGCTCGACACGAGCCTCGAGGGCCTCGCGTGCTCGCCTTCCGGCGACTGCGTGGACGGGTTCGTGTGCGACACCCGGCGCAACGTCTGCGTCCGTCCGGGAGCGCTCCCGTCCGGAACGGGCGGCGCCGGGGGGGGCGGGGGCTCCGCTGGACAGGGCCTCGGCGGTGGCGCCGGCGGGCTCGCGAACGGGGGCGCTTCATCCGGGGGAGCCGCCGGGAGCGACGGCGGGCCGATCGCCTGCACCGAGGGGCTCACGGTCTGCTCGAACCAGTGCGTCGACCTGAAGAAGAACGTGAACCACTGCGACGGGTGCGGCGCGATGTGCACCGCGCCGCTCCTCGGGACGCCGCTCTGCGTGGACGGCGCGTGCAACTTCGTCTGTACGGGCACGCTCGAACGGTGCGGTCAGGAGTGCGTCGACTTCGCGGGAGACGTCCAGAACTGCGGTGGCTGCGGCAAGACGTGCCCGACGCCGAATCACGGTTCCGCCAGGTGCACGGCGACCGGTTGCGAAATTGCGTGCGACCCCGGCTACGACCCGTGCGGGACCGAGTGCATCAACCTCGCGAGTGATCCGAAGCACTGCGGTGACTGCGGCACCGCGTGCCTGCCGTCCGAGGTCTGCACACCCACCGGGTGTGGAAACGCCTGCACCGGCACGCTCACCAACTGCTCCGGGGCCTGCGTGGACGTCTCGACGGACCCCGACCACTGCGGCGACTGCTCGACGGTCTGCCCGGATCCGGCCGGAGGGCATGCCACGTGCGCCGAAAAGGCGTGCGGCGTCGCCTGCGACGGTGCGCTCTCGCCCTGCGGCGCCGGCTGCGTGGACACGACCTCCGATCCGAACAACTGCGGCGGATGCGGCACGGTGTGCAACGCGCCCGCGAACGGCGTCGCGACGTGCGGCGCGACCGGCTGCGGCTTTCAGTGCAACGACGGCTTCGTCCAGTGCGGCTCGCTCTGCGTGAAGACGGCCTCCGATCCGGCGCACTGCGGGCGGTGCGACGTCGCGTGCGGCGCGACGGAAGTGTGCTCCTCCGGCACGTGCACGTCCGCCTGCACGGGGACGGCGAAGCCGTGCAACGGCGCGTGCGTGGACACGCAGACGGACCCTGCGAACTGCAACGCTTGCGGCACGGTCTGCCCGTCGCCCGTGAACGGGTCCGCGGTGTGCACGGCGGGCGTCTGCGACGTTCAATGCACGGCCGGCTTCACGAAGTGCAACGGCGCGTGCATTCCGATGGACTCGGACGTCCAGAACTGCGGCGGGTGCGGCACCGAGTGCACACCGCCCGCGAACAGGATTGCGTCCTGCGTCTCGGGGCAGTGCAAGTACACCTGCTCGGGGACGACGACGGACTGCAGCGGGGCCTGCGTCGACCTCGCGACGGACCCGAACCACTGCGGAACGTGCCCGGTCGTCTGCGGCTCGAGCGAGGTCTGCACCGGCGGGACGTGCAAGGCTTCCTGCACCGGTGGGCTCACCCCCTGCAACGGCGGCTGCGTCGACACGACGTCGAATCCCCTGAACTGCAACGGCTGCGGAAACGTGTGCTCGGCGCCTTTCAACGCGACGCCCACCTGCGTGGCTTCGACGTGCGGGTACACCTGCACGTCCCCGTACCTCAAGTGCACGAACGCCTGCGTGAACCCCTACACGGACCCGATGAACTGCGGCGGGTGCGCGAAGGTCTGCCAGGCCGGCGCGCACTCGACGGCGGTGTGTACGGCGGCCCAGTGCGGCGTCCAGTGCGACCCAGGCTATGCGCTCTGCAGCGGCCGCTGCACGGACATCTCGAGCGATCAGACCAACTGCGGGAACTGCGGCGTCAAGTGCACGGGCGGGAAGCACTGCAAGGGCGGGTCCTGCCTCTGAGGCCCTGGCGCCGCCGCCTGCGGTAGGCGCCCAGCGCGACCAGCACCGCACCGACGAGCGCCCGCGTCGAACGGCCGCTCGCTCCGCGACTGGACGTCGAGCACCCCCCGGAATCGCTGCTGTCCGCGCCTTCCGGCGCGACGAGGACTCCGCCGTCCGGGCCGTTCGTCCCGTACTGGCCCGCGCCGCCCGAGCCGCTCGCGGTGCCAGCGGTTCCGTTCGTCGCGCCGCCCGTTGCGCTCGGCGTTCCGCCGGTCGCGCTCGACTCTCCGCCGGTGCCGTTTCCCGAGCCGGCGTTCGCCGTGCCGCCCGAAGCGCCGCTCGTTCCGCCGTTCGACGTCCCGCCGCCGGAGTTCGACGTTCCGCCGCTCGACGTCGCACCACCGGAGTTCGACGTTCCGCCGCTCGACGTTCCGCCGTTGCCGCTGGCCCCTCCGGAGCCGGGCGGAGCTCCGCCGGCGTTCGGGATCACGACCATCGTGATGGTCGTCGCGCCGACGGGAACGGCGAGCGTGCCGCCGCTCACCCCGACCGAGGCCTTCTTCGAGACGTTCGCGCTCCCGTCGTTCGAGTACACGGACGCCGTCCCCGCGCCGTCGAAGTTCGACAGGGTGACGTTCACCGTCCTCGCGCCGCCCTCGTTCGCGAGGACGAGCGTGAGGCCGGTGGCGCCGGTCGCGGCGAACGCCTTCACGGTGGAGTCGGTCGAGGTCGCCCGCACGTTCGTGGACTCGAAGGCGCCGCCGCTCCCGTCGTAGTTGCGGAAGAGCTTGAACGCGGAGAAGGCGCGCTCGGTCGCAGCGGGCGGCGCCCAGGCGGTCGCCAGGTCGAGCCCCTCGCGTCCGAAGGTCCCGAGCACCTCCGCATACGTCACCGCGCCCGTCGCCGAATCATGGTCGTAGAAGTCCCACTCACTGATCGAGATCTTGGTCCCGGGGTAGTGCTGAGAGACCCAGTCCCGCATGCGTGGAATCAGCCGGATCTGGTCGTTGATCCAGGAAGGGTCCGTGTACGTCGGGTCCCAGAGGGATCGCGTCCGCTCGGGGCCGCTCCCGCCCTGCGGGTAGTAGTGGAGATCCAGGTAGTGAAGGATCCGCTTGCCCTGGCTCTGCTCGTACGCCTTCGCCTGGTCGAGGAGCCACGCGACGAGCTCCGTTCCGCCGTGGTTCTTCCGGTCGGGCGAGTTCGCGCTGCAGCCGTTGGAAACGACGTCGAGATCCGAGCAGAAGTAGTTCGGCCAGCCCCACTCGACCGGGCCCGCGAGCTCGGCCGTCGGATCGGCCTCGAGGACGGCTGCTCCGTAGTCCCGCATCCTCTGCCAGAGCTCGTCGTAGCCGAGACGCTCCGGGTGGACGTCGTGGTGAGTCGAGCTCCAGAGCGCCGGCTCGTTGTCGAGCTCGTAGATGCGCTTCCCGCCGCTCGCGCCGAACCTGGAGACCAGATACGAGACCCAGCCCTTCTCGAAGGTCGGATCCGCGGCCTCGCTCGTCGCGCTCGCGCCGCCGCAGGTCACCCACGCGCTCCCTCGGCTGTTGCAGTTTCCTCCGGTGTGCCCGTCTCCACAGTTCGAATCGTACGGATCGAAGCACTCCTGCGACGCCGTGACGGTCTTCGGACAGCCGCAGAGGTACGGGTGCGAGGCAGGTGACGTCGACTTCGGCATCCAGCCGATCGTCGGGATCGTGAACAGCGCGACGAGCCCGGCGTCGGAGGCCTGCTTCAGGAAGGCGTTCGCCGAGGACTGGTCCTTCGGATTCGAGCAGCCCGCGCAGTCCGGAATGTTCTCGAAGAACCAGTCCGCGGCGGAGTTGTGCACGTCCGTGAGGTAGTTGTACCGGGTCGTCGCGTTGCCGCCGCGACGCATCACGGTGAGGTTCCCCTGGGTGATCTGGTCCGCGCTCGGGAAGTTCACGCCGTAGACGAGGGGCGAGATCGCGTGATTGTCCGCCGCGGCGTCGACGGTGACGTCGGCGAGGACCGTGGTTCCCCAAGTCGCGACGACGAGCATCGCCGCGACGCCCGGAAGGCGCGTGAGCCTCATGTGCGGATCGTCGCCGCCGTTTCGGGACTCGTCAACGACGCGGAGCGGGGTGCCGGGACCACGGCGCGCACGCTTCGTTCGGTCCGTACGCGGTTCCACGCGACGAGCACGGAAAATTCCGCGCGCGATTCATCCCGAGTGTGAACTACGCTCCGCGTCGTGCGCGCCTATCTCGTGGACGGAACGTACGAGCTCTTTCGCGCCTACTACGGTGGGCCGCCTTCCGAGCTCGTGAACGGGCGCGAGGTCGCCGCGACCCGCACGTTTGCGCGCAGCATGCTGTCCCTGCTCCGCGATCCGGCAGTGACGCACGTCGGGGCCGCGTTCGACCACGTCATCGAATCGTTCAGGAACGGCCTCTTCGCCGGGTACAAGACGGGTGAGGGCATCGAGCCCGCGCTCCTCTCCCAGTTCGAGCTCGTCGAGCTCGTCTCCCGAGCGCTCGGCATGGCCACGTGGCCCATGGTCGAGTTCGAGGCGGACGATGCTCTCGCGACGATGGCCGCCCGATGCGCGAAGGACCCGGGCTTCGAGCAGATCCTCCTCTGCTCGCCGGACAAGGATCTCGCCCAGTGCATCTCCGGCACCCGCGTCGTGGGTCTCGACCGCCTCCGGAAGACCGTGCTCGACGAGGACGGCGTTCGGGCGAAATTCGGCGTCTCCCCGCGGAGCATCCCCGACTACCTCGCGCTCGTCGGGGACGACGCGGACGGCATCCCGGGCATCCCGGGCTTCGGCGCGAAGTCCGCCGCGCTCCTCCTCGCCGCCTACGGATCGGTCGACGCGATCCCGAGGGATCCGGCGGCGTGGTCCGTGAAGGTCCGGGGCGCGGCCCGTCTCTCGTCGGCGCTCGAGGCCGCGCGCGAGGAGGCCGCGCTCTACCGGACGCTCGCGACGCTCCGCACGGACGTGCCCCTCGAGACGACGATCGACGACCTCCGTTTCCGCGGCCCGGACGAGACGGCCCTCCGGGAGCTCGTCCGGGTGACGGGCGACGAGGAGCTCGGCGAGCGCGCACGCCGCGTCGCGGACGAACGCGGCGTACGCTGAGCGCGCCGCCCGCCCACGCTCACGGCTGATCGCTCCCGGCTCAGGGCTCAGGGCTCAGGGCTCAGGCGAAGATGGGATACGGCTCGCGCCTCGGCCCCGACTGCCAGTTGTCGTGGCGTCCGTCCCAGTGAACGGTCGGCAGATCGTGGAGGTTCGCGTCGTCCACGCAGTTGAGGTTCACGGAGACGAACGCGCCGCCGACCTCCGCGAGAAACCCGTTCCCGAAGCAGAAGACCCCGCAGTGCTTGCAGAAGTGGCGCTTCGAGATCTTCGCCCCCCATTCGTACGTGGCGAGAGCGCCTTCTCCGGCGACGAGCTCGAATGCCTCCGGCTTCACGATCTTCCCGAAGGCACCCAGCTTGGTGCAGATGCTGCAATTGCAGCGTGCGCCCCCCTCGGCGAGGTCGGCGACCACGGTGAAGCGGACGGCTCCGCAGTGACAGCTTCCAGAGTGGCGTTCGGATCGGGTCGTCATGGTCGGTCTCCTCGTCGTTGGCGAAAGGCAGCCTATCGACGACGATGGCAGCTATATGTCATATTTCCCGGGAACCTCACGCCTGCCCGGTCCACGCGCCGGCCTGGTCCAGCTGCCTGCCCCCGGTTCACGCGCCCGTGGCCGTTCACCCTCCATCCCCCCTGGATTCTGCCGGCATTGGCACCCCCGGGCGTCCCGCGTAGGATCCCGGCCACACGCACATGGGCTTCGCCACGACGACCGCTTCGGGTCCGGTCCTCGCACTCCTCGCCGCCTCGCTCGCGTTCACCGGGTGCGGCGGCACGGTACGGACGAGTGAAGATCGCGGAGGCGGGGGCTACGCCGGCGACTCGTACGGAGGGGACGGCAACACGTTCTCGGGCGGCGGCGTTTCCCACGGCGGTGCCGCGGGCCGCGGCGGCAAGGGCGGGGGCGGCACCGTCGGCGGCCAGGGAGGCACCGGCGGGGGCTGCGCGAACGGCACCGTCAACTGCGGGTCGAGCTGCGTGGATCTGTCGACCGATTCGGAGAACTGCGGCAGCTGCTTCTCGCCCTGCCCCGGCACGTGCGTCGGCGGAACGTGCGACTACACGAGACACGACTGTGCTCCAGGTACGACGTGGTGCCCGGACTTCGGGATGTGCATCGATCTCGACAACAACGGGTTCGCTTGCGGGAGCTGCTACTCGCCGTGCGAGGGCGCACAGGTCTGCTTCGGGGGCAAGTGTCAGCCCGGTCAATGTCTCCCGGGGTACACCTGGTGCGACACTCCGATCGGCGGCTCGCACTGCGTGGATCTGACGACCGACAACAACGACTGCGGCGCCTGCGGCAACGGGTGCGGGACCTACGAGTCGTGCAATGGCGGGAAGTGCCAGCCCCAGGACTGCGGCGGTCCCCCGTACTCCTTCTGCAGGGACTCGGGGTGCGTGGATTTCTCGAGCGACGTCTCGAACTGCGGCTCGTGCGGGAACGTTTGCGGCGGAGCCGCCTTCTACTACGGCTCGACGACGTGCAACGCGGGGACCTGCGGCTGCTCGCCCACGGCGCTCGCCTGCGGCAAGGGGTGCGCGAGTCAGTTCTGGTACTGCCCGACGCCGGACTCGACGCTGTCGCCGCTCGATCTCTGCCGGGCGAGCGCCCGAAACGCTTACGAATCCTGCGCGTGCACGTCCTGTTTGCAGGAAGTCCAGGCATGCGTCGGGAGCGCCGCCTGCATCAACTCGATGGATTGCGCGCTCGCTTCGACCTGCATCGGCTGCGGGAGCACGTTCCCCGACTGCACGGACGCCGCGGGCGCGACCGACCCCCTCGCGCACGCGCTCGTCCAGTGCATGAATGACCACTGCGGGCTCTGACGCCTTCGTGGAGATGACCGAGGAAGTCGAGCCCGGACGGGAACCGCTCCTGCTCGAGCGCGTCGGCGCCCGGATCCTGCTCCGCGGGCGCGTGCGAGTGCCCGAGCAGGAAGATCCGATCCACGTGCTGAATCCGGAGGAACGCCGCGGCCTCCGGCGGCTCGTCCGCGGAGCCGTGCTGCGGGCGAGCCTCGCCGGCGTCGCGAACGCCGTGGTGACCGGGCTCGGCGAGCTCTACGCGCTCCGTTTGCTCGGTCACCGTCCGGAGCACGCGACGCTCGAACAGTGGGCGCGCTACTGGGGCGTGTTCGGGGTGCTCGCCGTCCTCTTCGCGATCGCGGAGATCGCCTACCTCTACTGGGACGCGCTCCGCGCCGTGCGGAAGATGTCCGCCGTGGCCGGACTCGAGCTCGGAAGCGGGGAAAATGCGGACGTCGCGCTCGCGCTCGCGCGCGCCGCGCTCGAGCTCCCGAACTCCCCCGAGGCGACTCTCGGCGTCGATCCGAGGCGCGAGGCGAGCCGCTTCGCCCTCGGGACGGCCTCGCTCGTCTACAAGCTGAAGATCAGCGTCACGAACTTCCTCTTCCGTGCCCTCGTCACGCGCGCGCTCGGGCGCATGGCGGCCCGTGGGTACCTCGCCTTCACCGCGATCCCGATCAACGCGGCGTGGAACGCGCTCGTGTGCTGGTCCGTGCTCCGGGAGGCCCGGATCCGGGTGATGGGGAAGTCGGCGGCGCTCGAGATGCTCGACGCCGCCTTCCTCGACGAGCCGGAACCCTCGCGGGACCTCGTGAACACGATCCATCAGGCGCTCGGGAGCGCCGTGGTGCGAACGAGCGACCTCCACCCGAACCACGCGGCGCTGATCCGCGCGTTCCGCGCCCGCTTCGGCATGCCCGCTCCGGACCTTCCCATCGATCGCCCCGAGCGATTCCTCGAGGCGCTTCCCCGTCTCTCCCGGCAGGAGCGGAGGGTCGCCCTCCGCGTGCTCTCGGCGGCCGCCATCCTGGACGGCAAGGTCGTGCGCGCAGAGCGAGAGCTGCTCGTGGAGGCGGAGCGCGTCGCCGGCGTCGGGTCGGGCCTGGCTCACGTGGAAAAGCTCAGGCGCGCCTTCGTCGCCGGGGACCCGATCCCCTGGGAAGACCTGCGGCACACGGGGCACGGAAACGAGAGCGGATGAGCGGGGCCGAGAAAGTCCCGCCCGACGCCCCGCCGCCCTGTTAGAAATCGAGGTCGAATGGACCAGGAGATCCCCGAGCCCAGCGCGCGACTCCAGGCGTTCTTCGAGACGCCCCTCGGACGAGCGGTGCTCTCCTCGCTCATCCAGTATTTCCACGCTTCGATCGAGGGGATCGAGCACATCCCGAAGACCGGCCCGGCCCTCGTCGTCAGCAACCACGCGCTCTTCGCGCTGGACACCGCCGTCTTCGGCGCCCTCGTCGTCCGGGACGTGGGAAGACACCCGCGGTTCCTCGCGGACCGCATGCTCTGGACGATCCCGGGGTTCCGTCAGGTCATCACGTCCATCGGCGCGCTCCCCGGCGAGCCGCAAACGGCGGAGGAGCTCCTCCGCCGCGGCGAGCTCGTCGTGGTGTACCCCGGCGGCGTCGACGACAGCCTGAAGCTCTCTCACGAGCGCTATCGCCTGAAGTGGAAGCAGCGGGCCGGGTTCGCCCGGGTCGCGATGGCGTCGCGAGCGCCGATCATCCCGGTCGTCGGTTTCGGGATCGACGAGATGTACACGGTGCTCGGACACGAACCGTTCGTCGGGCGGCGAATGTTCGGGAGCGAGCGCTACGATCTCCCCGTCGCGTTCGGCGCGTTCGGGACGTTCATCCCGCGTCGCGCGAAGCAGACGTTCCGCGTCCTTCCTCCGATCGAGACGAGCGGAGATCCCACGAACCCGGCCGACGTCGAGCGCGTGCGCCGGGCGACCTGGGACGCGCTCGCGCCGCACCTGGAAGAGGCGCGGCGCTCGAGGGACGGCCTACCCACAGGACCCGTCTGAGGGGATCTTCAGGTCCCTGCTCGAACCACGACGCTGTCTCCGCCGAGCACCTGGATGGCGGAGAGCGTCGTCGTCTGCCACGTGACGTTCGGGTTCATCAAGAACTGGAGCACGTAGCGCTTCGCCTCGGGCTCCGCCCGGATCCACTCGACCCAGTCCACGAGGCTCCGGATCGAGGACGAGTTCATGAACCGTAGCTTCGTGATGTTCACCGTGATGGATTTCATCGCGGATGCGACGACGGCGTCGTGGATCTTCCGGAGGAACGGGGTCACCGTGTCCGAAGGGTTCCTCATCGAGATGACGCCTCCGAAGTGAACGACGTCACCGGCGATGGTGATCTCGACCCCGTCGGCGGAAAATGGAGTGATGTTCGCGAGCTTTCCGTTGTTCAAGCCGTACCTCTTGCAGTGACGGATACACGACCCGGGGTCGTCTCGACCTCGAGATCCACGCGTCCTTCGTATCGAATCCTCGGGAGGCCGAGGCCGCTCTCGGTCTTCGGGAGCGTCGCCGCGAGACGCATCGCGGCGGCATAGGCTTCGCCCGGACTCTGGCGCGCCATCTCCGCGACGAGCGCGCGGAGTTTTCCTGCTCGCTCGTCCGTCGTCGTGTTCGCGACGCAGACGAGGATCTCGTCCGCCCTCCGTTCGAGGGTCACCTCGAGCTCCTGGTCGTCTCCGTATCGAACCGCGTTCTCCACGAGCTCGTGGACGATGATCCCGACGCGCTCGCCGAGCTGATCGCTGTCGAAGCTCGCCCGGGCGAAGAACCCGCAGAAGTCCCGCACCTGGTCCAGGTAGAGCCAGAGCGGCCGGAAACGGAGATGGACCAAGCGATTCTGATCGAGCGCTTTCTCCGGCGTCATGCGTTCTCCCGACGGCGGGCAGCTCGGCACCCGGCCGTTGTCCGCGATCTCCCTCGGTGACGTGCGAGCCGCCCGCCACCATCTTCACAGTATACGCCGCTCGGATTTTCGAAGCGAGTGGTCGCGTGGCTCACGACGGCCTTCTGCGTGGAGAGAACGTGTGGCGATTTTCGCCACCTCTTCTTCTTTCCCGGTTCCCGCTGCTTCCGCCTGGAAGTGACGCGCACGGCCTCGCCGACGAGCGCGACGTTTGCTCGAAGGTAGTACTGCGTCGTTTTCCCACGCCATTCCGGTCGGCCGAGGCACCGCGCCTGGCGGCGAACGGCGGAACGACGCGCCGACCATCCCACCGTCTCGCACTGCCTGGAGCCGAGACGACGGAGGCATCTCGCGCGCGAGAGAAACGACGGTGCGTGCGCCTCGGCCAATGCGACGCCGCGTACCCGACGTCCTCTGCCCACGCGTCGCGGACGCGACGCCGCGAGCGCGCGAGGACACGAGGCGGCATGACGATCGGATCGTCGGGAAAGCGTCGATCGAAATCACGGAACCAGGTACTCTCCGGTTTCCTTCCAGAGAAGGGCAGGGGATCTGCATGGCTCGTTGTGCCATCGACGTGTCCGGCGTCGTGCAAGGCGTCGGTTTCAGACCGTTCGTTCACGGTCTCGCGGAGCGCTTCTCGCTCGCGGGGTTCGTGGAGAATGGCGGCGGGGAGGTCCACATCGAGGTGGAGGGTCCCTCACCGGCGATCGAAGCGTTCCTGTTCGCGCTCGCCGCGGGCCCGGGAGGATCCGCCTCCGTTCAGGAGATCCGATGCCGGCTGGAGGATCCACGCGGGGAGTCCGGCTTCGTCATCCGCGAGAGCCGGCGCGGCTTTCCGACGCGCGTCGTCGTTCCGCCGGACACGGCGACGTGCGACGCCTGCCTGGAGGAGCTCTTCGAGCCCGCCGACCGGCGGCAGAGCCACCCGTTCATCACGTGCACGCACTGCGGGCCCCGCGCGACCATCATCACGGACCTGCCGTACGATCGCGAGCGGACGACCATGGCGTCGTTCGGCATGTGCCCGCGCTGCCGCGCCGAGTACGAAGCTTCCGGGGATCGCCGTTTCCACGCTCAGCCCATCGCCTGCCCCGACTGCGGACCGAAGCTCTCTCTCCGCGGGCGCCGGGGGGAGCTCCTCCGGAGCGCCGACCCCATCGCGGAGTTCTCGGCGGCGATCGCGTGCGGGTCCATCGGCGCGTTGAAGGGCATCGGCGGGTACCACCTCCTGTGTGACGCGACGAACCCGACGGCGGTCACCCGGCTTCGTCAGCGCAAGCAGCGAGACGGAAAACCGTTCGCGGTCATGGTGGGAGACGTCCGGGCGGCGGGAATGCTCGGCCTCCTGGAGGACGCGGCGGCGGACCTGCTCGAGTCTCCGGCGCGTCCCGTCGTCCTCGTGCCGCGCCTCCCTGGGGCGCCGCTCGCGGCGGCCGTCGCTCCCGGTCTGGACACGATCGGGCTCCTCTTGCCCTACTCGCCGGTGCACCACCTGGTCCTCCGGTGCCTCGGCCCCGTTCCCGTCGTGGTCACGAGCGGGAACGCTTCGGAAGAGCCGATCGCGAGCACCGAGGCGGAGGCGTTCGAGCAGCTCGGCGGCATCGCCGACGTCTTCCTGGTGCACGATCGTCCCATTCACCTCTCCATGGAGGACTCCGTGGTGCGGGCCGTTCCGGGCGGCGCCGTCCCACTTCGGAGGTCCAGGGGGTACGCGCCGCTCCCGGTGCCCATCGCGTTCGACGCCGGCGTTCCGACCCTCGCCGTGGGCGGAGATCTGAAATCCGTGTTCGCGCTCGGAGCCGGAAGGGACGCCGTGCTCGGTCCCCACCTCGGGGATCTCTCGAGCCTCCGCGCCGGCGAGCGATTTCGCGCCGCGGTTCGGCACTTCGAGCGCCTCTTCGGCGTCCGGCCGGCTCGCATCGTGACGGACCTGCACCCGGACTACGCCGGGACGCGCTACGCGGAGGAGCGACTCGCACGGGAGCCGGACCTCGACGTCGTCGGAGTGCAGCACCACCACGCGCACTTCGCGAGCTGTCTCGCCGAGCACTCCGCGAGCGGGGACGTCATCGGCGTCTGTTTCGACGGGACGGGGTTCGGGACGGACGGCAACGCCTGGGGCGGGGAGTTCTTCGTCGGCGGGTTCTCTCGCGTGGACCGCGCCGCGCACCTCTCGCCGGTCGGCCTCGTCGGTGGGGACCGCGCGGCGCGCGAGCCGTTCCGTCTGGCGGCCGCTCACCTGGTGGGAGCCGGGCTTTCGCCCGCGCCCGTCCTCCACCTCGCGTCGCTCGAGCCGCGCCTCGCGCTCTCGCTGGAACGGATCCTCGCTTCCGGGGACTGTCCGCGGACCACCAGCATGGGGCGGCTGTTCGACGCCGTCGCGTCCCTCGCGAACGTCGTTCACCGCGCATCCTACGAAGGAGAGGCGGCGATGCGCCTCGAGACCCTCGCGGCGCGAAGACCGCCGGAGGCCGCGTACCCCGTGGAGCTGTCGCCCGGAGCGCCGCTCGTCGTGGACACGGCGTCTCTCGTCCGCGCCGTCGTGGAGGACGTTCGCTCCGGCCGAGATCCGTCCGTCGTGGCGCGGCGCTTCCACTCCTGGGTCGTGGAGATGGTGGTCGCCGTGTGCACCTGCCTGCGGGACCGTCACGGGCTCGGTCGGGTGGCGCTCTCCGGTGGCGTGTTCGCGAACGCCATCCTCTCGGACGAGATCCCGCGCTCCCTGGAAGACGTCGGGTTCATCGTCCTCTCCCACCGCGTGGTGCCGCCGAACGACGGCGGGCTCGCGCTCGGGCAGCTCGCCGTCGCGGCTCACGGCGGCGGCACTCCGCTTCGCCTCCGCGGGAACGGCGCACGCTGATGTGCCTCGCGGTCCCCGGTCGCCTCGTCGAGGTCTCCATGGACGGGGACGTCCGCATGGGGAAGGTGAGCTTCGGCGGCGTGAGCCGCGGCGTGTGCCTCGAGTGCGTCCCGGCGGCGGTCCCCGGGGACTACGTGCTCGTCCACGTCGGGTTCGCGCTCTCCGTCATCGACGAAGCGGAAGCGAACCGCGTCTTCGCGATGCTCGCGGAGCTCGACCCCGGCGCTCTCGAGGAGGCCACCTCATGAAGTACCTGGACGAGTACCGGAACGGAGACGCCGCGAAGCGCCTCGCCGACGCCATCGCGCGCGAGGCGTCCAGGCATCACGTCGTGATGGAGATCTGCGGGGGGCAGACGCACTCCATCGTCCGCTACGGGCTGGACGAGATGCTCCCGGAGACCGTCGAGCTCGTCCACGGGCCGGGGTGCCCGGTGTGCGTCACGCCGCTCGAAGCGATCGATCGCGCCCACGCGATCGCCCGGAGGGACGACGTCGTCTTCTGCTCTTTCGGGGACATGCTCCGCGTGCCGGGCTCGGAGACGGATCTCCTCCGGTTGAAGTCGGAGGGCGCGGACGTCCGCATCGTGTACTCGCCGCTGGATGCGCTCCGGGTCGCGCAGGAAAATCCGGCGCGGGAGGTCGTCTTCTTCGCGATCGGGTTCGAGACCACGGCGCCTCCGAACGCCATGGCCGTCTCGCTCGCGGCCCGGCGCGGCATCCGGAACTTCAGCGTGCTGGTCTCGCACGTGCTGGTTCCCCCGGCCATCGACGCCATCCTCTCCGCTCCCGACAACCGCGTTCGCGGCTTCCTCGGGCCCGGTCACGTGTGCACCGTGACGGGCCTCTCGGAGTACGAGCCGCTCGCGTCCGGGCACCGGACGCCCATCGTCGTCTCGGGCTTCGAGCCGGTGGACTTGCTCGAGGGCGTCCTCCGCGTCGTGCGTCAGCTCGAGCGCGGGCAGGGGACGGTCGAGAATCAGTACGGGCGGTCCGTCCGTCCCGCGGGGAACGAGGCGGCGCAGGCGCTCGTGACGGACGTGTTCGAGGTGCGAGACCAGAAATGGCGCGGCATCGGCGCCATCCCGCGGAGCGGCCTCGGCCTCCGGGAGAAGTACACGGCTCAGGACGCCGAGCGGAAGTTCGACGTCGGCGCTCTCCGGACGAACGAACCCGCGGAGTGCATCAGCGGGGAGATCCTCCGCGGCGTGAAGAAGCCCTGGGACTGCGCGGCGTTCGGCAAGCGCTGCACGCCGGAGCGCCCGCTCGGCGCGACGATGGTCTCGTCCGAGGGCGCGTGCGCGGCGTACTTCGCGTACGGCCGCACGGAGAAGCGGCGTCGATTGCCGCTCGCGGAGGCGCCCGCATGACGGCGCGTCCGCCCATCGAGTCCGCCGCGTTCGGCGCGTGCCCCGTCCCGGCGTCGCGGTACGACGTCGTCGTCCTCGGGCACGGCAGCGGCGGCCGCCTGAGCCGAGACCTGTTCGAATCCGTCTTTTCGCCGCTCCTCGGCGCCGATCGGGCGCTCGCGCTGGAAGACCAGGCGACGCTCCCGTTCCCCGCAGAGGGGCGGCTCGCCGTCACGACGGACGCCTTCGTCGTGCACCCGCTCGAGTTCCCCGGGGGAGACGTCGGGAGCCTCGCCGTCCACGGCACCGTGAACGACCTCGCCGTCGGCGGCGCGCGACCGCTCTATCTCACGGCCTCGTTCATCCTGGAGGAGGGGCTCCCCCTGTCGACGCTCGCGCGGATCGTGGCCTCCATGAAGCGTGCAGCGGACGCGGTTCCGGTCCGGGTCGTCGCGGGGGACACGAAGGTCGTCGATCGCGGCAAAGGAGACGGCCTCTTCGTGACGACGACGGGCGTCGGATTCGTTCCCGCGAACGTCGCGCTCTCGGCGACCCTGGCCCGTCCCGGGGACGCCGTGGTCGTCTCCGGAACCCTCGGTGACCACGGGATCGCGATCCTCGCCGCGCGGAAGGGGATCGAGCTCGACACGCGGCTCGAGAGCGACAGCCAGCCGCTCTTCGCCCTCTGCCAGGAGGTCCTCCGGGCGTCGCGGAACGTGCGGTGTCTGCGGGATCCGACGAGGGGCGGGCTCTCGAGCGCGCTGAACGAGATCGCCGCTGCGTCGTCCGTCGGCGTGCGCCTCTTCGAGGAGAAGCTCCCGCTCCGCGCCGAGGTCCGCGGCGCGTGCGAGCTCCTCGGGTTCGACCCGCTCTACGTCGCGAACGAGGGCAAGGTCGTCGCCGTCGTCCCTCGCGAGGACGCGGAAGCCGTGGTCCTCGCGATGCGGCGCACGCCCGCGGGCACGGACGCCGCGGTGGTCGGCGAGATCGTCGAAGGGCATCCCGGAGTCGTCACGCTTCGTTCCGTCGTCGGCGGCGAGCGCGTCGTCGCGCTCCTCGCCGGAGAGCAACTGCCCCGCATCTGCTGAGAGGATCGTGCCCATGAGCGACGTCCAGATCCCGAGCTTCACGACGACGCCCCGCATTCCGGAGGTGGACATCCTCTGGATCACCGCCGGGCTCTCGTGCGACGGGGACTCCGTCTCCATCACCGCGGCGACCCAGCCGAGCCTGGAGGACGTCCTCCTCGGCGCGCTCCCGGGCCTCCCGCGAGTGAACCTCCACCACCCGGTGCTCGCGACGGAAAACGGCGAGGAGTTCCTCGCGCCGTTCCGCGTCGCGGCAGCCGGCAAGAGCCCGAGACCGTTCGTCCTCGTCGTCGAGGGTTCCATCCCGAACGAGAAGGTGAAGGAGGAGGGGTACTGGGCCGCCCTCGGCGTGGATCCGGAAACGAAGCAGCCCATCCCGACGTGTGACTGGATCGACCGTCTCGCCCGGCACGCCTGGGCGGTCGTCGCCTGCGGCACTTGCGCGACGTACGGCGGCATCCACGCGATGAGCGGCAATCCGACGGGTGCGATGGGACTCGTCGACTACCTCGGATGGGGCTGGAAGTCGCCCGGCGGGCTTCCCGTGGTGTGTGTCCCGGGCTGCCCCGTTCAGCCCGACAACTTCATGGAGACGCTCCTCTACCTCCTCTACCAGGCAGGAGGCCTCTCGCCGATGATCCCGCTCGACAACGTGCACCGTCCCCGGTGGCTCTTCCAGCAGACCGTCCACGAGGGGTGCGATCGCGGCGGCTACTACGAGCAAGGGGACTTCGCGTCGGAGTACGGCTCGAAGAAGTGCATCGTGAAGCTCGGTTGCTGGGGCCCGGTCGTTCACTGCAACGTCGGCCGGCGTGGATGGATGAACGGCATCGGCGGCTGCCCGAACGTGGGCGGCATCTGCATCGGTTGCACGATGCCCGGCTTCCCCGACAAGTTCATGCCGTTCATGGACGAGCCCCCGGGTGCGAAGATGTCGTCCGCGGCCGTCCTCATGTACGGGCGCACCGTCCGCGCGCTCCGGAACTTCACCAAGGCCTCGCTGGACAAGGAACCACCCTGGCGGCACCCCCGACCCGAGTTGACCACGGGCTACGAGCCCGCGCAGGCGACGCCCGCGGGAGAGAAATCGTGAGCGCCGAATCGGACGTCGTCGATCTGTCCTGGGATCCGATCACGCGGATCGTCGGGAGCCTCGGGATCCACACGAAGGTCGACTTCGGGAAGGCGGAGGTCGTCGACTGCTGGAGCACCTCCTCCATCTTTCGCGGCTACAGCGTGTTCATGAAGGGGAAGGACCCGCGGGATTCCCACTTCATCACGAGCCGCATCTGCGGCATCTGTGGAGACAACCACGCGACGTGCTCCGTGTACGCGCAGAACATGGCGTACGGCGTGAAGCCGCCGCACCTCGCGGAGTGGCTCGTGAACCTCGGCGAGGCCGCCGAGTACATGTTCGACCACAACCTCTTCCAGGACAACCTCGTCGGAGTCGACTTCTCGGAGAAGATCGTCCGCGCCACGAATCCGGGAGTGTTCGAGCGCGCGGAGAAGACGGAAGCCCGCGGCGCGGCGCTTCACGGCTTCCGCACGATCGCGGACATCATGCGCGCGCTGAACCCATTCTCCGGCGAGATGTACCGGGAGGCGCTCCAGATGAGCCGCCTCACGCGAGAGATGTTCTGCCTGATGGAGGGGCGTCACGTGCACCCCTCCACGCTCTACCCGGGCGGCATCGGGACCGTGCCCACGGTGCAGCTCCTCACGGACTACCTGACGCGTCTCATGAAGTACGTGGAGTTCATGAAGCGGGTCGTGCCGCTCCACGACGACCTCTTCGATTTCTTCTACGAGGCGCTCCCGGGCTACGAGAAGGTCGGGGCGCGGCGCATCCTGCTCGGGTGCTGGGGCTCCTTCCAGAACCCCGAGACGTGCGATTTCCGCTACGAGACCATGTCTCGCTGGGGGAAGGACATGTTCGTCACGCCGGGCGTCGTCGTGGACGGCGAGCTCGTCACGACGGACCTCGTGGAGATCAACCGCAACATTCGCATCCTCCTCGGGAGCTCGTTCTACGACGACTGGGAAGAGACGGGGGAGCTCTTCGTGAAGGAGGATCCGCTCGGGCACCCGATCGACGCGCGCCACCCGTGGAACCAGACGACCGTGCCGAAGCCCCAGAAGCGGGACCTCGGCGGGAAGTACACGTGGGTGATGTCTCCGCGATACCTGGACAGGCGGACGGGCGATCACCTCGCGCTCGACACGGGGGGCGGACCGCTCGCGCGGCTCTGGGCGACGGCGCTCGCCGGCACGGTGGACGTCGGGTACGTGAAGGCCACGGGAAAGAGCGTCCGCATCGTGCTCCCGAAGACCGCGCTCCGGCCGGAGACGGAGCTCGAGTGGAAGATCCCGAAGTACAGCAACACGCTCGAGCGGGACCGCGCGCGGACGTACTTCCAGGCGTACTCCGCGGCGATTGCCTTCCACTTCCTCGAGCGGGCGCTCGCCGAGATCCACGCCGGACGGACCGAGACGTCCGTCCCGTTCACGGTTCCGGAGGAAGCCATCGGCTGCGGATTCCACGAGGCGGTGAGAGGCGTCCTCTCGCATCATCTCGTGATCCGGGGCGGCAAGATCGCGAACTACCACCCGTACCCGCCGACGCCCTGGAACGCGAGCCCGCGGGACTCGTTCGGCACCAAGGGTCCGTACGAGGACGCCGTCACCGGCACGCCCCTGTTCGAGGAGAGCCCGCGCGCGGAGTTCAAGGGCATCGACATCATGCGCACGGTGCGGAGCTTCGATCCGTGCCTCCCGTGCGGGGTCCACATGTACCTCGGAGAGGGCAAGGAGCTCGTGGCGCGGCACTCGCCGACGTTCGGGGCGCAGATCAAATGACGGACGCCGCGTTCGACGAGTCCATGGCGCGTCTGGAGACGCTGCTCGAAGACGTGGAGCGGCGCCTTCCGGGCGAATCGGCGGACGTCGTCCGCGCCCTCGTGGAGACGCTCCTCACCGTGCACCGGCTGGCGCTCGCGGATCTCCTCGCCGCCGTCCGGGAGACCGGGGATCCGCGGCTCGTGCGGGCGCTCGTCGAGCGGCCGAGCGTGGAGAGCGTGCTGCTCCTCCACGGGCTTCATCCCGAGACGCCGCGAACGCGGGTGGAAGCGGCTCTCGCCGCGGCGCACCGCGCGGTCGCGACGGACGCGCACGCGGAGATCGTCGCCGGAGACGGCTCCGACTTCGTGGTCCGCGTCCGGGGCGGCACGGCCGCGGCCGCGGGCCTCCTCCGCCGCACGGTCGAACGCCTCGTGACGGAGCGCGCGCCCGACGTCGCTCTCGTCGTCGAGGGCGGGACGGAGCCGGACCCGGGTCTCGTCCCCCTCGAGCGTCTCCTTCGCGGGGGAAGGAGCGCGGCCGAGTGAAATCGCCGGCGCGCGAGCGGGCCATCGCGGCCCTCCGGCGCTTCACGGCGCGCCCGCGCGCGATCACGTCCGCGTGCGAGCTGTGTTCCGTTCCGCTCCCCGCCCGGCATTCGCACCTGTGGGATCCCAGGGATCGCTCGCTCGCCTGCGCGTGCACTTCCTGCGCGGTGCTCTTCCCGACGGGCGGCGGCGGGCCGCGCCTCCGGGTGGAGACTCGCGTGACGCCCGTGGAGACGACGCTCTCGCCCGCGGACCTCCACGCGCTCGGCATCCCGGTGAGCATCGCGTTCCTGGTTCCGAGCGCTCTCTTCGACTGCGTCTTCTGCCTCTATCCGAACGCCCGCGGCGCGACGGAAGGCGTGCTGCCCCGGTCGATCTGGGAGACGCTCGCGACCGGCACTCCCGGGCTCACCGGGCTCGAAGCGGAAGTAGAGGGCGTGTTCCTCGACGCGGAGGACGGCGTCGTGGACGCCCACCGCATTTCGATAGACGTCGCGCACGGTGTCATCGGGCTCCTCCGGGAGGGGGTGGAGCTCCGAACGTCGGTCAGGGGAAGGATCCGGCGACATCTCGCCGAGCTCCGGGAGGGGTCACATGCTCGAACTTGATTTCCGGATCGAAGGGGCGCGCCTCTCGGAACTGTCGGCGAGTCCCGAGATTGCTCTCACGGTGCGAGTCTCCGCGCTGCCGTCTTCCGTACGGGTGCAATCGCTGTTGCTCCGTGCCGCGGTCCGCCTGGACGGCTCGATCCGCACGCACAGTCCGGCGGAGCGGGAGCGCCTCGCCGAGCTGTTCGGCGGGCGAGGCGTCTGGGAGCGTTCCACGCGGGACCTCGTCTGGACCCGGCTCACGACCGTCGTCCCGGCATTCTCCGGGTCCGCGGCGTTCGAGGTGGGGATCCCGTGCAGCTTCGACCTTGCCGTCGCGGCGTTCCGCTACCTCCACGCGCTCGAAGGCGGGTCGGTCCCCATCCGGCTCGAGTGGAGCGGGACGGCCTTCCTCGAGAACTCGGCCGGTGTCTCGGCGGCTCCCATCCCGTGGGATCGGGAATCCCACTACACGATCCCGACCGCCACCTTCCGCGCGGCGATCGACGCCCGCTTCCCCGGCGCCGCGGTGCTCACGGTCCCGAAGGACGTGTTCGACGCACTCGAAGCGTACCGTCGCCGCGAGGGGCTCCTCTCCGAGGGGGACGCGGTCGAGCGGCTGCTCTCTCTCGTGCGCGCGGGAGCGGCCGAGTGACCCGGATGGTCGACCGCCTCGGCCGCGCGCTCCTCTACGAGGGGTACGTGCTCTATCCGTACCGCGCCTCCAGCCTGAAGAATCGGAACCGCGCGACGTTCGGGACGCTGTACCCCGAGAGTCGCCGCGGGCGTGGAGAGGGGCCGGTGAGCTTCTGCGCCGAGTGCCTGGTTCGTGAAGAGGCGCCGACCGTCCGAGTCTCCGTCCGGTTCTTGCAGCTCGGCGAGCCCGCCACGGCGGAGCTCGCGCCGTTCGATCAGGCGATGGAGCGTCGGCTGGACCTTTCCGCGCACGCGCTGGGCGAGCTCGCGCGCGGCGCGGCGCGGGTGGAAGAGGAGACGCTCTCGCTCGACGGAGCCTCGGGCCTTCGCGGCGAGGCGGTGACGGTCCGGGTGTCCGTGTCCGCGGCCGGCGTCGCGGACGGCTTGCATCGGCTGTCGGTTCGCGTGGAGAACGCCACTCCGGATCCGGGCGACGTTCCGCCGGACGTCCTTCTCCGTCACGCGCTCGTCTCCGCGCACGCGATCCTCGAGTGCGAGGGTGGCGAGTTCGTGTCGCTGCTCGAACCCGAGGCGGACGTCGCAACGGCCGCGGCTCGATGCCGGAACGAGGGCGTCTTCCCCGTCCTCGTCGGCGCGCCGGGCGAGAAGAGGACGCTCCTCGCATCCCCCATCATCCTCTACGACTACCCGAAGATCGCCGAGGAAAGCCCGGGGGATCTCTTCGACGCGACCGAGATCGACGAGATCCTCTCGCTCCGGATCCTCACGCTGACGGAGGAGGAACGAGCGGAGGCGATGCGCACGGACCCGAGGGCGAAGGCGCTCCTCGAGCGAACGGCGGGGCTCGACGAGGAGACGTTCGCCCGGCTCCACGGCGCCTGGCGGACGTTCGAGCGGACCGCGCACGCCCGTCGCTTCGACGCCGGTTCGCGCGTCGTGCTCCGGCCGCGGCCCGGCGGCGACGTCCTGGATCTGTCGCTCGCCGGCGAGGCGGCCACGGTGCTCTCCGTCGAGGAGGACGCCGAGGGCCGCGTCTACTACGCCGTCGCGGTCGACGCCGATCCGGGGCGAGATCTCGGCGCCCTCGGGCAGCCGGGGCATCGCTTCTTCTTCCAGGCGGAAGAGCTGGAGGCGGCGCCGTGACCGCGCGACGCATCCTGGTCGCGGGGGTCGGCAACGTGTTCCACGGGGACGATGCGTTCGGCTCGGTCGTCGCGCGCACCCTCGCGCGGACCGCGTTGCCCCCGGGCGTCGTCGTGATGGACGCGGGGATCCGCGGTCTCGATCTGCTGTACGCGCTCCTCGAAGGATGGGACGCCGTCGTCCTGGTGGACGCGATGGCCCGGCGAGGCACGCCCGGCGCGCTCTACGTGCTCGACCCGGAGCTCGGGCCGGCGCGAGAAGAAGCGGCTCTCGATGCGCACGGCCTGGATCCGGTCGCGGTGCTCACCCAGGCGCGCGCAGCGGGAGCTCGGCTCGGCACCGTCCGGGTGGTGGGGTGCGAGCCGGCAGTCCTGGAAGCCGAGGGTCTCGAGCTCTCGCCCGCCGTCGAGGCCGCCATCGGCCCGGCGTGCGCGACGATTCGCGACGTGCTCTCCGAGCTCTCTCTGCGTCCGGCGGTCCCCGCGGAAAAAGACGTGTCCCATGCATGAGCTCGGCATCGCCCTCGAGATCGTGGACGTCGTTTCCCGGCGCGCAGGGGCACGGCGCGTGGAGAAGATCACCGTGACGGTCGGGGTCCTCTCCGCCGTCTTGCCGGATTCCCTCCGGTTTTGCTTCGGGCTCGCCACGGAGGGAACGCCGGCGGCAGGAGCGGAGCTCGAGATCCGGGAACGACCCGGGCTCGCGCGGTGTCGGGCGTGCGCGTCGGAGTTCGAGCTGCTCCGGCCGTTCGGGCGGTGCGGATGCGGCGAGACCGACCTGGACTGGCTCCGCGGCGAAGAGCTCGAGGTATCCGAGATCCTCCTGGAGGCCGTCTGATGTGTGGCATCTGTGGATGCGAAGGGGCGACCCACGGCAACGCGTCCGACCATTCGCACGAGCACGGTCACGACCATTCGCACGACCACGCGCACGGTCCCGACCACTCGCACGGCCCGGACCACGCGCACGGTCCCGACCACTCGCACGGTCACGACCACGCGCACGGTCACGACCACGCGCACGGCCCGGACCACGCGCACGGTCCCGACCACTCGCACGGCCACTCGCACGGCCCGGCGGACCCGGAAGCGTCGCGACGCATCGCGGTGGAGCACGCGCTCCTCGCGGAGAACGGCCGTCTCGCCGCGGATAACCGCGCGCGATTTCGGCTAAACGGCGTTCTCGCGCTGAACCTCGTTTCGTCGCCGGGGTCGGGGAAGACGACGCTCCTCGAGCGGACGATCGCGTCGGGGGCCGGCGTCGCGCCGTTCTCCGTGGTCCAGGGGGACCAGGCGACGGACCGGGACGCCGTCCGCGTTCGGAACGCGGGCGCCCGCGCCGTCCAGATCAACACCGGAACGGGCTGCCACCTGGACGCCTCCATGGTCGCGCGAGCCGTGGCGGAGCTTGCCCCGGCGCGCGGTTCCGTCGTCTTCATCGAGAACGTCGGGAACCTCGTCTGCCCCGCGCTCTTCGACCTCGGAGAGGAAGCGCGCGTCGCGGTGCTCTCGGTGACCGAAGGCGCGGACAAGCCGCTCAAGTACCCCTATCTCTTCCGGGGGGCCGATCTCGTCCTCCTGAACAAGACGGACCTCCTTCCCTACGTGGACTTCGACGTCTCGGAGTGCCGGGAGGCCGTGCGCGCTGTGAATCCGGACGCGCGCGTGATGGCCGTCTCGGCGAAGACCGGCGACGGCATGGACGGCTGGTACGGATTCTTGCGAGAACGGCTCGGACGGCTCGGCGCGGGCCCGGGAGAACGCCGGTGGACGTGAAGTTCGCCATCCCGCGGTTCCTCGAGGGCTCCTTCGGCGACGCCGTGCCCGAGATCGAGAACGAGCAGATGCTCGCCCAGGCGGAGGAGCTCCTCGCGCACCTGTCGCACGCGCTGTTCCCGAGCACCGGGGACGTTCCCATCGAGCTCATGACGTGGGCCGACGGGTTCCTCTCGGGGCGCGCCTCGGAGGAGAGCCCTCGGTCGATCGAGGACCGTCTCAAGGCGGCCGAAGCGCGCTTCGTGACGCTCGTCGAGCAGATCCCCGCGGTGACGTTCATGGCCGTCCTCGGAGAGGGAGAGAACGAGGTTTACGTCAGTCCGCACATCGAGCAGATGCTCGGGTATTCGCAGGAAGAGTGGCTCTCGGATCCGTTCCTCTGGTACCGGCGGCTCCACCCGGACGATAGAGCGCTCTGGAACCAGGAATTCGCCGAGGGCTGCCGGCGAGGCGGGCCGTTCCGAGCGGAGTGTCGGTTCCTCGCGCGAGACGGCCGCATCGTCTGGGTCCACGGCGAGGCGCGGCTCGTGAGGGACGAGCGCGGTAGGCCGCAGTTCCTCCAGGGAGTCGCGTTCGACATCACGGAAAGCAAGCGGGCGCAGCAGGTCGTTCTCGAGAACGCCGTCCGCACGGCGAAGGTCCAGGAGGAGCTCGAAATCGCGCGACGGATGCAGACATCCATCCTCCCCGCGGAGCCGAGCCTGGACGGCCTCGAAGTGGCCGCGCTCATGATCCCGGCCGACGAGGTCGGAGGCGACTACTACGACGTGCGGCCGGCGCTCGACGGCGGGTGGATCACCATCGGGGACGTGTCCGGGCACGGACTCGACGCGGGGCTCGTCATGTTGATGGTCCAGAGCGCCGCGTTCGGCATCGCCTCCGCCCGCTCGGGCACTTCGCCCGCCGAGCTCCTGACCCTCTTGAACGAGGTGCTCTACGACAACATCGCGCGCCGCCTCGGACGCAGCGACTACGTCACCCTCTGTGTCCTCCGGTACCGGCGGAACGGCCTCGTGGAGTTCGCGGGCGCGCACCAGGACATCATCGTCTGTCGCGCCGCGACGGGGAGCGTCGAGCGAGTGCGGACACAGGGCCCCTGGGTCGGCATCCGGAAGCAGATCCGGACGATCACGACGGACGGCGCGCTCCAGCTCCGGGACGGGGACATCCTCGTCCTCTACACGGACGGCATCATCGAGGCGATGAACGCGGACGGCGAGCAATTCGACGTCCCCCGGCTCTGCGCGGCGATCCACGAGGCTCGCACGAAGAGCGTCGAAGAGATACGGGATCACGTCGTCGCGCGCGCGCGCGCGTGGATGGCGACCCAGGACGACGATCTCACGCTGCTCGTCGCGCGCTACCGCGCTCCCTGACTCGCCCTCCCGCGGAGCGAGGGTGAGATCGAAGCCTCGCTCGCGCGCCCGCGCGACCCCCCGTCAGAACGGTTCCCGGCAGCTCCAGCACAGATCGAAGTTCGCCGGGCTCTCTTCTCCGCAGGCCGCGCAGCGTCGTTCCCCCGTGGGCGCCGCCTGTTTCCGTGCGAGGTACTCGCGAAGGACCGCGCGGCTCATGAAGAGGTCGCGGTCGTCCTTGATCCAGACCTCGGGAAGCACGAGACCGAAGGGGAGCTCGCCCATGAGGGAGGCGAGGTTCTCGTTCACGACGCACGCGCTGAGGCCGTCTTCCTCCAGCAGGTCCCGGAGGAGGTGCGCCTCGGCGAGGTCGCTGGCCTGGTACAGCCGGTGCATCCGCTCGCGAGTGTATCTCCGATTCCGCTCGCGGCGGGCACGCGGACGAAAGCGGCACTATGATGCCGCGCATGCTCTCCCGGAACCCGTTCCGACGCTACGCCGTCCCCGCGCTGAACGCCTGCGTTCTCGGCCTCGCCGTGCTCGTCCGGGCCGAGCCTCCCCGCCCGCCGGTCGCGGCCGTTCAGGCGGAGAAACCCAGGCCGGCGGCGCCGAGAGAGGCCGCGTCGGTCGTGGCGGGCGCTCCGTCTTCGACCGCTCCTCCGGCTGCGCCGCTCGCGAAGGTCGCGCTCGTCCGCTTCGACGAACCCGAGTCCCAGGCGCGTTTCGAGCGGAGTCGCGCGAAGGTCGACTTCTTCAAGCTCGCGAACCAGTTCGAGGCGCAAGAAAACGGGGGCTTCTGCGGCCTCGCGAGCGGCGTCATCGTCCTGAACGCACTCCGCGTGGACCGGAAGACGGAGGACAAGCCGAGGGACACGAGCTCCATCGCGCCCGACGTCGCGAGGACGATCCCCCCGCAGTTCGACCCGTTCTTCGCCCGGTACACGCAAGGCACGTTCATGGACGCTCGCTTCGAAAGCGTGAATCCGCGCGCGGTGTTCTTCGGTCAGCCTCGCGCGCCCGGGCAGAAACCGGAGCCGGGGCTCGCCCTCCGCGAGCTCGGCGCCATCCTCCAGGCTCACGGCCTCTCCGTCGTCGTCCACCCGGTGGAAGACCCGGCCAGGGAAAAGGAGGAGAAGGCGGAGATCGTCCAGAACCTCAGGACCGCCGGGGACTACGTCATCGTCAACTACCACCGCCCCGAGCTCGGGCAGCCGGGCGGAGGGCACCTGTCTCCCCTCGGCGCGTACGACAAGGCGTCGGATTCGTTCCTGGTGCTGGACGTGAACGCGAACGCCCAGCGCTGGGTCTGGGCTCCCGCGAAGGCGCTCTTCGTCGCCATGAGGACGCGCGGCGGGTCCGAAAACCGGGGCTATCTCCTCGTGAAGGAGAAGGGGCCCGAGTGACGACGCGCGGCGACCCCCGCGAGCAGCACCACGTCTTCCTGATTCCCGGCCTCTTCGGCTTCACCCAGCTCGCGGGCTACGACTACTTCGGTCACGTGGAGCGCGCGATCGGCGCCCGCTTCGCGGGAGCCGGCGTGCCTTGCCGGATCCACCTCGTTCCCTCGCTGCCGACGTCGTCGATCACGGCGCGGGCCGCCGAAACGGCGCGCACCGTCACTCGCGCGGCGGGGGCTTCCGGGCCGATCCATCTCCTCGGACACTCGAGCGGCGGCCTCGACGCCCGGCTCTGCGTGTCCCCGTCCCGCCGGGTCCGCTTCTCCACGGATGAAATCGACTGGGCTTCGCGCGTTCGGACGCTCGTCTCGGTCAATACGCCGCACTACGGGACTCCGCTCGCCGCCTACTTCTCCACCGTTTCGGGCACGCGCCTGCTTTCCGCGCTGTCCCTCCTCACGGTGACGACGCTCTCGCTCGGGCACGCGCCCCTCGCTGCTCTCGCCGGCGCCGTGTCGGCGATCCGCGCGATCGACGGGAGGCTCGGCCTGGACATTCGCTTCGTGGACGACATGACGGAGAACCTGCTCCGGTTCGTGGGCGAGCAGGGGAGAAAGGAGATCCGGACCTTCCTCACGCGAATGAAGGAGGATCAGGCCGGCATCGTCCAGCTCATGCCGGAGGTGTGCGAGCTGTTCAACACCACGACGCGGGACGAACCGCGGATCCGCTACGGATGCGTGATGACGTGCGCTCCGCCGCCGGGCCCGCGGAGGCTCGTGCCCGCCGTGCTGTCGCCGCTCCGGGCGCTCCAGCTCGTCGTCTACACGACGCTCTTCGGCGTCGCGAGCAGCGTCGACCAGCGCTACCACTACGCGGCGCCCTCGCTCGAAGAGAGTCGCGCGCTCCATCTCGGCCTTCACCGGGAGGCGACGCCGGACCTGGTGGACGGCATCGTCCCCACGCTCTCCATGCTCTGGGGGGAGCTCCTCTGGTGCGGCCCCGCCGATCACCTGGACGTGGTCGGCCATTTCGAGGACGACTTCCGGCACGGCGAGCACGTGGACTGGCTCCACAGCGGCGCCCACTTCCGCCGCAAGGATTTCGACGCCATGGCGGACGCCGTCGTCGGGTTCATGCTCCGGGACTCGCCATCGTAGGGGTCCGAACCCAGGTGATCGGACGTGAAGATCCTCGCCATCTCCGGAAGCCTCTCGAAGACCTCGGGCAATCGGACGCTCCTCGGCGTCGCCGGGAAGAAGACGCCGCCGGACGTGACCTTCCACGTCTGGGACGGGCTCAGGGACCTGCCTCACTTCGATCCCGAGCTCGAAGCGGACGGCCCGCTCCCGGAGGTGGAGGAGCTCCGCCAGGCGCTCCGGAGCGCGGACGCCGTGCTCCTCGCGTGCCCGGAGTACGGCCACAGCCTGCCGGGGTCGCTGAAGAACGCGATCGACTGGGTGATCGGAAGCGGCGAGCTCGAGCAGAAGGTCGTGGGCATCACCGCCGCGGTCCCGCACCCCGATCGCGGACGTCGCGGGCTCGGCGCGCTCCGGGACACGCTCGGCGCCGTGAGCGCGGTGGTCGTCGGCGGCGAGCCCATCGCGAAGGGGCCGTCGTTCGAGGCCGAGGTCGGACGTCTCGTCGTCTCCCTGATCGAGGCGGCGCGAGCGCCCCGCGAGGAGTGAGCATCGGTCGCTACGCGGCCGCTCGGGTCCCCGCGGCCGCGAAGAGGCGCTGGCGCACCTCCTGGATGCGGAGCGGACCCTCGAGCTTCCGTCCGTCGAGCTCGGTCACGTAGAACACGTCGACGACTCGCGTCCCCTCCGTGTTGATCTTCGCCACGACGATGGTGAGCCCGAGGTCGTGGAGCGCCTGGGACAGGGTGAAGAGGAGCCCGGGCCGATCTCGCGCGACGACCTCGACGACGGTGTGCCTGGACGACGCGCGATTGTCGACGACGACCTCCGTCGGAACCGCCGGGACGGGGCGCTCGCTCCACCGCGACGTGCTTCGCTTCCGCAGCAGATCCTTCGGTTCCACGGCTCCCGCGACGACCCGCTCGAGGTCCTTCGCGAGCTTCGGCAGCACGAGCTCGGTCTGGACGTGCTCCGAACGATCCGTGATCCAGAATAGATCCACGGCCTGGGTCCCGCCGTCCGCGAGCTTTCGCGTGTGAATCTGCGCCGCGTGGACCTCGAGCCCATTTCCCGTGATGGCGGCCGTGATCGCCGCGAGGAGCCCGGGGCGATCGCCCGTGACGACGCAGAGCTCGGGGCCGTTCGGCCGATCCCCCGTGACGACGCAGAGCTCCGCGACGTCGGGGTGCCGCGAAGGGACGAACGCCGCCGTCACGGCCAGTCCGCGCGACTGCTCGACGACGCGCGCGTGAGCCACGATCTCGAGCGGCGCATTCGAGAGCAAGTACCGGTCCGGCATCGTCGCGAGGTAGTCGTCCAGGAACGCGGTGCTCGCCTCGTCGGGCCACGCCTCCTTCACGCGCGCCTTCACCAGGAGGAGGCGCGCGGCGTCCGCGTCGGTCGTGCCGCTCAGGTGCGCGTCGGTCGCGACGTAGAGCTCGTCCAGCATCCGCGACTTCCACTTCGTCATGGAGGTGGGGCTCGTCGTGGAGAGGTCGGCGACGGTCAGAAGGAACAGCTCCCGGAGGCTCTCCTGTCCCGTCACTTCCCGGGAAAACTCCTCGATCGTGGTGGGGTCTTCGAGGTTCCGTCTCATGGCCACCGTGTACATCGTGAGGTGCGACCACACGAGACGGCAGGCGGCGTCGACGTCCTGCTCCGGGAGGCCGAGGCGCCGCAGGATCACCCGGGACATCTCGGCTCCGCGCCGCGAGTGGTCCTTCCCGCCGATCGCCTTGCCGACGTCGTGGAGCAGCGTCGCAAGGTGGAGGATTTCCGGCCGCTCCACCTCGAGCGCGACGCGCGACGCGAGCGGACGCTCCGAGACGAGCTCGCCGCGAGCGAGGGCGCGGAGATGATCCACGGCGGCGATGGAATGAACGTCCACCGTGTACACGTGATAGACGTCGTGGTGCACCCGGCCGACGACGGGCGCAAACTCGGGGATCATCGCGACGAGGAGCCCGACGTCGTGGAGCTCGCCGAGGATGGAGCCGCCACGGAACGCGGAGCTCCGGACCGTGGACGCGAGCGTCACGAAGCATCGCGCGGCCTCCTCGCTCGCGCGGAGACGCTCGCAGAAGTCGGGCTCCGTGGTCTTCCGCCTGAGCACGTCTCGCGCGAACGGGAGCACGGCCACCCCGCGTGCGACGGCCACGGCGTAGATGCGGAGCGCGAGCGCGGGGTCGTCGTTCAGATCGGAAGAGTCCACGAAGGTGAGCATGCCGTTCCAGAGGCGGAGGCCCTGACCGAGCTCCTCGACGACCGGGCGGCGCCGCGCCGGGGGCGGTTTCGCCCGTTCGAGGAGCTGCTCTCGCGCGCGCATGATCACCCGGGCGTGCCGGTAGTAGTCGGACATGAACGCCTCCACGGCGGCGCCGTCGAGCTCCTCCGCGGAAACGCTCGACGCCGTCCCGACGGAGGCCCGGTACCCGAGGAGGTTCGCGATCGTCTCTTGCTCCTCGAACGTCAGCCGGTCGCTCCGGCGGTTCGCGTGGAAATGGAGGAAGTTCCGCAAGGTCCAGAGGAACGACGACGCCCGCGCGAGCTCGTCGGCTTCCCGGGCGACGAGGACGCCCTGGCGCAGGAGGTCCGAGATCGACTCGACGCGGTAGCGCGCGCGCGCCGCCCAGAGCCCGATGTCGAGGTCGCGGAGGCCGCCGGCGCCGCTCTTCACGTCCGGTTCGAGCAGGTACACCGAGTCCCCGAAGCGGTGGTGACGGCGGGTCGCCTCGGTCTCGAGCCGCGCCAGAAACCCGCCGAGCTCGCCCTCGCTGAACACGCCGGCGAACGCGCGCTCCTCGAGCTTCTTCGCGACGGCCGGGTCGCCGGCGAGCGGGCGCAGGTCGAGGAGAGACGTCGCGGTCGGAAGATCGGTGCGCGCCCCGGCGACGAGCGCGTCGATCGTCGTCACCTGGTGGCCGATCGACACGCCGGCGTCCCAGAGCGGGTACAGCATCGCCTCGGCGAGCGGCCGGATGCTCTCGGGAGAGCCCGTCGTCACGAGTCGGACGTCGAGATCGCTCTTCCAGCCGAGGAGGCCGCGGCCGTAGCCACCGACGGCCGCGAGGAGCACCGGGCGCTTCCGCTCCCGCGCGGGGAGCGACGCGATGGCCGCCGGGAACAGCGTCGTCAGGAGGCCGTCCATGACCTTCGCGTGGCGTCGGGCGAAAGCGTCCCCTGGCGCGCTCCCGTCCTCGAGCGTCGAGACGAGCGAACCCAGATGGCTCTTCAGGTACGCGAGGACGTCGGGGATGCCGTCGCGCGGGGCGGTTTTTTCGAGTGCAGCGGGCATCCGCTCCGGGTGCGGCCGCGACGAGGATCGCCGAGGTCCGCAGCCGGAATCGTCCCGCTCGTCCCGTCTCCGCGGTGTTTCGTCCGCGTGTTCTCCCCGGTGCGGTGCGCGAAAGGGGGCCGGTGTAGGTGAGCCGGGACGCCGTACACGATTTCGATCGTTGAAGGCGGATCCGTGCGGGCTAGTCTGGAAGGTCCATAGCGCTTCATTCGGCCGTCGAGCGCGGGGTGCCTCGGCCGGAACGGAGGACTCCGATGAATTCGCCGATCTCCTCTCGGTTCGCCACCCTGTCCGGAAGCCTCGGGCTCCTCGCCCTGGTCTCCGCCTGCTCCGGAAACCCACAGGTCATCCAGCCGTCCACCACTCACGGCGGGGCAGGCAACGGCGGCGGCTCGAGTGATTTCGACGGCGGAACCGGCGCGACGCTGAACTTCCCGGACGGCGGCGGATCCGGAGGTTCGAGCGGCGAGGGCGGGACGTCGCACCCGTGCGGCGCGTCCTCCTGCGGCATCGGGCAAAGGTGCGCGGAAGCGGACGGCGGAACGTCGTGCGTCGACGTGCCCTGCTCGGAGCTCACGTGCGGCGCGACGGAGGAGTGCGCCCCCGCGCCGGGTGGGGGCAACCATTGCAAGAGCATCGCGTGCAACTCGGACGTCCAGTGTCCGGCATCCCGATACTGCGACGGCACGAAGTGCGTGGACGACGCGTGCGTCCCGCGCGCCGGGCGGTGCGACGGAAACGAGGTGCTCGTCTGCTCCGAGAACGGCAGCGGCGAGACCTCGCCCTTCACGTGCGGAAGCCCGGCGTACTTCACGAGCACCTGCAGCGACGCGAGCGGCGCGTCGGGGTGCACGTGCGAGGACGACTGGGATTGCCCCCAGTACACCGACTGCGCCGTCGGCCTTTGCTCGGGCACGGGCGTCGAGCCGACGTGCAAGCTCCCGCCGACGCCGTTCACCCAGGTCCTCCCCCAGCGCGAGTTCCACTGGGGGGGCACGGAGTACGCGGGCGACACGGGGAGCGACCCGAGCGAGGACGACGCCGTCGGGAGCCCGTTCCCGTGGTCGGCGCAGGCCTCCACGGTGCCCATCGTCGCGAACCTCGACGACGACAACGGCGACGGTCTCGTGAACGAGGAGGATTTCCCCGAGATCGTCTTCATGACGTACCACGGGGACAACCCGAACCAGAACGGCGTCGTTCGCGCCATCCACGGCGGCGGCCCGAACAAGGGCAAGGACTACTTCGCCCTCTGCGCGGACAACCACTGGATCGAAGGGTCGCCGCTCCCGACGACCGGCAAGTGCGCGACGGAGGCGAACGCGAACGACGCGAACTCGCGCTCCTGCGCGACCGTCGCGGTCGGCGACATCGACGGCGACGGATTCCCGGAGATAGTCGTCCCCATCGAGAACGGCGGGATCGAGATCCTGGACAACAAGGGCGAGCCCATCCTCAGCACCGGGGACATCCGCCCGGCGACCTTCCCCTGGAACTACCCCGGGCCGGCGATCGTGAACCTCGATCTCACGGGCTTCGCCGAGGTCGTCGTCGGAAACCGCGTCCTCACGTTCAAGGCGCAGGGGACGTCCTTCGTCGTCGACAAGATCTTCGCCGGCAAGTTCCGCATGGGAACGCAGTTCCACGACGACGAGGCGGGTCACCACGGCCCGATGGTGTGCCCCGCGGACCTGACGAGCGATCCGGGGCTCGAGGTCGTCGCGGGTACGAGCGTCTACCGGCTTCCGGACAGGCCCGCCGACTGCAACGGCGCGAACGCCACGACGGATTACTGCACGAACACGCTCACCCTCGTGTGGGACGGCCAGGCGCAGAACCCCGGCAAGATCGCAGACGACCAGGCCGACGGCTTCTGCGCCGTCGCGGACGTCCTCGGGGCGGACACGGCGAATCCGCCGGGCCCCTCGAACCCGCTCGATAGAGTGCCGGAGGTCATCGTCATCGCCGACGGGCATCTCCTCGTCTTCGAGTCCGCCACGGGGCACCTGGCGGTGGACCGGGAGCTCGAGACGGTCACGGATCCACGACGGCAGGGCGGCGCGCCGAACGTCGACGACTTCGACGGGGACGGCTTCCCGGAGATCGGGACGGCCATGCCGTACAACTACCAAGTCGTCGATCTGCAGGCGACGTCCGCGAACTGCCCGGCGTGGACGGACGTCCTCGACAAGAGCGGCGCGCCCCCGCAGACGAACCCGGCGCGAAACCCGGGCGCCGCGTGCACGAAGGACGCCGACTGCAACGCCGGCGCCGTCTGCAACGTGACCGCCGGGACCTGCACGTGCCTCCACAACTCCTGGAAGCGGCAGACGGAAGACGACTCGAGCCGCGTGACGTCCTCCTCCGTGTTCGACTTCAACGGGGACGGTGCGGCGGAGGTCGTCTACAACGACGAGTGCTACTTCCGGGTCTACGACGGCGCGACCGGGCGCGTGTATCTCCAGCTCCCGTCGATGAGCCGGACGATCGTCGAAAACCCCGTGATCGCCGACGTCGACAACGACGGCAACTCGGAGATCGTGTTCTCGCAGAACAACGACCAGGTCACGGCGCGCTGCAGCGAGGCGCTGCTCGACAGCTGGCCGAACGGCAACGACGACGTCGTCCGCGAGAAGCTCGGAAACGGCATCGACGTGTGGGGAGACCCGACCGACCTCTGGGTCGCGGCGCGCCGTGTCTGGAACCAGAACGCCTATCACGTGACGAACGTCACCGAGGGCGGCTCGATCCCGACGCACGAGCCCGAGAGCTGGAAACCGTACAACGGCCGCATCTACGACACGTACCGGTCGCAGCCCCGGAACTACGGCGTCGCGCCGGACCTCGCCCTCACGGGCCTCCAGGTGTCCTCCCCGGACGCCGCGTGCGGGACGCTCTCGGATACGCTGACCATCACGGTCGAGGTGAAGAACCTCGGCGATCTCCGCGCCGGAGCGGGCGTCGTGATCGACTTCTTCGGCACCTTCGCCGGGACCGAGTCTCACCTCGCCGACGCGGCGGGAGCGGACCTCGTCTACACGCTGCCGAACAGCCTCGAACCGGGCGGCACGGTGCTCGTGTCGGTCGAGTACGAGCGCGGAAACGGCGGCAAGACGGACCTTCCGACCTCCATCCGGGCGACCGTCGACGGCGGGAACGAGGCCGCCACCTGCACGGACTGCGGCTCCGCCCGCGAGTGCAACGAGGGCAACAACGAGATCTCCGGAGACGTGAAGGCCGGCGCCGCGGTGGCGGACCTCGTCGTCTCGTTCGACGGCACGACGGCGTGCACGAACCCCAAGGTGACGCTCACGGTGAAGAACGCCGGATCGCTCCCCGTTTCCAACGTCCTCGTCCGCGTCTACGCGGGTGATCCCAACGGCGGCGGCAAGCCGCTCGGCGAGGGCACGATCGCGGGGCCGATCGCGGCGGGCGCTACCGCGCAGGTGACGGTCTCCTTCCCGTCGCTCACCCGGAGCGTGACGCTCTGGGCCGTCGTCGATCCGAACGACGCCATCGAGGAATGCGACAACGGCAACAACGTCACGCGAGGCCCGCAGGTCCGCTGCGGCATCCGCTGAGCGCCGCGCGCCGCTCGTCCGGGCCCCTCAGCGCGCCTTGACGTAGGAGTCGCACGGAAACTGGATGTGAAGCACCTTCGTGCTCGTCTTCACCTCCGTGCACGCCCGTCCGACGAGGCGGACGCGGTCGTTCGACGGAAGGTCCCAGCCGTCCGGGTCCTGGTAGCCGAGGGATTTGCCGTCGAGGAGCACCGTGCCGCTCGATTCGCGTCCGGTCTGGACCGTGCCGTCGAGCTGGAACTCGCAGCTCACGACGCCTCGGATGATCTCGTCGAATGCCTGCACGAGGGAGTCCGCGTCGAGGGCGCGGTACGGCTTCCCCCCGGCGCCCCCGACGCCGGCGTTCGCGAGATCCTGGAGGTGCTGCTGTCCGACCTCGTCGCCGACGGAGATGACCGACGTCGTTATCCCGGCGGCGAACGCGTCCGTGACGGCCGCCACGGAGAGCGCGTTCGTCTCCGCGTCGTGAGCGTCCGGATCGGCGCACGTGTCCGGCTCACCGTCCGTCGCGAGCACGATCGCCTTCGGGCCCACGTCCTTCACGGCGAGGAGCTTCGTCGTGACCGCGCGGAGGGACTCGGACGTCGGAGTGTCGTCCTCCTGGTGCGCGATCTCCGTCTGCGTGTACACGCGCGTGATCTCGGCGACGTTGTTCGCTCGAGGGGGGACCTCGACGAGGATCGGGCACTCTCCGCCGCGGCTCCCGTCGAAGCTCGTGTACATCGTGAGCCCGAGGCGGATCTTCGAATCGAACCGCGGAAGGATCCCCACGGCGGGGTCGACGAGCGTGGTGCGGAGGTTTTCCCACCGGCTCTTTCCGTTGCCGAAGTCGTCGTTCATGCTCCCGGAGCGATCGACGAGGACGATCACCGTCGGGACGAGCTGCTCGAAGCCCACCGTCGTGTCGATGCACTTCGCGCCGTCGGTCTCCAGGAAGCCCGCGTCGCTTCCGAAGAGGCTCCCGCCGCCCGGGACGCACGTCCCGCTCCCGGTGCAGGACAATCCGTCCGGGCAGGGCTTCCCGGCGGGCGAGCACTCGGCCGTGCACGACCCTGCCTGGCAATGAAGGCCCGCGCCGCACGAGTCGTCGCTCGCGCAGCTCGTCCCGCACGCGCTCGCGTTCGCCCCGGCGCACGGACCGAAATCCGGCGAGGCCGGGTCGTTCGCACAGCCGACGACGGTCGAGCCAAGGAGCGCCGCGCCGACGATCGCGATCCGCATGCGTCGCTCCATCCCACGACGAGGAAGCCCCGGGCAAGACGAGAAATGCCGGAATTTTCAGGGGTTCCCGCGTAGTCCGGGGCCCCGCTCGAAGCTCACAATTCGCGCGTTCGTCCGCACGTCGCGGAAAACACTGGGGGTCCCGGCGCCCGTTCGCGTCGGGATCGAGGCGGCCGCCTCGAGCGCGCGTCCGCCGTTCAGCGTTCGGCTCCGCCGCGCCGGAGCTCCGTCGAGCTCACGTCCCAGCGCCCGGGGAGCGGCATGAACAGATCGATCGGCGCGGACGGGATGCCGGTGAGCTCGACGAGGCTGCCATCGAGGGCCCGGTTCGTCACGTAGAACCGGGTCCCGAGCTTCCGGAACTCGGTGAGCAGTGCCTCCGGCGACGGTCCCCACTTCGGATCGAGCATCCGCACGACGGCATCCGCGCCGATCACGAACGCACACCCGGGGTAGCGGCGGGCCTTGTCGAGATAGAGCGGCTCCTCGCGCGTGAAGAGGACGTCCTTCCCCGACAGGAGCGCGCGGCGCCGGAGCAGCTCGGGGACCCGGAGCGCCGCCTTGTGCGGTGGTTCGGCGGTGATCCAGAACACGGGGGGCCGCCCGGCGAGCTTCTCGTACGCCTCCGCCATGCCGAGATGACCCTCGTGCGGCGGGTCGAAGGTCCCGGGGAACGCAGCCGACAGCCTGTCGGGGATCTTCTCCCGGCGACCGTTCGCGCGGAAGAACGGTCGTTCGAAGAATCGTTCGCGGAGAAGCGCCGTGCGATCCTCCGCGGCCGGAACCTCGAGATCCGGAAGCGCCAGGGTCGGATGGCCGACGGCGGCGAGCAGCGCGTTCAACCCGAGAAAATCCGCGATTTCACCGTCCCTCCGGCGCGCCTCGTGGCCCGCGTCCTTGGGGAGCACGACGTCGAAGGAGCCCGCGGCGCGCTCGGAGACCCAGGCCGCGTGGATCCGGTGATCCCCGCGGTGCGGCGAGAGCGACGCGACCGTCCCCGTGACGCCGATGCCGACCGAGTCTGCCGTCGCGCCGGAACGCAGGAAGGCTTCCGCCGCGAGATCCAGCGCCGCGTCCGGGGACGTGTATCGCTCGGGCGTGAAGCCGAGGAACCGATCGATCGCGTCCTTCGCGTACGGGAACGCCGCCCCGACGAGGAAACGCGAGGCGCCGGGAACGGACCAGAGCGCGGACTGGACCCCGGCTCCGGCGCCCGTGCATGCCACGAAGACGCGCGCCGAAGACGAGGCGAGCTCCGCGAGCGCGGCCGTCACCGTCCGGGTCACGCTTCGAACCGTAGCACGGTCACGGCGACGCTCCTCCGCCGGACCATCGCCGCAGGTAGTCGTCCGCGAGCCGTTCGAGGAGCGCCGCCGCGTTCGTCATGGCCTCGACGCTCGTCACGCGATCCGAGACGAGAGAGGCCCATCCGGCGAGCCCCCGATCGAGGAGCTCTCGCGCCGAGGCGTCCACGGCGCCGACCAGCGCGACGACCGGCACGCCGCGCCGCGCCGCGCGCCGGAGAACGCCCGACACGACCTTGCCGCGGGCGCTCTGTGCGTCGAGCCGTCCTTCGCCGGTGATCACGAGGTCCACGCCGTCGAGCTTCGCGTCGAAACCGACGGCGTCGAGGACGCGCTCCACGCCGCTCACGAGCCGGGCGCCCGCGAAGACCCGGAGCCCCCAGCCGAGGCCTCCGGCCGCGCCGTCTCCCGGTTCGACGCCGGGCACGCCCACGACTTGTTCGAGACGAGACAGCGCCGCGTCGAGTCGCTCGCAATCCGTCGCGGAAGCGCCCTTCTGCGGCCCGAACACCCGCGCGGCGCCGAGCGGACCCGTGAGCGGCGAGTCCACGTCCGTGAGCGCCAGGATCTCGACGCGTTCGACGCGCCGGTCACGTGAATCGACGCGCGCGGCGCGGATCCGGGGGAGCTCCTCCGCCGTCACGCGCGCGCTCGCGCCCACGAGCTCGACGCCGAGCGCCTGCGCCATTCCAGCGCCGCCGTCCGTCGTCGCGGTCCCGCCGAGCCCGACCTCGATCCGCGTCGCGCCGGCGTCGAGCGCCGCGAGGAGCAGTTCACCGACGCCGCGGGTGGTCGAGCGGAGCGGCGCCCGCTCCGTCTCCGGCACGAGGCCGAGCCCGATCGCCTGCGCGCTCTCGATGATCGCCGCGCGCCCGTCGGCGGAGAGCCACCACGTGGCGCCCACGGGAGCGCCGAGCGGGCCCGTGACGAGCGCCCGTCGCGCGATCATCGCCTCCGTCCCGGCGAGCACGGCGCCGACGCCCTCTCCCCCGTCCGCGAGCGCACACGTGCTCACGCTCGCGCCGGGAAGGGCTCGGCTCGCTCCCCGCGCGATGGCGGCCGCGGCGTCGCTCGCCGAGAGCGACCCCTTGAAGGAATCCGGGGCCACGAGGAGCCGCATCGCGCGCACCACGTGGTAGCGTACCGGCGCATGGCGTCGAAGAGGGAAGGGACGTGGCGGGTCGGGGCCGTCGTCGCGACCGCGTGCGGGCTCCTCGTTCAGGCCTGTGGAAGCGACGCGAAGTCGACGCCCGCGGGTGCGGCCGGGGCACCGGGCGGCGGCGCGGACGCCGGCACGGCGGGAGGCGGCGCCTCGGCAGGCTCGGGCGGTGGCGGCGGTTCCACCGACGGGGGCGCGGGCGGAATGCCTTCGACCGGCGGAGCGGGGAACCTGCCCGACGCGTCCCCGGACGCGAGTCCGTCCGACGCAGGAACCTCCGAGGCCGGGTCGCTGGACGTCTCGGCGACGGTGTCGCTCGGCGGCGTGCCGAGTCCGGGAGTGAAGCTCATCATCCAGGGCGTCGTCTACACGTCGGACGAAGACGGGCACGTGCTCGCCCACGGCGTGACGACGCCGTACGACGCGACGACCGTCCACGTCGACGGCGGCGTCACCTACGTGGAGGTGCTCCAGGGCCTCGTCACGAGGACGCCCACGTTCGGCGCCGGCTCGCTCCCGGGTCAGCAGGCGACGGTGAGCGGGCAGCTCTCCGGAGTCACGTTCCCGAACGGCGCGACCCAGCGCGCGGCAGTCGGTCTAGTCTCGGACGGCGTCTACCTCGGCTCCGCCGGGCTCGGGTCCGCGGCGGGCCCGGGCTACGGTCCGCTCACGGTCGGGTGGATCGGCCCGGTCACGCTGGACGCCACTCTCTACGCGATCGCCTGGACGACGGACGGTTTCGGAAACCCCTCGACTTACCTCGGCTTCGGGACGAAGCCCTTCACCGTGACGAACGGCGGTGCGTTCGGCATGGCGGACGGCTCGACGCCGCTCACGAACCTCGCGCTGTCGCCCATTTCTTCTCACACGCTGTCCGGCAACATCACGACGCCGGGGGCCCTCGGGATCGATCGCAAGGTGCTCCGGGTGGGCGGCGTCGTGGGAGTCAACGTGGCCCTGGACCAGAGCTCGGCGTCCGCCTACTCGTACGAGGCGCCTTCCGGCGTCTCGGTGGACACCACGTTCCACGTGTTCGCGAGTGATGCTGCGGGCGAATCGGCGCACTCGCTCGTCCGCGTCGAGGACGCGCTCTCGACGCTGGACATCACCCTGCTCGCCCCGCCGACGCTCGTCGGCCCGAGCGACCAGGCGGAGAACGTCGACGGTTCGACGGAGTTCACCTTCACCACGCTTCCGAACCTCGTCTACTCCGCGACGTTTCAGACGCCCTCCTCCGCTAACCCCACGGAGGTCGTCGTCGTCCGGACGCTCTCGAACACCGTGCACCTCCCGGATCTCGGGATCTTGGGCGCGGAGCTGCCGAAGGGGGGGAATTTCACCTGGTCCGTCACGGTGGATGGCCCGTCGACCACGATGGACGAGCTGGTCACCGGGAGCGACTACTACGCCTTGCACCATCGCCGAGCGGACGCGACCTCGACCGAGCGCACGTTCACGACGAAGCCGTGATCGGGGCGAGCGGAACCTCGGAGAGAACGCGGAAGAAGCGATCCACCCGCGGTTCGTTCCACGTGTAGAGCGCGACGCGATCGAGGCGGCCGGAGACGCCGCGGAGGTCCACGCCGTTCGCCCACTCGAGCCCGCGCGCGCGGTCCTCGTCCTTCGCGCGCGTCCGCGGCCGCGCGATGGTCACGTGGGGTTTCGGCACGCGCGGATCTGGCCGGGCACCCGCCGCGCGGAGCAGGGGGTCCCGGAGCTCGCCGACGAACGCCGCCGTCTCTTCCCGGCCGCGGCCGAGGAGCGCGGACAGCGCCGTGTAACGCCGCTTCGAGCCGCCCATGGGCACCACTTCCGCGAGAGTGACGTCGATCGGCGGGCGCGGTGCGCGCCCCAGTTCCTCGCGAAGCGCCCCGAATGCGCGCGTCGCCGCGTCCTCCCCGCACGGTCCGAGGAAGGCGAGCGTCGCGTGCACGTCGTCCGGGTGGAATCGCCGGAAATGCGTCGGCAGCTCCGGGAGCCCGAGCACGAACTCGCCGTTCATCGGAAACGCGAGGAAGAAGTTCGGGCGAGTCACGGCTCTCGCGTCAGTCCAGAAATCCCCGTTTCAGGGCTTCCATCAGCGCGTTTCTCGAACGGCCCCCGGATGCGCCCGCGTTCAGGTACCCCTCCTGGATCGTCCACACGATGATGCCGCCGTAGCCGTTCTGCTTCGAGAACGTGCCCTTGGCAATCAGGGACGTCTCGTCTTCGTAGGAGACGTACTGCGTGCTCGCGCCGCAGCCCGGGTCGTTCACCGGTGCCGCGAGCGAGAGGTACGGCGCCGCCGCTTCCGTGTCGCGCTTTCGCTCCGCGGCGGTGCTGAGGTCGAACGTGCTCCCGGATGCGAAGAACGCTCGGAGCGGATAGGCGTTGTCTCCGCCGACGATCTGCGCGCCCGTGCCGTCCGTCGGCTGCCGCGGACCGGTGATCCCGCCCGTGTAGCAGATCGCGTAGAACGCCGTGCCCATGCCGAGCTTCGCCTTCGGGATGCCGGCCTGGCTCAGCCGCGACAGCGTGTCGTCGATGGCGATGGGCGTGACGGGAGAGGAGCCGCCGAGCGGGCTCAAGAACCAGGACGACCAGCCGTATCCGGCAACCGCCATGGTCGGGTAGTAGGTCTGCACGTCGTACCGATCGAGCGCCGTCGCGAGATCCACGTAGCGCGGGTCCACGGCGCTCTCGATGTTCGGGTTGATCGGGCCGCCGGGGTAGGAGAGCACGATGTCCGGCTTCGCGGCGCGGAGGTCCTTCGCGAGGGAGACCAGGTCGTCGAGGTTCACCGAGTCCTCCCAGTCGAGGTCGATGCCGTCGTAGCCGTAGTCGGAGAGCGCCGTGATCAGCGCGGAGACGAACGCGGCGCGATGCGCGTCGTCCGCGGCCGCCGCGATGCGGGCGCCCGCGTTGGCGCCGCCGAGCATCATCAGCGCCTTCACGCCGTGCTGGTGCGCCGCCGTGGCGAGGGCGCGAGCGTCCGCGGGACCGGTTCCGTGCGAGTCGTCGAAGGTGAAGTCGAGCGAACGATCGGCGTTGACGAGGAGCGGCGCGAATGCGACGTGCGTGAGCGCCGACCAGTCGATGACGTCGATCGGGTAGTCGTCGATCTGATAGCCGGCGTAATAGCCGAGGACCCACTGGCCTCCGGCGTTTCCCGCCCCGCCCGCGCCGCCCGTCGCGGCGCCGCCGGATCCGGAGCCGGCGGCTCCCGCCATGCCACCCGATGCGGCCCCGCCCGACGCGAGACCGCCGTCCCCGGAAGCGCCGCCGTTTCCTCGCCCGCCGGAGTTCCCGCTTCCGCCGCTCTGGGAGCCGCCGCTCGGGGCTCCTCCGGTGCCGGCCGATGCGCCTCCGGCGTCCGCTCCGCCGTTCGGCGTGCCTTCCCCCGAGGAAGCGGAGCTGCACGCCAGAAGGACCAACGCGACGCCCCCGAGACGAAGTGACTCGAACATCGCGGGGAGCCTACCAGGTCCCTTCGAGGCGCTCGCGGCAGGGGCGGATTCCGCCGAAACGTCCAGAGATTACGGCCGTTTCGGCGTCGGCGACGGGTGTCTCCGAAACGAGACTCGTTCTCCGGATCGTGACGACTTCCGTCCACGGTCGTGGAGCGGCGCCCGGCGATGCGAGGCCCGGCCTTCGTCGCGCGCGCTCATTTCGGGGTCCGGACGGGTTCGCTCGGGCGGGCTCCTCCGGGCTCGCAATTTACGCGATGTTTATGGTTCCTTGAGCTGTTCCGAACATCACGCACCGCGTAGTGGTCGATCCGGCGTTCGGTTGCCCGGGGAGATCGGGTAGAAGGGCTCGCAATCGCCGGTCGCGCCTTTCGTTCATCGAGAGCGCCGGCACCAGGAGACGAGATGTCCGACGAGCACGGATCGAATGGAACGCCTGATGCAAACGGCCCGGCCGTGCAGACGCCGATGCTCTCCGAAGTCCCGCGGAAGCGGGCGGCCGCCTGGGGCGAGCCACTGATGAAGGCCGATCTCGCCTGGACGCGCTTCGAGATCTGGCTCGCGCTGACGGCCTTCGGCCTCGAGGCGTTCTCGATGGCGCTCTGGGTGGCGCTGAAGGGGTTCTCGGCCGCGGCCGACAGTCCCGCGGCGCTCGTGTTCCGGGCGGCGACGGGCGGCATCGTCCTCGGCATCGTCACGCACCTCGCACTCCGAAATCGACCCGAAGAGCTCCGGACCCGGGCCACGACGGCCGCGGTGTTCCTCGGGATGTTCCTCGCGAAGACCTGGATTCACTTCGGAGGGGACTACGCCTCGAACGTCCTGAACTGGTACCAGCAGGCCTCGTTCCTCACGCTCCTCGGCGGCCTTCGCGGCGTCGGAACCCGCCTCACGATGCTGCTCGCGCTCGTCGGCGGCTCGCTCGCGACCGGCCGGGGTCGGCACATCGTCATCGACGTGCTCACGCGCTTCGTCGACCAGAAGAAGCGCCTGGTGATGGCGCTCGTCGGCTGGTTCGCCTCCACCGTCGTCTGCTTCACCGCCGCGTGGGGGTTCTTCGACCACATCTCGATCGAGAACTTCGGCGCGCGCGCGGACGACACGGCGGGCGGAAAGATCGGGCAGGTCGTCCACCAGCTCGAAGAGGACTTCTTCATCGCCCGGAAGCAGATGGCGCTCGACATGACGGCGGCTCCGCACGTGCTTCTCCACGCCGAAACGTATTCCGACTGGCTCACCGGCAAGGAGTGGAACGCGTGGCTGGACACGTCCGGCTTCGCCGAGCGCTACGGCAAGGAAGAGACGGAAGCGCTCAAGATCCCGGAAACGGAGACGCGCGCGCCCCTCATCGTCCTGCCCGGTCGCGGCGAACCCCGCGGCGAGCTCATCAACGCGGCCTACCTCGTCTTCCCGATCGGCCTCATCGTCATCGGTCTCCGGTTCTTGCTCCGCTGCCTGCTCGTCCTGAGCGGCCACGTGAGCACCGAACCCGACGAGTCCGAGGAGTGGAACGAGCACGCCCGCCCGGGTGAGGAGCCGCTCCATGTCGACTGACGGCCGCGAGCGCCGCGGAAACCCCTCGCCGAGCGGGAAGAACTGAATCGATGCTCATCCTCCTCATCGTCCTGATCTTCGCGCTCGTCGGCGCGCCGGTGTTCGCCATCATGGCGGGAGCGACGCTCATCGCGTGGCAGACGACCGGCAGCGAAGCGCTCCAGCACGCCCGCTTCATCGCGCCCGACGTCCTCGACGAGCGCTTCGCGGGTTCCCCGATCCTCGTGACGGTGCCGCTCTTCACGTTCGTCGGCTACACGATGGCGCAGTCGAAGGCGCCGGAACGCATCGTGCGCGCCGCGAACGCGCTGTTCGGCTGGCTGCCCGGCGGTCTCGCGATCGTGTGCATCATCGCGAGCGCCTTCTTCTGCACGCTCACCGGCGGCAGCGCCGTCACGATCGTCGCGGTCGGCGGCCTCCTGTACCCGGCGCTCCTCAAGAACGGGTACCCGAAGGACTACTCGCTCGGCGTCATCATGACGGGCGGCTCCCTCGGCCTCCTCCTCCCGCCGTCCCTCCCCATCCTCATCTACTCGCTCGTCGCGGGCATCGATTTCACGAAGGCGTTCAAGGCCGGCGTGGCCCCCGGCGTGTTCATGATCGCGCTCTTCGCGGCGCACGCGATGTGGGTCGGCGTGAAGCACGACATCCCCCGGACGAAGCCGAACCTGAAGGAGATGGCGTCGGCTCTCTGGGAGCTCAAGTGGGAGCTCTGCGTCCCCGTGCTCGTGCTCGGGAGCCTCGGCGTCGGCCTCGCGACCATCGACGAATCGGCCGCCCTCGCCGCGGTTTTCGTCACCTGCGTCGAGTTCCTCATCCACAAGCACCTGAAGCTGAAGGATCTGCCGCGCATCGTCGGCATCTCCTTCGCGCTCGCCGGCGCGCTCCTCCTCATCATGGCGATGGCCGTGGCGCTCACGAACTACCTCATCACGGAGGACGCCCCGGCCCACGTGTTCGCCTGGATCACCAGCCTCGGCGTCACGAAGCGCTGGCACTTCCTCGTCGCCCGGAACTTCCTCATGTTCGCCATCGGCGCCGTGATGGAAGGCTTCAGCGCGATCCTCGTCGCGGTGCCGCTCCTCATTCCGTTCGGCGCGAAGTTCCTCTTCTCGCCGTTCCACCTGGCGATGATGTTCCTCCTGGATCTGGAGATCGCCTTCCTTTCCCCCCCGTTCGGCCAGAACCTCTTCGTGACGAGCTTCCGGTTCCGGAAGCCGATGACGTCCCTCTACCGGATCGCGATGCCCTTCCTCGGCATCATGTTCGCGGGCCTGACCGTCATCATGCTCGTGCCGAAGATCTCCACGATCGCCGTCGAGGGCGACATCGCGAAGGAGCGAGCCGAGGCGCTCGCGCGCGGGGAACCGCCGCGCTCGGCGTGGCTCATGGAATGCGTGCAGGAGGACCGGAACAACCCGCTCCCTTGCACCGACGAGGACCGCGCGAAGTGGGGCCACCCGGACAACCCCGTGGAGCCCGAGCCCGCGGGCTCCGCGGCCGCCCCCGGTGGGGCTCCGTCCGCCGAGGCTGGCCATACCGAGGAAGACGAGGCGCTGCTCGACGCGTTCCTCGCCGACGACAAGAAGCCCGGACCTGCCGGTTCGGCCGCGCCGGCTCCGAGCGGGCAGACGGAAGAGGACAAGGAGCTCGAGGAGCTCCTCGGCGACGACAAGAAGCCGGCAGCGGCCGGCTCGGCTGCCCCGGCGGGCAGCGCGCCGCCGAGCCACTGAGGGCGGCGCCGCCGCGCCCCGAGGCCGCGGTCCCCCCGGGCAGGGGGGCACGCCTCCCGGAGGATGGTTCGTATGCAAACCATCCTCCGCGGCGCCGGGAGGGACGGACTTCCGCCGGATGGGTTGCGTGGAAATCCGGGGGCGACTCCTTCGTAAGCCGGCGAAAACGCAGGCGCGGTGACGACGTCTGTCGCGCCGGCGAGCGCGTCGTCTCGGCCGTGACGACCAGCCGAATCCCGGGCGGACGAAAAAGTCGAGGCGCCCGTCGATCCGGCCTCCGGACGATCGACTTACGGTGGGACGACGACGTCCCCAATCGACGAGACGGAGAAGACCGATGCAGTACCTGATGATGATCTACGAGAACGAGAAAGAGCGGGCGCCGAAGACCTCCGGGCAGGCCGAAATGATGGCCGCGTACAAGGAGTTCACGGACAGCATCGTGAAGAGCGGCCACATGAAGGGCGGAAACGCGCTCCAGCCGACGTCCACGGCGACGACGGTGCGCGTCCGCGACGGGAAGACGCTCACGACGGACGGGCCGTTCGCCGAGACCCGGGAGCAGCTCGGCGGGTACTACCTGGTCGAGGCAAAGGATCTGGACGAGGCGATCAAGATCGCCGCACGGATCCCCTCCTCGAAGTGGGGCAGCATCGAAGTCCGCCCGGTCATGGTCTTCAACCAGTGAAGGCAGGGGCGAGTGCCCGAGCCTGACGACCTTCCGGGCTATGTTCCGGCCCGGAAGGTCATGGCTGAAGGTCGAGCGGCGGTCGAGGCGGTGTTCCGCGAAGAGCGGCGCCGAATCCTCGCGACGCTGATCCGCCTGCTCGGAGACTTCGACGTCGCGGAAGAGGCGCTCGCTCTCGCCTTCGAGGCGGCGCTCCTCCAGTGGCCGGAGGAGGGGACGCCGCAAAACCCCCGGGCCTGGCTCATCCGCGCGGCACGGAACAAGGCCGTCGACCGAGGGCGCCACGAGGCCATCGTCCGCGAGCACCGAGAGGAAGAGCTCGCTCGCGGCGAAGGCGAGCCGCAGATCCCCGCGCCCGGAGACGCCCCGGAGGGCATCGTGGAAGACGACCAGCTCCGCCTGATCTTCACGTGCTGTCACCCCGCGATCGCCCTCGAGGCGCAGGTCGCGCTCACCCTCCGGACGCTCGGCGGCCTCTCGACGGAAGAGATCGCTCGAGCGTTCCTCGTGCCTCCCGCGACGATGGCGCAGCGCCTCGTGCGAGCGAAGAACAAGATCCGGGAAGCGAAGATCCCGTACCGCGTCCCGGAAGAAGAAGACCTTCCCGATCGCCTCGCCGCCGTCCTCGCGGTCGTCTACCTGGTGTTCAACGAGGCGTACGCCGCGACCGCCGGAACGGAGCTCGTCCGGCGGGAGCTCGCCGAGGAGGCGATCCGTCTCGCGCGGCTGATCGCCGGCCTCCTGCCGAAGCGGGTCGAGCCGCCGTCCCTCCTCGCGCTCCTCCTTCTGCACGATTCGAGACGGTCCGCTCGCGTGAACGCGGCCGGAGAGGTCGTCCTCCTCGAGGAACAGGATCGCTCGCTCTGGGATCAAGAACAGATCGCCGAGGGCCTCCTCACGCTGGAGCGCGCGCTCGCGGCGGGCGCTCACGACGCCTTCGCGATCCAGGCGGCGATCGCGGCGGTCCACGCGCGCGCTGCGCGAGCGTCGGAGACGGACTGGCGGCAGATCGCGGGCCTGTACCTCCGGCTCCGCGGACTGACGGATTCGCCGGTCGTCGCGCTGAACCACGCGGTCGCCGTCGCGATGGCGGAGGGCCCCGAGCTCGGGCTCGTCCTCCTGGACCAGCTCGCCGCGGAGGGGAAGCTCGCGGGGTATCACTTGCTGCCGGCGGCGCGCGCGTCGCTCCTCGTCCGGCTTCGCCGAACTCCGGAGGCGCTCGCGGCGTATCGAACCGCGCTCGGTCTCGTCGGGAACGACGCCGAGCGCCGCTTCCTCGAGCGGCGGGTCCGGGAGCTCGAGTCCGGCGTGAACTGATCGGGCGGGGCCTCGTCGCTTGCGCCGCCCGGGCCGGGCGGGGTACGGGTTCCTCGTGAACGTCCTCGTGCGCCCCGCGACGGCCGCGGATCTCCCCGCGACGCTCTCCATCTACAACGAGGACATCCCGACCACGACGAGCACGTGGCGCGAGACGCCCCAGACGCTCGCGGAGCGCGAGGAGTGGTTTTCGGCGCGCTCGGCGCGCGGCTTTCCGACGCTCGTCGCCGAGCTCTCCGGCGCGGTCGTCGGAGTCGCGGCGTTCGGGGACTTCCGGGACTCCGTCAGATGGACCGGCTATCGCTTCGCCGTCGAGCACTCCGTGCACGTCACGGAATCGTGCTGGGGGAAGGGCATCGGTCGGAAGCTGATGGATGCGCTCTTCGACGCTGCACGAGAGAGGAACGTGCACGCCATGATCGGCGGCATCGACGGCGCGAACGTCCGCTCGCTCGCGTTCCACGAGCGCCTCGGTTTTCGCGAGGTTGCGCGCATGCCGGAGGTCGGTTTCAAGTTCGGCCGCTGGTGCGACCTCGTGCTCGTCGAGCGACTGATGGACGCACCGGGCGCGCCGCGCTGACTCCGTCTTCGGGGCGAATTTCTCGCGCGCCGTCCTCCGCGATCCTCTACCGTAGGGGCGTGCAGACGCGACGTGAGTTCCTGGGAGCGGTGTCCGCCGCCGTCTCGGCGGGCGTGTTCGCAGCGTGCGGAAGCGACGACGCGAAGAGGTCCGTGTCTCGGGGCGGGGACGGCGGTCTCGACGGCGGAGCAGCCGATTCGGGGGCGGATTCGTCGGCCGATGCCGGAGACGCCGGAAGCGCCGGAAATCGGCTCGAGATCTTGCGTCAGGCCCTGGCAGCGAGCCCCGATCACCTCCGCGCGCAGGCGGACGCGCTCGTTCGCGCCGGGGATGCGAAGGCGCTCTTCGAGTTCGTCCGGGACTCCGTCCGCGTATTGCCTCCGTTCGAGGCGCTCGAATCCATCGAGACCGCCGTTCGCCACGGGACGGATGCCGTGCTCCGTTCGGGGGCAGGAACGCCCCGGGAACGTGCGGAGCTCCTCGCGTCCCTCCTCGGGCGCGCCGGGCACACGGCGAGCGTCGTTGCCGCGGATCCCGACGGCGCACTCGCCGCTTCGACGGCGCCGGCCACCGTCTTCACTCGCGCGGCGCACGCCGCGTTCGATCCGGCGCCGCTCCCCGCGTCGCTCGCCGCGACGGGATCCGTCCCGCCTCCCGCCTTGCTGGATCCCACCGGAACGGACGCGGACGCGCTCGCCGCGAAGCTCGAAGCGCTCCTCCCCACGCCCGATCCCCGCCTCTTCACGCTCCCGAGCTTCTACGGAATGCCGCTCGTCGCGCTCGAAGAGGGCGGGAAGACGACGTACCTGAACACGCTCCTCGCGGACGCCGTCTACGGCGAGGGAAACGCGACGAACATCCGTCCCGCGGCGGCGATGAACGCTCCTCGGTCCGTGAAGGTATCGCTCGGCGTGACGCGCGCGCGGGCCCCCTCCACGGTGGTCGAGCTCGTGTCCGAGACGTACACTTTCGCGGAGCTCGCCGGCACTCGTCTCCGCGTGTCCCCGCAGACGACGCTGCCTGCCCCGCTCTATCTCCGCGCGAAGCCCGGGGATCTGACGACGTTCGTCGCGTCGTTCTCGCTGTTCTCCGCGGCCGGGGCTCACGTGAAGACGACGGTCGGAAGCGCGCTCACGCCGTTCGGAGACGTCGCCGCGCCGCCCGCGTCCGGCGGAAGCGTGAACGGCGTTCCCGTCGCGAAGGGCGGGGACGTCTCGAAGGTCGCGTCCGTCTCCGTGTCCGCGAGCGCGCGAGGCTTCCCGGTCGTCGAGCTCGAGGTGGCGCCGAAAGACGCTTCGGGGAACGTCGTCCTCGGCCTTCCCGCGTCCGCGTTCGCGGTCGACGAGGGAGGGGACGCTCGCTCGGCCGTCGTTCGCGAAAATGGCGGGGCGCCGCGCGTCCTCGTTCTCTGGGACGGGACGGGGAGCCAGCCGGTGCCGACGGCGCCGCTCGGCATCGCGATCGGAAACGCCGTGCTCGCGGCGATGCCCGGCGCGACGCTCCAGGTGTCGCTCCTCACCGGGTCGCCTTCAGCGATCGGATACACGCTCACCACGGCCGCGGCCGTCGGTGCGGCCCTCGCGGGTCTCTCGGACGTCCAGTCGCTCGTCTTCGGCGGTCTCGTGGCCGGCCTCGCATCGGCGCCGACGCTCGTCCTCCTCTTCACGGACGGTGACGTGGAGCCGGACGCCGGGCTCCGCGCCCGCGCCCTCGCCGCGACGGCGGGCTGTCCCGTGGTCGTCGTGGGATGCGCGACCGGGAGCTCGGTCGTGATCCCCGAGCCGCTCCAGGCGATCGCGAACGCGAGCGGCGGCACGTACGTGGACGGCGGGGATCTGACGGATCCGACGGCCGCGACGACCGCGATCGGCACGGTCGCGGGGCGACGCTCGTCGGCGCCGTACCGGCTCGCTTACACGGCGCCGCTCGACGGCCCGACGACGCGCCACGTCCAGGTGAAAGTCGGCAAGGACGGCACGGCGGACTACACCGTGCCGCCGTCGCCTGCGCCGAGCTCGGAGCTCGTCGGAATCCATCTGCACGTCGAGATCGACGGAATCGCCGTGGACCGCACTCTCGCCGGCCTTCCCCCGGGCGCGGCCATCGCCGACGACACGGCGCTCGCCGCGGCGGCAGGGGACGTCCTGGGCGCTCTCCTCGGCTCGACGTGGATCACGTTCGAGGGGGCCGCCCCGACGCTCTCCGCGTGGCTCGACGACGCGCTCGGCGCCGCGATCGGCTACGAGCCCGTTCTCGCGAAGGCCGCCACGAACGACGTCACGGGCGCGTACGACGCGCTCGGCAAGGCGCCGGCCCGCCCGTTCCACTCTTCGCTCCTCGCCCACGCGCCGTTCCGGCCGGCGGCGAGCGGCGCCGTGGTCGAGAATCGACTCCGCGCGGTGCTCCACGCGTTTCGCCCCGATCGGGCAGCCTCACGGACGGACCTCCTCCCCACGACGAGGTTCCAGTGCGTCGGAGAACCGGATCCGGCGAAGGCCTTCGGCGCGACGCTCCGCGCGACCCTTCGTCTCGCACTCGCGGAACAGGGGATCGCCGCACGTTCCACGGTGAGCCTCCTCGCGGGAAAGACGCTCGCTCACGTGCCGTTCGGCAACGCCGCAGATACGGCGCTCCCGGCGGGGGTACCGGCGGCACGGCGCGCGGCCTTCCTCGAGCTCTTGAACCGCTACGCGGATACCGATCGCCTCGTCGCAGCGGACGGCTCCTCGCTCGCGTTCTTCGCCGTCGATCCGAGCGGGAGCGCGCTCGGGGTCCTGCCGGACGGCTCGGGTGGTGCGGTGGAAGACTGCAAGGAGCTCGTGGAGTTCATCAAGAACTCGATGGACGAGCTCCTCTCGCTCGTCGACGAGCTGGAGGCCGGGTGCGGCGGCACGGTCGTGGCGATCGCGGCCGTCGGAGAGGCCGCGGCGATCGCCGTCGCCGAGGCGGCGCTGTCCTTCACGGATCCGCTCCTCGACCCGAGCATCTGGAAACTCGGCCTCACCGTCCTTTGTGACCGGGCGAAGGACTTCGTTCCCGACCTCCTGCCGCTTCCGGAAGACGGTCTCGGCGGGCTCGCGAAGGACTACGTGAGCTCCGCAGTCGAGGACACCATCGACGACTCGGACCTCTGCCGTGCAGCCGCGCCCTGCACGGCTGCATGACGGTCCCGGGCTCCCCGGCCCCGGGGCACCGCGTTAAGGTTCGCGGATGAAGGACGTTGCCGTCGTCTCCTACTGCCGGACTGGAATCGCGAAGGCCCAGCGCGGGGCGCTGAACCAGACGCACGGGATCGCCATGGGCGCGCACGTGCTCTCGGAAGCCGTGCGGCGCGCGGGCATCGAGTCGCGAGAGATCGAGGACGTCGTGATGGGCTGCGGCCTTCCGGAGGGAGCGACGGGCCACAACGTCGCCCGGAACGCCGCGCTCTGGGCCGGCTTCCCCGTCGAGGTCCCCGGCATCACCGTGAACCGCTACTGCGGCTCCGGCATCAGCGCGATCTCCATCGGCGCGAACCGCATCGCGGCGGGCGAGGCGGACGTCGTCGTCGCGGGCGGGCTGGAGAGCATCAGCCTCGTCCAGTTCAACCTGAACCTGAACGGTTTCTTCTACGGACCCTTGCAAGAGAAGATGCCGAGTGTCTGGTGGTCGATGATCCAGACGGCGGATTTCGTCGCGGAGAAATACGGCATCAGCCGGGAGGCGCAGGACGAGTACTCGAACATGAGCCAGGCGCGAGTCGCCGCCGCAGCCGCCGCCGGCAAGTTCGCGGAGGAGATCGTCCCGTTCCGCACGACGATGAAGGCCGTGGACAAGGCCACGGGGCAGACGTCGGAGCGGGAGGTGACGCTCGACCGGGACGAAGGCCCCCGGCCGGACACGACCATCGAGAAGCTCGCCGCGCTCAGGCCCGTGAACGAAGGAGGCACCGTCACCGCCGGTAACTCGTCCCAGCTCTCCGACGGCGCCGCCGCGACGGTGCTCATGGACGCCGATCTCGCAGCGCGTCGTGGACTCCCGATCCTCGGGCTCTTCCGCGGGATGCACGTCGCGGCCGTGGCGCCGGAGGAGATGAGCATCGCGATATCTCCGGCGATCCGAGGGCTCGAGCGGCGCCTCTCCGTCAGCGCGTCCGAGGTCGACCTCTGGGAGCTCCACGAGGCGTTCGCGGTGACCACCCTCTACAACCAGCGGGAGCTCGGCACGCCCTGGGACGTCACGAACGTGAACGGCGGCGCCATCCCTCTCGGGCACCCCTACGGCATGTCCGGCGTCCGCTACGTGGGGAGCACCCTCATGGAGCTTCGCCGGAGGAACGCGAAGCGTGCGATAGTCGGGGTATGTACGGCGGGAGGAATGGCGACGGCGGCGCTCCTCGAGCGACCCTGAGTCGGTCCTCGGTTGCCGCTCTCGGTCCGCGAGGCCGAGCGCATCCTCGAGCGCCGCTTCTCGGGCGCGCAGGAATTCGCCTGAAGCCGTGGTGACGGACGAGAGACTTCCCATCGCGTACCTTCCCGGCGCGAGCGGACGCGGCTCGGTCTTCCGAGCCGTCGCGGAGCGGCTCGGGCGCCGGCGTCCGTCGCTCCTCGTCGACTATCCGGGGCTCTCGGACGTTCCTCTCGACCCGAGCATCGAGTCTCTCTCGGATCTGACCACCTGGGTGGCCAATCAGATACCCGACCGCGTGGACGTGGTCTCGCTCTCGGCGGGGTGCGCCGTCGCGCTCCGCCTCGCGCTCGCGTTTCCGGCCGCGGTCCGCCGCCTCGTCCTCGTGACGGCGGCGAGCGGGGTCGACGCGCGGCGGTTCGGGGGCGTGGACTTCCGTCCCGGCTTCCTGAAGCGCCGCCCGAAAGCTCCGCGCTGGTTCCTCGACGACGACGTGGACCTGACGGACCGCCTCGGGGACGTGAAGGCGCCGACGCTCCTCGTGTTCGGAGAGAGAGATCTCGTCGCGCCGCCCGCGGTGGGCGAGCACCTCGCGCGCCACTTGCCTTCGGCCCGCCTCGAGGTACTCCCCGGCGGGACCCACGATCTCGAGGCGGAGTTCCCGGACGAGCTCGCGGCGCTCGTGGAACGACACCTCAGGGGCTGAGCGCGTCAGGACGCGGCGAGTCGCTCGATCGCCGCTCCGGCCTCGTCGATCGGCGGAAGATCCGCGATTTCGGCGGCGATCGCGCGTGCCCGGTCCCGGAACGGCGGTTCCCGGAGGATGCTGAGGACGGCTCGTCGGATGCTCTCCGCCGTCGCTCCGCGGGTGGGAAGCGCGATCCCCGCGCCGACCGCCGCGATGCGCGCCGCGTTCTGCGGCTGGTCGGCGAAGAGGGGAGTCACGACCATCGGGACGCCCGCTGCGAGAGCTCCGATGACCGTGCCCGAGCCCCCGTGGCAGATCGCGAGGGCCGCGTGCGGGAGGACGTCGTCCTGCGGGACGAAACGCTCGACGTGGACGTTCTCCGGAACGTCCGCGAGTGACTCGAGCGGAAAGGAATTCCCGACGGTGAGGAGCACCCGAGCCGGAAGGCCTCGCGCGGCCTGGATGACGGGCTCGTAGGCCTGTCGCGCGGCTTCCATGGAGCCTGCGACGGTTCCGAGCGTCGCGTAGACGAACGGGTCCGCTTCGTTCTTCCAGTGGCGTGGAAGCGGGGGCGCGGGGTTTCGCGGCGCACGGAACCGGAGCACGTTCGCCGCGTGCTCGCCGCCCTCGAGCCCCCGCGGAAAGAGCGTGAGCGCGGGCTCGTTCCGGATCTGCATGCCTTCGGGGTCCTCCGGGAGACCGAGTCCACGCCGGTGCTCGTTCACCGCGGGCGCGGAGTGTCGGAGGATCGCGAGTTCCTGGCTCGGGTCGGTGATCGAGACGCGCGCGTGCGGGACGTTCGCCTTCTTCGCCGCGACGACGGCCGCGTATTCCTGCGACTCGCGGATGATCACCGAGGGACGATAGCTCTCCACCGCTTCGACGAGCCCAGGGAGCGCCGTCTTCGCGCAGATTCCGGCGAAGAGCTCCCCGATGGCGATTCGCGTCATCTCCTCCCCGGAGACCTCGCGCATCCGCGCCCAGATCGGGGCGAGCCCCTGATCGCCGGGATGCCCGAAGGGGAAGAAGCGAGCCCCCGTCTCCTTCACCCGAGCTTCCAGATCCGCGGGCGCGGCGACGGCCACCTCGTGGCCCCGCGCCCGGCACGCGCCCACGAACGGGACGAGCGGCAGGAAGTGACTCGGCGTGCGGAGTGTCGTGAACAGGACGCGGAACGAGGTCATGGGTTGGTCGCCTTCCGGAAATCTCGGAGCGAGTTCACCGTCCTCCGGGGTGGCGGCTCCGTCAAGGCGGGTGGGAGAGCCGCTGTCTCGCGAAAGCGGCGGAAAAACCGGGGGTTATGGACGCGTCCGAGCCTCGGGTGGGAATCCGGCCCGGGCCCGGCCCCGGTCGAGGGTCGAGCCGGCTCTGGGGGCATCGTTCGCGGGGCGGGAATCGTTGCGGGAGAAAAGGAGTAGCCTGTGTGGATCATGTCCGCTCTTCGACGCGTGGGGCTCGCGTGCGTATGGGTCGTCGCCGGAACGCTCTCGTCGACCGGGTGTTCCGGGAGTGGAGACATCGGAGCGACGCCCGGGGACGCCACGGGAACCGGCGGCTCATCCGGCGGACGCGGGATGGGCGGGAGCGCCGGCAGCGGCATCGGCGGATCTCGATCGAACCCCGGTGGCTCCTCCGGCCAGGGCGGCGCCGCGGGCAGCGGTGGCACGGTCGGGTCCGGTGGCGCGACGGCGAGCGGTGGCGACACGGCGAGCGGTGGAGCGCCCGGCGACGGCGGCGGAACCGCGAGCGGCGGGACGTCGAGTGACGGCGGCGCGACCGGCAATGGCGGCAGCAGTGACGGCGGGGCCGTCGGGAGCGGCGGCGCGCCGAGCAACGGCGGCGCGCCGAGCAACGGCGGGGCCGTCGGGAGCGGCGGCGCGCCGAGCAGCGGCGGCGCGTCGAGCAGCGGCGGCGCGAGCGGTACGGGCGGCAGCGGCTCCGGCGGAAGCGCGCCCGTCGTCGCCGGTTGCCCGATCTTCACGCCCGACGACGAGTGGAACCGTCCCATCACCTTGGACTCCGTGGACGCGGGCTGGACCACGACGCTCTACGCGAACGCGACGAAGAAGGTGCTCCACCCGGATTTCGGCTCCGGCTTCGGGATCCCGTTCAACGTCGTTCCGCAGAACCAGTCGCTCTTGCCCATCACCTTCGACTACGACGGCGACAGCGACCCGGGGCCGTATCCGTTCCCCGGCGCGAGCGCGAAGATCGAGGGCGGCACCGCGACGAGCTGCGGCGGGGACTGTCACGTGCTCACGCTCGTCCAGACGTCCTGCCTCCTCTACGAAGGGTGGGCGTGCGAGTACTCCACGTCCGGCGGTAGCTGGCACTGCGGGAGCGGCGCGAAGTTCGATCTCACGAAGAACAGCTACGGACAGCGGCCCGTCACCTGGACGTCCGCGGACGCCGCCGGGCTCGCCATCCTCCCCGGGCTCGTGAAGTACGCGGAGGTCGCGGCCGGCGCGGTGAACCACGCGATCCGCTTCACGATGCACTGCACGCAGGACGGCTACGTGAAGCCCGCGTCGCACCAGGCGGTCCCGACCGGACAGAGCGGCTGCCCCGCCGGCATCACGCAGGCGAACCTCCGCGCCGGATACCCGCCGATGGGCCTTCGCATCCGGCTGAAGGACACGTACTCGATCTCGAGCATGCCGACCCAGGCGCGAGTCGTCGCGCAGGCGATGAAGACCTACGGGATGATCCTCGCCGACAACGGAAGCGACTACTTCTTCCAGGGTGACGACGATCCCGCCTGGAACGACACGCAGCTGAACGCCCTGAAGGCGATCCCGGGGGACGCGTTCGAGGTGATGGTGCCCGGCCCCATCGGCCGCTGATCCTGCCGCCGAGATCCTACGGTGCCGTGCGGTGGAGCGGCCAGGGTATGGAGAAGGACCACAACGGTTCCAGCGAACTCGCCGTCGTGGTGAAACGCTGAAAGCAGGCGGTGCTCGGATTGAATTCCGATGCGGCCGGTGAAAAGCTGACGAGTCCACCGTACGCGCCGTATTTGGGCTTCGGAGTAGAGAGTCAGTGGGTCGTCCCCCATCACAGAAAGGCACGTCGTTCCTCCCCGTCGTGCTTTCGCTGAAGCAGAACCCCGACCGCGAGAAGCTCGTCCCCCAGAGCCTCTGGAAGTACTTCGACGAGCCGATCCTCGTCTCCGGCTGGTACCCCGAACGCGACTACTGGATCCTCATCGCGGCGCTCGTGAAGACCATCCCCGCTGCGAGCGTCGGAGGAGACGTCTGGCGCTACTTCGCCAAGTTCAGCGCCCAGCGGGACATCGGCGGGCAGGAGCAGAAGGGCGTCGGGGACAAGGCGGGGGTCGCGGGCCTCTACCGGAACTTCGCGTCCGTGGATGAATCGGACCTCGGGAGCTTCTTCCTCCGGGCGACGCGCCTCTGGAGCCAGTACCACGACACCGGCAAGATGGAGATCGTGGGCGCCAGGAAGAGCGAACGCTCGGTCGTGATGCGCCTCGTCGGGTTCGTCATTCCCATCGAGGGATTCGTGCGACTCCAGGGGTACTACCTGGAGGAGTACGGCGCGCTCGTCGGCATCGAAGTCCGGAGCGTCGTCACGAAGAGCACCGCGAACGGCGATCCGTTCTGCGAGTGGGAGCACCGGCTCGCGCGCACCCCCGCGGCGGATGCCTATGTCGCGTCGCTTCCGCCGATCTGAGCGGATGTCCCGGAAAAAGTGTGGGGGCCTGTGGTCCCTTTTCCTCCGTCGGGACACGAGGGGACGATGGTGACGGGAAGACGGTTCGGAGCCTGGCTCTGCCTGGCTGGGCTCGTCGTCGCGGCCGTCCGGTGCGGCTCGGGGCAATCGGGGGCGGCCCCTGCCGGGAGCGGCGGGACGGGGACCGCGGAGGGCGGTCCTTCCTCCGGGGGCGAGACCGGTACCTCGGGCGCGGGCGGGCGGAACCCGGGGAGCGGCGGGACCTCCCCGGGGAACGTCGACGCGTCCCGTCCGGCCGGGCCTCCTCCGGTGATGGGCGCGCCCGGATGCGGCTTCGCGGCGGCCGCGTTCTGCGAGACGTTCGACGGCCCCGGCGCCGTGCAGGGTCGCGCGGGCGAGCTCGATCGGAAGTTCTGGAGCGGCTCGCGGATGCACGGGCAGCTCTCGACGACCCACCCGATGGCCGTCGGCATGGCCGAGATCCCGACGTGTCGCCCGGGGATCCCGTCCGCGGTCTGGCCCGAGCAGGACGCGCTCGTCTGCGACCCGACGCCGGACGTCCAGAGTAGCCATCTCCTCGTCGGGGTCGCGTCGCAGAACTACGGTCAGAACAGCTACCGGATCCGGCAGCCGTTCGATTTCTCGGGACGCACGGGAAAGGTCGTGTTCGACGCGGCCGTCCTGCCGCTCGCGCCGCTCCGCGCGTGGATCTCCTTCGCCGTCACCGAAGATCCGATGAGCGTCCCAGGGTATTCCATCCTCGGGAACGACGAGGGGAGCGTCATCCCGCGGAACGCCGTCGAGGTGCACTTCGTGAACGCGCCCGGCTCCACGGGGGACGAGATGAGCCTGCGGAACGTCCACGTGTTCCGGGACTACGTGGACACCGTCTACGCCCCGGACGAGCTCCCGCGCGTCCCGTACGCCGAAGGCAAGCTGAACCACTACGAGTTCTCCGTCTCGGAGACCGGAGTGGACGTCGCCGTCACGCCCTGGTCCGAGGACGGCAAGGCGTTCGACGCGCCGGCCTTCACGTATCACGTGGACGCGGCCCTGCCGTTCTCGCGCGGCTACGTCGTCCTCTCCGTCCACAACCACGCGACCATCAAGTACACGCACGAGGGAGACGGCTATCCGGAGGTCGTCGACGCGAGCCTCGCGCGCATCGACAACGTCGCGTTCGACGGCCCCGTCGTCCCCGCCCTCCGCGAATACGAGGTGCCCGATTCGCTCGCGCCCTTCACGGACCCGATGGAGCTCGGCGATCCGCACAACCCGGACGGCAAGGGCTACGACATCGGGTGGTTCCTGAACGACGAGAAGGACGGCCCGAAGGAGACGCTCCACGTCGCCGGAGTGGACCCGAGCGGCGCCGCGTCTGCGCGCCTCGCGTTCTCCGCGTGGATGGACGGGAGCAACGGGAGCGCCGTTCCAGGGACGTTCACGTTCCGTGCGCGATTGAACGGCGGAGAGTGGCGGGAACACGTCCTCTCGGCGGAGGAGAGCGCCCTCTTCACGAAGAACCCGACGACCCTGGACCCTGCCGGAAATCCGATCGGAGATCCGCACACGCAGGGGCGTCTCGCGATCCTGATGGACGTTCCCGTCTCCGATCTCGTCGCCGGGGACAACACGCTCGAGCTCGTCACGGCGAACGTCCCGACCAGCTACCCGCCGCTCGTCTGCAACGTGGACCTCGTGCTCGGCACGGAGTGAGGTCCGTTTTCCGTCCTGGACACACCAGGGAGGCATGCGAACCGTCGCGCTCCTCGGGGGACTGATGCCGCTCGTCGTCGCGTGCTCGTCGTCGGACGATGCCGGAAAGAGTCCCGGCGGTTCCGCGAGCGGGGACTCCGGTGTGCCGAGCGGGAGCGGCGGTGAGGGGAGCGGTGGAGCGACCGCCGGCGGCGGACAGAACGCCACGAGCGGCGGCGCGAAAGGGAGCGGCGGCAGCTCCGGTAGTTCGGGCTCCGGAGGCGCGGCCGGCAAGGTCACGCTCTCCTACCGGTGCGACGACGCGCCGCCGGACGTCGTCGCGCCCCCCTCCACGTGGGCGAACGCCACGGGGAACCTCGCCGGCATGGCGTCCGAGTGCGGGAACCTCGGGCTCGTCTCCGCGAACCCGTGCTCGACCCTCGTCATCGCGGGCGTCGCGAAGGCCGGCCTCTGGGGGACGGAGGACGGCGGGAAGAACTGGGTGAAGCTCGGGAGCGGCGCCGGGTCCGCGGAGATCACGAACCGCATCTCCGCCGTCGTCTACGATCCGGAGCACCCGGGGACGTTCTGGGAGTCCGGCATCTACAACGGCGGCGGCGTCTACAAGACGGCGGACGACGGAAAGACGTTCGAGCAGCTCGGCGACGTCACGCACACGGACTCGGTCAGCGTCGACTTCACGGACCCGGAGCGAAAGACGCTCCTCGCCGGCCCGCACGAGACGAACTCTCGCGTCTGGCGCTCGAGCGACGGCGGAAAGACGTGGGAGGACATCGGCAAATCGCTCCCCGGGGACGCCGGGTACTGCACCGCGACGCAAGTACTTGGCGCGGCGAACCTGCTCGTCGGGTGTAACAACGGCGGCGTCTTCCATTCGACGGGCGGGGATTCGTGGACGCCCCTCGGGTCGAAGGGCGTCATCCCACAGCCGTTCCTCGCGACGGACGGCGCGATCTACTGGCCCGGTTCGAGCGGCGGGCTCAGCGTGAGCACGGACTCCGGCGCTCACTTCGACGAGGTCGTCGACGGGAACACCGCGCCCGGGATCGTCGGCTCGTGGTCCCCCGCGGAGCTCCCCGACGGGCGGATCGTGATCGTCGGGAAGGATCACCTGCTCCTCTCCTCCGACCACGGAAGGAACTGGAAGCCCATCGGCGAACCGCTTCCGTATCCCGGTGGCGGCTACGACGGCGCGCGCGGCCCGGCGTACTCCGCCCGCACGAAGACGTTCTACATCTGGCGCTGGGACTGCGGAAACTCCGTGCTCCCGGACGCGATCATGAGCGCCGGCTTCGACTACACGCTGGAGTGAGCGTCCGCCGCGTGCTCGAGCGCCGCGTGCGCCCGGAGCGCCTCGGCGAGGTGATCGAAGACGAGGCGAACGCGCCGGTTCTCCTTCGCGTCCCGGTGCATCACGATCCAGACGCCCATCTCGAAGAGCGTGAGCTCCGGGAGGATCCGGACGAGGCCGTCTCGCTTGCCGAGCGCGATCTGGGCGCCGCCCACGCCGAAGCCCGCCCGGAGTGCGGCGTACTGCGCGGGCTCCGTGTCGCAGCGGAACGCGAAGAGATCCCGCGAGAAGGGGACGGGGAGCTTCGCGGAGCGAATGGACGGGGCGCGATCGAACCCGATGATCGGGTGACTGGCGAGCTCCTCGATCGACCTCGGGCGGCCGTGCAGTTTCACGTACCTCGGGTGCGCGAAGAGCCCGATCCCGAGCGACGCCACCTTCTTCGCGACGAGGGCCTGCTGCTCGGGTTTCACCATCCGGACGGCGACGTCCGCCTCTCGTCGGAGGAGATCTTCCGTCCGGTTCGAGAGGACGAGCTCGAAGGCGATGCCCGGGTGCCTCTCGCGGAACGACGCGAACGCGGAAGGGAGCACCTCGCTCCCGATCATCTCGCTCGCCGTCACACGCACGACGCCGCGCTCTTCCTGCACGTCTCCGGACGCCGTCCGCTGGAGCGCCTCGGCCGCGCTCGCCATCGCCTCCACGTGCGGCAGGAGCGAGAGCGCGAGGGACGTCGGGAGGAGGCCCGAGCGCGAGCGCGTGAAGAGCTTTCCCCCGAGCGCTTCCTCGAGCGCGTCCACGTGCCGCCCCACGGTCGGCTGCGTGAGCCCGAGGACGCGGGCCGCGCCGGAGAGGCTCCGTTCGCGGGCCACGGAGAGGAAGGATCGATGGAGCTCCCAGCTCGGGTCGGTCATACGAAAATGTATAGCACCCATTCGCGTTTGCTGGATTTCGTTCATCCCATTCCGGGCCGATGCTTCTCCTCGGACGCGGCGACGCCGCGCGAAAAGACCCAGGAGAATTCCCATGAAACGCATCGCTCTCATCGTCGGCGCCGCGGGTTCCTTCGGCAGTGAAACGGCTCGCGCGCTCCTCCGCCACGGCTTCCAAGTCCGCGGCCTCGCCCGGAGCCCGGAGAAGGCTCGCGCGGCGGCCTCCTGGGTCGGAGACGTGGAATGGGTGAAGGGAGACGCCATGAACGCCGCGGACGTCCTGGCCGCGGCGGAGGGTGCGAGCGTCGTGGTCCACGGCGCGCACCCGCCGGGGTACCGCAACTGGAAGGGCCTCGCGCTGCCGATGCTCGAGAGCAGCATCGCCGCCGCGAAGGCCGTCGGGGCGCGCCTCGTGTTCCCCGGCACCCTCTACAACTTCGGTCCCGACGCGTTCCCGGTCGTGACGGAGTCCTCGCCGCAGCGTCCGCTGACGCGGAAGGGCGCGATCCGCGTCGCGATGGAGCAGCGACTCGAGGAGGCGTCCCGGGACGGAGTCCGCGTGCTCATCGTTCGCGCCGGAGATTTCTTCGGTCCCCACACGGGCGGGGGGAGCTGGTTCAGCGCGGGGCTCGTCCGCCCCCGAAAGCCGCTCGGCGCGCTCATGTACCCCGAGTCGCCCGAAACGGGTCACGCCTGGGCGTACTTGCCGGACCTCGCGGAGACGATCGCGCGGCTCCTCGACCGAGAGCCGGAGCTCTCGACCTTCGAGCGCTTCCACTTCGGCGGACACTGGTTCGAGCGCGGCGTGGAGCTCGCTGAGCGGACGCGGGACGCGGCGGGCGTTCCGGCGGCGAAGATCCGGAAATTTCCCTGGTTTCTCATCGTGCTCCTCTCGCCGTTCGTGGAGACGTTCCGGGAGATGCTCGAGATGCGCTACCTGTGGAGCACGCCCGTGCGCCTCGGGAACGACAAGCTCGTGTCGTTCCTCCGGGAGAAGACGGGAGAGGCGGAGCCGCACACGGAGATCACGGTCGCGCTCCGGGAGACGCTCGAAGGTCTCGGCTGCTTGCCGCGCCGTCCGGACGGGCACGCAGCGTTCGGAACGGCGTGAGGATCTGCGCCGCGCTCGCGTGACGGGATGACGAGAATTTTCTTTCCGTTGTCTCGAAGAAGCGTTCGTGGGAAACCGAAGGGCGTGGTGGGCCACTCGATCTTCCGGGCGTTCGCGATCGTCTCTCTCGCCTCCGTGCTGTACCCCGCGTGCAGCGTGGACGAGACTCACGCGGCGGGGCTCGCCCAGGCGTGTCACCTGAACACGGACTGCGACACGGGGCTCGTGTGCTCGGCAGGGCTCTGCCACGCTTCCTGCGAAGGCTCGCGAGACTGCCCGACCGGCGCCTCGTGCGTGCACACGGCTGAAGGGAACGTCTGCGAGCTCCCGGGCGATCCCGACGGCGGAGCTCCAGTGAACACCGGCGGCGACACGGGAAGCGGCGGCGCCGGGCCGGGCGGCAGATCGAGCGGCGGGGCCAAGGGCTCTGGCGGCGGCGCGGCCACGGGCGGTGAGAGCGGAACGGGCGGCGAGACGGCTGCGGGGGGCCAGGGCAACGGCGGGAGTGGAACCGGCGGGAACCCGTCGACCGGCGGCCAGAACGGCACCGGCGGCAGCGTCGGAAACGCGCCGTGGAACGCGGGCAACGTCGGAGCGTGCCAGGCCGGAGTGCCCGCCGAAGGCCAGCCCGCGGACGTCTCCACGCCGACGACCGTCGTGGGAGACGGCACGAAGGCGAGCTGCACGTACGCGGTGCTCGCTGCCGCCGTCGCGAAGGGCGGCATCATCACGTTCGACTGCGGCCCGGATCCGGTGACCATTTCCGTCACCTCGACGTTGAACGTGCCGACGAACGAGGACACCGTGATCGACGGCGGACGCCTGGTCACGCTGGACGGCAACGGCACCACGCGCATCCTGAGCTTCGACAGCGGAAACTGGCAGGCGAACGAGCACCGGCTCACGCTCCAGCACCTCGCCCTCCAGAACGGGAAGACCACGCCCCAGGAAGCGATTCCGCCCGCGCCGGCGCCGTGCTCGCAGGGCTACAACGACGGCCAGGGCGGCGCCGTCTACATGAGGGACGGAAACCTCACCGTCGTGGATTGCATCTTCACGAACAACCGGGCTGCGGACCTGGGCCCCGACACCGGAGGGGGAGCCATCTACGTGCAGGGGAGCAAGCACGGCACCGTGATCGCGGGGAGCTCGTTCATCGGAAACGAGGCGGCGAACGGCGGCGGCCTCGGCGGCCTCTTCTGCGAGCACCACGTCTACGATTCGCTCTTCCGGGACAACGTCGCGACCGGCAACGGCGCGAACAACAACGATCCGAACCAGTGCTCCGCGATGAACAACGGCCAGAACGAGATCGGCTCCGGCGGCAACGGCGGCGGGCTCTACAGCGACGGCGTCGACGTGAACATCGTCCTCTGCGGCGACGAGATCGTGAACAACCAGGCCGGCACGGGCGCGTTCGGAGGCGGGCTGTTCTTCACGAGCAACAACTTCGCGGGCACCCTGACGATGACGGACGTCACGATGACCGGAAACACCGGCGGCCACTGGACGAACGTCTCTCAGGGCAGCGTCACCAACGCCGGCACCGCCGTCGGCACGAACTGCAAGCAGATCTTCCTCTCGAACTCGACGCTCCAGGGCGTTCCCTAGCCCGGGCTCGCGGGACCGCGGGAGCCGGGGCCCGGGCTCCTCGACCCCGCGTCGAACGCTCGAGCGCCGTTCACGGTCCGCTTCCTTCCACCCGCTTCGGAATGTCCTTCGCGCGCTGGCTCGCGCGAAACTCGACGACGCGGAACTCCGCGAGCCCGCGCGAGCAGAACGGATCCGTTCGCATGAGCGCTTCCACGTCCTCCTTGCTCTTCCCGAGGGCGAGGATGACGCCCCCGTCCCGGGGGATCTTCCTGCCCGAGATCAGGAACGTGCCCGCGGCGTAGTGCTCGTTCAGAAAGGCGACGTGCGCCTTCATCGCGGCGTCGATTTCCGCGAGGGGCGCCTTGTAGGTGAGCTCGATGACGAACATGTGCCGGGTCTAGCAGCAGCCGGCCGGCGCGTCGCCGGCGGCGGCGGAGCGGGAGCGGCGGGCCTCGTGATATCCTTCGTCCGAAGGGGCATCGTGACGACGAGCCACGACAGCGACGGACGGCGTCTCGAGCCGCCGCGGGAAGAGCGCTCTCGCCTGGAGCGGCAGCTCGCCGCGGCGCAGGCAATCACCCACCTCGGGAGCTGGGAGTGGGACATCCAGACCAACGTGGTCCAGTGGTCGGACGAGCTCTACCGGATCTACGGGCTCGAGCCGCACTCGGTCGAGATCACGTTCGAGTCCTTCCTCTCCCGGCTCCATCCGGACGATCGAGACCGCGTCCAGCGGGAGGTCGGGCTGGCGCTCGCGGGAGGCGGCGGCACCTTTGCCTATCCCGAGCGCATCATCCGGCCGGACGGCTCCGTCCGGTACATCGAGACGGCCGGCGAGGTGCAGCGGGACGACGCGGGACTCGTCACGGGCCTTCTCGGGACCTGCCGAGACGTGACGGACGATCGCAAGCGGGAGCACGCTCTCGCGCTCCACACGGACATCGTCGAGAAGATCCAGATCGGCATCGCGGTCTGGTCCGTGGAAAATGGCCCCGACGACGCCCGGCTCGTCGCGTGGAATCCGGCGTCCGAGCGCCTCGCGCGGGTGGATCTCCGCCCCATGGTCGGAAAAGCGTTGGGGGACATTCTCCCGTTCGCCGCGGGCGGCAAGCTCGAGGCGCTGATCCGCGACGTCGCCATCGACGGGCAGGATCGGGAAGCCGTCGTGGAAGGGTCGCGGGATCCGTCGAATCCCACGCGCTCCGTCTCGTTCAAGGCGTTCGCGCTGCCGGACCGGTGCGTCGGCACGGCCGTGGAAGACATCACGGCGCAGACGCTCGCGAAGTGGATGGCGCGAGCCGAGCAGCGCATCTTCGAGCTCATCGCGGAGGGAGCGCCGCTCTCCGCCGTCCTCGAGAAGCTCGCCTCCGCCATCGAGGAGCAATCGCCCGCGACGCTCGTCTCCATCATGCTCATGGAGCCCGACGGCGTCCGCGTTCGCGTCGGGGCGGCGCCGCGACTTCCCCGGTCCTTCTGCGACGCGCTGAACGGGCTGCCCATCGGACCGACGGCCGGCTCCTGCGGTACGGCGGCGTTCCTCCGCAAGACGGTCATCGTGACGGACATCGAGTCCGACGAACTCTGGAAAGACTACCGCGAGCTCGCGCGCGCGGCGTCGCTTCGCGCGTGCTGGTCGACCCCCATCTTCGCCATCGACGGACACGTGCTCGGGACCTTCGCGATGTACTACCGCGAACCGCGCTCACCCGTGCCGGAGGACTTCGTGCGGACGGCGCGGGCGACGCACATCGCGAGCATCGCCATCGAAAGACGACAGATGGAAGACGAGCTCCGCGCTCTCTCGGGGCACCTGCAGAAGGTCCGGGAAGAGGAGCGGACGGGCATCGCTCGCGTCATTCACGACGATCTCGGTCAGGCTCTCACCGCGCTCAAGATGGAGCTCGCGTGGGTGACGCGCCGCGCGCGCGCAGGCGAGGTGTCCCCGGAGTCCCTGGCGGAGAAGATGACGGAGGCCGCGGGTTCGGTGGATTCCATCATCGACCGGGTGCGCCGCATCTCGTCGGAGCTCAGGCCCGGCATCCTGGACGACCTCGGTCTCGTCCCCGCGCTCGAGTGGCAAGGTCAGGAATTCCAGCGCCGGAGCGGGACGACGTGCCTCGTGACGACGCGCGTCCCGGACGGCACCGTGATCGGGCAGGCGGAGGCGACGGCGCTCTTCCGCATCTTCCAGGAGGCGCTCACGAACGTCGCCCGCCACGGGGAAGCGTCGAGCGTGGAGGTCCGTCTGGACGTCGTCCGTGGCGAAGCCGTCCTCGAGGTGGAGGACGACGGCAAGGGCATCGAGCCGCCCGCCATCGCGAGCCCCGAGTCGCTCGGCCTCGTGGGGATCCGGGAGCGGGCCCGCGCCCTCGGAGGCGACGCGCGCGTGAGCCGCGGGCCGTCTCGGGGGACCATCGTCTCCGTGAAGATCCCGCTCTCCGGGGTGGCGCGATGATCCAGGTGCTCATCGCCGACGACCACGTCGTCGTCCGGAAGGGGCTCCGGCAGATCCTCTCCGAGGTGCCGGACATCGTCGTCGGGGGCGAGGCCGAGAGCGTGGAGGAGGTGATGGCCCTCGTACGCCGCGAAGCGTGGAGCGTCGCCATCCTCGACATCAAGCTGAAGGGCGGAAGCGGGCTCGATCTCGTCCCCCGGATCCGGAAGGAGCGTCCGGGTCTCCCCGTGCTGATCCTCACCGTGTATCCCGAGGATCAGTACGCCGTTCGCGCCATCCGTGCCGGCGCGGCCGGCTTCCTGACGAAGGAGAGCGCGACGGAGAAGCTCATCGAGGCCGTCCGGAAGGTCGCGTCCGGCGGCCGCTACGTGAGTCCCGAGGTCGCGGAGACGCTTGCTTCCGTCCTCGCTGGAGAGTCGGGGGGAGAGCCCCACGAACGGCTCACGGATCGCGAGTTCGAGATCTTGAAGATGCTCGGGAGCGGCCAGACGGTTTCCGAGATCGCGACGACCCTCGGCCTCAGCGTCAAGACCGTGAGCACGCATCGAACGCGGATCCTCGGGAAGATGAACCTCCGCACGAACGCCGAGCTGATGCGGTACGCGATGCAGGCCAAGCTCGTGGAGTAGGACGAACACCTACGGACCGCTTCCGCATCGTCCGACGCCCGGACGCCACGGACGCCGACGGCGGGCGCGGCGCGCGGGCAGCAGACTCGGTAGCACGATGTCGAACCAAGCCGACGTGCACCGGAGAATCTTCGAATCTGCCGTGGACCCCATCGTGGTCGTCGGGACCGATGGGGCGTTCCTCGATGCGAACCGCGCCGCGCGGGAGACGGGCCTCGTCGAGGACGCGGTCCGTCAGGTGGCGCTCCGGAAGCTCTCCACGGACGACGTCAGCCTCGTCGACCGGACGGGGACGACGCGGGTCTTCGTCCCCATGGAGCAGCGAGTGGGCGCGACTCACGTGTTCACGTACCGTGACGTGACGGCTCTCCGCGCCGCGGAGGAGGCCCTCGCCCACGGCCGGCGCATCGAGTCACTCGGGCACGTCACGATCGGAGCCGTCCACGACTTCGCGAACCTGCTGACGCCGATCCTCTGCGCGGCGTCGCTCCTTCGCGGGGCGTCCGCCGACCCGGCGCAGGTCGAGCAGCTCGCCGGCGAGATCCACGGCGCGGCCGAGCGCGCCGCCGGCCTCGTGGAGCAGCTCATGAGCTTCTCCAGGCGGCGCCCCGCCCAGATCCAGCGGGTGGACGCGAACGCGACCCTCCTCGCGCTCCGCCCGCTCCTCGTCCGCGCCCTACCCGAGGCGATCACGCTCGAGCTCGCGCTCGGGGAAGGCTCGCTTCCGGTGCGCGTCGACCGGAGTCGCTTCGAGACGGCCATCCTGAATCTGGTCACGAACGCCCGCGACGCGATGCCCCGCGGCGGCAAGATCGTCATCAGCACCGGCATCGACGAGTCCGCCGGGAGCGGCTCCGCGTTCGTCTCCGTGGCGGACGACGGAGACGGCATGACCGCGGAGGTCCACGCCCGCGTCTTCGACGAGTTCTTCACGACCAAGCCCCCCGGCCGTGGCACGGGGCTCGGGCTCCCCGCGGTGCAGGCGTTCGTGGTTGCCTCGGGCGGCCACCTCACGATCGACAGCGCGCTCGAGCGCGGGACGAACGTCCGCCTCTTCCTCCCGCCGGACGATTCGCCGCGGGAGCCCGTCACCGTCGCTCCGCCGTCGAGACAGGACGTCCGCGGCGGCCGCGAGCGGATCGTCATCGTGGAGGACGACGAGAGCGTCCGGCGCAGCCTGCGGGTCGTGCTCGAGGAGCGCGGGTACGGCGTCGTCGAGGCATCCTCCCCGGGCGTCGCGCTCGAGCTGGTGCGCGGCGGCGACGTCGACATCGTGATCATCGATCGCGTGCTCCGGAAGGGCAGCGGGGCGACACTCGCGCGGAGCGTCCGGGCGGCGTCTCCCCGGACCCAGGTCCTGCTCGTCTCCGGCCACGTCGACCTCGAGCAGGACGTCGACGACCTGCCGTTCCTCGCGAAGCCGATCGATCGCGCGACCCTGCTGAGGCGCGTCCGCGCCGTCCTCGACCAGCCGTCGCTCGGGACCTCGGCGCCGCCCCCGAGCACTCGGCCGTGAGCGCGCGGGAGAATCGGGAACGCTCGAGAGTCGAAGGCCCGATCCCACCGGGCCCACCCGGACGGAGAGCGGGTATACTGCGCCGGTTGTCGACCTTTCCTGCGTCTCGCGTTCACCGATCGTTCCGTCTCGCGCAGCGTCCGCTTTCCTGGTGCGCGCTCTGCCTGAGCCTGTCGGGTGCGGGCACTGCCCTGGGGCAAACGACCGAGCCGGCGCCCCCTCCCGCTCCGGCTCCTCCGGCCGCGGACACTCCGCCGCCACCGGCCGCGCCTCCCGCGGAGCCGGCGCCCCCGACTCCGCCGCCGCCCGCCGCACCCGCGCCCGCCGCTCCGCCCGCCGAGGCGCCGGCGCCGACGCCCGCGCCCGCTCCGCCCGCGCCCGTTTCGCCCGCGCCCGCTCCGTCCGCGGCCGCTCCGTCCGCGGCCGCTCCGGCACCTCCTCCGAAGAAGGAGGTCGGTGCGGCGGCCGTCACGCTCGACGAAACGCCGGAGGCGCCGCCGCCGGGCAGACCCCCGAAGCCGCACAAGAAGAAGAAGCGCGTCGCGCCGAAGCCCGCGCCCGCGGCGGCGGGCCCCGCCCCCGTCGCCGCCACGCCGACGCGCGCTCCCGCAAATACGGAAGAGGGCGACGAAGGAACCGACGAGGAAGAGAAGCCGGCGGACGAGGGAAAGAAGCCCGACGACAAAGCGGACGACTCCGACGACGGCGACGGGATCTTCGGCCCGTTCCGCATCGGCGTCCTCGTGGGCACCGGCCTTCCGAGCATCCTGAGCTTCGGCGGCATGATCAAGCTCACGCGCTTCTTCGGCGCGGGGCTCAACGTCGGGCTCATCCCCGCGGTTCAGGTTTCGCTCTACGGCGACGCCGAGCTCTCGTACCAGGAGTACGACCTCTACGGACGCCTGTTTCCGTTCGGCGGAAACCTCTTCGTCGGCGCCGGAGTCGGCTACGCGACGATGACCGGCAGCTTCAAGGGGAAGGCGGATACGAGCGGCATCAAGGGGCTGCCCCCGGGCGTGACGCTGCCGAACCCGCTCGCCATCGACAGCGAGGGTTCGGTCCGGACGCTCGTGCTCACGCCGACCGTCGGCCTGATGCACACGTTCGGCTCGGGGTTCACGCTCGGATTCGACGTGGGCGCGCAGGTCCCGATTGCGCCGAGCCAGGTCGAGTTCAAGACGACCGTCTCGGCTCCCGGACCTTCGCAGCAGTACGTGAACGACCTCGTGAAGGCGAACGACAAGAAGGTCCGGGACACCCTCGACACGATCGGCCGCACGATCGTGCCGACGCTGAACCTCCGCCTCGGCTGGTTGCTCTAGCGATCCGCTTCCATCAGGGAAGCAGCGGCCGATAGAGCTCCGTCTGCCATTTCCCGGGCTCCGAACCGGACTCCGGCCCGACCGCGTAGATCTCCCAGAGATCCGGCGCCGCGCGGTGCCCGCTCTTCTCGATCCACTGCATGAGCTCGCCCCAGCCGTCGCCGAGGCCTTCGTAGCCACCGCGGTAGGTGGTCCTCGCGACGCGACGCGCGGGGAGCTCGCCGCCCGTGACCCGGCCCACGGGCTTCACCGGTTTCGTCACGGGCACGCCGATCTCGAAATCCCAGAACGCGGGATCCATCTTCGAGTGGTGCGTGAACCACGCCCCGGGTGCGGCGATGCCTTGCGCTTCGACGGCAGCGCGAAGCTCCGCGATGCCCGGGCCCATCTCCTTCCGGATGGCGTCCTTCGGGATGTGGAGGTGGATGACGGCGCAGAGCCGGGGCTCGGTCTCGATGATTTCGGGCGTGTCGATCATGGTTCGGATCTCCTGCTTTCTCCGGCTCATTCGAACAGGGAAGGCTGGGCGACGAGCTCGGCGAGCCGGTCGAAGCCGGCGTTCACGCCCGTCTCCATCGGCGTCTTCAAGACGAAGTCCCGCACCTGCCTGGACGCGTAGCGGAGGAGCATCGTGAGCGTCGTGCGATCGCCGTGCTCCTCGAACGTGATGGTGGACGTTGCGTCGCCCTCGTACCAGGGCTGATCGAACTCGTCCGTGGAGACGAGTCGCTCCTCCGGGACGATCTCCAGATATCGTCCGCCGAGGCCCATCACGGATCCGTCGGGCGCTTCCACCTCCCACCGCCAGCGGCCGCCGACCCGGAGGTCGATCTGGCAGAGTCGGAGCGTGTGACCCGGAGGGCCGCCGGCCCAGCGCTTCATCAGCTCCGGCTTCGTGTACGCCGCCCACACGAGGCGGCGCGGCGCGTCGAACTCGCGGACGAGCGCGACCTCGCGGTCCGACGGGGTGGTGACTTTCAGCGATCCCTGGGTGCTCATCCTCTTCTCCTATCTCTTCTTCGATCCACGGCGCTTCGAGCGCTCTTCCGCCTTCAGCTCCTCCAGCAGCGAGTCCAGCCGCTGGAACGTCCCCTCCCAGAACTGCCGGTACCGTTCGAGGAACTCGCTCGCCTCCGCGAGGGGAGCTGCCTCGAGCGTGCGGGGCCTCCGCTGCGCGTCCTTCCCGCGCGAGACGAGGCCCGCCTGCTCCAGCACCTTCAGGTGCTTCGAGATCGCCGGCTGGCTCATCGAGAACGGGGCCGCGAGCTCCGCGACGGAAGCTTCCCCGGACGCGAGCCGCGCGAGGATGGCCCGGCGCGTCGGGTCCGAGAGGGCCGCGAACGTGGCGTTCAGCCGTTGTTCATAACCAGAAGGTTGCATAACCTAAAGGTGATATACAGGGCCTCGAAGCGCTCGTCAACGGGTCGCGCGCGATTTCCCCTGCGAGCGAGTCGAGGCGTTTCGCCGCACTCCCGGTCAGGAGGACGTTCGTCCGCGGATGCTACCGTCTGCGGGATGGATGGCGTCGGGCTCACCTCGCTCTGGGTCGCCGCGATGCGCGCCGAAGAAACGGACCGACCCGATCGACTGATCTCGGATCCGTTCGCGCGCGCCCTCGCCGGGCCGGAAGGTTTCGACGTGATGAGGCGCGGGGATCCGCCGACGGCGTTCCGTCCACCGGTGGTCGTCGTCCGGACTCGCTTCTACGACGAGACGATCGAGGCAGCCCTCGCGCGCGGCCTCCGCCAGCTCGTCCTCGTCGCCGCCGGCATGGACGCGCGCGCGTTCCGTCTCGATTTCCCGTCCGGGACCCGCGTGTTCGAGCTCGATCAGCCCGCGGTGCTCTCGTACAAGGCCGAACGCCTGGGCGACGCGAAGCCGAGGACGGAACGCGTCGCGGTCCCCGTGGATCTCCGCGAGGACTGGCCGGCGGCGCTCCGCGCCGCGGGTTTCGACGCCGGCCGGCCGACGTTCTGGCTCGTGGAAGGGCTCACCCCGTACCTACCGGAGGCGGACGTGAAGGGGGTGCTCGCACGCATCGACGCACTCGCGGCTCCCGGGAGCGAGGTCCTGTTCGACGTCGCGGGGAAGAGCGTCCTCGAATCGCCCTACATGCGGGATCGCCTCGCATTCGTCGCGAGCCTCGGCGCGCCGTGGCATTTCGCGAGCGACGAGCCCGAGACGCTCCTCGAGCCTCTGGGCTGGGACGTTCGGGTCGAAGATCAGGGAGTCGTCGGTCATCGCTACGGGCGCTGGCCGCTACCGGTGTTCCCGCGGGGCACGCCCGGCGTGCCGCAGAGCTTTTTCGTCCACGGAACGAAGCGCCGCTGAAGAGCCGCGCTCGGCGCTGCCCCCCGGAAAAGACTCCACGGAATGAAATCGTCCCGGGGGGAGGGCAGCCGGTTCCTCAGCGCTCGCTGTCCAGGTGGGCCATCTGGACCTCCGCGTAGCGCGGCCCCTGAAAGGCGTTCCTCGGCAGGATCCGCTCGAGCTCCTGGAGCTCGTCCGCGGAGAGCGGCCGGTCCACGACGGAGAGCACGCCGAGCTGAGCCGGAGTCCGCGCGCCGAGGACCGGCACGAACTTCGGTTCCTTCGCGAGCACCCAGCCGAGGGAGAGCTCCGCCGGCGTGCGTCCGACCCGCTTCGCGAACGCGGCGAGACGGTCGACCAGCTCCGCGTTCTTCGCGCCCGCCTCGCCCGCGAACCGCGGGAGGTGCGCCCGGAAGTCGCGCGCGCCGGTCGGTTTGCTGCCGCTCAGGAGCCCGCGCGAGAGGACGCCGTAGAGCGTCGCGCTCACGCCGAGCTCGTGGAGCGTCGGGAAGATCTTGTCCTCCGGAGAGCGGCTCGCGAGCGAATACTCGATCTGGAGGTCCACGACGGGATGCGTCGCGTTCGCGCGCCGCACCGTTTCCGCGCCCATTTCCGAGAGCCCGACGTGCTTCACGTAGCCGGCCTTCACGAGCTCCGAGATGGCGCCGACGGTCTCCTCGATCGGGACCTGGGGGTCCAGCCGGCAGGGCCGGTACACGTCGATGACGTCCACGCCGAGGCGGCGGAGGCTGTACGCCGCGAAGTTCTTCACCGCCGCCGGACGGAGATCCAGCCCGATGAACTGCCCGCCCGGCTCCCGCATCCCGCCGAACTTCACGGAGATCTGGACCTGGTCTCGACGACCGCCCGCGAGCGCCTTGCCGACGAGGAGCTCGTTGTCGCCCATGCCGTAGAAGTCTCCGGTATCGAGCAGCGTGACGCCGCGATCGACGGCTTCCTGGATGGTGCGGATGCCCTCCTCGTCGGAGGACGCGCCGTAGAGCCCGCCCCGGCCCATGCTCATGCAGCCGAGCCCGATGGCGGAGACGGTGGGGCCGGTCTTTCCTAGCTTCGTGGTCTTCATTGGGGTCACCTCGTGAGAAGGAGTCTAGGGGCGCGCTCTCATGAGGATTAGTGAATAGAATACATACCAATCATGAAGAGCGCTTATGCGAGGGACCTGGACCTGAACCTCCTCCGGGTGCTCGTCACCGTCGCGGACGCGGGCTCGGTCACGGAGGCCGCCTCCCGTCTCTACCTGACGCAGCCGGCGATCAGCGCCGCGCTCCGGCGGCTCACGAACACGCTCGGCGAGCCGCTCTTCGCCCGTCGCGGACGGGGGCTCGCGCTCACGGAGCGCGGCGCGCGGCTGGTCCGGGAGGTCCGCCCGCACCTCCAGGCGATGACGGACGCCGCGCTCACCCCCGAGCGATTCGACCCGAAGACGAGCGAGCGGACCTTCCGCGTCGGTCTCGCGGACTCGACGGAGACCTGGCTCCTCGGGCCGCTGCTCCGGACGCTCGAGCGTGACGCGCCGCGGATGCGCATCATCTCGCTCCCCGTGCAGTTTCGCACGGTGGGGGAAGCGCTCGCGACCCGTCGCGTGGACTTCGCCGTCACCGTCGCGGACGACCTCCCGCCGTCGATCCGCCGCGCGCCGCTCTTCGAGGGCGGCTTCGTCTGCCTCTACGATCCGAGACACGGAAGGCTCGGGCCTCGGCCGACGGAGCGCGAGTACTTCGATCGGGAGCACGTCATCGTCTCCGACAACGGGGATCTCCGCGGCGTCGTCGAGGACGCGTTCGAAAAGCAGCGGAAGATCCGGTGTTCGGTCGGGAGCTTCTCGAGCATCGGACCCATCGTGGACGGGAGCTCGCTCGTCGCGACCGTCCCGACGGTCGTCGCGGTGCCGATCCTCCGCCTCCATCCGAAGCTCCGTACGGCCATCCCGCCGTTCCGGTTCCCGGAGACGGGAATGGAGCTCCTCTTTCCGGCCGCGCTCGAGGGGGACCGGGCGTTCGAGTTTCTCCGCGGCGTCGTGGCCCGGATCGCCGAGGACGCGCGGCGCGCCGTCAAAGGGGCGAGACCGCGTGCGATCCGGAGCGCGGGCGGGTAGATCGAGGAACGTGGCTCTCGACGATCTCCTCGAAACGCTCTTCCGGGCGGAGCTCGGGAATGCGTCCCGCGTGCTCGATGGCGGGCGCGATCGAGACACGGCCGTGAAGCTGACGATGGGGGCCGGCGCCCGTGCGGACCGGACGTTCCTGCCGGTGCTCCGGGACGTCGCGTGCGGTCCCGGGTGCTCCTTCTGCTGTCACGGGGTCCGCGTCGACGTCACGGCTCCGGAGGCGCTCACCCTGGCGCGTGGCTTCCGTGAGACCCTCTCACCCGCGGATCTGAAGACGCTCCGCAGCCGCGTGAACGAGCACGCGGCTCGCGTCCGCGGTTCGTCCGTCCGGGAGCGCTACCGCGCCGGGTTGCCGTGCGTGCTCCTCGACGTCGCGTCCGGTCGCTGCGCGGTGCACGAGGCTCGCCCCATGCGCTGTCGCGCGCACCACTCGCTCGACGCGAACGAGTGCGAGGCCGCCGTCCGGCACCCCGACGAGGCGCGAACGGTCACCCGGCATCCCGAGGTGCTGGACGCCCACGAGGCGATGATCCGCGGTCAGAAGGAAGCGCTCGCCGGAGCGGGCCTCGACGCGCGCGCGTTCGATCTGTCCCTCGCGCTCGCGGTGGCCCTGGAAGAGGAAGACGCCGCGGAGCGCTGGGCGAACGGCGAACCGGTCTTCGACGGCGCGGTCTTCCACCCGCCGCCGTGAGCGTCCGGCCCGGCGCGGTCAGATCGAGGCGACGCGGCGCATGAGCGCGCCGCAGAGGTCCGACGCCGGGTTCCGCTCGCGTTCGATGGCGAGACCCGCCTTGAAGATCGCGCTCGCGCTCTCCTCGTTCCCGAGGACGACGTGGCAGACGCCGAGCAGCTCGTGGTCCGCCGGGTCTCCGAGGTTCGAGACCAGCTCCGTCAGCGCCGGCAGGGCCGCGCGGTGGGCTTCCTTCATGGCCGGCGTGGGGATCTGCGGCGCGCCCTTCTGGAGCACCATGAGCTTCAGCGCCGTCCGCTGATCGGCGGGGGGATACGTCGAAAACTCGGGATCCGCGAAGAGCGCCTGGTAGCCCGCATACAGGCCGTCCCAGTCGTTCGACTTCACGTGAGCCACGATTCCCTTCACCCGCTGGACGAGCGCCTCGTTCGCCATGAAGGAAGGACTTTACGCGAGAATGCGCGCCCGCGTCTCGGGGTTCGGAGACCCTGGCCCGGAGCGGGCGTTCACGAACCCGCGGAGACCCCAGGGCTTGCGGGCGCTTCGTCGAGGCGCGTTGCAGGCCGATCGACCGGCGCGCTACCGTGAGAGGATGCGAAAGCTCCGCGAGCTCGGTCTCGGCGTCACGATGGCGTTCGGCGTGTGCTCCGTCGCGTGCGGATCGAGTGACGCGAAGGGGGCAGGGGCGACGCCGCCCGCGACGAATCCGGACGACGGGCCCAAGGCGGGCTGGGCCGACGGCCACGCGGCGATTCCGGCGGAAGCGCAGGCGGAGGACGTCTCTTCCCCGACCACGGTGGTCGGCACCGGGACGAAGGAGAGCTGCACGGGTGACGCCTTCGTGAAGGCGGTGGCGAAGGGCGGCGTCGTGACGTTCGACTGCGGCCCGGATCCCGTGACGATCGTCCTCACGGAGACCGCGAAGGTGTTCAACGACACGGGCGACAAGCTCGTCATCGACGGCGGAGGCAAGGTCACGCTGAGCGGCGGCGGGAAGACGCGCATCCTCTACATGGCGACGTGCGACGAGGCGCAGGTCTATCCGCCGGGCCCGGGGGACTGCAACACGAACCCGGGCGTCGAGCTCGTCGTGCAGAACCTCACGTTCGTCGACGGGAGCGCGAAGGGCATCCCCGACGGCCAGAACAACGACGGGGGCGGCGGCGCCATTCACGCCCAGGGCGGCCGGCTCAAGGTCGTGAACTGTCGGTTCTTCAACGACGTCTGCGACGACCTCGGCTCGGACGTCGGAGGAGGCGCGATCCGGAAGCTCGACTACCTCGTCGATCCCGGGGCGGGACCGGCGCGGCCGGTGTGGGTCGTGAACAGCACGTTCGGCGGAGACGGGGACCTCGGCAATCACTGCGCGAACGGCGGCGCCCTGAGCAGCATCGGCGTCTCCTGGAACATCCTGAATTCGCTGTTCTCCGGAAACCACGCGGTCGGCCACGGCGCGAACGACGGCGACGGCGGGAACGGGGGCGCGATCTACAACGACGGGAACGAGATCGTGCTGAACCTCACGAGCTCCCTCATCGACGGGAACGCGGCGAACGAGGGCGGGAGCGCCGTGTTCTTCGTCAGCAACGACCGGAGCGGCTCCGTGAACGTCACGGACTCCACGACGAGGAACAACCCCCGCGGCACGTTCGAGACTCCGGATCTTCCGGGCTTCTACGTGCTCGCGAAGGGCCCCGCGAACGTGAAAAATTCGCAGATCCTCCGCTGAGCGCGGCGCCCGGGGCGCCTGCGTCCGACGTGATAGCGTCCGGCCGTGGCCGAAGCGCCCGCCCGCACGTCCCTCGCCGAGCTCGCGACGCTCTTCCTTCGTCTCGGCGCGACGGCGTTCGGCGGCCCGGCCGTGCACGTCGCGATGATGCAAGAGGAGGTCGTCCGGCGCCGGCGATGGCTCACCGACGAGCGGTTCCTCGACCTCCTCGGTGCGACGAACCTGATTCCGGGACCGAACTCGACGGAGCTCGCAATTCACGTGGGCTGGGAGCGCCGCCGGTTTTCGGGTCTCCTCGTCGCGGGGCTCTGCTTCATCTTGCCGGCGGCGCTCCTGACGTCCGCGTTCGGCTGGGCCTACGTCGCGTATCGCTCGGTGCCCGCGCTCGGCTTCGTCCTCTACGGCGTGAAGCCGGTGATCCTCGGTGTCGTCGTCCAGGCGATCGCGGGCCTGTTCCCGAAGGCGGCGAGGACGCGGCCCCTCCGGGTGATCACCGCGCTCTCCGTCCTTCTGGCGCTCGCGTCCGTTCACGAGCTCCTCGTCCTGCTCGGAGCCGGGCTCGCGGCGGTCGCGGTTCGTCCCGGCGGTGCGCGCGGCAGCCTTCCCGCGTGGGCGGCCGGGGCGATCGGAGCGGTCGGTGCCGGCGCGCCCCTCGTGAAGCCGACCTCCATCTTCTGGGTGTTCCTGAAGACCGGATCGGTGCTGTTCGGGAGCGGCTACGTCCTCCTCGCGTTTCTTCGCGCCGATCTCGTGCGGCGATTCGGCTGGCTCACCGAGGGCCAGCTTCTCGACGCGATCGCCGTCGGTCAGCTCACGCCGGGGCCGGTGTTCACGACGGCGACGTTCGTCGGCTGGGTGCTCGGCGGACCCCGAGGCGCGATCGCCGCGACACTCGGGATCTTCCTTCCGGCGTTCGTGTTCGTCGCGCTGAGCGGGCCGCTCGTGCCGAAGATCCGCGCGTCCAGGGTCGCGGGCGCGTTCCTCGACGGCGTGAACGCCGCGTCCCTCGCGCTCATGGCCGTCGTCACGCTGGAGCTCGCGCGGACGTCCGTCGTGGACGTCCCGACGGCCATCGTGGCGGCGATCTCGGCCGCGGTCCTCGTCCGGTTCCACCCGAACTCGGCGTGGCTGGTGCTCGGGGGGGCGGCGTTCGGGCTGCTCGTCCAGGTCGTTCGAGCCGCTCCGGGCTGAGCCTCGCGCAGGTCTTTCGTCGAGAGGGTTTCGGATTTGCGCGCAGAGTTTGCGTCGTACCCCGGATCCGGCGCGCGAAGCGGAGATCCGCCGGCTCTCCGGGCGAGTGAACGACGCGGCACCCGCCTTGCAGTGGTCGCGGGGATGGCTCCGGCTCAGGACACCTCCGTCCCCACCGACGCGGCTCCGTCCGCCGAGCCCCCGCACCGCGTTCTCGGCGGCTCGTACGAGATCCTCCGAGAGCTCGACTCCGGGGCGATGGGCGTCGTCTACGAGGCGGAGCACCGGCGGCTCCGCCGCCACGTCGCGGTGAAGGTGCTCGCCCGAGGCCTCGCGGAACGGCCGGACGTGCTCCAGCGGTTTCGTCGAGAGGCGGACGTCATGAGCTGCCTCGAGCACCCGCACATCGTCACGATCCTGGACTTCGACGTGACCGAGCTCGGCGAGCCCTATCTCGTGCTCGAGCTCCTCCACGGGGAAACGCTCACGGCGCGGCTCGAGCGAGAAGCGCCGCTCGGGCTCGAGGAGGCGCGGGACATCGTGCTCCAGGTCGGGAGCGCGCTCGCCGCCGCGCACGAGGCGTCCATCGTGCATCGCGATCTCAAGCCTTCGAACATCTTCCTCGTCGGCAAGCCCACCGAGGCGCCCTTCGTGAAGCTCCTCGACTTCGGCATCAGCAAGCACCTCGGGAGCGGGCCTCACGTCACGCAGGTCGGCACGCTCGTCGGCACGCCGGAGTACATGGCTCCGGAGCAGGCGGCTGCGAAGAACGAGCTGGTCGACGCTCGGACGGATCAGTACGCCCTCGCCCTGGTCGCGTACGAGATGCTCACCGGCACGCAGCCATACGCGGAAGGCGACCTCGCGGACATCCTCGGGAAGATCGCCACGCTCGAGGCGCCGCCGGCGTCGTCTCTCTCTCCCTGGGTTCCAGAGGAAGTGGACGCGGTGCTCGCGCGAGCCCTGAAGAAGGATCCGAGGCAGCGCTTCAAGGACGTGCGCGAATTCACGCGTCGGTTCGCGGAAGCGATCTCGCCGTGGGCGTCGCGGGCCCCGTCCGAGTCGAGTCCAGCCCCGGTGAGCCGCGTCCGGGATCGCGCCGCCGCGGGGGGACGAGAAATCCAGGCCCGGCTCGAGGCCGTGCATCGGAGCCTCGAAGCGGATCGCCCCGCCGAGGCCGCCGAGCACGCTCGTTCCGTCCTCCAGCTCGCGAGCCAGACCGACGAGCTCGAGGTCCATCGACTGGCGGAGGACGCCGAACCCCTGCTCGCGCGCGCGCTGCTCGCGTCGCTCGGGTCGCCGGGGAGCGTCGTCGCTCCGGTCTCCGATCCCGGTACGGGCGCGCGCCCGTCGTCGTCCAGGGCGGCGTTTCTCCTCAGCCGGATCGACGCGCCGATGACCGTGTCGGAGATCCTCGACGTCGGCTGGCTGTCTCACATCGAGACGCTCCTCTGCCTGTCGCAGCTCGTCGCGGCGGGGGCGCTTCGCGTCGGGCCGCCCCCGGGCTCGTCCCCGGCAGCCGCGGCGCCGCCCGCCTCCGGCTGGGCACACACGTAGGCCGCCGATGCTCGTCCGGGACGTCCTCGTCGAACAATTCGTCCGCCTCGGGGTTCGTCACGTCTTCGGGGTCGGCGGAGCGAACATCGAGGATCTCTTCTCGGCCGTGCAGGCGAGGCGTCCCGAGATCCGCGCCGTGCTCTGCAAGCACGAGCACGCGGCCGGCACGGCGGCGGACGCGTACGCGCGTCTCCGGGGCTTCGGCGTGGTGATGGCGACGTCCGGCGGCGGCGCGATGAACCTCGTCCACTCCCTCGCGGAGGCGCGGGCGTCGCACGTCCCCGTTCTCGCGATCGTCGGGGAGCCGCCGACGGAGCTCCAGGGGCGGGGCGCGTTCCAGGACACGAGCGGCAAGGGGAACACGCTCGATGCGCGTCTCGTGTTCCAGGCGGCGACCGGGCGCGCGGTCCGCCTCGGTCATCCCGGGGATCTTCCCGCGGCTCTCGACTCGCTCCTGGACGGCATCCTCGGGGCGTCCGCGGGGCCCGGCGTGCTCCTCGTCGCGAAGGACTTCCAGCGGGCCGAGGTGACGGCAGCGCCGCGATGGTGGCGCAAGGCCGTCGTGCCCGTGGTGCCGGCCGGAAACGAGCTCGACGCGGCGGTCCGGAATCTCGAATCCCGCTCGGTGGTCGTCCTCGCGGGAGCGGAGGTGGCGCGGGCGGGGGCGCGTCGTCAGCTCGCGGAGCTGGTCGAACGGCTGGACGCGCGCGTCGCGACCACGCCCGACGGGCGCGACGCGTTCGCGAACGGCGACGGGCGGTTCCTCGGTGTCGTCGGCGGGATGGGGCACCCCGCCGTGAACGCGGCCCTGGCGGAGGCGGAGACCGTCCTCGTCGTGGGGACGCGGCTCCCGCTCCTCGCACGGCAAGGTGCCGAGGGCGTGCTTCGCGAGCGGACGCTGGTCTCCGTGGGGCACGACCCTCCGTACGTCCGAGGCCTCGCGAACCTCCACGTCGGCGGCGATCTCGCGCTCGCGCTCGGCGCGCTCGCGCGGCGTCTCGGTCGGGGGAGCGCCGCTTCGGCGCCGAGGGCCCCGGTGGAAGCCGGGCGCACCGAGGTGCGTCCGGACGCACGGCTGACGGCATCGGTCGTCCTCCGGCTCGTGAACGAGGCCGCGAACGGCGCGGCCGTCATCCTCGCCGACGCGGGAAACACCGGCGCGACCGCCGCGCACGAGCTCGCCGCGCCCGCGGACGGCAGATACCTCATGGCGATGGGGATGGCCGGCATGGGCTACACGTTCGGTGCGGCGACCGGTGCGGCGTGCGCGACGGGAAAGCGCGTGATCGCGGTCGCCGGGGACGGCGCGTTCTTCATGAACGGTCTCGAGATCCACACGGCCGTCGAGCACGAGCTGCCGATCACGTACGTCCTCCTGAACAACCGGGCGCACGGCATGTGTCTCGTCCGGGAGCGCCTCCTCTTGAACGAGAACGCGGGCTACAACGCGTTCCGGCCGTCTCGTCTCGGCGCGGGGCTCGCGACGATGTTCCCCGGCCTCCGTGCCTTCGACTGCGACACGGCCGGCGAGCTCGCCGAGCGTCTGCTCGAGGCCGGGTCGAGCCCCGGTCCCGCCGTCGTCGTGGCCGAGCTCGACGAGGTGGAGGTACCGCCGTTCGCGGCGTTCCAGGCCAGAGATCCCGACGCGAAGACCGTGGAGCGCGAGCCCCGTGGACCTTGACGTTTCCGTCGTGAAGCCCGGCGCCCTCGAGAGCATCCCCGAGCTGGTCCGCTGCGAGGACTTCGACCGCGAAGCCCTCGGTGAACGGATCACGGAGATGACCCACACCGTGTATCGCCACGAGCAGGTCTACGGCCCGTACATCACCATCCACGAGCACGTGGAATGTCCGCCGGAGGACGTATTCCGCTACATGGCGAACCCCTACAGCCTGCTCGAGTGGACGTACTCGGTGCGGGAGCTTCGACCGGCGGGGCCGGCCGGGCTCCTCGTCGGAGTGGATTCGGGACGGACGCCCATCTACTGCCGCACCGTCGCGTGCGCGGAGGCTCGCACGGTGGACTACCACTGCGCCTGGGACCAGGGTCGGGAGCTCTGGATGGTGTACCTGAACCGGATCGTCCCCGCGGCGACGGTGCTCGGGCGATCGGGCTCCGTCGTCATCTGGACGAATTGCCGGCACCCCTACTACGAAAAGAACCCGTTCCCCGAGCTCGCCCCCGGCCGGAGCGAGTGGGTGGGGGACTGGTGGCCGCTGTTCTACGCGGGTCACACGCTGGAGCTCCGGAACCTGAAGCGGATCCTCGAGTACCGCGCGTCGCACGGCCTCGACGTCGGGCCCTACGTCCGCGAGGCGACCCCGTGACCCCCGTCAGCCTGCTCGGCGTCGCGAGCTACCTCCCGGAGCGTGTGGTGACGAACGACTTCTTCGCCGCGGGCACCGAGACGCGCAAGGGCATGTTCACCGCGCCGAGGACGCGCCGCCACGTCGCGCCGGGCGAGAGCGCGGCGGACATGATCGTGAAGGCCGCAACCCGACTCTGCCGCGAACGGGGGCTCGATCCGGCGCGGGACGTCGACGCCCTCTTCACGAACGTATCCGTCCCGGACCAGGCGTTCACCGGGTGCGGGGCGGAGGTGGCTCATCGGCTCGGTGCGAAGCCCCGCTTCGTCGTCGATCTCCACAACGGCGGCTGCGTCGCGTTCATCTACATGATGGAGCTCGTCCAGGCGCTCGTCGGAAGCGGCGGCGTCCGCGGAGCGCTCCTCTGCAACGTCCAGAACGCGGCGGGTCGCGTGTTCGCCCAGGAAGGCGTTCGCGACCGGTCTCAGGCCCCGGTCCCCGGAGACGGCGCGGGAGTCGGCTGGGTCGCCGCGAGCGACGCGTCGCCGATCCTGTCCGTCGTCCACGAGATACACGGCGAGTTCTCGCGGGACATGGACGCGGCGGGGGACGACGGCCGGCGGTACTGGGAGCCCGGGCAAAGCCCCATCACGATCCGCTTCACGGAAGAGCGCGTCGCTTCCATCATCGAGCGCGGCAACCGCCTCGTGCCGGACCTCGTCCTCCGCGCGTGCAAGGACGCGGGCGTGGCCGTCCGGGACGTCGACCTCCTCGTCACGAACCAGCCGAACTCGATCTTCGTGCGGAACTGGCACGAGGCGCTCGAGCTCCCGCCGGAGCGGCACCACGACACGTTCGCCGAATACGGGAACCTCTTCGGCGCCGCGCTCCCCGTGAACCTCGACGACGCGATCCGGCGCGGGAAGCTCCGGCCCGGCATGCTGCTCGCGCTCGGCGGGTTCGCCCACGCCGGGGACTACGCTGCGGCGGCCATCGTACGCTGGGGAGGCGAGGTCGCCGCGAACGAGCGCCATCGGGACGGATGACGACTCTCCCTCGTGGCTGCGCTAGGCTTCCCGCTCGGATGCCGCTCGTCTCACGCCTCGTTCCGGCCCCTGCCCGATGGGTTCTTCCGCTCTGTCTTCGGATCGCGCCTCTCGGCGCGTGCGCCTGCGGCCCCTCCTCGCACGCGGCCGGGGCCGCGATGACGGATGCCGGCGGTGATCGGAATCCGGGTGACGCCGTCACGGATGCCGCGTCTTCGGGCCCCGTCCTCGGCACGGCGGTCCGCGGGGATCTCGTCTTCGAGCTCCGGAAGGCGCTTCCCGGACCGGGCGCGCCGATCGCGAGCGTGAACTACCTCTGCTCCGCGTGCGGCCCGGGGGACGTCGACGCGTACGAGTCGGCGACCCTGCCGTCGGGGTTCGAGCGCGAGGCCCTCCGCGAGACGCTCGCGGCGCGCGCCATCCTGAGGGCGATCCCCGACGCGCAAGGGGAGCCACGCGACCTCGACGTCCTCCCGTCCGTTCCGGGCGCCGAGTTCCAGCTCGGCGCCGCGCCTCAGGGAGGCACGCTGCTCGAAGGCAAGTGGGCCATGGTGGACCTTCACAGCGATCGCACGCTCGAATGGAACGCGGGGGACGAGATCCACGAGATCGGAGACGGCACCGTCACGTACATCGCGTTCCTCATCGAGAAAGGGACGGACCCGGCGACGCTCGAGGAGCTGCCGCTCCCGACGGGGTGGACGCATTCCGTCCGCACGCTGGACGCGCCCCTCAGCCTGGACGCTCGGGGCTTGCCGCACGTGTTCCTGTCTCTCTCCGACAAGCACCTCTGGCAGCGGGTCGAATGAGACCCCGCCCGGGGCGGACGCCGTCCTCGAGGTGCTCCGCCTAGTCTGCGTCTGCCTTCCGGAGCGCCTCGAAGAACGCGATCGTCTCGTCTGCGTTCTCCATGAACCTCGGATCCACGCTGGTCTTCACGATCACGAACTCCTTCGCCGGGTCCACGAAGATGAACTGGCCCCAGACACCGGCGGCCATGAACGCGCCCGACGCCGGGATCCACCACTGGTACTCGTAGCCCCACGGATGCTTCGGGAGCGTTCCGGGGGCGCGTGCCGGCTCGACGCGCGTCGACTCGCGGATCCATTCCTCCGGCACGATGCGCTGGCCGTCCCAGTCGCCGAAGCGAGCCGCGAGCCGGCCGATCTTCGCGTAATCGCGGAGGCGGACGTTGAGGCAGCAGAACGCGAGCTCGGCGCCGTCGTCGCTCTCCGCGTTCCACGTCGCGTCGTATTCCATGCCGAGCGGCGTCCAGAGCTTCTCCTGGAGATACTCGGCGAGTGATTTCCCGACGGCGTGCCGGAGCGCGAGCCCGAGGGCGAACGTGTCCGAGCTCGCGTAGTGGAACGCGTCGCCCGGGGGACGGAGCGCTTTCCGGGTCCCGAGGTAGTGCACCGCGCTCTCCCGGAAATAGAGGAGCCGCGCGAACATCGTGTGGATGTCCGACGTCGGGTCGTCGTACTCCTCGCTGAAGTCGATCCCGGAGGACATCGTGAGTGCGTCCCGGACGGGGACGGCGCCGTAGGCGGACCCTCGGAACTCCGGAACGAGCGTCTCGAGCTTCGTCCCGAGGTCCGGGAACTTCCCCTCGGCCTTCGCGATGCCGATGAGGAGGGACACGACGGACTTCGCCACCGACCAGGACGTGAGCGGGGAATCCTCGCGGGCGCCGCGGAAGTACTGCTCCGTGAGGATCGTTTCGCCCCGGAGGACGAGGAGGCCCGTCGTCACCGTGCGGTCGAGGAAATCCGTGACGGGGACGTCTTTGCCACCGAACCGGAACGAGGCGGGAAGGGGACGGAGGACCGTCTGGAAGCGATGGGGGACGCGCGCGTGCGTGAGCGTCTTCGCGGGGAAGATGGCGTCCATCTCGCGGAAGTTCTCGATGCGGGAGCCCGGCGCGAAGAGCCGCATCTGCCGGAGCGAATTGCGGCTGGACCAGGGCCTGCCCGCGGCGACGGCGAGCGCCAGCACGGCGCCGCCCGCCAGGGCGACCGCGCGGCGCAGCGTGGCATTCCGGGTCGGGGAAGGGGATGCGTTCATGGCTTGTTCCCTCGAGTCGCGAGGGCCCGGCTCCAGCGCTCCGCCCACCGCGAGACCGGAAGGAGCTCCGAGACGAGCTCCGCGCCGAGCGGTGTGAGCGCGTACCCCTCGGGATCCCTGGTCTCGACCAGCCGGACCTCGCGGAGCTCGGAGAGCCGCTGCGAGAGGACGCTCGGCGACAGCCCTCCGCACGCCTCCTGCAGAGCGCGGAACACGAGCGGCCCGTCCCGGAGCTCCCAGAGGACCCGGAGCGTCCATCTTCGTCCGAGGAGGTCGATGAGCGCCATCACGGGGCGGCCGGTCCTCGAACCGCGGACGGGGCGCCCCGGACGGGGCGCGGATTTCTTCGGCTTCTTCACGGCAGGTCGCTCCAGGGCGGCGGAGAGGGTTGCGCTACGGAAAACGTAGCGCTAGTGATCGGATTGCTACGGAAAGAGTAGCAGTTCCCGCCCGGCGAGTCCGGGCGAATCCGGAGGACGCATGGAACCCCGAATCCAGCCGAAAGAGCGCCCGTATCCCGAGGACATGGAGACCACTCTCGCCCGCTTGATGCCGCCCGGCGTGGAGCCGCTGCTCCTCTTTCGCGTGCTCGCGCGGGACCCGCGGCTGTTCCGGAAGTTCATGGCCGGCGGTCTCCTCGATCGCGGGACCTTGTCCCTCCGGGAGCGGGAAATCGCCATCGACCGCACGACGGCCCGCACGGGCGCCGAGTACGAATGGGGCGTCCACGTCGCCGTCTTCGGGCCACGCGTCGGAATCGGCGATGCCGAGCAGCGCGCGATCGTCGAACCCGGGGCGGACGCGCCGTGCTGGGCCCCGAACGAACGGCTCATCGTGCGCCTGATGGACCAGCTCCACGACCACGCCGACGTCGACGACGCCCTCTTCGCGGAGCTCCGGGAGACGTTCACGGAGGAACAGGTCCTCGAGCTCCTGCTCCTCGCGGGGTTCTACCGGACGGTGTCCTATCTGGTGAAGGGCCTCCGGCTCCCGCTCGAGTCCTTCGGCGCGAAGTTTCCGGAGCCCTCCCCGCAGTGACCGGGCCGCTGATCGTCTCTCAGCGGCCCCGAGACAGCTCCGACGCCACGACCGCCTGACGTCGTAGCAGGTCCATCGTCGCGAGCGTCTCCGGGAGCGACGTCCTTCGGCCCCAGTTCCGGTACATCGTGTGCGCGCTCGTCACGAGCCGTTCGGACGAGTCCCAGCGCGCGAAGGGGGAGTCACGGAACGGCGCACTCACGAGCACGTCGCGCGCCGCTTCCGTCGGCGAGAGGCCGCTCCGGAACCGGCGGAGGATCCCCTCGTGGACGAAGTCCCAGTAGTCGACGAGCGCCTGGATGTCGGCGCGGGACGCGAGCGGACCGTGACCCGAGACGAAGACCTCCGCCGGGAGCGAGAGGAGCACCCGGAGCCCCGCGACCATGTTCTCGATCGGCCCCGCCCACATCACGGGCGTCACGCCGACGAAGAGCAGATCTCCGGCGTACACGACCTTCTCGCTCGGGACGTGGACGATGGCGTCCCCGTCCGTGTGCCCGGGTCCGAGCTCCCGGAGGACGAGTTCCACGTCGCCGACGCGGATCGCCCGCTCGCCCGAGAACGTCTCCGTCGGCTTCGTGAGCCGGATGCCGTCGAAGTCGTACGGGCGGAACATGCCCTCCACGTAGCGACCGAGCTCCGCGACCCCGCCGACCGGAATTCGTCTCATCAGACGAGAGCTACCGACGAGCGCCCGCACCGTCTTCGGCAGCACGTGCTCCATGCGTTCCACGGCAGCGCGCGTGCCGATGATGCGCCTCCCGGAAAAGAGCTGGTTCCCCCAGAAATGGTCCCCGTCCGAGTGCGTGTTCACGACGCACTCGACCGGCGCGCGCCCGACCAGGTCTCTTGCCGCTTCCAGGAACTCTCGCGTGAACGGCACGTCCCATGCCGTGTCCACGAGCACGCTCCGGCCGCCGCAATCCACGAGCCCGAGGTTCGTTTCACCCCAGGAGCCGTTCGGCACCATCCAGGCGTAGCAGCGCTCGCTCACGCGATGGAGGCCCTCGCGGTAGCGGGGCGTCTCACCGAAGCGCGTCAGGGTGCGGCCGGAGCCGGCGAGCCATTTCACGTCCATCGCCGCGGGAGGGTAGCGCGAAAGGCCGCGCCGGAGCGCGCCCGTCAACGATTGAACACGACGAACACCGCCTGATAGACCACGAACGCCACGACGCCGGAGGCGGTCGCGCGCGGCCGAGGGAGAGCGTGCGCGACCGCGAGGCCCTTCGTGAAGAGCGCAACGAACGCCACCAGATAGGCGACCATCACCCCGGTGAACGCTCTCCCGAGCGGCCCGGTCGACGAGAGTGCGTCTTCGTACGCGCGCTGGTCCAGGACGTGGACGGCCCCGAGACAGGACGTCACGAGATCGTGGAGCAACGTCGTCCAGGATGCGATGGCCGTGCCGAACCCGAGGACCGCCACGGTGTTCTCGAACGAGCCCGTCCCGCCGAGAGCGCGCGCGACGAGTTGCCCCACGGCGGCTGCCGCGACGAACGAGAGCCCCATGCTCGGAGCGACGAACACGACGTTCCAGCGGTAGTACTCCTCCGGATCGATCGCGAGCCAGGGGGCGAAGACGGTCGGGCGCCCGCCGCCGAACACGAGGAACGCGTACACGACGGTGTACAGAAGCGCGTTCCCGGCGAGCGCGAGCAGGCCGAAGGAGAGCGACGCGGGATGCCGGAGGAGCGACTCGAACGTCCGGCGCGGCCGGAGCGCGGTGCCGATGTAGAGACCGAGGTAGTCTCGTACCGGTGCGCCGGGGAGCGCTGCCGCGAGCCCGAGGACGGCGACGCCGGCGACGAAGATCACCGGCTGCAGGAAGGAGCGAAGGCCCATCAGCGCGACCTGGATCGCGATCCAGCCCAGCGCGAGGAGGCCGGCCGTCACGGAGAGAGCGCGAGCGTGCCGAGCCCCGCGAAACACCGCGATGGCGGCAGCGCCGAACGTGCCTCCGACCCCGAGGAGCAGGAACGCGCTCGGGATCGAATAGTCGCGGAACGGCCCACCGGCGAGCCATTCCCGGGGAAGCCCCTTCGCGCCGAGGACGCCGTAGAGTCCGCCGCCGATCGCGTTCAGCGCGACGAGCGAGAGGAGCACGGCGAGGACGCTTCGCACCATTTCCGGGGATCGTCCCGCGACGGACGCGAAGCGTCAACGAATCGCGCCGCGCTCGAGGGGCTACTTCCGGACGCCGCGCGTGACGACGTACTGGCGCGGCTGATCGAAGCCGAGCGGGCTCCGGAACGTCTCGTGCCACTCGATCATGTCCCGGCGGAGCTCGCCCCGCCGGGCGTCGTCGAGCGAGGCGGCGAGGGACTTCGTGGGTCCGTAGTGGTTGACCCACAGGTTCCACGCCTGCTCGCCGGAGCCGTAGCGGAAGTGGTTCGAGCCCTCCTCGAAGCCGAGCTCGAAGTGCTTCCCGAGGAGCTCCGTCAGGCGCTCCGTGCGGCCCCACGCGAACGGCGAGGGCGGAGGCGGGTCGGGCGGCGGCGGCATGAACTTCTTCATGACGCCGAACATCTGGAACACGGCGCTGTCGTGACGCCACGTCGCGAGGCTGAGCTTCCCGCCCGGCGTGAGGACGCGCGCCATCTCGGCCGCCGCGGCCTCGGGCCTGCTCACGAACATGACCCCGAACGTGGAGACGAGGCAGTCGAAGCTCGCGTCGGGGAAGGGGAGCTTCTCGGCGTCCGCGTGGACGTACTCGACGTCGAGCTTCCGCGTCGCAGCCGCCGCGCGGGCGTGCTCGAGCATCTGGTCGGCGATGTCCGCTCCCGTGATCCGGATCCCGGGGAAGCGCTCCGCGAGGATGCGCGAGCCCCAGCCGGTCCCCGTTGCGAGATCGAGGACCCGGTCGCCCGGCTTCGGCGACAGCCGCTCCACGGCGTGCTCGATGGCGTCCGCGATGCTGCGACTGATCTCGTCGTAGCGGCCGGCGGGCGAGTTCCAGACGGATTGAGACTTCTGGTTGTGGGCTTGAACTGGATTCATCGGTCGTGACCTCCGACCGAGAGAGTCGCCGCCCGACGTGGAAGGATCCGTGGGAGCTCCCGTGGAAACTCGCGTCAGACGGCGTCGGATCCCGTTTCCACGCCCTCGAAGAGCGCCGTGGAGAGGTAACGCTCCCCCGTGTCCGGGAGCATCGCGAGGAGGACGCTGCCCGCGGGGGCTTTCTTCGCCACCTCGAGCGCAGCGGCGAACGTCCCGCCGGAGGAGATCCCGCAGAAGATCCCCTCCGCGCGACCGAGATCCCGCGCGCACGCGATCGCCCGCTCGTCCGGGACGGGGATGACCTCGTCGTAGACGTCCCGGTCGAGCACGGACGGGACGAAGTCCGGGGTCCAGCCCTGGATCTTGTGGGGTTTCCACGCTTCGCCGGCGAGGAGGCTCGCCCCGGACGGCTCGCAGGCAATGATCTTCGTCTCCGGCCGCGCGCAGCGGATGATCTGGCCCGCGCCCGTCAGCGTACCGCCCGTGCCCCAGCCGGTGATCCAGTAGTCGAGCCTCCGATTCGCGAAGTCCGCGAGGATCTCGGGGCCCGTCGTCTGGCGGTGGTAGGCCGGGTTCGCCTCGTTGTCGAACTGCTGCGCGAGGAACCAGCCGCGCTCGCGGGCGAGCTTCTCCGCGAGCTTCACGGCACCGGAAGCGCGCTCCGCGGCGGGCGTGAGGACCACCTTCGCGCCGTACGCCCGCATGATCTGGCGGCGCTCGACGGAGAAGGAGTCCGGCATGACGGCGACGAAGGGGTATCCCCGCGCGGCGCAGACCATCGCGAGCGCGATCCCGGTATTGCCCGACGTCCCTTCCACGACGGTCTGGCCGGCCCTCAACACCCCGCGCCGCTCGGCGTCCTCGATGATCCCGATGGCGAGACGGTCCTTCACGGAACCGCCCGGGTTCGCTGCTTCGACCTTCACGTACAGCTCGACGTGATCCGGGCCGAGCCGGTGCACTCGCACGACGGGAGTACGACCGATGGTTTGCGAGATGTTATCGTAGATCATGCGTTGCTCTTTCAGGGGTTCCCGGGGTGGTCACGGGGCGCTGGCGCGCATCTTAGCGTCGGCGCCGCGGCCGGTCTTCGACCAGCACCATCATCGCCCGAGAGCATGGGACATGCCGTGGGTATCCGCGTGGGAAGCGCTTCCGGGACGGTGAGGGTGGGCACCCACGCGCTCGAAATCCGGGTCCTCGGGCCGATCGCGGTGAGTCGCGCCGGCGCCACGGTGCCGCTTCCGCGCTCGCGCAAGGTCCGCGCGCTGCTCGCCTACCTTGCGCTCTCGCGCTCGCCCGTATCGCGGTCCCGGCTCTGCGACCTCTTGTGGGACGTCCCGAACGACCCGCGCGGCGAGCTTCGCTGGTGCCTGAGCAAGCTCCGGGGCGTGCTGGACGACGCCGACCGGCGTCGGGTCGTCACCCGGGACGGAGACCAGATCGCTCTCGACCTGTCGGACTGCCGCGTCGACGCGCGGGAGATCGAGGCGCTCGCGAAGGGCGGCATCGCTTCCGCCTCGACCGAGGACCTGACCTCGCTCTGCGGGCAGATCCCGGGCGAGCTCCTCGGCGGGACGCACGTCGGCGGCAATCCGGAGTTTTCCGCCTGGCTCGCGGCGGAGCGAGAGCACTATCGAAATCTCCACGTCGGAGCGCTCGCGGCGCTCGCCGAGCGCGCGCTCCCCGGCTCGGAGGAATCGCTCCGGCGTCTCGAGGACTGGCTCCGGGTCTCGCCGTTCGATCAGCGCGCGCACGACCTGCTACTCACCACGCTGCTGCGGGCAGGCCGCGTCCGGGACGCGGAGGAGCACGTGGCGCGTGCGATCCGTTCCTTCGAGCAAGAGGGGCTCGACTGGACGGCGCTTCGCGACTCCTGGCACGCGATCCGTCGGGCCACGGCGGAGACGCCGCCCCGGATCGTCGAACCGTCGATCCGGGTGCAAGGGCGCGAAGCGGCGCCGTCGCCGGGCGAGCGCCGCGCTCGACTCCGAGCCTCCGTCGCCGTCATGCCGTTCTCGGACGACCAGGCAGGTCCCGCCGACCGCGTCGCGGACGGTCTCGCGGAGGACATCATCACGCGACTCGCGAAGCTCCGGGTGCTGTTCGTGATCGCGCGGGGCACCGTCTTCTCACTCCGCGAGCGCGGCATCGGTGCGGGGGAGGCCGGCCGTATCCTCGGCGTCGAGTACGTCGTGACGGGCAAGGTCCGGCGTCATGGGAGCCGGATGTCCGTCGTGGTCGAGCTCGCGGAGACGGACGGCGCGCGCATCGTCTGGACGGACGAGTTCGACGCCGCGCCGGGCGACGCGTTCGCCGTGATGGACGCGATCGT
>DASZXK010000083.1:0-79712 GCA_035545855.1 Polyangiaceae bacterium
CCGAGGACCGCAGGGCGTAGCCCGAGGACCACAGGAGCCTCGGGGGACAAGGTCCCCCACAAACCAAACCCCACGACGCTCCCCGTCGTCGCGTCGAGCCCGCCCGAAGGGCGGCGAGTCGCCCCCTCCGATTGGTCCAGCCGATGCCTACAAGCAGCCGTCGAATAGCGCTACGAGCTCGTCCTTCTTGGCGCGGGCGTCGGCGGCGCCGAGATCCATGAGCTCGGCGGCGAAGTCGCCGTCGAACACGAGGTAGGAGAGGAAGTCGGCTTCGTCGCCCTCGCTGCTCGCGAGCCGCGAGAGGGCTTTTCCGGCGAGCCCCTTCGAGCGCTTCTGGAATTTCGGGCTCCGGACGTGGTCACCGGAGAGGCGCCCGATGTCGAGCGAGGCGCGGATCACGACCGTCTCTAGCGCGCGGATCCCGGCGCCCGGGGCGAGGCCGAGCTGACGGTTGATCGAGTCGATGAACCCGGGCCCGTATTCCCTCGTACCCGCGGCGAGGATCTCGTTGATCCGGCGGAGGCGATCCACGTCGCTGTCCAGGCGATCCAGGAGGAGCGCGTTCAACGCCTTGCCGACGAGGAATGCGGGCCCCGGGAACACCTGCTCGCGCTCCTTCGCGACTTCCGGCGGAGGGACGTTCGCGCCGATGAAATGCGGGTTCACGACGATCAGGCGGTCCGCGCCGAGGCGCCGCGCGGGCGACAGCGGCACGTTCTGGCGGAGCCCGCCATCGCAGTAGAGATCCGAATCGATCGTCACCGCGGGGAATACGAACGGGATGGCGGCCGACGCCAAGGCGTGCTCGATCCGGAGCTTCGTCTGGCAGCGATCCATGGTCGGGTGGGTGCCCCACCGCGGAGAGAGAGCGGGCGTGTGGTCGACGAAGACGACCGTACGCCCGGTGGCGACGTGGGTCGTCGACACGCTGCACGCCTGGATCTTCCCTGCGCGCACGTGCTCGTCGATGCGCTCGAAGGGGATCGCGTCCGCGATCACGGACGTGAGCCCGGCAGGGTCCACCACGCCGCCACGCGGCGCGCGCCCCAGGATCGGCTTCGGACGCGCCCCGATGAGCTCGCGGAGCAACCCGACGACCTCGATCGCCGAGAGCTGCAGGATCCGCTCGATCTCGAGCTCCCGCCACTTGACGCCGAGAGCCGAGGCGCGTGCCCGCGGCTCGTCCGCGTGCGCGGCGAGGAAGCAGGCGTTGATCGCGCCGACGGACGTCCCGCACAGGATGTCGATCGGGACGTCCCGGCCGAGCTCCCGGGGCAGCTCCTCGAGCAGGTACCGCGCGACGCCCACCTCGTACGCTCCGCGCGCCCCGCCGCCGGCGAGCACGAGCCCGACGAGAGGACGGCCCTCGGGTCGATCCATCGGCCGACGATATCCAGAATCCGGTCCGGAGTCAGACTTTCGGCGGGCGTCCGCCGGACCGTTCACTCCGAGACGAAGGCGTTCCCGTCGAACCGATACCGCTTCACCGGGACGTCCCCCCACGGCACGAGGAGCGCCTCGAGGCCGCCGTACGGGTACCTGTCGACCGGGAACGGGTACGTCTTTTCCGTCCATCCCACGGCGCGACCGGGTGTGAGCTCCAGCAGGGTCCCCTTCCCCTTCGGGACGAAGCGCAGGCCCGCCACGATGGAGTCGTCGCCGAGCGAGCGACCCGTTTCTGCGGCGAAGACGCGTTTGATGCCGCCTTCGGTGGCTTGATAGACGAAGAACCCGTGGCGGTCGACGGTCTTGCCGCCCATCTCCTTGCTCGCCTTCGCGTGCAGGACGCCACGAACGAGGATCTCGGCCTTGCCGTCCCCGGTGAGGTCCCGCGCCGTCACGTCCAGCACGTCCTTCGGCGACTCGACGCCGATCGTGATGAAGGCGTAGCTCGTGCCTTCCTTGAAGGCCTTGCCGAAGACGACGATGTCCTTCCCGTGGATGAGCACGCGCTCCGGCGTCCGGTCGCCCGCGACGTCCGTCACGAAGTCGAACCGCGGCTTCTCGATGCCGACGCTCCGATCCTTCCGGTAGAGCGCGTACACCCGGTCGAGGAGCTCGTCCGGAGACGGCGGGCGCGGCGGAGGCGGAGGCGGAGGGCCGGCCTCGACGGCGGTCGCCTTCGTCGTCGTGTGCTCGGGCGCCTTCATGGTGGGCGTCCAGGACTCGCTCCCGGCGTCCGAGAACGTCTTTCCGTCCCACTCGAACGTGCGGCTCTTCAGCGTCTGCCAGGGGAGGAGCGCCGAATCCATGTCCCCGGGGAGCGGCTCGTCGTACGTCGTCGGGTCGAAGCCTTCCGCTTTCCCCTGCGAGAGGACGATGTCGACCTTGTCGCCCTTCTTCTTCAAGGCGACCTCGTTGTGGATCTCGCCCTTCTTCGTGACGATCCCGGTCTCCTGCTGGAAGGCGACGTAGGGGCTGTCCCCGCTCGACACGCGGAGCACCTGGATCACCTCGCGGTACTCGTCCTTCGTGCCGACACGTTTCCCGACGAGGATGTCGTCCTTGCCGTCGCCGGTCATGTCCATCACCTCGAGGCGAGTGACGGCGGAGGCCTCCGGCACCTGAAGGTCCTGGAAGAAGAACTCCTTCCCGCCGCGGTAACCCGCCCCGACGATCGTGAGCGCGCTCCCGTAGACGCCGACGGCCTCGAGCTGCGAGTCCCCGGCGATGTCCCCGACCGCGAAGCGCGACGGCGTGTCCGAGATCCCCTTGCCTCGGACGAGCGTCCGGTAGAGCCCCTGTTCGGCTTCGAGGAGGAGCGGCGGCAACGAGGAGCCGTTTCCGCTGCTCGTGCCGATGATGGCCTTCACGCTCCCGCCCGAGTCCACGTCCGTGTAGCGGAGCGCCGCGCGGAGCCCGGCCCGGATGCGGCTCGCCTCCGGGAACAGAGCCCACGGGATCTGGCATTCGATCGTGTACCCGCCGTCCGAGGGAGCCTCGACGATGCGTGCGCCCTTCACCGGAGATCCGTCCATCTTCACCGCGCCCGCGCTCTTGCCGATCTCGCCGGCGTAGAGGCGCACCTGGTGCGAAGAGAAGCCGCGGTTCGTCGGGAACGCGATCTCGAGCGAAGCGTAGTCCTCGTGGTCGCCGAAGCTCGACGTCCGGACGAGCTTCTGGTCCCGGATCTTCATCGCGACGAAGACGTTCGCCTCGTTGTACCCGATGACGCCGGTCGCGTTCGGGTCACCCGCGGCGCTTCCCTGCACCACGTCCCCGAGCGAGTCCATCTTGGCGGGCCATTCGCGGAGGAGGCCGTCGATGCGGACCTTCTCCGACCCGAGAGTCACGGCCTCCAGCGCCCTTCCTCGCGCTTCCGCAGCGGGCGCGCCGAGAGCCAGCGCGACCCCGAGGCCGCCGCACACCAGAGATTTCACCCCGTTCATGTCAGCGCTTCACCGTCAGCTCGCGACGTTCCTCGGCCTCGAGCTCCGCGAGCGCCGCGGCGAGCTCTTCCTGCTCCGCCTGGGTTCCACCACCCCCCCCCGCGCCCGCGGTCGCCTCCACGCGAACCGGCTGCGGCGTGGGCGCGGGCGGCGCGAGCCCCATCTTCCGCTTCAAGGCGAGGAGATCTTCGTCCGCGCCGGCGGTCGCTTCCAGGTTCTGGAACTTCTGCGCGAGGACGTCTCCGGAGTGCTCTTCCGCGATCTCGGCGCCCGCCTCGACCTCCGCCTCCATGCGGTCGATCTTGTCGGACATCTGATTGAACGCCTCGAACGCGCTCGCGTTCTTGAGCCCGCCGAGCGTCTCCTGGATGGCCTTCTGAGCCTCCGCCCGCTTCTTCCGTGCGATGAGGAGCGCCTTCTTCCGCTTCGCCTCCTCGATCTTGTTGCTGAGGGCTCGGAGGGCGAGCTTCAGCTGATCGACGCCCGCCTTCTGCTTCTGCCACTCGAGCTTGAAGCTCTCGGCGGTGCCATGGTGCTCCTTCTGGCGGGCGAGCGCTTCCTTCGCGAGCGCGTCGTCCCCCGCGCGGACGGCCATCATCGCCCGGCGCTCCCACTCGGCGGCCGTCGCCGCTTCCGTCTCGGCCTGCTTCGCGAGCCGCTTTTCGTCCGCGATCGCGACGGCGACCTGCTTCTTCGCCTCCGCGAGCTGGTTCGACATGTCCAGCACGATCTGGTTCAGCATCTTCTCCGGATCTTCGGACTTGCTGATCAGATCGTTCAGGTTCGCTTTGATGAGCGTCGCGAGACGCGCGAAGATGCCCATGGTCTCCTCGTCAGCCCTTCTTCACGAGCGCGAACAGTTCCGGGATGTGACTCGCGACGGCGAGATCCACGTTCGCGAGCACCGCCTCGAGCTCGCCCACGTCCAGCGTGTCGAGCTCGAGCGCCGCGTCGATGATGATGCGCCCTTTCTCGATGCCGTAGGCGGCGTGGAGAAGGTCCGTCGCGTTGAGCTCGAGGAGCCGCCGGAAGAGCTTCGCTTCCAGCGCGGGGGCGCCGGAGGGCGCCTCCGCGACGTCCACCTGGAGCACCACGACCGGAGGCGCGACGCGGAGGACCGCGGCGGGCTGCCCCGGCCCGAGACTCACCAGGTAGGTCTGATCCGAGACCTTCTCGAACCGCCGGTCGAGCCGGCGCAGGTACGCTTCCAGATCTTCCGCGGACGTGGCCATTTCGCGCCCGAGGTTATCACGCTCGGCGGGCAGGCGCGGAAGGCCCCTTTTCGCTCAGGCGGAGCGAGACGATCTCCTGCGGGCGCGGCGCTTCGGGCTGTACCGTGACGTGCTCCAGCGAAAATTTCGCCTTCAGCATGCGTGCGACGTCGCGGCAAACGTCCACCCCGTGTGCACCGCTCCCGAGAGTGACGTGCACCGTGAGCGCATCGAACCGGTCCGAGATCCGCCACACGTGGAGGTCGTGGACGGCCGCGACTCCGGGGACCGCACGGATCGCCCGCTCGACCTCCGGAACGTCCAGGTGCGCGGGCGCGCCTTCGAGGAGAATTCCGGTCGTCTCGCGGAGGACGCGCCACCCGCTGTACGCCACGAGCACCGCGATGCCGACGGAGACGAGCGCGTCCGCCCGCGTCCAGCCGAAGGCGAGGACGAACCCTGCGGCGGACATCGCGCCGAAGGAGCCGAGCGCGTCCATCGCGACGTGCGCGAAGGCGGCGCGGACGTTCATGCTGTCTTCCGTGGCCGAGGAGAGGATCTTCGCGACGAGGAGGTTCACGAAGAGTCCTCCGGCGGCGGCGACGAGCATCCCGAGCGCGCGGATCTCGCGCGGAGACTCCCACCGCTCGACGGCCTCGCTCACGACGAAGATCGCCGTCACCGCGAGCGCGATGCCGTTCACGAACGCCGCGAGCACCTCGGCGCGACGGTGACCGAAGGTGCTCTTCGCCGTCCTCGGCCGTTCGGCCCAGCGGCTCGCGAACAGGGCGAGGCCGAGCGCCGCGCCGTCCGCGAGCATGTGGGCCGCGTCCGCGAGGAGCGCCAGGCCGCCCGTCCAGAACCCCGCCGCGGCTTCGACCGCCATGAAGGAAACCGTGAGGACGACGGCCCATTTCAACGCGGTGGCCGGCGCGCCCGCGCCGTGGGCGTGCCCGTGCCCGTGCGCGTGGCCGTGCCCCCCCCGCTCGCCGTGTCCGTGCGCGTGGGACGCGGCGGACTCGCCATGCCCTCGTCCGCGCGGCTCTCCGTGAGCGTGGGCGCTGCCCTGCACGCACCCACCCTTACCACGTCGACGGACCCGGGGCCGTCTGGTATGCTCGGCCATGTTTGACGACAAGTTGCGCCAGTGCCTGACGTTCGACGACGTCATGCTCGTGCCGGCGTACAGTGAGGTTCTGCCGGCGGACGTGGACGTCCGAACTCGCCTCACCCGGAACATCGAGATCAACGTCCCGCTCGTCAGCGCCGCGATGGACTCGGTCACGGAAGCGAGAGCCGCGATCGCGCTCGCTCGCGAAGGCGGCGTCGGGATCATCCACAAGAACCTCTCCCCGGAAGCGCAGGCAGCCGAGGTGGACCGGGTGAAGCGCGCCGAGAGCGGCATCATCACGGACCCGGTGTGCGTGCGTCCTTCCCAGTCGCTCCGGGAAGCGCTCGGCGTCATGCGGGAGAACGACATCTCCGGCGTCCCCGTCGTGGAGGGCAAATCACCGGTCGGCATCCTCACGGCTCGGGACATTCGCTTCGAGAAGAACCTGGATCAGCCGGTGAGCGCGCTCATGACGACCGAGCTCGTCACGGTGCCTCCTGGCGTTCGTCCCGACCAGGCGAAGGAGCTCCTCCACAAGCACCGCATCGAGAAGCTCCTCGTCGTGGAGAACGGCGTCCTCATCGGCCTCGTCACCATCAAGGATCTCCTCCAGGCGGACCGGAATCCCCTCGCCGTGAAGGACGACCGGGGGCGCCTCCGTTGCGGCGCCGCCATCGGCCCGGGCCCCGACCGAAAGACGCGGATGGACGCGCTCGTCGAGGCCGGCGTGGACGTCATCGTGGTGGACACGGCGCACGGCCACTCGCGCGGCGTGATCGAGACGGTGGCGGAGGTGAAGAAGCGTCACCCGAAGATCGACGTCGTGGGCGGCAACGTCGCCACGGCGGACGCCACGCTGGCCCTCATCGAGGCCGGCGCAGACGGCGTGAAGGTCGGCATCGGTCCCGGAAGCATCTGCACCACGCGGATGATCGCGGGCGTCGGAGTCCCGCAGATCACCGCGGTGATGGATTGCGTGAAGGTCGCCGAGGAAAAAGACGTCCCCATCATCGCCGACGGCGGCGTGAAGTACTCCGGAGACGTCGTGAAGGCGATCGCAGCGGGCGCCTCGAGCGTCATGCTCGGCTCCATGTTCGCCGGCACGGACGAAGCGCCGGGAGAGCTCATCCTCTACCAGGGCCGAAGCTACAAGGTGTACCGCGGCATGGGCTCGCTCGGCGCGATGAAGAAGGGCAGCCGGGATCGCTACGGCCAGGGCGGGACGGCGGACGAGAAGCTCGTTCCCGAGGGTATCGAAGGACGGGTTCCGCACCGCGGGTCCGTCGTCTCGATCATCTCCCAGCTCGTCGGCGGCCTCCGCTCCGGAATGGGTTACACGGGCTGCAAGACGATCTCGGAGCTCCGCAAGAAGGCGAAGTTCATTCAGATCACGAGTCAGGGCCTCCGCGAGAGCCACGTCCACGACGTGTTCATCACGGAAGAAGCGCCGAACTACCGCGTCTGAAGGCGGCGCGGCCTCGCCGCGCCCGTCTCGCTCACGTCTCGAACAGCGAGATGCCGATCGTCTGGAGCGCGAGCTCGATCGCCGTGTCGTCCACGTCGGCGAGGGGATCGAAGTAGTCGTGCATGGCGAGGCCGTCGAGGGCTCCCATCATGAGCCGCACGACGATCTGCGGGGGCACCTTGGACCTCAGCCCGAGGGTGTTCAGGCTGTCGACGAGGTGCTGCGTCATCTGCTTCCGGTTCACCTCGAACATGTGTCCGAGGAGGGACTTGATGCGCGGATCGTGGATGCCCTGAGCGGACAGATCGGCGAGGACACGGAGCTCCGGGAGCCCCTCCTTCCGCATCGCCCGCATCTCGTTCAGCGCGCGCTGGATGCGCTCCGCGGGGGCGCCGGGCTTCTCCCACGCCTCCCGGATCCGCTCCCGGGATACGGCCGCGCAGTGCTCCAGCACCTTGGCGATGAGATCGTCCTTGCTGTCGAAGTGATAGTGGACGGCGCCCTTGCTCATCCCCGCGGCGTGGGCGATGTCGCTCACGCTGGTCTTCGCGTAGCCCCGCTTCGCGAGAGCCCGGACGGCGGCGTCGAGCACCTGCCTCCGGCTGACTTCACTTTTCTTGTAAGAACCGCGCGCGCGCGGACGATTGCTGGACTGCATTTCGGATGCCGTCGTCTCCGCCATGATGGCGGCTCGCGCGGGACCGGCCGGACCCGCGCCGACCGGCGAGCCTAATCGGGGCAATCCCGAAAATCACCGAAGGAGTTTCCCACCGTTGACACGCGCGATCGAGGCTGCCAGATTCCGCCGCGGAGAGATGACCGAGTGGCCGAAGGTGCCTGATTCGAAATCAGGTGTACCCGCAAGGGTACCGTGGGTTCGAATCCCACTCTCTCCGCCGGAAGCCGCGGGGTGAACCACCGCGCGCCCGTGGCGCGCACCCCAGGCAACCGAGCCGGATCTCTCGCCCTCGTGGTGAAGCTTCGGCAGGGAGAGGTGACCGAGTGGTCGAAGGTGCATGATTGGAAATCATGTGTACCCGCAAGGGTACCGCGGGTTCGAATCCCGCCCTCTCCGCAGATCAAGAAACGCCCCTGGCGGGCTGGGTGAATCGAACGACGTCCCGAACGGGGCGGGATTCGAACCACCACCAGGCAGAGAATCCCGCCCTCTCCGCAGATCAAGAAGCGCCCCTGGCGGGCTGGGTGAATCGAACGACGTCCCGAACGGGGCGGGATTCGAACCACCACCGCTCACGGCAGCTCGAGCACGAACCTCAGCACGCGGTCCAGCCTGGCGAGCGTCGATGGGCGGACACGACCGACGGACGTGGGCTCGAAGCGCGAGAGAGCGAGACAGGTGAGCTGCGTCGCGAGCGCCAGCTGCGAGCTCTTCGTCCCCGCCTCGGCAGCGGTCACGGGGACGAGCCCGGGGAGCTTCGTGTAGTCCGGCACGGGCTCGTCGAGCGGTATCACCAGGACCGTCTCGAGCACCGGAGCGAGGCGGCTCGTCTGCATCACGATGAACCGCGAAAGCTCCGACCCCGGCAGGAATCCGACGGCGCGCCGCAGCGCGAGGACCTCACCCCTTCCTGCCACGAAGCCCCTCGAGCGCGCGTGCGATCGCCGTCAGCCGCTTGCGCGCAGCGGGCGTGATGTTCTCCTCCATCTCGCGGAAGAACTCCTCCCGCTCCGCTTGCTCCACGGCGTGAACGAGAAGCTCGCGTGCGACCTCCGCTTCCTTTCGATCGACGGCCTTCGCGAGCCGCCGGATCGTGGCGCGGGTTGCGGCCGGGATGTTCAGGTTCAGACGCTCCAGGGAAGCCATCAGGTCAACTTGAAGGACATCTTTCAGGATGTCAAATGGGACACTACCGGGGTTCCCCGAGCTTCGGCGTGGAGTTCGACGCCGGGTGGAGATTCCCCTCACCTGGCGCAGCGAACGCCGACGTAAGCGTTGTGGTCCGCCGGATCGCGGCTGTCTCGCGACGCGGCCGTGAGCACGGTGTCGGCGTTGCCGAAGCTCGCGCCGCGGAAGACGCGCTTCGTGCCCGGCGTCAGGTTCGCGCAATCGATGCACGTGGAGGAGGCGTACGGGGTGACGAAATAGTCCAGGTTCCACTCCCAGGCGTTTCCCGAGAGGTCCGCCTGGCCCCACCTTCCGTCTCCCGCCGGGGAGAGCGAGCCGACGTTTTCCGCCGAGGCGCAGGAGCTCGAGCAATAGACGGCGAGCGTGTCGTTCGGCGCAGTCGTCCCCCAGGGATACTTCCGCGCTTCGTCTCCGCCGCTCGCGGCGTAGTTCCATTCGGCTTCCGTCGGAAGGCGGCCACCGTCCCAGATGCAGAATGCGTAGGCCTCGTACCAGTTCAGGCACGTCATCGGGCGAGTCTCGTGTCCACTCGGAGCCGAGGTCCAGGTCTGGTACCCGACGTTGCAGCTCACGGCAGCGGCGAGTGCCGGGGCGTCCGCTGGCAGGATCTGATTCCACGCGGCGTCCCAGCCGGGATCGGACGCGAGACGCGGGTTCTTCCCGCTCCCCGCCGCGATCATGTCGTTCGAGTATGCGGCGAGGAACTTGCGAAATCTTCCCACGGTGACCTCGAATCGGTCGAGGACGAAGTCGCTCACCGTGGCGGGGTACGCGGGCATCGCGCTCCGATAGTAGGTGCCGCCGGGGACGATCGAGCCCGCGCAACAGCTCTCGTTTCCGGACGGGCCGCAGGTGGACGCGAGTCCGACACAGGACGGTTTGCCGGTGGGCGGAGCGCCGCTGTCGGGATCGTTCGCGGCGCCGCCCGCGTTCGCGGCGCCACCGGTGCTCACGCCGCCGCCTCCGGTATTCGAGGTTCCGCCGGCGCTCTCCGTGCCGCCGTTCCCCGGCTTGCCTCCGGATGCACCCGCGCCGCCATTGCCGGGTGCGCCGCCGCTCCCGGTGCCGCCGCCGTCGCCACGTTCGCCCGCGGCCCCGGAGTCACCCGAGCCGCCGGTTCCTGGCTCGCCGCCTGCCGCGGCCGCGGACGACGCGAGGTGATAGCCGTCGAAGTCGAAGCACGCCGTCGCAAACACCGACAGCACGAGCACGGAACCCGTGAATCGGACGTTCACCACGTCCTCCGGACGCTCAGCGAAAATCCCTGCGACGTGGGTGCAATCGCCGCGGTCGTTTGCGGCCCTTCGTCTCGACTCGACAGGATGAAGTACGCGCCCGCGGACACGCCGACCACGCCGACGACGAGCCCCGCTAGCGAAACGGCCTCGAGCGTCCTCCCCGAGTGCGCTGCGTCGACGCCCGCCTGGGAGCAGGCCTTCGCCGCGTCGCAGGACTCGTCCACGGTGCGCTTCTTTCCCATCGCGAGGACGGTCGCCGTCGCGCCGACGCCGAGTCCGACCACGCCGACGCCGCCGAGCACCCAGCCGAGCGTTCGCGAGCCGCTTCCGCTCGGCGGCGCGTCGCGGGTTTCCGCGAGGACGTTCGGCTGGGCTGGGGCAGCGGTGGCTTCCGGCGGAGCATCGAGCTTCTTCGGGGCGCCCGGAGAGACTTCGATCGACGTGGATTTCCCTTCCGCGAGCGAGGCGTGGATCGTGCGCGCCTCGCGGCCCCCGGCGCTCACCAGGAACTCGTGGTCGCCGGGGTCCATCGGGAGCTCCACGCCGAAGCTCGCCGGTCCGAGTTCGGTCGCGCCGTCGTGAACGACGGTGTCTCTCGGCGCCCCTGCCGCGAGGCGAAGCGTGACCTTCGGCACGCGCGGCGAGAGCGCACGGGCGCGCGTCTCGGCGATGGCGAGGCGGTCGTCCCCCTTCGGGAGCCGATCTTCCACAGTGAGGAACAGCTGCCAGGCGGTCGCGAGGCGTCCGCGTTTCTCCTCGCAATCGGCGAGGTTGAAGTCCGTCCCGACCGCCGGATCGAGCCGGGCGCTCTCACGGAACTGCTCGCACGCGGTGCGGAAGTCACCCTTGGCCATGGCCTGCCGGGCGCTCGTGAACAGCGCCTCCGCCGCCGCGGCCTGGGCGTGAGCGGCCCGGGAAGACAGGACGACGAGGGCGAGGGCCGAGAGGGAAGTCGTGAGCCGCTGCATGGTCGTCGGTCAGTGACGTCGCGCGAACGGGTCGGCCGCGGTCTTCACGGGTTTCGGTTTCGACGAGAGAGCCACGGCTTTGGGCACGGGGCGCGCCTTCGGCGCCGTCGGCATCGTCTTCGGCGCCGTCGGTATCGTCTGCGGCGCCGTCACGGGCGCGGCGGAAGGCACCGCGACTGCGACGGCCTCGGGCTTCGGCGAAGGGACGAGACGATCGGTGCTGGCCACGGGCCGGGCGGCGGTCTCGGCGATCGGACCGTTGCTCGACGGCGCCGCGGCACTCTTCGGAGAGAACACGTGAGCCCCGAACCCGACCAGGATGGCCAGCAGCGCTGCGCCTCCCGCGAGCGCCGCGACGGGCACTCGCTCGGTCGACGAAGACACTCCGCCACGGCTCGCCGGCGTCGCCGTTTCTGGAACGGTGAGCGTCATTCCGCGGCCGGTCGTCAGGGTGGAGGCCTTCACCGGGACGACGACGGCGCTCGGCGTGGAGACGGCGCTCACGCCGGGCAGGGACAGGGGCGGCAGCACCTCGGCGCCATCGAGCGCCGCGTGCGCGAGCCGGACGGCTTCCCGCATCTCGGAGGCACTCTGGTAGCGCCCTTCGCGCTCGTACACGAGCGCCCGATCGACGACCGCAGCGACCGACGGATGAACGCCCGGGAGTGCGTTCGCGAGCGGTGGCGCGCGCTCCGTCACGGCCCGGACGAGCGCTTCGTTCGGCGTCTCCGCCTCGTGGAGCAGACGCCCCGTGAGAAGCGTGTACAGCGTGGCCCCGACGGCCCAGAGATCGGTGCGCCCGTCCACGTCGCTCCAGCGCCCGCGTGCCTGCTCGGGCGGCATGAAGGACGGCGTACCCATGACGGAGCCGTCCTGCGTGGCGGTACCGGCGGCAGACCGTTCGCGGAGCCGCGCGATCCCGAAGTCCAGGATCTTCACCGTGCCGTCCCGGAGGACGAAGAGATTCTCCGGTTTCAGATCCCGATGAACGATGCCCTTCTCGTGGGCGGCGGCGAGGGTTGCGAGCACCTGATCGATCGCCCGGAGCGCCGCGCGAGCGTCCATGGCGCCGCCGTTCTTCAGTCGCTTCGACTCGAGCGTCTCCCCGTCCAGGAGCTCCATGACGAGAAACGCGGCTCCATCTTCCGTGACGTCGTCGTCGTCGATGGTGACCGCGCCGCGATGCCCGACCTGATTCGCGACGTAGCCCTCGCGGAGAAACCGCTGGCGGATGCCCTCGTCGACCGAGAGCTCCGCGTGCAGCATCTTCACCGCGACTCGCTTGCTGTTCCGGTGAGTGGCGGCGTACACGGCCGCCATGCCCCCGACGCCGATGAGCGAGTCGAGGCGCCACTTGTCCTTCAGGAGCGTCCCGAGCCGAGACCGAGCCCGGAGGGTCATGGGCTCCGCCGTCTCGGGTTCGGGATCGCTGCCTCGGCCGTCCATGGACTCGTCTCGGCAGTACGGGACCATCGCCGAGCGAGTTAAGGGGACCCCGACGTCGGCGTGTCTTTCGCTCCCGACTCGTCGAATAATGGGGCCATGCGCGCCTCGATTCTCTCGGTTTGCCTCGGGTTCGTCGCGGCTTGCACCAGCGGGCGAGCCGAACTGCGCGGCTCCTCCGATGGGGGCGAGGGGGGAGCGACCATTTCCGAGGGCGACGCGCATTTCACGCTGGCGCTGGCCGGCGCGAGCGAGTCGGTCGGGCGACTCGTCGGGTGGAACCTCGGAAGAGGGACGTATTACGCCCCGGCGGGCGATCCGTACCATCCCGAGTGGCGCACCCCGGAGCGCACGGCGACTCTCGCGAAGCTCGGGGAAGTTCGCGCATCGGGCGACTCGAAGCCGTACGTGCGTTTCAGCGGGCTCCAGATCGACGGGGCGCTCGGTGCCGACGGCTACCACTTCTGGGACTTCGTGAAGCCGGGTCGCGGGAAGGCGGAGGCGGACAACCTGTCCGTCGAGGAGATCGATTCGATCGCGACCGAGATCGGCGGCGAGCTCACGATCACGCTGAACTTCGGCTCGGGCACGGCCGCAGAGGCGGCGCGATACGCCGCGTATCTCGACGGCACGGATCCCACCGATCCGATGGTTGCGGCGCGCATCGCGAACGGACACGCGGACCCGTACGGGGTCACGGTGTTCGAGATCGGCAACGAGTCCTACGGCGCGTGGAACACGGGCGCGACCGCGACCGGCGCTTACTCCTACGCGAACCCAGCCGCGAAGAATGGCGGCGATCCCGCATGGTCCGGGCGGCCGTCGTCGAGCGCGGCGGATTTCGCCGCCCGCGCGCTCGAGTACGTGCGCGCGGTGAAGTCCGTGGTTCCGGGCGCTCGCTTTCGGGTGCCCCTGTCCCAGGCGTCCATGGACGCCTGGGGCGGGCTGGACGTGTCCATCGACCTGCTGCGCCCGCTCCTCGTCGAGCCTTCGGTCGATGCCGTGGTCGTGCACTTCTACAAGGCCGAGGACGGCGAGACGCTGGGCGTCTCGGATTTCAACGCGCCCGAGTACGCCGTCGCGGGGAGCGAGCTCTTCCGCTCGCGGTTTCTCGACCTGCGTGGGCGTCTCGATGCGCTGCCGCGTTCGTCGCCGCTCGGGATAGCGGTCACGGAGTATCACGTGGCGGACGGAATCGTACGCGATCGGTACACCCGCGGTGACACCGTGGCGGTGGGGCTCGGGATCGCCGACCAGTGGATCTCGTTCGCCGAGCTCGGCATCGACCACGCCTGCCAGCACTTTTCGCTCGCCTGGGACGCGACCCAGGACGTCCTCGTCGAGCCCTGGTACGACCCGATCCGCCCGACCGGCGACGGCGGCGTGCGGGAGCTCCCGGCGTACGTGGTCACGCGCCTCCTCGCGACGCACCTGCTCGAGCGACGCGCCACGCTGACCCGGATCACGGGGCCCACCGCTTCCGCCGCATTCGCCGATGCGGGAGTGACCTTCGACGCCGTGCACGCGGTCGCGTTCTCGAGCGCCGATGGAAGCACCGGCTCGGTGGCGCTCCTGCAGCGGGATCCCGCACGCTCCCTCACGCTCACGTTCGATCTGGAGGCCGGCGTGTCCGTGACGAGCGTGGAGCAATGGGCCCCCGCGAGTCTCGACGAGAACGCGAGTGACCACGTTCCCGTCACGGTCGGCACGTTCCGTCAGATCGGCCGCCGCGCCGAGATCGTCGCCCCGCCGCACTCGGTGGTCGGCATCCGTTTCGAGCGCCGTCGATGACGTCGCCTCCGGGGGGACGGGCGCGCGTCGGCGTGGCGACTGCCTCACGGCCTCGCGGGGGCGACACTGCTTTTACGAGTCACATCGCGAAACGCTGCCCTCGGGCGGGTGACGGGCGGCTCAGGTCCCCTCGGCGAGCGCCAGGCAGGGATCGCTGGAAACGGTCGATGGCATGCCCACGCTGCCCGGTGGCACGTGCGATCCCGTCCAACGTGACGTAGCCTGACCTTCGTGGCCGCGTCGGACGAAGAGGCTCCGCACTCCGCGCCGTGGACGGCGTACCACGAGCGCGGGGACGCGGCGCTCGGTGCGGGGCGCTGGGAAGAGGCAGTCCGAGCCTACACGCTCGCGATCCGAGAGAACCCGGGGGCGGTCGCCTCGTACGTGAACCGGGGGCACGGCCTCTGCCACCTCGGGCGGTGGGAGGACGCCGTGCGCTCGTATCGAGAGGCGCGAGACCTCGACCCCGCCGTCCGGGGCGCGTCCGAAAATCTCGGCGACGCGCTGCTCCGCCTGGAGCGATGGGACGAAGCGATCGCCGCCTACGCCGCCGCGATTGTCGAAGCCCCGGAGAGCGCATCTTGCCACGTCAATCTGGGACACGCGCTGTTCCATTCGAATCGCCACGCGGAGGCCGTCGAGTCGTACCGGCGCGGTTTCCTCCTGCGCCCGGAGGATCCGAGCCCGCTCCACGGCATCGCCGACGGGCTCCTCCGGATGTCGCGCTGGGACGAGGCGGCGTCCGCCTACGAGACGGCTCTCGCGAGGCAGCCCGGCGTCGTCGCGTCCCAGGTGAACCTCGGGAACGCGCTCTGCCAGCTCGGGCGCTTCAGACCGGCGGTGCAAGCGTACCTTCGTGCCCTCGCGCTCGACCCGGCTTTCCCCGGCTTGAACGACGCCCTCGGCAACGCGTTCTCGAAGCTCGGGGCCTGGCAGGACGCCGCGAACGCGTACGCCCGAGAGATCGCCCTTCGCCCGGGCGCACCGTGGCCGCACGTCAACCTGGGCCACGCGCTCTTCCGGCTCCAGCGATGGGCCGAAGCGAAGGAAGCGTATGCCCGCGCGCTCGAGGTGGCCACCGACGGCGAGGCGCGCGCCGCCGCGACACGCGCCCTCACGAACGCCATCGAGGCCGAGGAGATGTCGGGGTTCGGCAACCTGCGCCGCGTCGCCGTCGATCTGGAGGTCACGTCCGTGTGCGACGCGGACTGCGGCTTCTGCCCGCGGGCCGAGATGCCGAAGAAGAAGCGCCTCGTTTCCATGGAGGTCGTGGAGAGGCTCGCGGCCGAGGTGAAGAAGCACCGGATCTACCTCGTCGTCCTGTGCGGCATCGGCGAGTCCACGCTGCATCCGGAGCTCGACCGCATCGTGGAGACGCTCGCCGCGGCGGGAACGCGGGTCGAGATGACGACCCATGGCGGCGCCCGCCTGGACGTCCCGAGGTTCGAGCGGCTCGTGTCGCTCGGGCTCGCGGGACTGAACTTCAGCCTGAACGCGAATTCTCCCGAGACCCATCGGCGAGTGATGCGCCTGACGGACTACGAGGAGACCGTGAAGAACGTCGCGGCAATCCTGGAAGAGAAGCATCGTCGCCACCCGGACGTGACGGTGCACGTGAGCTGCGTCGTGTGCGACCAGAACCAGCACGAGGTCGAGGACTTCGTCCGCTTCTGGCGCGAGCGGCGGCCGAGCAAGATCTGGCTGCACCCTCTGAACAACCGCGCGGGTCTCCTCGCGCCGGGCGTGCGGCGCGTCGACCTCGAGCGCTACCGGCGCCTCTACGAGGGCGACGATCTCGTGCTCGTGGACGTCTTCAGCGAGATCCAGGAGGACGAAAAGCTCTGCAAGATCGCCGAGAAGATGGTCTTCATCTCGGCGGACGGCGACGTCCGGCTGTGCGCGATGGACTACAAGCGCGTGACCTCGAGCGGCTCGATGACGACCGGGGACCTTTCGGAGATGCACAAGGACAAGCTGGAGAAGTTCCTCCGCGGCGAGAACACCGCGTTCTGCGCGGGCTGCGACTTCTGCCCGCCGAGCATCCGCCGGCCCGAGTTGCGCGTCCTTCAGTGAGCCGGGGTCAGGTTCGCTTCGGCGCAGTGGGCGAGAAAGCCGTCCACGTCCACCGGCGACGCGGCGAGTAGCTCGAACGCCGTCACGAGCTTCGGGTCGCTTTCGCCGAAGAGCGCTCGCGCCTGCTCGATCACGCGCACGTCGAACGGCGTGTACAGGTGATGGACGAACTTCGGGTAGTAGCAGCGCATGCACATCGTATCCACGTGAGCGAGCTCGGGGGCGTCCGTGCCGGCGAATGCGTGCCGCGACTTCGCGAAGAGGTCCCCGTTCCAGACTTCCTTGAAACCGCCCTCGCCCGGCTTCACCGTTCCGAAGTCGTCGACTTGCTTGGAAGCGGCGCAGCACGGCGCGATCGCGCCGCTCGCCGTCACCACGGAGTAGCCGTAGTGCCAGGCGCACGCCTTCGGGTACGCCGAGGGAAGGTTCTTGGGCAACGGGCTCCAGGACATCGTGATTTCGTGGGGCTGGAAGTAATCCCCGCGGCCCGCCGCTTTCCACTCCGCTTCGGTCCGGGCCATCTCTTCCCGGGTCGTGAACATCTCCTCGCCCTTCCGGTAGCTCGGCAGCCAGCTCTCTTCGTGGACGAACGCTTCGTTGCGCTCGAAGCAGATGCCGAGGTCCGAGGCGAACGCCCGTGCGAGGGCGAGCTCGTGCTCGTTGTGAGCGAAGACGAGGAACTTGTACGTGATGACCGTCTTCGAGCCGAGACGATCGCGCGCCGCGGCGAGCCTGCGGAGGTTCTCCTTGACGAGCTCCACGTTTCCGCCCACCCGGTGCTTCTCGTACGCCTCCTGGGTGAAGCCGTCGACCGAGCACGTCAGCGAATCGAGCCCCGAGTCCATGATCGCGTCGACGCGCTCGTCGGTGAGCCTCAGCGACAGGTTCGTGTGAACGACGGTCTCGATGTCCAGATCTGCCGCGCGCCGGACGAACTCCGGCACGTACCGGTTCAGGAGCGGCTCGCCGTAGTTGTAGAAGTTGACGAGAAACAGGTACTCGCCCATCTCGTCCATCAGCGCCGTGTAGAGCTCCGGGGACATCCGGCTGCGGTCGTCCCGGTACACCTTCAGCGGCGACTCGCGGCGCCGGAGGCTCTCGTTCTCCATCCCGGTCGGACACGTCGGACACCGGAGCTGACACACGTCCGCGGGATCCAGGCTGATGTAATACGGGTACGAGTCCACCCGCGCCGCCCCCGTGTACATCGCTTGCTTCGCCCGCAGGAAGTTCGAGAACGCCGAAGGGTTCCGCTTACGAACAGGGACGTTCGCCACCCTCCTTCGCTAGACGGAGGGTAGGGACACTGTCAAGAGGGCACGCGGAGCGGAGTCCCCTCGCCTGTGGACCGCTTTCGAGCGTCGTGGGAGACTCGGGTGCTTTGTCTTCGGACTCGGTTTCCCTTCCGATGGCGACCGGCGCGCCGCCCCGCGCGCTCTCGGAGCGGGTCATCGGTCTCGTCCGGGACTGCAAGGCTCGGATCCTCGAGGCTTCCATCGAAGAGATCGCGACGAGCGGACTTTCCCCGATCGGTTTCTTTCGCACGCTCTCCGAGCGGGTCCTCGAGGACGATCTCGGGATGTTCGAGTCGTTCATGCGGCTCGACGATGAAATCGTCGCCAGGATGTCCGAGGGGTTCGCGCTCCGCATCGCCGGGATCGTCAGCGAGACCGAGGCCGCGCTCGAGGCGCTCGGGGACGCGACCGTCCAGCCGATGCCGAAGCTCACGGAGCTCCTCGCGCGGGTCGACTACCCGATCATGGCGGAGTTCTTTTGTCGCTGGAACGGGCTGCCGTCACCCGGTCAGAACGAGGGAGACTTCAGCGGCCTGTTCTGTCCGAAGCCGTTCGAGTACGCCGAGGTCAGCACCGCGGGTCGGACGTTCCTGTGCTGCCCGCTCCAGGTGCCCACCGTCATCGGCGACGCGACGGAGGGAACGTTCGCGGAGGTGTGGAACTCGGAGAAGGCTCAGGCCGTTCGTCGCTCGATTCTCGACGGCACGTTCTCGCACTGCATCGAGAAGACCTGTGGCCCCCTGCAGAGCCGCACACTGCCGCGCCGCGAGGACATCGTCGATCCGTTCCTGCGCGACATCATCGACAACAATCGCACGAACATCGACCGCGGCCCGACGACGATGTTCATGAACTACGACCGTTCGTGCAATCTCGCCTGCCCCACGTGCCGCACGCATCTGATCCTCCTCAGGGGGCGCGAGGAGAAGGCCTCCGCCGCGAACATCCAGGCCTGGGCCACCGCGGACCTCGAGGACGCCCGGTACCTTCACATCACCGGCAGCGGCGATGCGTTCGGGAGCCAGCTCTTTCACCGGTTCCTGCAGACGTTCGACCCGGAGGCGCGTCCGAACCTCCGCCTGAGCATCGGAACGAACGGCCTCCTCCTGAACGAGAAGACGTGGGAGAAGATCTGCAACCGAGCGATCGACGTCGTGGTCGTGTCCGTGGACGCCGCGACTCCCGAGACCTACGCCGTCAATCGAGGCGGGGATTTTCGGCAGCTCGTCGAGAACCTTCGCTTCGTCGGAAGGCTGCGGGCCGAAGGTAGGCTCAAGGTGTTCGGCATCAACTTCGTCGTGCAGCAGAACAACTTCCGTGAAATGCCGGCGTTCGCCGACCTCGGCGCGTCCGTTCATGCGGACGGGGTCTGCTTTCAACAGATCACGAACTGGGGCACGTTCACGCTGTCGGAGTTCGCTCGGCGCGCCGTCCATCGCCCCGAGCACCCGGATCACGCGGAGTTCCTCGAGATTCTCCGGCATCCGTCGCTCGCTCGCCCGATGGTGGATCTCTCGAATCTCCACTCGCTACGGACGTGACGTCGTCCCCGACTCGAGCTCACTCGTTCACGAGCCGATCGAGCAGCACGTCGGGCGTCGGCGCGGCTTCTTGCCAGGCGCGGAGCACCTCCCGGTTCCCGAAGCCGCTCTTCTGCCAGGTGGCGGCGAGCGACTCGCCGTCCAGGGGACGATCTTGATCGAGGAAGATGGGCTTCCAGCCGCCGTAGTGGAGCTTCAGGCCCCGCTCGTACAGGCTCGGTAGCCACTCGAGCTGGGCCATGTGGCCCGGGTGGAAGAAGAACACCGGCAGGTGGTAGGCGAGGCGCGGGAGCATCGAGGCGGAAAATACGTTCCAGTAGAAGACGAACTCGCACCGCATCACGTGCGAATCGAACCGTGCGAGGGGGCAGAACTCGAGGAGCTCCGAGCGGGCGTGAAGCTCGGGCGAAAGTGCCTGGACGAGCTCCCCGGGAGCGATGAGCGTCGCCTTCCGGCCGAAGGCGAGCGTTCCTTCGAGCAGTCGCGCGACGGTGCCCTGGAACCGCTTCACGCCGGGCAGCTGACCCTGCCAGAGGTCCTCGCCCTCGCGGGTGGCGAGCTGCTGCTGAAGCGCCAGGTCGTGGGAGCCGATGATGAAGAGCCACCGCTGCTCCAGCGGGAGCTGGACGAGCTCGACGGGGGGCGCGTTCGCGAACGTGACCGACCGTTGCGGCTGGTCGCGGAGCCACTCTTCCGGAGCCCGGTGATAGAGATGAATCACCGACGAGAGCGCCTCCGCGGTGCGGCCGAGCTCGGCCGCCGTTTCGCGCGTCTCCGGCGGGAGCGCCGGCTCGTTCCCTCCCCTCGCCCGCTTCGACCGCGAGGCGACGCCGCGCGTCCGCCGGAGACGAGAGGCGAGCCCGAGGAACGGATCCTCGGTCACGACGACGGAGCCGCGGGCACGAAGGCCCACGAGCAGCGTCTTCAGCGAGCGCTGGGAAAGAATGCCGTTATTGCACAGCAGGTACCCGGCGAAGAGCAGAACGACGTTCGCGCGGTGCAGGTCGACCAGCTTCAGGATGTCGCGGACGCGCGTGTACTGGTGCGTCGCGCCGGGGAGCACGTCGCGGTTCTGAGCGTAGAGCCTCGGCGGGAGCGCCATGGCCGCTCGCGCCCGGGCGGCCTGCCCGCGAAGGAAGTACATGGCGTACCCGAGCTCGCCGTAATCGTTCGAGATCACGAAGAGCGGGCGAGCTTCTTGCCGTCGACTGGACATTCGATGGGCCGCGCACCGGATACTCTATTCGGGGCGTGACGGTTCGGGGAAACTCCGAGCCTCCGGTCGATGCCGGGCGGCGAGCCCTCCGTTCTCGACGCACCGGAGCACGTCGACCGAGGCTCGCCGAAGCTCGCCCCGAGGCAGGAGCGGGACCGTCCCCGGCTCGAAGCGCAGCCACGGCGAGGGAACCGGCGCCCGCGGCGCCTCTTCGGTGCGGTTCTCCCGCGCCAGGATCCGATCGCAGAGCTCGAGCAGGTTCACCTGGTGATGGTCCTCGAGTCGCTCGAAGGTCGCTCCCCAGCGCTCGAGAAAATCGCTGAACACCTCGACGAGCACGGGCTCCACACGAGAAGGATCCCGGAGGCCCGCGCGAACGCGCTCGTGGACGAACGGAAAGATGGCCTTGTACGGCTGCCGGAAGGCGTCCGGAACCGAGAAGACGGTCGTCTCGAGCTCGTGATCGCTCGCGAGCTCCTCCTCCAGCGCGTGGTCGATCGCGCGGAGCAAGCCCGGCAGGCGGTAGGTGACGTACTGAAAGTGGTGGTCCACGGCCTTCTCCGCGTATTGCCTGAGATAGACGTGGAGTCCGGACTCGGTCGGCACCAGCCGGTGAAGGCGTTCCTTGATGGCGCGCACGTGTTCGTCGCCGACGAGGCGCTTCAGGTCGCGGCGAACGTGGCGATTGAAGAGAAGGCCGGCCGTGAGCCTCACGCGAGCGGAGGACGAGAGGTCCTCGTACCGCGCCATCAGCGGCGGAAATTGCCGCGCGTTCAGGAGGAAGCCGCCGAGCCGTTCCTCGAGCGCCGACCATTCGTTCATCCGGACGAGCAGCGCCCTGTAGCCTTCGAGCAACTCCTTGCGGGTCATCTTCCGCGGCAGGACGTTGCCGAGAAACGAGAGGCCGAGCCCCTCGACTCGCGGAGTGCGTCGCCTCTTGAGCACCCGACCCTCGCGGGTGAGGCGCGCCCACAACTTCGTGCCGGGGATCGCCATCAGCGTCCAGACGGACGCGTGGTGCAGGTAGGCGGCCTGGATGAAATCGAATTGCTGATCGAAGATCGTCCGGTCGTCGTGGTCGAAGCCCACGATGAAGTTCGCCTCGATCGTGAAGCCGTAGCTCTGGATCGTGCGCAGGGCTTCTCCGATGTCGACCTCGTAGTTCTGCGGCTTGTTGGTCTCGACGAGGCTCTCCTTGTTCGGAGTCTCGACGCCGATCAGGAGGCGCGTGACGTTCGCCTCCGAGAGCAACCCGAGCATCTCCTCGTCCTTGGCGACGTTCAGCGTGATCTGCGTCCAGTACCGGACCGGCCTCGCAAAGCTACGGTTCTGCTCGATCAGTCGCCGCAGGAGCGCCTTGCTGTAGTTCCTGTCGCCGTAGAAGTTGTCGTCGGAGAGCATGATGGCCGTGACGCCTGCGCGCTCCAGCGTCGCTACCTCCGCGAGGACCTGGTCGGGAGACTTGTGTCGCGGCCTTCGTCCGAAGAGGGAAATGACGTCGCAGAACTCGCAGTCGAAGGGGCATCCGCGCGTCGTCTGAACGACTCCCCACCCGTAGAGATCCAGGCTTCGGGTCCACCTCGGCGGCGGCGAGCAGGACATGTCCACGCGCTCGACCTGCCGGTACACGGCTCGGTGCTGCCCGTTCTCGAAGTCCCGGACGAACGCCGGCCAGGTGAGCTCTGCCTCGCCCAGGAAAAGGACGTCGAAATGCTCGCGGTACGGCTCGGGCTCGCTCGTGACCCCGACGCCACCCGCGACGAGGAGCGCGGGATAGTCCCGGAGCGCGCGGGCGACGGCGACGACCCTCGCGTAGTCGGCGCTGTATCCCCCGACGCCGATCACGTCGTAGCCCGGAGGCACGTCGGACGCGGACTGGATCCGGCCGTCGAGCGCCTCGTCCCAGATGCGGACCTCGTGCTCCGGCGGCGTCAACGCGGCCACGGTCGCCATGTCAGCGGGAGCCACCGACGATTTCACGATCGCGAGCACCAGGGGGCTACCGAGGATCTCGTGCCCGGGCGTGACCAACAGAATGCGCAACGCCCGGGCGGTCACGCGGGCACCGATCGCGCGGCTCTGAGCGCCATCTGCCTTCCGTCGAATGAGACCACGGGCGGGCCAAAAAAGCGAGGCTCCGGGAGGGCTCGAGCCTTGACGAGCGGCGGCGTTCCCCGCTCTCATCGCCGGGTGATCGTCTCCATCGAGACCCCTGTTTTCAAGGGTGTTCGGCTCCAGCGCTGCATCGACTCCGTGCTCGCGCAGAGCTCGCCGGACTACGCGTTTTCGCTGCTCTGGGACGGCGGGGACGAACAGTCCCGGCGCATCCTCGAAGACCTCGACGCACGGAAGCTACCTCGGGTCACGGTTCACTTCGGCGAGAATCGAGGCATCGCCCGGGCGCGCCGTTTTCTGACGGAACATTCGCGCGGCGACTTCATCCTTCCGCTGGACGACGACGACGCTCTGCCGTTCAACGCGGTCGAGCGCTTCCTCGAGGTCGCAGCGCAGAAGCCGTGGGCATCCATCATCCGCGCGCAACGGAAGATCATCGACGAGGACGGCAACGTGCTCGACACCCCCGCCTGGTTTCCGTTCGAGCCCCGCAAGTATCAGCGAGGCATGGTGCGGGATCTGATGAACCACACGCAGCCGTACCTGATGCGCCGCTCGGCGTACGACCGCACGAGCGGCTGGGAAGGGTTCGCGGATTTCGGCTTTGCCGGCGAAGACTGCGACATCTACTTGAAGCTCGAGGAGCAGGGCACCATCGAGCTTCTCGACGAGACCCTCTACTACTACCGCGTTCATGGGCAACGGCAGAGCCTCGTGCTCACGAACGAAGCCGCGTTCGAGATGTGGCGGAGGCTGTCGGACCGGACGATCGAGCGCATCGGGCTCCCCCTGAAGCGCTCCGGTGACAAGCCGCCCTATTCGTACGAGCCGCTTTCGCGGCCGGCGCCGACCGTGTCGGAGACGGACGTGATCGTCGTCCAGCACGCCGGATCCACGAGCGCGGCGCGACCGGTCGCCATCCCGGAGGATTCGTGCGCCTCGTTCGCCGTCGTCGCCCGGGGCGCGACGGCGTTGAACGAAACCCTGCGGCGCTCGAGCGGGCCCTTCGTCTGCCTCCTCGGCGCCGAGGAGGGAAACGGCGCCCCGAGCTTCGCGGAGCTCTGGGCCCGCATGCGCGACGAGGACGCCGACCTCGTGTGGCACAGCGACCAGCTCGCGTTGATTCGACGCGAGGTGCTGAGGGCGGTCGGGGGCTTCGACGAGGGGTTCGAGGACGTGGCGTCGGCCATGCTCGACCTGTCGCTCAGCGCTCGGCAGCGGGATTTCAGGTGCGTCTTTCTCCCCGGCCGGCGCGGCGACGAACGGGTCTACGGAGCCGTGCCGAGAAGCTCGCTCGACGACGCACGCCTGCGGCTCAAGTGGGCCAATCGTCCGGAGCTCCTGAGCGGGCTTTCTTGAACCGGACGGGCGCGGCGTGTCACGCCGCGTCGCTCGCTCGATAGGCGGGGAAATAGCTCGCCCCGGTCCTCCCCGTGGCGGCGGTGATGGCGGCATAGCGCTCGCGGTCGAGGACTCGACCACACAGCCACGCCGTACGCACCTCCCCCGTCCAGCCGCTCTTGAACCGCCGGATGCCCTCGCTCCCGGAATCCGCCACGCCGGGCACGCCCATGAGGTTCAGCCAGCGGGGGTTGCCGGGCAGCCTGTCCATCGCCGACCAGACGAGCGCATAGGGGGCACCGCTCCGGTACCCGCGTTCGGTGCATCCCCAGACGTGGGCGTTCGCGACCGCCCCCTCGACGAAGACGAGCATCGCGGCCACCGGTCCGCCGGCGTCCTCGGCGACGAGGACGACCATGCCCGGCGTCGCGAGCTGCTCGGCGAAGGCCGCCCGCGAGAAGGCCGCTGGCCCCCGGATGTCGTATTTGGCGACGAGGTTTCGGTGAAGCGCCATCCAGTTTTCGAGGAAAGCCGGCGGATCGGGATGGATCCGCACGGAGAGGGCCTTCAGGGCCTTCCGGGCGTAACGTCTGTGATGGGCCGAGACGCCCTCTCTGCCGGGCCCGGAGAGGTCGATGACGTAGTGCTTCTTGAACGGAACAGCGAGGTCCGGAAAGCATTCCCGGAGGCCTTCGGCCGCGTAGTCGCCGAAGGGATCGGTGACGACCGTGAGCGACACGAGCTCGCTCTCGAGCTCGTCCACATCGCGCTTCAGCATCGCCCAGTCCCGGCAACCGAAGAGCGGGTAGCAGCCCGTGCCGTCTCTATCCGGAAAGCCGGGGATGGGTCTCACCAGGATCCAGCCGCCGGAGCGAGGAAGCTCCCGGGGCACTCCGAGCTCGCGGTGTGATTGCGCGTAGCGGGGATGGCCGTATCCCGCGCTCGCGTTCGGTCCGGCGAGTTTCGTTTCACCCATCGCGGAAAACTTCGCACCTGCCCGGTGGCGCCGCAACATCGCCGTCACGCACGTGACTCCGACTCCGGGCGGCCGCCGATCGCCCTCCGAACCCGGCCCGGGTCGCGCAAAAAACGAGACGACGAGCGCGCGCGAGCGCCGGGAGCGCTCGTTGCGCCGGAGCGCTCGATGGAGATAGGCTCATTCGTTCGGCCTTCCCTCGTAGATTGCAAACCCATGCCAGCTCCCCCCCATGACGGTCCGCCACCTGGAAATGGCGCGACCAGAATCGAAGCCCCGTCTCTCACGGGCCACCTCGACGGCCTGATGGACTTCGCGATCGAGGGCTGGGCCTTCGATCGCTCCCGCGCGACGGAGAGGCTCCGGATCGATCTCGTCGACGAGAGCGGGAAGATCCAGGCCCAGGGGCTCGCGGATGTCTTCCGGAGCGATCTGCAGCGGGCGGGCATCGCGGACGGGAAGTGCGGCTTCTGGATCCCTCTCCCGCCGTCGCTGACCGACGGGACGCCGCACCGCATTCGCGCGCTCGTCGCGGACACGGGGGACGAGCTTCCGGGAGAGGTCGAGATCCGGCAATCGAGCTCCGTTCGCGGGGACATCGACGGAATCGACGGCCGCTTCGTGACGGGTTGGGCCTTCGACCACGAGGCGCCCGATGCGCCGCTCCGCGTGGAGCTCGTCGAGGCGGGCGTGTTGATCTCGTCCGTCCTGGCGGACCGCACGGAAGATCGCGGTCCGAACCGGTTCCGTCTGCCGCTCCCCGACGAGTACCTGGACGGTCGTCCGCACGCGTTCACCGTCAGACTCCCGAGCGGCCGCCGAATAGCGGGCGCCGCCGTCATCACGCCGTCGATCACCAAGACACCGGCCGTTTTCGAGAGAGCGACCCCCGGCTCGGACGCGGTGCTCACGGACGCTCGCGCCCGGTACCGCTACGAGTCGCTCACGCGCCAGATGGCGGAGCTCCTGGAGGACCCGCGCCCCCCCGTCTGGGAAGAGCGCCTCGCGATGCTGCAGACGGCGCACCGGGAGGTCGTGAAGGGCTTCGAGCATCGGAGCCCGCGTGACGAACTCGTCGCGCTCGCGTTCCCGCCGGTCCCGGCACCGAGGGTGAGCGTCGTCGTTCCGGTCCACGATCACCTGGCCGTCACGTATCACTGTCTCGCGTCGCTCCTCCTCGCGCCCAACCGCGCCTCGTTCGAGGTCATCGTCGTCGACGACGGCTCCGAGGACGGCACGCAGCATCTGGAGGACATCGTCCGCGGGATCGAGATCGTGCGGACGGAGCGCGTGAACGGCTTCGGCCGCTCCAGCAATCTCGGCGCCACGAAGGCGCGCGGAGAGTATCTGGTGATGCTGAACAACGACACCGAGGTCACCGCGGGGTGGCTCGACGCGATGCTCGACGTCTTCGAGCAATTCGACGGGGTCGGCGTCGTGGGCGCGAAGCTGCTCTATCCCGACGGCCGCTTGCAGGAGGCGGGTGGCATCGTGTGGGGCGGTGGCGAGGCGTGGAACTACGGGCGGAACGGGAACGCCCTGGAGCCGCGCTTCAACTACGTGCGGCAGACGGACTACCTGTCGGGCGCGTGCCTGATGGTGCCGAAGGAGGTCTGGAGCTCGCTCGGCGGCTTCGACGAACACTACGCGCCCGCCTATTACGAAGATGCGGATCTCGCGTTCCGCGCGAGAGAGCGTGGCCTCAAGACGGTGTACACGCCGTTCTGCGAGATCTTCCACTTCGAGGGGCAGAGCAACGGCACGAGCGTGGAGTCCGGGATCAAGCGTTTCCAGGCGGTCAACGAGGCGAAGTTCCGAGCCCGCTGGGCCCACGCCTACCGGGCCGGAGCCCGAGTCGGGCGTGAGTCGCCGGATCTCGCGAAGGATCGTCGCGTCGCGCTCCGCGCGCTGGTCATCGACGCCGAGACTCCGCAACCCGATCGCGACGCCGGGAGCTACGCCATCCTGCAGGAAATGCGGATTCTCCAGTCGCTCGGCTTCAAGGTGACCTTCGTCGCGGAGAACGCCCGGCACCTCGGGACGTACACGCAGGCGCTCCAGCGCATGGGCGTCGAATGCCTCTTCTCGCCGTTCGTCGGGACGGTGCGAGAAGTGATGGAGCGGCGCGGAAGCGAGTTCGACCTGGTCTACGTCGCCCGCTACTACGTCGCGGCGGCCGCCATCGATGCCATCCGCCAGTATGCCCCGCAGGCGCGGGTCGTGCTGAACAACATCGACCTGCACTTCCTCCGCGAACTCAGGACCGCGCTCGCGCGGAAGGATCCCCAGGCGCTCGCCCGATCCCTGAAGACACGCGAGGACGAGCTCTCGACGATGCGGAAGGTGGACATGGTGCTCTCGTACAACCCGGTCGAGCACGCCGTCATCGTCTCGCACAATCTCGACACGGGGCGCGTCGCCTCGTGCCCCTGGGTCGTCGCGGTCCCGGAGCGGATCGCGGACTACGGCACTCGCGCGGACATCGCGTTTCTCGGCGGCTTTCAGCACGAACCGAACATCGACGCGGTCGAGTACTTCGTGCGCTCCGTCATGCCGCTCCTCCGCCGGGATCTGCCGGGCGTTCGGCTACGCATCTACGGCAGCCAGGCGAGGGAGAAGCTCGACGCCTTCGCCTCCGAAGACGTCGTTCTCGATGGGTACGTGCCCAGCGTCGAGCAGGTCTACGAGACCTGCCGAGTGTTCGTGGCGCCTCTCCTCTCGGGGGCTGGACTCAAGGGCAAGGTCGTCGGCGCCCTTGCCCATGGTGTGCCGTGCGTCCTCTCTCCGGTCGCGGCGGAGGGCATCCGGGTGCTCGACGGCGTGGAGGCGTTCGTCGCGGATTCCCCGACTGCCTGGGCGAACGCCATCGCCCTGCTGTACAAGGACGAGGCACGGTGGAACGAGATGTCGCGGGCGGCGCGAACCCTGGCCGAGCGCGAGTACTCCTTCGAGCGCGGCGTGCAGGTGATGCAGGACGCGCTCGGTGCGGCCGGCCTCCACGTCGCACGCGGCCACGCATCCGTACCGGCCCTGGTGGCAAGATCGGTGCGAAACTGAAGCCTCGCGAGCGGGGCATCCGCCGCGCTTCCCTCCGATGACCGACTCGCTGAGCTCGATCCGCGCGATTCGCGAGCGGCTCCTCGTCACGAGGGCCGAGGGCGATCTGGTCTTCGACGCGGAGGACCGGCCGTACATCGATCTCTTCGGCGGCAACGGGGCTGCGTTCCTCGGGCACGTCAATCCCGTGGTACGGGACGCGGTCCGGGCGCAGCTCGATCGGATCTGGATCGCCGGTGCTCTCCCGACGCCTTCACGCCTGGAGGCGGCGAGCATCCTAGAGACCTTCTTTCCTGCTTCGTACCGCTGCGCGGGGCTCTACTCCACCGGGATGGAGGCCGCGGAGTTCGCGATGCGGGTCGCCCGCGTCGTGACCGGTAGACGGGGCCTGCTCGGCTTCGACGGCGGCATGCACGGGAAATCCACCGCCGCGGCCGCCCTCGGCTGGCCGAGCGAGCTCACCCTGCTCCCGGACGTTCGCCGGCTTCCCTACGTGGCGCACGCCTCCGAAGAGCGGATCCTCGAACTCGCCGGGGAGTCCCTGGCCACGGGGAGCGTCGCCGCCGTCTTCATCGAGCCGCTGCAGGGTTCGGCCGGAGGGCACCTCGCATCGAACGACTTCTTCCGACGGCTCTCCGCGCTCTGCGAACGGCACGGAACGCTGCTCGTCGTCGACGAGATATTCAGTGGCTTTCACCGGACGGGAGAGGCCTTCCTTCACCAGGAGCTCGGCTTTTTGCCGGACGCCGTCCTCGTCGGAAAGGCCATGGGAAATGGGTTTCCCGTGTCCGCGGTGATGGTGCACCGAAAGCACCCGGTCGACGATCGGATGCTCCCGAACAGCACCTTTTCCGGGAATCCGCTCGCCGCGGCCGCCGTGGTCGCGACGCTCGGCGAAATGCGTCGCACGGACGTTCGTTCCAAGGTGGCCGTCATCGAACGGATCTTCTCGGAGGAGCTCCGGGAGCTCGTCCAGGCCGGGATGCCGCTTCGCGGAAGGGGCGCCTTCTGGGTGATCGAGCTCGCCGAGCACGCCGTGGACCGGACCATTTCAGGCATCTTCCAGGGGGGCGTGATGGTGTCTTCCACGAACCGGTACGTCCGCCTGCTGCCGGCAGCGACGATCCGTCCCGAGCGCCTGACGCAGGCATGCCGTGTGATCCGCGACGTCTGTCTTCGCTCGAGGTGAGCGGGCCACCTGCGCGTTCAGTCGCGCATCGCGAGGTCCTCGTGGGCCCCGCTGGCCCTGGGATCCCGATCCCGCTGCGTGCCGTCGCCCACGATGTGGGAGAGCAGCTGAGCGGGCGATGGCGCACGGGCGAACCCGGCCGCGACCTTCTCCCACTCGTGCAGAGAGCTCCGCGCGAGCGTCCCGAGCGCCCCCGGATCGAGGGGAAGATCCGGCTCCAGGTACATGGGCTCGCGCCCCTGGTAGTACCAGCCGACGATGCGCTCGTAGAGCGACGAGACGTTCCGCACCAGATGCCCGCGGTCGAACATGAAGACCGGCTGCCCATTCATCAAGCGGAGGAGCATCGAGTGGGACACCACGTTCCAGTAGAAAGCGAACTCCGCGTCCGCGAGCAGCGCGAGGAATCTCTTGAACGGGCAGAACGTGAGCAGCGTGACGCCCGGGGTCGGTTCCATGCGAGCGATGACGGCCTGGACGAGATCGTACGGCGCGACGAAGACCGGATGACGCCCCGCCGCGAGCGTCTCCCGGATCTTCGCGATGACGACCCCGACGAAGTGATCTTTCCCGTGGAACATGATCTGCGCCTCGTAGTCTCTCGAGGCGAGCACGAAGAGCCACCGCGGCCTCTCCCCCGGTTCGCTTCGCGCCGCGGACTCCTCCGCCCCGTACCGGAGGTTCGCGTTGAAGAAGGAGAGCACCCGCGGATCCAGCGGAGGCTCCGCATCGATCGCGGCCGGATACGTCGGGTACAGGTGCGGCGCGTTCCGGAGGATCCGATTCGACCGAGAAAAGTGCGACAGCAGGCGCTGGTCCTGCTCCTCTTTCGCTCGCACGAGGGCGGGCGGCGAGTTCGGCGGGATGTCTATCGAGACGGTCGTCGTGGTTCCGATGCCGTCGAGGAGGCCGAGAAATGGATCGGTCGTGACCAGACGGGCGCCCCTCTTGCGCACGAACTGCGAGAGGCCCTCGAGCGCGTCCAGGGACATCAGCGCGTGGATCGAGAAGAGGTAGCCCGAGCAGAGAAAGACGATGTCCGGCCGCTCCTCCTCGATCGCCCGTTCGATGTCCTCGACGGAGGACGCGGCGCGAGTGTTCACCGGCAAGGCATCGCGGTTCACGACGTACAGGCGCTCGGACAGGACGATCGTCGCGCGCGCCGCCGCTTCCTGCCCGAAGAGCAGGAACATCACCGTCGTCAGCTCGCCGTAGTCGCTGTCGAGCACGAACATCGTCCGGGCGCCCGAAGACGCTGCGGCGCTGGCTGCCTTCCATCCACTCTCGATCCAGCGCTCGACGCGGGGTGCGATCTGCCCGATGGGCGCGCGTGACCACGCCGGGTTCAGCGCATCGGCGCGGGCGTGGGCTGCCGCGGCGTGCTCCCAGCGCTTGAGCTTCAGGAGCGCGTCCCCGAGCTTCCGGTACGACAGGGAAATCCCCTGCGCGACGGCCACGGGGCCCTCGCTCGCCGCGGCGATCGCCGCGGCGTTCGGCGTCCGGCCGAGGTCGTGCTCGATGGCCTCCGCGTAGGCGCCGACCGCCTCCTCCCAGCGCGACGCGCTCGCGAGGGCGTCCGCGAGGATCCGGCGCGCGTCGGGGGAGCTCGGATCCGCCTGCGCGGCCTTCCGGTAAGCGGCGACCGCCTCGTCCCAGCGATTCGCGCAGCCGAGGGCCTGGCCGAGCCGCGTGTGGAAGGACGCCGTCCCCGGCTCGCGCGCGATCGCTTCACGGTACGCGGCGACGGCTTCCTCCCAGCGCTCCGCGGCGCCGAGGGCTTCGCCGAGCCGGGCGTGGAGCGAGGCGGATTGCGGCTCGCGCCGGACCCCTTCGCGGTACGCGGCGATCGCGTCCTCCAGCCGGTTCAGCCTCCAGAACGCGTCGCCGAGGCCGATCAGCATCGACACGCTTTCCGGTGACAGGTGAAGCGCCTTCCGAAAGACGGCGAGCGCTTCCTCCGACCGATGAAGCTGGGCGAGGGCCGTGCCGAGCTTCACGTGGAGCGATGGATCGCCCGGCCGCTCCCGGATGGCCCTCCAGTACGGGGCGAGCGCTTCCTCGTGACGCGAGGCGCCCGAGAGCGCGTCGCCGAGACTCTCGTCCGATCCCGCCTCGCCCAATGCGCTCGACGGGCCGAGAACGCCCTCGGGCCTCGACTCTGGCTCGGGCCTCGACTCTGGCTCGGGCGCCGGCTCGGGCGCCGCCCGGGGCCGTGCGGCGCGAGCGCTCACCGCACGGGCGAGGGCGTCATCCACGAGTTCGCGAATACCGGAGATCGTCGGCTCCTGCTGCAACGCCGTGGCGTAGGCAAAGGCAGCTTCACTCCACAGCGCCTGATGCGCGAGAACGTGGCCGAGGTTCACGAGAGATTGAACGACTCCCGGACGCCTCGCGATCGCTTCACGGTAGGCATCGGCGGCCTCGCTCCAGCGCGAGTCTCGCGAGAGAGCGTCGGCCACGTTGTGCAGCGGGGTCGCGTCTTCCGGACGGAGCTCGAACGCACGACGGTACGCCGCGACCGCGTCGTCGCATCGGCCGAGGTGCGCGTACGCGTGACCCAGGTTGACGTGACAGGCGGCCGCGTCGGGCGCCTCTTCGATGGCCGCGCGATAGACGGACACCGCCTCTTCCCATCGTTCCAGGCGGAGGAGCGCGTCACCGAGGTTCGAGCAGACCCCCCCGACGCTGCCGTCGAGCTCTCGCGCACGGACGTAGGCGTCCACCGCCTCGTCCCAGTGCTGCAGGTGGCAGAGCGCGTGGCCTCGGCTCACGTAGGACGGCACCGCGGACGGATCGGCGGTGATCGCGAGCTCGTATTCGGCTGCCGCCTCGTCCCACCGCGCCTCGCGCATCAGGGAATCCCCGAGGGTCTGGTGAGTTTCCCACCTCTTTCGCACGAGCGTCGCCGCGGGGGACTCGTTCCAGAACTTCGCCTTGGCCTCGACGAGCGAGGGCGTGAGACCGATCAATCGGTAGAGTTCGGACGGGGGCGTTTGCACGATCTCGGCCATGGCACGCTTCGGATCGAACAGGGTGCCGACCCAGCTCGAGAACTCGTCGATGCGGTCGAACGTGCGGTCGTCGTGAACCTGGTAGACGCCCCAGACGCCGGAATACGTCCGTACGGTTTCGGTCAGGAAGATCCGCGCAAAGGTCGACGGCGCGACGTCGGCCGAAGCCTCGGCGAGCTCCGCGGCACGTCGCTGCAGACGCTCGAGGATGTCCCCGCCCACCTCGCCCTCCGTGGAGATGGCCTGGTCCACGTTGAGGCGCGTGATGATGTAGCTCTTCGCGGCTTCGGTGAGCGCCGTTTGGGACTCAGCGACGGGGAGGCGCCGTTTCAGGCGCCCGTCCGTTCGCCGCTCCGTGTACTGGTTCACGACGGCCGCCGCCGTATCCAGCCGCGAGACGAGCCCGTTGCGACGGTTGCCCGGGTCCAGGAAGCCGCGGAAGCGGTGGACCATCTCCTCCCAGTTCACCTGGTTGCAGCGTTGAATGCCGTTCGTCGGGTCCGACGGCCCGTTGTCCTCCAGGAAGCGCACGACTTCCTCGAGCTCGTTCCGGGGCATGGTCGTGAGCGAGAAGTTGATCGGCGAATCCAGCTGATTGAAGTGGAGGATGATCCCCTTCTCGTTGCAGTTCCGAACCGTTTGCGGCATCTCACGCCAGTTGATGCGCATCGGGCAGTACCGCCAGACGAGCGGGTGCCCGGTGTGCTCCATGAGCTCCCGGTAGAAATCCGCGTGGCGCATGACCTCGTCGTAGGAGGCGTTGCGGCGAATCCTCTCGTAGGTCTCCTTCACGTCCGAATCGATGGACATGTGCATCGATACGTTCAGTCGACGGAGGAGCTCCTCGATCTCGTCGTCGAGGATGGTGCCGTTCGTCAGGATGAGCACCTTCGTCTTCGGGTTCACCCGGGCGATGCGCTCCCAGAGCCGGCGGTACGCGGGGACGAGGAACGGCTCGCCTCCCATGAAATCCGCCTCGACGACGTGCGGCAGGAATTGCTCGAGCTGGTCGACGAACGCGTCGTCGTACGGGTTCTCCATCGCGGGCATGGCCTCGCGTCGTCGCGCGATGGACGACGACGCGAGCCCATGACACATGATGCACTCGAGGTTGCACGAGTTGTGGATGTTGAACTCGAGCTTCATCGGCATCGGCCGGACGGACTGATCGAAATCGGGAGCGATGCCGAGGGCCTTCTGCCGCTCCGCCATGGCGCGCGCGAAGATCGTGTAGAAGACGGCGTGCGAGCCACCGAAGTCTCGCGCCTCGATCTGCTGGAGGCACTTCTCGCACCCCTTGGAGAGATCGTTGTTCGCGAGCGCTTCACGGAGCTCTCGCGCGGGAGCGCCGTTCCAGATCTGGTCGACGGAGTCCTTCGGATACGTGCCGAGGACCAGCGTGCGATTGAAGCAGCACGCCGTCACGATGCCGAGCTGTGAGAAATGCAGGTTGATGAGCGGAGCCGGACACATCGTCGTTCCGGGAGGGGCTTTCCGGAACTCGTCGAACTCTCTCAGGACATCGAGTCGAACCACGGTGATGCTCGCTTCCGATCTCAGAGCCGCGCGTGCACGAGCGCCCCGACACGGAGCGCGTTCGCGGCGATGGTGAGGCTCGGGTTGATGGCGCCGCTCGAGGGAAAGAACGACGCATCCACCACGTACAGGTTGTCCAGGTCGTGCGCGCGATTGTCTCGATCGAGGACGCTCGCCGAAGGGTCGTCGCCGAACCGGCACGTGCCGCACACGTGGCCGTAGTTGATGTTGTTCTTGCCCCACGTCACGTCGACGACCCGCGACTTCGGCGCGAGCACCTCGGCGATGCGCTTGCGAAAACGTTCGCACCGGGAGCCGAGCTCCGCGGTGTAGCGGTACTCGAAGCGCATGCCGTTCGGCGCGCTCGCGTCGGGAACGATTCGATTTTCCAGATACGGAAGATCCTCCACGATCGTCGCCATGGAGCTCGCCGTCCGGAACGCGCCTGCGGCGACGCCCGCGATGTGAGGGATGAGCTGCGCGGTGTGCTCGCGCCACCACTGAGGATCCTTCTGGTCCACGTAGCGGAGGTACGCTTCGATGAAGGGCGCGACGAGCGGGAAGCCCACGGACTGGAGCGCGCCGAGCTTCCGCCCCCCGTCGTCGTAGAAGTCCGTCATGGAGAGCGCCTTGCGGGGCCCCGCCCCGGACTGGTCTTCACCGGGGTCGACGGTCAGGAAGTCGCTCGCATGGAGCATCAAGTTGCGCCCGACCAGGCCCGAGCCGTTGGCGAGACCTTCGGGCGACTCGGCCGTCCGTGATGCGATCAAGAGCCCGGGCGTCATGTACGCCCCCGCGGCGAGCGCGACGACCCTGGCTCGCAACGTGATTTCACGGCCCTGGTAGCGCGCGCGTACGCCCGTCGCGCGGCGGCCTTCGGTATTCACGGCGAGCACTTCACAGCGCGGGAGCACGCTGGCCTCGTGCTCGACGAGCGCGGGGGCGACGCATATCGTCCCCACGTCGCTCTTGCACTCGCGCGCGCACTGCTCCGGGCATTCGTCGCAGCCCTCCAGATAGCGGATGCCGATGTGCGAACGATAGGGGTGAAGACCGGCGGACTCGAACGTCCGCCACAGCACTTCGTCGCGCGCGCTGAGCGGCGGAGGTGCGCGGAGGACGCTCTCGGGATCCGGCTCGAGTGGGTCTTCCGTTCCACACACGCGAAAGAGCGACTCCGCGCGCCGGTAGAACGGAACCATCTCCTGGTACGTGACGGGCCACGCTTCCGGCAGCGTCGATTCGCGCGCTTCGGGATAGCGCGACCGCGGCTCGAAATCGGACGGCCGGAAGCGCTCGAGCTGCGCCCCGAAGAGCCCGGTCGAACCCGCGGTGCTGCAGCCCAGGGGCGCGTAGAACTCCACGTTTCCGAAAGTCGTCTGGCCCTTCAGCCGGAGGGGCCAGCGTCCCGTCCGGATCCGTTCGTCGAGCTCCGGAGCCAGGTCCGCTTCCGGCTCGTCCGCGGCGCCCGGATTTCCGTGCAATAACCGGCCCTTTTCCAGGAACAGGACGCGGCGGCCGAGTCGCGCGAGCTCGTAGCCGAACGTGCCGCCGCCCATGCCGGTACCCACGACGATGGCGTCCCATTCATCCCGCTCGGGGTCCTTCGGAATTCGAGCGCTGGTCTTCAACCCTTTTAGGTTACACCAATCGAGCGCGCGGCAGCGGGATTCCGCGTGGCCTCCTCCCGAACCCCACGGGGGATCCCGCGCGGTCCGTCGAGTGGACGGCGACGAGGAGGGCTCCCCCGCTGCTACGCCGGACTACTCGGCGTCCCCTGAAGCGTCGTCGCTGCCCAGGATCACGACCTCGTCGAGCTGGATGAACTGCTCGTAGACCGGCGCAGGCTGAGCGTTCGCGCTCGACCGAGCGTCGGGGTCCGGGACGTTGCCCATCAGCATCGGAAGCACGAGGGCCGCAACGCCGGCAATCAGGATCAGTGCCGCCGTGGGGGCGAGCCCGTCGGGTGAAGCGGCCACCTCGAAGGCGACTGGCGGCACGCTCGAAATGCGTGGCCCGGGGTACCCTCCGTTCGGCAGGGGCGGTGGCACGCTGCTGGTTCTCTCGGAATCCTCCGGGAAGCCTCCGGTCAGCGATTGGGAATGGGTTTCGCGGTGTCCTTGGGTGATGTTCATCGCCGTCCTCGGTCACTGCGTCATGCATCGCCCGGGCCACCTCGCGAGGAGCGCCGGTTTGCCGCTCGATGCGCGGGGTGTCCTGTCCTCGCCATGGAAGAGGAGCGGCGGACGAAACACGGCCGGGAAGACGCTTCGCGCCGCCGGCAGCCCTTGCGAGAATCCGCGCAAACCGAGCGTCTCGTCCAAGCGGCTCGATCCCGCGCGCGAGCCACCCCTTCGCTCCGACATCGCGCTTTCGCCGCCGGCCGCCTCTCGTGTTCATGCGTTTCGGCCGCGCCGATGCGCGTGGCGCGGTCCGTGCAGACCTCGCGGCGACCATGTGCGGGATCTGCGGCATCATGAAGCGGCCCGGAGCCGAGCCACCGCGACGGAGAGACGTGGCGCGGATGATCGCGGCGCTCGGCCACCGGGGGCCGGACGAAGCCGGTCTGTACCGAGATCACCGCACGGCCCTCGGCCACACCCGCCTGTCGATCATCGACCTCGCCGCGGGCCAGCAGCCGCTCTCCAACGAGGACGACTCCCTCTGGATCACCTTCAACGGGGAGGTGTTCAACTACGTCGAGCTCGCAGAGGAGCTCGTCGCGCTCGGGCATCGGTTCCGGACCAAGAGCGACACCGAAGTCATCGTCCACGCCTACGAGCAGTGGGGGGACGACGCCTTCGAGCGGATGAACGGGCAGTGGGCCCTCGCGCTCTGGGACGCGCGCAAGGAGCGCCTGGTGCTCTCGCGGGATCGACTGGGTGTCCGTCCTCTCTATCTGTGCGTCCACGAAGGGACGCTCTACTTCGCGAGCGAAGTGAAGGCGCTGTTCGCCGCCGACGCCGCGATCCCGCGTCGCATCGATCCGGTCGGGCTCGAGCAGACGCTCACGTTCTGGTCGGTCGTGCCGCCACAGAGCATCTTCGCCGGCGTCGAGGAGCTCCGTCCCGGTCACGTGCGGGTCTACGAGGGCGGAACGGTCACGGAGCACGCCTACTGGGAGCCCGAGTACCCGGCGCGGGAGAGCGGCGAGGGCCGCTTCAGAGGTTCCATCGAGGACGCGACGGAGGCCGTGCAGGAGGCAATCGCGCGAGCCGTGCGCCTCAGGATGGTTCGCGCCGACGTGCCGGTCGGAAGCTACCTCTCCGGCGGGCTCGACAGCTCGTTCGTGGCCGCCCTCGGACGGAGGTTCGCGGGCGGGCGGTTCGACACGTTCTCCATCCGGTTCGACGACGACGAGTTCGACGAGGGAGAGTTCCAGCGGATGATGGCCGACCGCCTGGAGAGTCGTCATCACGAGATCCGCGTCCGCGGCGAGGACATCGCCCGCGCCTTTCCGGGCGTCGTCTGGCACGCCGAACGTCCGATCCTCCGGACGGCGCCGGCGCCCCTGTGGCTGCTCTCGCGGCTCGTCCGAGAGAGCGGAATCAAGGTCGTCTTGACGGGGGAAGGCGCCGACGAGGTGTTCGCCGGGTACGATCTCTTCCGCGAGGGCAAGGTGCGGCGCTTCTGGGCCCGCGAGCCCGCGAGCACTCTCCGTCCGCGGCTCCTCGAGCGACTGTACCCGTACCTCGGCCGTTCGCCCGTCTCGGCCGCGACGGGAAAGGCATTCTTCGGCCGGCGTCTCGACGAGTCGCTCGAGCCCGGGTTCGCCCACACGACCCGCTGGGATTCGACGCGCGCTCTCCTGCGGCTCCTGTCTCCGGAGACGCGCGACAGTCTCGGCGCGCGAGACGTCGTCGGTGAATTCCTGGACGGCGTCCCGGAGCACTTTTCGAGCTGGACTCCCCTCGCCCAGGACCAGCACCTCGAGATGAAGGGTCTCCTCGCCGGGTACCTCCTGTCCTCGCAGGGAGATCGCATGCTCATGGCGCACTCGGTGGAAGGGCGGTTCCCGTTCCTCGATCGCGACGTGGTGGCGCTCGCGAGCTCCCTCCCCGACGCTTACAAGCTCGCCGTCCTCGACGAGAAGCACGTGGTCAAGCGCGCCGCTTCACGCCTCGTGCCCCGGGCCATCGTCGAGCGCAAGAAGCAACCCTATCGCGCCCCGGACGCCGCGGCGTTCGTCGGACGCGGCGCAGAGTACGTCGACGACCTGCTCTCGGAATCGGCGCTCGCCGATTCCGGGCTCTTCGCTCCGGCCCCCGTGAGGCGCCTCTGGGAGAAATGCCGCGCGACGCCCCGCGCGGCGCGGGCCTCCAACACCGACAACATGGGGCTCGTCGGGGTGATCTCGACGCAGCTCCTCCATCAGCAGTTCGTCCGTGCACGGCCGTCCCTCGGTGAAGGCGTGGCCCTCCGCACGGACATCGACCGACTGGAGAGCCCAGAGTGAACCGCCCCGAACACGTCAGTGCGACGCCGTTGCTCCACGACTACCTGATTCACTCCGCCGCGCGGCTTCCGGAAAAGGTGGCCCTCGTCTGCGGCGGAAAGAGGCTCACCTACGGGGAGCTCGAAGCCCGCTCGAACGCGCTCGCGAACGCGCTCGTTTCGCGGGGAGTCGAGCGCGGAGATCGCGTGCTGGTGTTCGCCGAGAACACCGTGGAGGCGGCGATCGCGTTCTGGGGAGCGCTCAAGGCGAACGCCGTCGTCAGCATGGTGAACCCGCAGACGAAGGCGGACAAATTCGCCTACGTCGTCCGGGATTGCCGTCCGGCGGCGCTGATCACGGAGCACCAACTCCGCGGAGTCTTCCTCGAGGCCGCCGTGGAGTCCCCGCACCTCCGGACGACGATCGTCGTCGGTGCGCTCTCCGACGACGACCTCGGCCGCCTGAAGCGTGGAGCCCGATGGGACGACGTCCTCGCGGATGCGAATCGAGCGGAGCCGCCTCCGCGCCGCGCCATCGACATCGACCTGGCGGCGATCGTCTACACGTCCGGATCCACGGGGGATCCGAAGGGCGTGATGCTGAGTCACCGCAACATGCTGACGGCCGCGACGTCGATCGGCTCGTATCTCGGCCTCCGGGAAGACGACGTCGTCCTGAACGTGCTTCCGCTCGCCTTCGACTACGGGCTCTACCAGATGATCCTGTCGTTCCGTCAGGGGGCCCGGCTGGTCCTCGAACGCTCCTTCGCTTTTCCGGCCCGCGTGGTGAAGCTCATGACCGAGGAAGGCGTCACCGGCTTCCCCGGCGTCCCGACGGTCTTCGCGATGCTCGCGGAGATGAAGTCGCTTCGCGCCACGGATCTGTCGAGCATCCGCTTCGTCACGAACACGGCGGCGGCGCTCCCCGTGAAGCACATCCTGCTCTTGAAGGAGCTCTTCCCGCGGGCACGCATCTTCTCGATGTACGGGCTCACCGAGTGCAAGCGCTGCACGTATCTCCCGCCCGAGGATCTCGACGCCAAGCCGACGAGCGTCGGCATCGCGATCCCCAACACGGAGTTCTGGATCGTGGACGAGGACGATCGACGGGTCGGTCCCGGCGTGGTGGGGCAGCTCGTCATCAACGGAGCGACCGTCATGCAGGGGTACTGGGAGAAACCCGAAGCGACGGCGAAGAAGCTCCGTCCCGGACCGATCCCGGGCGTCCGGGTGCTCTACACGGGCGACTACTGCAAGACCGACGAGGACGGATACCTCTATTTCGTCGGTCGCATGGACGACATCATCAAGTCCCGCGGCGAGAAGGTCGCGCCGAAGGAAGTCGAGAACGCCCTCGCCTGCATCCCGGGGGTGAAGGAGGCCGCGGCGATCGGCGTACCGGACGAGCTCCTCGGGCAGGCCGTGAAGGCGTTCGTCGTGCTCGAGCAGGGCGCGGAGCTCGCCGTGCGCGACTTGCAGCTCGAATGTCAGAGGCGGCTGGAAGGCTTCATGGTGCCGAAGCACTTCGAGATCGTCCCGGAACTGCCGAAAACCGACACGGGGAAGATCAAGAAGACCTCCTTGCGCTGAACGGCGCGGGGAGCAGCGAAGCGCGAGACTGGGAACGAAGGGAGAAAGCGATGCAGGGCGTTCAGGAAAGAATCCGGGAGTTCATCGTGACGAATTTCTACCTGCCGGAGGCGTCGACACTCGCGGACGGCGAGTCCCTGGTCGATCAGGGCGTCATCGACTCGACGGGCGTCCTCGAGGTCGTGGACTTCCTGGAGAAGGAGTTCGGCATCGCCATCCAGGACTCCGAGATGCTGCCCGAGAACCTGGATTCAGTGGACCGGATCGCGGCGTTCATCGCCCGGAAGCGAGGATGAGCGTGGCGCTCGGTCTGCGAGAGCGGGCGCGGCCATCGAACCTGAAGGTCGCGCTGAAGCGCACGCTCGGACCCGGCATCCGCCGGCTGACGCGGGCGCGAGAGCTCGAGCCCCTCCTGTGGGGGCTCGGGAGGGACGACGAAGGATTTCTCGTGACGGGTCGGGGCGGCATCCGTCTCCAGGACGTCCTGGACCGGTACGGCTCCCCGCTGTTCGTCGCGGACGCCTCGCGGCTCGACGAGAACATGGCCGCTTTTCGGCACGTCCCCCCGGGTGCACGGGCGGGTGTCGAGGTCTTCTATTCGTACAAGACGAACCCGGTGTCGGGCCTGCTCGAGCGCATGCACGCGGCCGGTGTCGGGGCGGAGGTCATCTCCGAGTACGAGCTCTGGCTGGCGGAGCGGCTCGGGGTGCCGGGCGACAAGATCGTCCTGAACGGACCGGGTCAGTCCCAGTCGGCCATCCGGCGAGCGGTGGAGATCGGCGCGCTCATCCAGCTGAACCACCGCGAGCAGGCGAACCTGGTCGCCGAGACGGCTCGCGCCGTCGGCCGGCGAGCGCGAGTCGGCCTCCGCGTGGTGGCGCCACTCGGCTGGGGGAGCCAGTTCGGGGAACCCATCGCGGGCGGCGAGGCGCTGTCGGCATTTCGGCAGCTCCTCGGCCTCCCGGAGCTCGACGTCGTCTCGGTGCATTCGCACATCGGTGGAGAACTGGCGACGGCGGACGCGACGGAAGCCTTCGTGGGCGCCGTCCTCGCCTTCTGCGTGACGCTCCGGAAGGAGCTCGACTTCGTTCCCGAGATCCTCGACGTCGGCGGGAGCCTCGCGTGCCCGACGGTGACGCGCCCCTCGGAGAGGGAGCAACGGTTGAATCGCACGTTCGGCATCGATGTGCCGCCGCGGAATCCGAGCTCGGTTCTCGGGATCCGCGAGTACGTCGACATCGTCGTGCGCCGGGTGGAGGAGTCTTGCGCGCGGCACCGGTGGGATCGGCCCCGCATCTTCGTCGAACCCGGGCGGGCCATGACGGGGAATACGCAGATGCTCCTCTGCCGCGTCGGCGCGCTGAAGAGCAGCGGCGCCGCGGGGCTCGTTCACGCGGTGCTGGACGCGGGCATCAACGTCGCCGAGCCGCTGCGAAACGAGCGTCATCAGATCTTCGTCATCGGGCCCGAGTCCCGGACGCACGAGGACTACCGGTTGGTCGGCCCCATCTGCACGCCGATGGACTCGCTCGCCTGGACCCGACGGCTCCCGCGGCTGACGCCCGGTACGACGCTCGCCATCATGGACGCGGGGGCGTACTTCGTCCCGTTCTCCACCTCCTTCTCGTTCCCGAGGCCGGCGATCGTGCTCCTCGACAAGGGGCGCGCGACGCTGATCCGCCGGGGGGAGACCTTCGAAGATCTGGTCGGTCGGGACGTGACCGACGGAGCGCCGGCGAGGGCGACCGTCGCACGCGCCGTTCACGCGTAGACGGTATGCTCGCGCGGCCGATCCAGGTCGCTGTCGCCGCTCGTCACGTACCAGTTGTCCGCGACCGCGAGCAGGTCCTGCTCTTCCGGGGGCAGATCGATCGTCCGGCACATCATGGTCAGTCCACTCGCCCGCTCGAGGAAGCCATTCTGCTGGAGGGCGGCGCGAGTCCCCGGGCCGCGGAACAGGCAATAGACGGCGACGACCCGATGCTTCGCGAGCTCGTTCACCGAGAGCGCGAGGAGTGCCGGAAGCTCCTTCGCCTCGCAGAGCAGATCGACGATGAAGCCCGCCGGCTCTCCCCGGTGAGTCCCGACGCGGAGCATGGCCCACCCGATCGCGTCCTGCCCCCGCATGAACCACATCCCGAATGCGGATTCTCTTCTGGGGCAGGCGTCCCACCGCCAGCGGAGCCACGTCAGATCGCGTCGCACGATGACCGGCCAGTCCGCGGCGCAGCGGCGCCAGATTGCGTCCGCGCGCTCGTCGAATTCGGCCATCGGAACGAGGCGCCGTCCGAGGGCGCGGACCCGACCCGCGACGCGCACGGCGCGTCCGAGCGCTCGTCCTCCGGGACCGAGCACCGCTGCGGCGCCGGGCCCGACGCGCTCCCGGAGAAAGGGCGCCGGATCCACGAGGTGCACCCAGAGCGGCAGGGTGCCCAGATGTTGCCAGCCGGCACGCGCGAAGGACTTCTGCGCCGCCTCGGACACCTCGGTCCCGGCGCCCAGCTCGGCGGCGCCGAGCGGGACCTGCGGGAGCACGGCGCCGATCCCCCGCATCCGCTGCGCGGGGCTCACCATCAGGTCGAGCGTCCAGGCGAGCGTCCGTTCCTGCTCTCGGATGCGCAGGCGCGCAAATACGGCGCCCTGGTGCGCCTCGATGCGCCCCTCGTGACGGAAGATCCAGAGTGCCGGGCCCTTCGCCCTGGCGGCCGGGGCGTCGTCGTACAGCCAGCGGACCCACGCCGGATCCGCGAAGGCCGATCTCGGGCCGTACATCTTCGCGCGAAACTCGAGGACTTCTTCGCGTTCGGCCGGGGTCGTCTGCGTCACGGCGGCGAGGAGTTTCCGTGCGTAAGCGGAGGCACGTTCGGAGGGGCCGTTCATCCGGGGCGCGAGCCTAGCAGGCTGGCGTGACGTTTGCTGAAGGGTCCATCCCGATGCACGACTCCGAAAGCCATGCCCTCCTGACGATGGCGCAGTACTCCGGCACGCTCGCTGGCGCTCGCTGCCTCGCGAGTCACGGGGTCTCCGTCACCATCGCCCAAGACGGCGTCCTCGGCGCCGCCGCGTGGTCCCACGCGGCGCGCCGTCGCGTCCGCTGCCCGTCGATGGCGGACGGCCGCCGAATGCTCGACTGGTTGGTCGCCTTCGGCGAGCGCGACCCCGGGGCCGTCTTGCACCCGACCTGCGACAACCTGGCCTGGCTCATCGCCCGCCACCAGGAAACCCTGGCCCCCCACTTCGCGCTGTACGTCCCGCCGTTCTCCGCCCTCGACGCGGTCCTCGACAAGCGGCGTCTCTACGATGCAGCGGTCGCGAATGGGCTCAGCGTGCCCCGGACGTGGGCCCCGTCGACCGAGCAAGAGGCCCTGGCGCTCGCCGACGGTAACGAGGCGCTCGTCGTGAAGCCACGCTCGCAGGTGTTCTTCACGACGATGAGCAAGGGGGCGATCGTCCGCGGCCGGACGGAGCTCTTGCGCGTCTTCCGCGAGCTCCGCGCTTCTCCGCACGAGCGGATGGTGCTGCACGCGACGCCGGACGTGGAGCTCCCCATTGTGCAGGAGTTCGTTCCCTCGGCGGCGCACGACGTGTACTCGATCACCGGGTTCGCCGATCGCGCGGGTCGCATCCACGGGGCGCGCGGCGCCGTGAAGATCCTGCAGCGGCGGGGACTCGGCGTCGGGTTGTGCTTCGAGACCGCGGAGGTCGAGCCGGCGCTTCTTTCCGGGCTCGAACGCCTGTGCCGCTCCGTCGGCTATTTCGGCATCCTCGAGGCCGAGTTCGTCGCCGACGAAGACCGGAGACTGCTCATCGATTTCAACCCTCGCTACTACGGTCAGATGGGGTTCGACGTCGCGCGTGGAGTGCCGCTCCCGTGGATGCTGCACCTGGGGGCGCTCGGCCGGGAGGCGGAGATCGGGCGCGCCGTCGAGCCGCGCGCGAGCGCCTGGGACGGACCCACGTGCTACCGGGACGAGATTGCGCTCCGGTCGCTCCTCGCGCTCGGCCAGCTCGCGGGCAACGTCGAACCATCCGACGCCGGTCGATGGCGGAGCTGGCTCTCGAGGCATCGCGCGGATGCGGTGGATTCGTCCATCAGCGGGGAAGACATCGTGCCGGGCCTGATCGGAGCGATCGACGTCATGTACTCGATGGCCCGCCATCCTCGAAGCTCCATGCGAGAACTGCGGAAGTGAATTCGAAAGGCCGGTGAACATGACTTGGTCCAGGGAAGCGCTCGCGCTCGACGTGTCGGGCGCCATCGAACGCATCACCGCGACGATTCGCCGAGAAGTGCTCGGGAACTTCCGGAAAAAAGGCGCCGTCGTCGGATTGTCCGGAGGAGTCGACAGCTCCGTCGTGGCGGCGCTGTGCGTGAAAGCGCTCGGGCGAGAGCGGGTACTCGCGCTCTTCATGCCGGAGCGGGACTCCTCGTCGGACTCGCTCCGCCTCGGCCGCGAGATGGCGGAGCGACTCGGCGTCGAGAGCCTCGTCGAGGACATCGCGCCGGCGCTCACCGCGTTCGGCTGCTACGACCGGCAGATCGAAGCGATCCGGACCGTGTTCCCGGAGTACGGCGCGGGCTGGAAGCACAAGCTGACGCTCCCGTCCCTGCTCGAGGGCGAGCGCGTCGGGGTCTCCCTCCTCACCGTCCAGTCGCCGGACGGCCAGCTCCGCACGTCGCGCCTGCCCGCGGCGGCGTACCTGCAGCTCGTCGCCGCGACGAATTTCAAGCAGCGCACGAGAAAGACCTACGAATACTACCACGCCGACCGCTTGAACTACGCGGTCGCCGGAACGCCGAACCGGCTCGAGTACGATCAGGGCTTCTTCGTCAAAGGCGGGGATGGTCTCGCGGATTTCAAGCCCATCGCGCACCTCTACAAGACGCAGGTTTACGCGCTCGCCGCCGCGCTCGACGTCCCGGAGGAGATCCGCGCGCGCCCGCCGACGACGGACACGTATTCGCTCCCGCAAGGGCAGGACGAGTTCTATTTCTCGCTCCCATACGACAAGATGGATCTGTCTCTCTCGGCGTACGAACAGGGCGTCTCCGCGGAGGAGCTCGGCAGAGTACTCTCGCTCACTGCCGAGCAGGTCCTGCGGATCTACCGGGACATCGAGGCGAAGCGTCGGGTCGCGCGGTACCTCCACTCGGCCCCCGTGCTCGTGGAGCCCCTGCCCGGCAAGTGACCGACGCCGGGCGGCGACCCGGAGGAGCGCGGCCCACGAGCGGAGCGGCGAGGCTTCGGGTCAGGGGGCTCCGTTCTCCTCGACGTGCCGGAGAAACCAGTCTCGCGCGAGACGGGCCGCTTCGTCGAGCGTGCCGGGCTCTTCGAACAGATGGGTCGCCCCGGCGACGATCGCGAGCTCCCGAGGGCAGGACAGCTCCGATAGCGCGATTCGATTGAGCTCGAGGACCTCCCTGTCTTCTTCCCCGACGATGAGGAGCGTCGGGGCACGCACCCGGGACAGGGAGCCCTCCGCGAGATCCGGGCGACCACCGCGGGAGACCACCGCAAAAATTTCGCCGGGGCGCGCGGCCGCTGCGACGAGCGCCGCAGCCGCGCCCGTACTCGCGCCGAAGTAGCCGCATCGAAGGCTCCGCGTGAGCTCCGAGTCGCGGACGAAGTCCGTGGCGACCCCCAGGCGGCGCGCGAGGAACGGAATGTCGAACCGGAGGTGGCCGTCGATCGCGTCCATGCGCTCTTCCGCTCGCGTCAGCAGGTCGAAGAGCAGCGTCCCGAGCCCCGCGTCCGACAGCCGCTTCGCGACCGATCGGTTCCGCGGACTTCCCCGGCTGCTCCCGCTCCCGTGCGCGAACAGGACCACTCCGCGTGCTCCGGCAGGGAGGGTCAGGTCACCTTCGAGGGTTTCGCGGCCGACCGCGATGGCGACGCTTCTTGTCGTCACGGAATTCGTCACGGCTCGTCAGGACCGCTCTCAGGCGTCCTTGGTCTGGACTGCGGGCGCCTGGATGCGCCGGGTGTCGGTTCCGGGGGGCTCCACCTGTCTCGGAACTTCGACCCAGAAGTCCGATCCCTCCGACGGGCGGCTGCGGAAGCCGACGGTCCCCCCCATGAGCTCGACGAGCCGTCTCGTCACGAAGAGTCCGAGGCCCGTTCCGGGGATCTCGGAGTCCTCGCGCCCCGCGCGCTGGAAAGGACGAAAGATCGACGCCTGGTTCGCGAGGGGAATGCCGATCCCCGTGTCCGTCACGGTGACGCGGACGGTGCGAGGGCCCGGCGTGCACATCGAGAAGAGGACCAGCCCGCGATCGCGGTTGTACTTCACCGCGTTGGAGGTGAAGTTCAGGAGCACCTGGACGAACCGCGTGCGATCCACGAGGACGAAGAGCGGATCGTTCACGCGGCAGGCCCGCTCGAAGCGGACTCCGCGCCGCCGCGCCGCATCCGCCAGGGTGACCAGCACCTCGTCGAGGACGTCGTCCACGTTCACCGCCTCCTGCTCGACCGAGAGCCCGCGGGCCTCGATGCGGGACAGATCCACGATGTCCTCGACGAGACGGACCAGGTGCTCTCCGCCCTTCAGGATGTTCTCGACGCGCTCCCGGTGGCGTGACGAAAGGGGCTCCTTCTTGTCTCGTTCGAGGAGCTGAGCGAATCCGAGCATCGAGTTCAGCGGCGTACGAAGCTCGTGACTCATCATCGACAGGAACTCCGTCTTCGCGTCGCTCTCGGCCCTGACGCGAGCGAGCTCCGCCGCTAGATTGACTCCGCTCGCGCCTCCCGCGGGAGGCACGCTCGAGATCCGCTCCGGTTCGGGCAGTCGCGAGGAAACGGCCGCCAGGTCCCCATCCATTCCGAGTGCGTCGCTCATCGGCTTTCTCCTGACTGCCAAGATCCACCGGCGCAGCACAGCCGGCCATCCATGGATCTCGGGATCCGGTGCACAAAAAGCGGGGATGCCGCGCGACGTCAGCCCGCGGGGTCATGAGTATTTCTTCCCCCCGCAGCCCTCACTCACCTCCCCGGCCCGCCGCCCGCACGAACTCGGTGACGACCGGGACGCGGGGGCATTCGCCCGCCGCTCGACGCCGCGGGATCATTCCCCTGTTTTCGACGCGCGCAGGACGTCGACGTAGCTCACTATTCCGACCAGGTCCGCGGTGTCCGGCGTGACGACGGGGACCGCTCCGATGCGATGCTCGACCATGAGATCGATGATTTCGTCCACGTCCGTCTCGGGATCGACCGCGATCACGTCCGCCGACATGACGTCGCCCACTGGCCGCTCCAGCAGCAGATCCAGATCTGGCCCGGCCTCCAGGAGAAGGCGAGACACGACGTCTCGGAGGTCCCGGTCGCTCACCATTCCGACGACCGCCCCATCGCTGGTCACGGGCAAATGGCGGACGTCGAGCTCGGCGAGCTTCCGCAGGGTGGAACGGATCGAGGTTCGCGCCGACACGGTGGTCGGCCTTCCGGTCATGATTTCGCTGGCGATCATGTAGCGCGTGCCTTGCACGTTTCGTTCCACACGAGCTCGGGGCGCGCCGTCTGCGCGGAGCCGATCAGTCGAGCGACGTGAGTCCCTCGCGGATGGCGAACTTCGTGAGCTCCGCAACGGAGTGAAGGCCGAGTTTGTCCATGAGCTGCCGCCGGTGAGTCTCGACGGTCGTGACGGCGACGTTCAGCGTTGCCGCGATGCTCTTCGAGGTCCTGCCCTCGGCGAGGAGCTGGAGCACCTCGCGCTCGCGCGCGCTCAGCGCCTTCACCGCAGGGAATTCGCGGGGGGTCGGGCGCGACGGGACCGCGGACGAAGCGAAGCTCTCCACGAGCCCCTCCACGACCACGGACGTCACCGAGGGGCTCACGTACTTCCGACCGGAAATGACCTCGCGGACCGCCAGCAGCAACTCCTCGGCGGAGCACGTCTTCAGCAGGTACCCGGATGCTCCTGCCGCGAACATGCCGGCGACGAACTTGCGGTCACCGTTCATCGAGAGTCCCACGACCTTGGCGCCGGGCACGGCAGCGAGGATCTGCGCGGTCGCGTCGATGCCGTTCAAGTCGGGCATGGTGACGTCCATGATCACCAGATCCGGGCGGAGCTCTCGGGAGAGCGCGAGCCCCTCTCGTCCGGTTCCCCCGTCCCCGACCACCGTGAACCCCTCTCGCTCGAAGAGGCTCCGCAGGCCGTCCCGCACGATGCGGTGATCATCCACCAGGACAACGTTCATGGCTGACGTCCCGAGCGCGCCGACGGTATCGCGAAATCCCAGGATTCGACCAGGCACCGGTCTCGGCGATCTCGTTTACGGCCGCATACGCATCGACGACCGCTGGCTCCGACTGAAAGATTCGTACGTGGGCTTCGGGGGTTCGCCTCGAGCGCAGTTTTTGCGCGGCACCCGACCAAAATGCTGCAGCGCTGGACTCCGCGATCGCGGTAGATCCTGACGGGGTGGCAAGCGCACGGGGGGACCTTTGCTCTACCTAGATCTTCTCGTGCGGCGGGTGGCGGACGTTCTCGCACGCGCTCGAGCGCGCGACGCGGCTTCCGCCGCCCGGGTGAGAGACGCGGAGATCCTGGCGAACGCCGGCGATGCCATCGTCTCGGCGGACGCCTCGCGGCGCATCGTTCAGTGGAACCGGAAGGCGGAGCTCCTGTTCGGCTACACGCGCGACGAGGTCGTCGGGCGGCCGCTCGAAACGCTGATGCCCGAGCGGTACCGCCCGGACCACGTCGGGCAGGTCGCCGCGTTCGCGCATGAACCCGTCGGCGCGCGGTGGATGGACCACGCGAGAACCTTCGGCCTCCGGAAGAACGGCGAGGAGTTCCCGGTGGGGGTGATGATCTCCAGGATCGTCGTGGATGGGGAATCGATCTTCACGGCCTGCATCCGGGACGAGACGGAGAAACGTCGGGAGGATCGGGAACGCCGGGTGCTCGCGGACATCGGCGCGGCGCTCGTGTCGCTGGATCTCCAGCCCGGCCTCGCAGACACGGTTCGAGTCCTCTCCGAGGAGCCCGGAGACGCCGCGGTGATTTGCCTCCTCGATCCCGACGGCGCCCTCGTGCAGGTGGCTGCCGGACCGGGCGAGCCCGGGGACGCGCTCGCGGAGCAGTTGATTGAGGCGCTTCCACCGTCGAGGCTCCCGGACCATTCCCTCTGGCGCGCCGTCGAGGCCCACCGCACCGTCCTCCGAGTCCTCCCGTCCGCGTCGCTTCCGCAGCCGAGCGCGCTCTTTGCGCCACTCCTTGGCCCGGGCGGCCTGATGGGCGTCCTCGGACTCGCGTCTCGAGAGCGCCGGTTTCGGCCGCCCGACGTCCGTCTCGCCGAGGAGGTCGCGCGGCGGGTCGCGCTCTTCGTGGCGAACGACCGGCTCCACGATCAGGAGCGTCGCGCGACCGCTCTTCGTGACGAGGGGCTCGGCATCGTTGCGCACGACCTGGGGAACTGGATCGCCGCAATCCGACTCCAGATCCAGCTTCTCCGCCGTCCAGGCTCGGCGCCCGAGCGGCGCGAGAGGGCACCGGTCGACGCGATCGAGCGAGCGACGGCGCTCATGAATCGCCTCGTGGACGACCTCCTCAGCATCACGCTTCTCGACGCGAGCCCGTTCGAGGTGCACCCGATCCGGGTGGATCCGGGGACGCTCCTCGGTCGGGTCGTGGAGCTCCACCGGCCCGGGGCGACCGCGCGCGGGCTCGCCCTCCAGATCGAAGTCCCGGACGGTCTGCCGCCGGCGTTCGCGGACCCCGGGCGTCTCGAGCAGGCACTCGGCAACCTGGTCAACAACGCGTTGAACTTCACGCCGGCCGGACGGGTCACCCTGGCGGCGCGTGTGGACGGGCCGGACCTGATCTTTCGAGTCGCGGACACGGGAGTCGGCATCCCGCCGGAGCATCTGCCGCATCTCTTCGATCCCTTCTGGCGGGGAAGCACCGATCGCTCGAGCGGCAACGGCCTCGGCTTGTACATCGCGAAGGGGATCGCCGAGGCGCACGGCGGGCGCATCTGGGTGGAGAGTCACCCCGGGGAAGGGTCCACCTTCTATCTGTCGATCCCGGCAGAAGAACCCGTCACCCGGGCCTGACTCCGCTCGCTGCATGGCACGACGGTTGCTTCGCTCGCGTGCAGCGGAGCGCCTCGCCATCCAGTCGGGCGCAGCTCTGCTCGACAAGGAGTGGGTGCCCGATGACGAAACGAACCCTGGTGACTTGCTTCTCGCGCGACGGCGCGACGGCGAAGGTGGCGGCGCACCTCGCGGACATCCTCCACGCGGACGTCGACCGCATTCAGGAGAGCGCGCCTCGGAACGGCGTCTCCGGATACGTCCGATCGGCCCTGGAGGCACTCGCGCGCGGATTGCCGGCGATCCACACCGAGCGCAATCCCGCGGAGTACGATCTCGTCGTCGTGGGCACGCCCGTCTGGGTGGGCACGATGTCGTCTCCGGTGCGGTCCTACCTCTATCTGCACCGGCAGCATCTCCACGACGTCGCGTTCTTCGCGGTGATGGGAGGTCGCGGCGGGAACGAGACTCTGGCCGAGATGCGCGTCGCGAGCGGGTTTCCGAACGCCCGTGGCCGTACCTTCACGCAGCGGGAGGTCGAGCGCGGCGCCTACGTCGGTCGGGCCAGTCTGTTCGCCGCATCCATAGAGGAACGCCTGAAGGACGCCCGCCCGTCGATGGAACCTGTGCGAGAACCCCTGGACTTCCGGCCTCTGCCGGTCGGGACTTGAGCGGCGGAGCCGCGGCGCCGCGAACGCCTGGAACCCGGGGCGAGTTCCGCGAACCCCGGTTCATGATAGCGTGACTCGGATCCATGGTGATGAGGTGGGATCCGAGTGGGCTGAGGAATGCCGCGCGGCTCGCGGCGTGGCTGGTTCTCGGGAGCGGCGCCGCCGCCTGCGGCCGGGGTGCGCCTCCACCCAGGACGCCGGATGGGGCCGCGCCGTCGCGAGGCGCCACGCCGAACGCCGCGGCGCCCGACGTGTTCGTCGCGGAAGACTCGAAGCTCCGGCCCACCACCTGGCCCGCTCCGTCGCTCTCGTGGCTCCGCGTGGCGAACCCGGGGAGTCTGTGGACCCGCATTTCCCGGGGATGGAAGGCCGTTTCACTCGCCGACGTGGACGCCGCGAGTGTGCTCCCCGGGCAATGGGATCCGTCGCGGCCGGTCGAATATTTCGGCGCCTCGCGGCCGTTTTCCATTTCGGGTTCGGCGTTCACGGTCACGTCGTTCGAGAAGGCGGTGCACGCTGCGAAGCGGGCCCGCCGCGTCGTTCCCGGCGTGTACCGCACGGAAGAGCCCGCGTGCCTGCTCGTCTCCACCGGAAACGGGGCTGCTCGCGCGATGTGCGGAGACGAGTCCTGGCTGGACGCGGGCGGCGCCGCCGAGATCACCACGACGTCGGGGAGCGACCTCGCCTTCTCGGCGCCGCTGGTGAGCGTGTTCGGGCTTCCACCACCGGGCGAGCTTCGGCAGGCCGTGCCCGGCATCGTGCACGGGATCGCCGAGGCGATCGGCGCGCCCCAGACGCTCCCCGTCCATCGAGCCCTCTCCGAAGCGCTCTTCGCCGTCGCAGACGACCTCGGCGCCGTCGAGAGCTGTCTCTCCCGGGGCACGATCGAGCACACGGTCGGCGGAGGAGACCTGAAGGTGTCCCTCGCGCCGCCCCCGCGCACACCGTCGCTCCTGGACGCGATCGTCTCGGCACCCGAAGCGGACCTCGCGGCGGGCCCGCTCGAGCTACCCGCGCACGTGTCGTTCGCTCTGCTCGTTCCGCCCGACGCCGTCCGTCGGAGTGCTCTGTTCTCCCCGGCGGTCGCGGACGCGCTGAAGCGCGCGGCGTCGGGAAGATCGGCCGTCGCATTTCGGAGCCTCGGCGATGCTCTCCGAGCCTGTCGGTCTCCCACCTCGGCGGCGTACGCGGTGGGGACGGAGCCCGCGGCGGGTTCGACGCCCGCCTCGGACTGGGCCCGGGTCTCGATGGGCGATCCGTCGGGGGCGTGCGGGAAGGCCATTTCCAGGTGGCTCGAGCGCATGGCTCCGCCGAAGCCGAAGAAGGGTGAACCGGTCGTGCCCACCTTGAAGGGCGGCGTCCTGGCTCGCATTCCGACGCGGTCCGGCGCCACGTGGGTGAGCGTCCGGAGCGCGTCGGGCAAGACGCAGCTCGCCTGGTCCGGAAGTTCCGCGGCTGCCGTCGCCGCCGTATCGGGGCCCACACTGCCGGAAGCCGCAGATGGAGGGCGGCACGGAGCACTCTCGCTCGGGTTTTTCGGGCTCGACCTCGGGGCCCGTTTCATCGGCTCCGACGCCGTCGCTCGTTCGGAGGGCCGCTACCTCGGCATCGACGGATCGGCGCCCGTGTTCCTGGACTTCCACGTGGACGGCGCGAGTCGCGTCCTGAAGACGGCTTTCTTCCTGTCTCCCGAATGGGCCGACCGCGCGCTCGCCGTCTTCCTCGCGATGCGCGGCGTCGAGACGGCGGGTCCCGAGTTGTCGGACGCCGCCTGCAGGAAGGGCGTATCCGCGGCGTGCAACCAGCTCGGCAATCGCTACTCGGACGGACTCGGCGTGGCGAAGGACCCCGAGCGAGCCCGGACGCTCTGGGCGTCGGCCTGCTCCACCGGCCTCTCCATCGCGTGCACGAATCTCGCTTTCGGAAAGTCGCAGACGGCGTCGACGGAGAGCGAACGAGCCGAAGTGACCAAGCTCTACGAAAGCGCGTGTGCCGACCACGAGCCGTTCGCCTGCATGCACGTCGGCGGCGCCCTCCTCGACTCGAAGGTGCTCGACGAGCAGCAGCGCGGGGCGGCGCTCCTGGAAGATTCCTGTTCACGGGGCGTCGGTGGAGCCTGCTCGCTCGTCGGCACGGTGTACACCGCGGGCAAGGTTCGGGCGCGGGACGACGTTCGCGCGGGCCAGTTCTACGAGCGAGGGTGCGCTCTCGGGTCGGGACTCGGATGCGCCGGACTCGGCAACGAATACCTCCTCGGCCAGGGCGGGCACGAACAGGACGCGTCCCATGCGCGCGAGCTCTATCGAAAGGGCTGCACCCTCAAGGACGGCACCTCCTGCTTTCTCCTCGGCAAGGTCTTGCTCGACGGTGACGGTGAGCAAGACCCGGAAGAAGCGGCGAAAGCCCTCGCGCTCGGCTGCGATCTCGGCAGCGCGAGCGCCTGTGCGCGCCTCGCCGAGTTCAAGGAGAAGGGCAAGTGAACCGAGTCGGAGCGCTTTCGATCGTCGGCGTGGTCTGTCTGACGGCCAGGGCGGACGGCGCCCACGGTGCCTTGATCGCCAAGCGGTGCGCGGTGGTGGTCTCGCGCCGCGGCGCTCCCGAGTGCCCGGTCGAGTTGACGGAGGAGCAGGCGAGGCATCGGAACGGTCTCGAGATCCTGCGGTATCGAGGGTCGCACGTCGTGCGGCACGAGCACGTGCTCGCGGACGGCAGCCTCTACGAGACGGATGGCTGCGCCGCCCTGGATTTCGAGTGGAAAGGCGACGAGATGATCCTCGAGACTTGCCGCGCGCAGGCTGGGGGCGTCGTCCGGCGTGAGGTCTACGCGGACGGCGGCACCGTGCTCACCCACCAGGACGCAGCGGGGAGACCCCACGCCGTTCCGGGCTCGTCCGTGGTCACCGCCCGCTTCGATCTCGACCCGAACGGGCGCGTCATCCGCGGGCGCTACTTCGATGCGTCGGGCGCTCCGACGGAGCTCCCGGAGGGAGCGGCGGAGGTCCGGATCGTGCGGGACGCACGCGGGCTCATCGCTCGCCGCTGCGTCTTCGACTTCGCCGGCAAGCCGGCTCTGGATCACGCGGGCGTTTCCTGCGTCGAGACGGACTCGGGGCCCACGGGAAGCCCCACGGAGATGCGGTTCTTCGGCGTCGACGGTCGTCCGGTGAATTCGAACAACGGTCCCCACCGCATCACGACGGCATACGACGCCCTCGGCCGGGCGAGCGAGGTCGCCGCGTGGGACGTGGACGGAAAGCCGGTGACGAACCGTGTTTCCCGCGCGTTCCGCTTCACCTACGAACGGGACGACACGGGTTTCATCAGACTCCTCCACTGCTACGGCCCCGACGGCGCGCCGGTTCTCGCCAAGGACGGCTTTGCCACGCGAAGGGACGTCCCGGACGCCCACGGCCGCACGATCGATCAATCTTACTTCGGGGTCGACGGCGAGCCCGTGGCCAGCGCGGCGGGGTTCGCCCGCGTCGTTCTCGGGCGAGACTCCTTCGGCCGGATCGTCGAGAGACGTTTCTTCCTGGAGGACGGCACCCCCGGCAAGCGCGACGCGCGCGAAGCCGGGACGAGGGACACGCTCGACGACCGAGGAAGGGTCGTGCGCTCGGACCTCATCGACGCGAAGGGGAAACCGGTCAAGGGGCTCCGCGGCTTCGCGTCGTGGCGGGATCTGTTCGATGCCAGGCGCCAGGCGATCCGAACCGAATACCTGGACGAGGCCGGGCACGCGGTGGCGATACGCTCCGGTGAGGCGGCCCTCGAGCGCGACTACTCCCCCGAGGGAGACGTGCTCCGCGAGCGCTACCTCGACACCTCGGGAAACCCCGTCATGACCAAGGGACTGTTCGCGTCCGTCGAACTCCAGTACGACGGTGCGCGGCGCGTCACGGGGCGAAGCTACTTCGACGCCGCCCACAGCCCGACGAAGGTGATGGAGGCGTCCGTCTTCATCATGTCGTCCGTCGGAGCGCGCCGCGGCGAACCTGGCTTCGAGCGTTCGACGGCCCGCGAGCGAATCGACGCCGCCAGACGGGCGATTGTCGCGGGCGCTTCGTTCCAGGACACGCTCTGGGCACACGCAGCCGACGAGCCCGTCGGAGAGGAGCCCGGCGCCATGGGCCCCCTCGAGCTTCCACGGATGTACGAGCTCGCGCGGGAAGCCATCGAGCCGCTCTCCGTGGGCGCGGTCAGCGACGTCGTCGAGATCCCCGCAGGATTCGAGTTCTTCGTCCGCACGCGCTGAGCAGGCGAAGCTCAGTCGCCCGCGTTGAACTCCCGAAGCGCCTGGCAGCTCGGCTCGTGCTTGAAATCACAGCCGCGTTCGAGAAGGTGCCGGATGTCGGTCGCGTGGGCGTCGGGGTCCTCGGTCCGGAGCGTCCCCGCGAGGAGGTAGCACGCGTGCGGCTCCCTCTCGTCGCAGGCGTGCGAGAGCGCGTTCTTCCCTCCCTCGACGTCGAGCCCATCGCCGGGCTGGAGCCGGATCATCCCGAGCCCCGTGCAAGCGATGACGACGTTCGCCGCGCACGCTCCTTCCAGGAGCTCCACCGCACGATACCTGTCCCGCGCGACGCCGATCCCCATTCCGTACATCATGCCGAGCCCGGAGCACGCGCCCTGACGCCCCCCTTTGCACGCTTGCTCGTAGGCGCGGAGGGCTCGCAGCTTCGCGTCGGGAGCCTCGTCGTCGTAGACGAGATCGCCCAGGTGCTCGCAACCGAGCGGCTCGCCCGCCGTACAGCTCCGCTCGTAGGAGGACAGCGCGCGGTCCCGGTCCGCCGACGTCCCGACGCCCTTCTCGTACACGTAGCCGAGGTTCGTGCAGCCCATCGGGAGGCCGAGCTCGCAGGCCTTCCGGTACATCTCGAACGCGCGCTCCGGATCCGGCTTTCGTCCACGCTCTTCCATCAACCGCACGCCGAGATCGTTGCAACCCTGCGCCGACCCCAGCTCGCAAGCGCGCTCGTCGAGCTCGAAAGCCGTCATGCGGGACGCGGTCCGGGGCGTTTCGGCCCTCTTCGGTCGTTGCGGCTCCGACCCAGGTGCCTCGGATCGGGCGACGGGCGCAGCTTCCGTCGGCTGTGCCGGTTGCAGGGAAGAGGCGGGAGATGCCGGGTGCATGCCGCACGCGCTCACCGCGCTCGACGCCAAGAGCACCCACCAGGAAGCCCTACCCACGGCGTTCCAGCGTATCACGGCCCCGCGCCGGATTCCGCAAGACGCGGCGTTTGCCGTGAACGAAATTCGCGCTCACGACGAAACTGAGCTCCTTCGTGCGTCGCTCGCGAGTCACTCGACCCGCGAGCACAGGTAAACGAGCTCGGCTCGCGAGCCGACTCCCACCTTCGAAAAGATCGACGCGATCTGGTTCGCGACGGTGCGCACGGACGTTCCCCGTTGCCTCGCGATCTCCGCGTTCTGGAGGCCACTCGCGATCGCCCGGACGATCTCTTCTTCCGCCGCCGAGAGACCCGGGGGCACCGAGATCTTCGGGAGATCGAACCCGACGACGATGATCTCCTCGTCGCCCATCGTGCCCGTGTACGCCTCGAGCCCTCTCGGCGGCGGCAACTCCCTGGGCATGTCGGCGGCTCGAGGGATCGGCCGCGGCCGCTCCGCCGAGTGCGTCGACCGCCCCTTTCGGCGTCGCTCGGACTTGGGTTCGCCGTCGCTCATGCACGCCGAAGCTGCCTGGAGCACCCCGGGCCGTTCATCTGCTGTTCGACCATACCCTCACTCCGGGGTCTCCGCGACGGAGAACCGGGGAGCCCCGCCCGGGCTCCCGCGTCTTTCCCGAGCTATGCTGCGAGGACCGTGCTCATCGACGTTCACGCCCTCGAGCGGAAAGCAGCGGCCCAGCGCGAGCGAAACCCCGCGATGTACGGCAAGGTGGACTTCTCCGTGGTTCCCGAGCGGTTCACGGACTCGCCCTCGGACCGGAGCAGCTTGCCTTTGCGGTTCGAGCGAAGGCGCCGCGTGCTCCTCGAGAACCGGGAACGGGTCGGGATGCTCCGGGCCTACACCATGCTGGGCGACGGCGTGGCGGACGCCTACGCCGCGCTCCTCCCCGAATACGGCGCGAAGCGCCTCCTAGCGATGCTGGACGAAGCGTGCGACGTCGGGGTCGAGCGCGTGCGAGGCGCGCCGCCGGAGCTCGAGCGCTTCATCGCGGAGATGGAAGCGTTGCCCTCGTGGCTCGACAGGTCGCTGATCGAGGAGGGCGCGCGCCGGCAGAGGAACGCCTACGCGCACGTCGCGCCGTACGCGATCCGGGGCGCGTTCTTCGCGACGTTCATGAACAAGTACTCCGCGCTCCCGATGGCCATCACCGGCGCGCTCACGAGCACGACCGCCGCGAGGCGCGTGAAGGAGACCGCGTCGTTCTTCACGACGAGCGTGCTCCCGGGTGCGCTCGAGCGCCGGGGAGAGGGATTCCGGGCCGCGGCACGCGTCCGGATGATGCATTCGATGGTGAGGTTCAACGTCCTCGCGCGGCGGACCGACTGGGACGTTCGTACGTACGGGATCCCGATCCCGCAGGTGGACCAGATGCCGGCGGGCCTCATCGGCGTGTTCCTCCTGTCTTCCCAGGTGCTCCGGTCCGGGCGCCGGCACTTCACGGACGCCGAGCGCGCGGAGGTGGAGCTCAGCCGCCATCGGTGCTTCCTGCTCGGCCTGCCCGAGGAGCTCCTCGGCGAGACGCCCCAGGAGATCGTGGATCTGCTCCTCACGCGGGCCGGGACGCTCCGTGGCGGCTTCGACGACGCGACGTGCGGCGCGCTCGTCCGCGCGACGATGGCAGCCGACCTGTCTCACGGCACCGGATTTTCGGCCCGGCTCGACGCGCGCATGGAGCGGAGCTTCGCGAAGGTGTTCTTCGTGCGCAACTTCGTGGACGGCGACAGGCGGGCCGCTTCCCGTCTCGGCGTGGACGTCACCCCGGTCGACCTCGTCTGGGCCGCAGCGACGACGCTCTGGATCCTCTCCCACGTCCGCAGCTACGACCTCGCGGCGCGCATCCCCGTCCTCAGGGATCTCGCCGACGAGCGTCTCGTTCAGAAGCTCCGAGAGTTCCTCGCCTGGTGCGGCCACGCCGAGTACGCGACGGACGGCGAGCGCTACCGGCGCCCGGAGACGTCCGCCGTGGGCGCCGTCTCGCCCGCGTAGGCTCGGCGGGCTTGCGGAGGGCGCTCACTCGACCGCGCGGACCTCCACTTCGCGTGGTTTCCCGGCGATGAGAAGCTCGAAGGACTCCCCGACCGTCCTTCCGAGGAGGCCCTTGCCGAGGGGCGCCTCGATCGTGACGACCCTCACCTCGGCCCCGTCGAGGTCGAGCGTCATGCCCCCGCCGGCCGCGCAGAGGAACACGCGCTGCGGCTTCCCGTCGGTCTCGAGCGACGCGATGGCTCCGAGGCCGATGGGCGTCTCGTCCCGGAACTCCGGGAGCGGCATGGATCCGACCAGATGGATGGCCACTTCGAGGTCCCGCGCGCGCGTCGCCTGACCCGCGGCGAGGTACGAGAGCTCGATCTTCCGGGTGTCCTTGTCGTTCTCGGGGCGCGCTTCGGGGTGATTCGCGGCGTCCGCCGTCTCCCGGGCCACGCGCTCCGCGGTCGCGAGCTCCGCGCGGAGAGCCTCCACGATCCGCTCGACGAGCGCGCGCTTGTTCATGCGATCGAGCGTATTACAGGGAAGAGACGATTCGAGGTAGAACCGCACGGTGTCATCCACCGCGCGCATCGGACGTCTGGTCGGTTTCGGTCTTCTCCCACTCGCCTGCGGCGCGCCTCCGAAGACACCCACGCCGGCGGTCGCTTCGGCCGCACCGGAGACGGCGTCCTCCGCGGCGGCGGGCACGTCTCCCGCTCGCGAGCCCGCGCCGATGGCCCCCGCGGCGAGTCCGCCGGAGGCGCGGACTCCGGGGTGCGTGGCGAGGGGCAGCGTCTCGCGCGGTGGAGTGATCTGGCCGCTTCGAGTCCGGGCCGACGCGCCCGCGTCGATGACGGTCGAGGACGGCGCCGTGACGGCGTGGGTCGCGGCCCGGCCGCACGGATCGGAGCCCTGGACCATCCCCGTGGAGCTCGAGAACGCGTCGATGAAGATCCGCGCCGTCGTGTCCGGCGAAGATCTGCGCTTCTTCGTGACGAAGCCGTTCTTCGCCCGGAAGGGCTGGGTCCCCGACGGCGTCACGGAGCGTCGTGTCCTCGACGCGACGGACACGACGGCATCCCTCGAGCTCGCGTTCGAGAAGCTCCACACGACGACGGCGGAGATCGCGTGCACCGACCTGGGCGTGATGCCCTCCAGGCTCGACGCGGACACGCTCCTCGGCAAGGCCGGCGGTGAGGTCGTCATCGAGGCGACCGCGCCGGTCCACGTCGGCGAGGAGACGTATGCGGCTTCCGCATTCTCGAACCCGAACGGCGTCGCGCGCCCCGCCGGAACTCTGTCGACGGAGCGCGGCCCCCGGGACAACGGCGCGAACCAGGTCGTCTCGATCGAGACCTGCGGCGGAACCGCGCTCGGCGCCGTCTCGAAGGGAGCTCTCGTCGGCCAGCCGCGCGCCATGGCCGCCTCGACCCCTCGCTGCCCCGGGACGCCGACCGGGGCCTTCGTCGCCGAGGCGCCCCTCGAGCGGCCGCTCCGCTGCCCGGCGGACCTGCCGCTCTTCCTCCGTACCGGCGCGTCCGAAGATCCGGTGGGCGTCCTCAAGGCCGGCGCGAAGGTCCAGGACGAAGGACACGCCGAGAACGGCTCGACGCTCGTACGTGTCCGGAACCCCGCGGCGGCCCCCGCGAAGGACATGGCGTTCGCCCTGAAGAGCTCGGATCTCGCGACGTGCACGCCGTCCAAGTGACGGCGATCGCGAGCGCGGACCAGCGCGGCGATGCTACGATTCGGGTCCGTTCCGCCCGATGAGCGTCATCGAGACGAAGACCACGCCGAGAGAGTCGGAGACCACGGCGCCCGTGTGTCGCTTCGTCGTGCTCCACGCGCGGCGACCGGCGCAGCGCGGGCGGCTCTTGCTCCTCACGGAGAACGACTATCACGTCGGTCGCGAACCCGCGCCCGGATGCCTGGCCCTCGACGACGACGAGGTCTCGCGCCGCCACGCGAGGCTCGAGCGGCAGGACGAGAGCACGTTTCGCCTCGTCGACCTCGGAAGCCGGAACGGGACGTTCGTGAACGGCGACCGGACGGCGACCGCCGTCATCCGGGATCAGGACGTCGTCCGGATCGGCGGACACGTGCTCCTGTTCCAGGCTCTCGGGAACGACGCCTGCCGTCTCATCCTGGATCCGCCGCCGCCCGCGCCGGGCCTGGTCGGCGAGAGCGCCCGCATGCTCGCGGTGCGCGAGGCCATCCGGAGGGTCGCGCCCGGGCGCGCGCCCGTGCTCGTGCTCGGCGAGACGGGAACCGGCAAGGAACGCGTCGCGGAGACGATCCACCGGGAGAGCGGGCGCACCGGGCCGTACCTGACGTTGAATTGCGGCGCCCTGCCGCATGCACTCATCGAGAGCGAGCTCTTCGGGCACGTGACGGGCGCGTTCACCGGGGCGACGTCCCGGAGGGGCCTCTTCGCGGCGGCAAGCGGCGGCACGCTCCTCCTCGACGAGATCGGGGACATGGTGCTCGAGCTGCAGAAGGCGCTCCTCCGCGTGCTCGCCACCGGGGAGGTTCGTCCCGTCGGTTCCGACGCTCCGCAGAAGGTCGACACGCGCATCGTCGCCGCGACGAACGTCGACCTGCCTCGCGCCGTGGAGGAAGGGCGCTTCCGCCGCGATCTCCACGCGCGGCTCGTGGAGAGCCCCATCGTGCTTCCTCCGCTCCGGAGCCGGCGCGAGGACGTGCTCGCGCTCCTCCGGCATTCCCTCGGCGCCGCCCACGCCGGGGCGGAGCTCACGACGGACGCCGCCGAGGCGCTCCTCGTGTACGACTATCCGTACAACGTCCGGGAGCTCGAACAGCTCGGCGCGGCCGTCGCCTCTCGCCTCTCGGATCGCCGCGTGATCGAGCTCCAGGACCTGCCGGATCGCGTGCGGGAACCCCTCGGCGGGAGGGCCGGGGCGAGCGGGAGGGCGCCTGCCGGCGTGCCCCCTTCCCTGCTCGGGATCAGCCGGGAGGCGACGCCGTCCCGCGAAGAGCTCGTGCAGCTTCTCGAGCTCTACAAGGGAAACGTCTCCCAGGTGGCCGCATTCCTCCGCAGGGAACGCAGACAAGTCTACCGCTGGGCGGAGCAATACGCGGTGGATCCCGCAGCGTACCGTTCTCCCGACGAGGCCTGAGCTGGTTTTCCGGATCAGTGAATCGTCGTGGTGACGGTGCCCCGCCCCGCGAGGAGCAGCGGCTTCCAGCGTTCGTCGCCCTCCAGATAGACCTTCTCGAAGGCGAGCGCCGTCTCTCCGGACATGCCGCCCCCCGCGTCCTTCGGCCCGAACCAGTTGAAGTGAGTCGCGCCGGGGATCGTCATCATCATCTTCGGTCCGGTCATCGCGCCGTAGGCTCCTTGAGCCATGGTGCACGGTGCGACGGTGTCCGCGTCGCCGCAGAGGAGAAGCGTCGGAACGGAGACGCCGTTCCCGGTCGGTCCCCACGGGGCGAGCCCCACGGACGTCCTCAGCGTGGAGTCCTGGGACGATGCGATCGTCGTGCCGCCGCCGCCCATGGAGTACCCGGACGTGCCGTAGCGCCCCGCCATCTTCCCGAAGAGCGGGCTGCTGCTCGTGGTGTTCTCCTGCTTCAGCGCGCCGATCGCGGCGAGCAGCTTCGTCGCGCGGATGTTCGGATCGTCCGATCCGAGCGTCGTCGTGATGATCGTCACGATGCCGTACGACGCATAGAAGGAACCCCAGCCGTCCATCTCGGGCCCCGTGTTGAGGAACCCGCCGCAGAGCGCGACGCCGGCGAAGGGCGGGTCGGCGTTCGTCGGGTAGTGAATCGTGCCGAGGGTGTTCGTGATGGTCCCCGTCGTGAACGTTCCCGGCGACGTCGTGAGCGAGGGTGGAACCGGCCCGTGACAGAGGCAGTCGCCGCCCGAGCAGCACGTTCCGCCGGCGGTCGTGCCGCCCGTGCCGCCACCGAGCGTTCCTCCGCTTCCCGTGGCGGCGCCGCCGTCACCGCCGTTTCCGGGCTGCGCGCCGCCACCCGTCGTTCCCCCGGTGCCCGTTCCGACGCCGCCCCCCGTTCCGCCTCCGGGACCGCCTGCGCCGGAGCTGCAGCCGCTCGCGTCGAGCGCGCAGTTCACACAAGCGAGCTGCCCGTCGGGGCGCGCGCTCAGCGTCGCCGATGCACACGTCTGGCCCTGGAGATCGGTGCCGTCGCACTGCTCGCCCGGGTCGACGACGCCGTTGCCGCAGTTCGGCCCCGCCGGAGCGGCGCCATCCGCGCCGGCGCCCGCGCCGGGGTCGTGGTTCACCTGACCGGAGAAGCCCTGGGGCCCCGTGGCCTCGCCCCCGCCGTCGGCCGAGGACGCGCAGCCCCACGCCGCGAGCGTTGCTGCTCCGAAGAAAAGTGTGAGGGCACTGGAGGAGATCGGGGTGAAGGTGCGCCAGGGCATGCGAGCCCTGGAGCAAGGCGCGCGCCACGCGAACACCGATCGCGAACGAAGCTTTTTTCTCCCGGAATTGCCGCCTGAGCTCGCCGGGTTCGTGGGGTGTCCCACGCGCGCCGCGTCCGTGCACGCGCGGGAACTGGGCTCGAAACGGTCGTCGCCCGGCGTTTTCGTCGTTGCCCGGTGCCGTCGAGCGGGCAGACTCGTCCTGGAACCGTGTCCCGGGACGATCGGACGTGAGACAGGCGGGCGTCACGCGGAAGAGTTCCGGACGGCCATGCTGACCGCGAAAGGCAGGTACCGCCTCGAACGGCGTCTCGGCGAAGGAGGCATGGGCGAGGTCCACGCGGCGGTCGACCAGCAGAGCGGGCGTCTCCTCGCGCTGAAGCGGCTCAAGCTCGACGGCCGTGACGGACGTCCGGAGCTCGAACCCCTCTTCCAGCGCGAGTTCCACACGCTGTCCCGGCTGAACCACCCGGCGGTCATCGAAGTGTACGAGTACGGCGTCGACGACGACGGCCCGTACTACACGATGGAGCTCCTCGGAGGGCAGGATCTCCGGAGCGTCCTTCCCCTGCCTCACCAGCGGGTGTGCGCGCTCCTCCGGGAAGTGGCATCCGCGCTCTCGCTCCTCCACACCCGGCAGCTCGTTCATCGGGACATCACGTCACGGAACATCCGCGTGCTCGGGGGCGACCGGGCGAAGCTCCTCGACTTCGGCGCGCTCGCGCCGATGGGCTTCGCCGGCCCCGTGATCGGAACACCGCCGTTCGTCGCGCCCGAAGCGCTGTTCGGACAGCCGCTGGACGCGCGAGCCGACCTCTTTTCGCTCGGCGTCGTGCTCTACCAGGCGCTCACCGGGCAGCTCCCGTACTCCGGCGGCACGTGGATGGAGGTCCGCGCGTCCTGGCAGGCGCGACCGGTGGACGTTCGTGAGCTCGCGAGGGACATCCCCGCGGCGCTCGGCGTCCTGACGATGTCGCTCATCGAGCCGAACCGCGCCGCGCGCCCGCGGCAAGCGGCGCAGGTCCTCGCGCTCCTCGCGGAGCTCTCCGGCGTTCGCGCGAGCGAGCCTCCGGGCGTCGCGCGGTCCTATCTCGTCCTGCCGGATCTCGTCGGTCGACGAGAAGAGCTCACGCGGATCCGCGACGCGCGCGAGACGGCGCGGCGCGGCCTCGGGAGCGGACTCCTCGTCGCGGGCGCCCCCGGCATCGGGCGCTCCCGCGTGCTCGAAGAGGCGGCCCTCGACGCGAGGGTCCAGGGCGACGTCGTCGTGAGCGCTTCGGCGACGGTCGCCGGCGCCGGGCCGTTCGCCACCGCGCGTTCGCTGACGCATTCACTCGTGGCAGCGGCCCCCGACGCGGTCGATCGAGCAATTCGCGAGAGCCCCGCCATTTTTTCGGTGCTGTTCCGCGATCGCGAGACCGCGCCCGACGCGACGCCGGTCGCGCGCCCTGCCCTCCGCGGGCTCCGCGAGCTCGACGACCGCCGGAGCGAGGCGATCGCCGCGCTCCGGGCGCTCTTCACGAGCGTATCCCGGGAGCACACCCTGGTGGTCACGGTGGACGATCTGTCCCGGATGGACGAGCCGTCCGCGGCCTGGCTCGCGACGCTCCTCACCGAGGTGCGGGCGCGGCGGCTCGTCGTGGTCGTGTCGCTCGCCGACACGGAACGCTCGCAGCTCGGCCGCGCCCATCGGCTCGTCCGGGAGCTGTGCGACACGCTCCGGCTCTCTTCGTTCGACGAGGCGGAGACGACGGCTCTCGTCCATACCGTCTTCGGCGACGCTCCGAACGTCGCCGCGGTCGCCGGCAGCCTCTTCCGCCTCTCTCAAGGGGTCCCCCGCGACGTGATGGCGCTCTGCGAGCACCTCGTCGAGGAAGGGCTCGTCAGCTATCACGGCGGCACGTTCTATCTCCCCGCTCGCATCGACGTCGAGGATCTCCCGGCGACGCTCGCCTCGAAGCATGCTCGCGGGATGGCGGCCCTCTCGCCGCCGGCGAGATACCTCGCTCGAGCGCTGACCCTCGCCGCGGGGCGGACGCTCACCCTCGCCGAGTGTCTCGCGCTGTCGCTCGACGGCAAGGATCGCACGGCGCAGCTCGCGCTGGACGAGCTCTCTCTGTGCCGTGTCGTCGAGACCGACGGGTTCCGGTACCGGCTCTCGCACGACGGCTGGAGCCGGGCGCTCGCCCCGGACCCGGGCGCAGAGCTTTCCCTCCACCGCGCGCTCGCCCGCCTGGAGGCCGCCCGGGGCGACTCGCTCGCCGAGGCGTACCACCACCTACTCGGCCTCGAAGAAACCGAGGCGACCCGCATCCTCGAGAATCTCCGCGCCGAAGGGGACGAACGGCTCGCCGTCCTCCTCCGGACCCGCCTGTCGCCCCGTCGCGTCGCTCGCCTCCTCGACATGGCCGCCGAGTCGGCGGCACGGGTCGGCGCCTCGCGACGGAGCCTCGCGGAGCTCCAGTACAGCCGCATGATGCTCGGCACCTACGTGGACTACGCGTCGTTCGAGGCGCTTCGCCCGGCCGTGGTCGAGGAGCTGAAATACGACGCCGGACATCGGTTCTGGAAGCAGCCGGAGACCGCCGAAGGCGCCGTCGCGGCGGCTTTCTCCGCCGTCCAGGCCGCTCAGGCCGAGTACGACGCGGCCCCGGAGGACGCGCGCGTCCGTTCGCCCGAGGAGGCGATCCGCGGGCTCGTGCAGTTCGCCGCCGCGTCGCTCGCCGTGGGGGCGCAGGCGGCGGACTGGGAGCTCCGCCGGTCGCTGCCGGATCTGCTCCGTCCGTTCGCGTGCCTCTCGCCGGCGATCGAAGCGATCCTCGAGAACTGTCTGTCCGTGGTGGAGCTCGGCCTCGGTCGCTACGAGCGGTACCGCTCGCGCTCGCTGACGGTGCTCGCGCGCCTCTCCGAGCTCGGAGTCGGTTCACTGCCCCACGGCGAGGAGATCCGCGCGGCCGTGATCTACGGTCTGTCGTCCGCCGAGGCGCGGATGAGCGTCGCGACGGCGTACGACCGCCTCGGGCTCCTCGAGAACCATCCGCGGCTCCGCGTGAACGCGCTCGACCTCCGGGCGCATCTCCTGTTTCAGCGCGGGGCGTGGAGGGAAGCGGCCGAGTGCCGCCGGCTCGCCGAGCGCATGGACCTCGAGAGCCCGATGGGACAGGTCTTCGGCAGCAAGCTCCCGCGAAACGACGCCGAGATCCACGCTCTCGGCGGAGACGTCACCGGCGTCACCCACGTGATTCGGCAGCTCGAGCAGCTCTCCTCCACGTACCGAGGATGGCTCCCGGCGCTTCACGTCGCGCGCGGCGAATACCATCGCCTGCGCGCCGATCCGCGGGCGGCGCTCGCGGAGTTCGACGCGGCCCTGTCGGTCCTCGGACCGCTCATGACGGACCGCGGTTCGGTGCCGGAGTGGTACGGAGCGGTCTCCGGACGGATCGACGCGCTCTCGGAGCTCGGCCGCCACGAGGAAGCGGTCGCATACGGACGGCAGGTGCTCTCCCTCACGACGACCTGGTCGGCGGACGCGGAGCCGGAGATCCGGTTTCACGGCATCCTCCGGGCGCTCGCGCTCGCCGAGGCGCACGTCGGAGAGTTCGAGCCCGCCTTCGAGCGCCTCGAAGCGGCCATCGGCGTCCGTGAGCGCTGGGGCTCGAGCGGCGTGCTCGTGGGCGTCCTTCACGAAGCGCGCGCCCGGATCGCCCTTCGAGCCGGCCTCCGCGAGACGTACGACACGAGCTGTCGCCTCGCGTGCGCCGAGTTCCGCCTCGTGGAGGACTCGGCCTTCTTCTTCCGTGCTCGCCGCCTCATCGAGGCCGGTGAGTCCCGCGGCGCGAACGAGATCCCGAGCACGCCGATGAATGCGGCCGTCACGACGTCCGCCGCCGCGGTGACGCGCGTCGCGCGTCGCGGCACGTGAACGACGGGTCGCCCGCGACGTCCTGCCAGGCCCGGAGGCCCTCCGGACCGACCCGGCGAGCGTCCACGACGCGACGAGAACGGCCGGACCCGGTGAACGCGACGAGAACCCAGTCCGGTGAACCCGGCGAGCCCCTTCTGATAAGCTGGCGCCATGCGGGCGGCGCGCGTCGGGGGCATCTTCTTCCTGGGAGTGGGGCTCGGGTCTTGTGGGAGCGACGGCACCGGCAGCGCCTCGACTCCATCGCACTGTGAGGTGGGCGGTCCCCCCGCCTCCATCGACGTCGACGTCTGCAAGAGCATTCCGGCGGCGGAGACCGCCGACGCCGCGACCAGCTGCGCGACGTGCTGCACGGGCGCCGGGTTCCCCGACTCGGGCTTCCTCGGCAGCGACCATTGCTTGTGTGGAACGGTTCCGAAGGGGGACGGCGACACGGCGTGCGCATCGAAGACGGCGAGCGCGGACGAGTGCAGCGCGTGCTGCAGCGGTGGGTACGTCGGATACGTCTCCGGCGGCGGAACGTGCCAGTGTGGTCCGAAGAAGGACGCCGCCGTGTGCGCGTGCGCCTTGTCGGACGCGGAGCCCGACACGAGCTGCGAGAGCTGCTGCCTGCACCACGGCTATCTCGGCATCGAATACATCGGGATCGGCCAGCGCGAGTGCGGCTGCGTCGGCAGCTGACGCCCGCACCGGCCAGCGGGTCGGATCAAAAAATGGTTTCGCGCTGTCGATCTCGAGGCGGGTCGCTCGTCGACCTGGCACAAGGAGACCGACTCATGACCTCAGCCCCGCAACTCTTGAACGACGACGGCACCGCCTCCATGGCGACGGCCCTGATGATGTCTCACCACGCATTCCGGCGCGATCTCGCCCGGTTCGCTCGCGCGCTGGAACACATCGCGACCGGAGACGCCTCGCGTGCGGAAGCGGTTCACGAGGAGTGGAAATGGTTCCGTGGGGCGCTCCACGGCCATCACGAATCCGAGGACCACGGCGTGTTCCCGAGCCTCGCGGAGGAGCACGCGTCCGTCCGCGGGACCATAGACAAGCTCGGCGCGGATCATCGCCGCATCGATCCCCTGCTCGAGCGCGGGGACCGTGCGTTCGCGACCCTCCCTGCCGCCGAGGAAGCGCGGGCCGTCGTCCGGGAGCTCGACGAGCTCCTCACGCCGCACCTCGCCATCGAGGAGGCCGAGCTCATTCCGTTCCTGCGCGGCGCGAAGGAATTCCCGGAGCCTCCGAACGCGGAGATGGCGGAGATGTACGCGAAGGGGTTCTCCTGGGCCATGCAGGGCATCGCTCCCGACGTCCTCGACCGGGTGCACGAGATGCTTCCGGAGCTCCTCCGCGCGAAGATCCCCGCTGCTCGCGCCGAATACGACGCGCGCTCGGTGCGCGCGTGGGGCGCCGTCGCCCCGGGGACGTCGCGGACGCCGATTCCGGACGCCGGGTGAATCCTCCGCGGGGCTAGAGCCGGCGGATGACGGCGCGGCCCCATTCGAGCAGCGCGCGCACCTGCTCCTCGGGCCAGAGCCCGGCACGGCGGCTCGCCTCGACGAGCAGGTAGAACGCGCCGCTCATCACGGCGACGAAGAGCGTCGCCGCGAGCAACCTCCGGAACGCGCTCCGGCGCTGCACGGGGCGAAGCGACGGCGACCGCTCCTCCGTCGGCACCCGTCGTCGATCCGGGACCGCAGCGGGTGCCGCGCTTCCCGCCGGCTCATGGGGACGCCGCGCCGCCGGCGCCGGGGCTTGCTCGGCGTCGAGGCTCGTCGAGATCCACTCGAACTCGACGGACATCTCCGGCTCGCGCGCGACGGGCACGATCGGCGCGGCATCGACGGACGGTCCGTCCGCGCCCTGCCGCATCGCGGGACGCGTTCCGCTCCGGCCCGGGTCCTCGCTCTCTCGAGCGATCTGCTGCTCCGCGACGAGGAGGTTCATCACGTCGCGGACGTCCATGCGCGCGGTTCGGGTCCCCGCGTCTTCGGCTCGAGCCGTGAGGCGTTCCGCGAGCGCGAGGTCGTGGACGATGGACGATCGCCCGGTGCTCGCAGCGGACGATGCGCGATCGTTGCGCCCGGATCCTCCCATGGACCATCGAAAGATACCCGGAGACGCGGCTCCGATCGCGCCCGAAGCGGACGCCTCGCCACGAACGGTGGGTGGTCCGCGGACGGTGTGGGCGTCGCGGCTCCCCGCCGGCCGTCTCTTCGTGCCGGCCCTCGAACGCAAGAACGCCACGGTCCGGGCTCGCGTCCGGCGGGGCGTGGTCAGGGTTCCCAGCGAAGGACCGACTGACAGCGATTCTCCCCGTCGATCGTGCAGTCGTGGCTCACGAGCCGAACGTTCTTGCACCCCATGACCTCGAACGTCGCGATCCGGACTCCGGTGTTCACGAGGCAAAGGAACGGATGGTGCGCGCGCCACCCGACGGCGGTCACTTCGTCGCTGGTGTCGTCGAGCATGCGGTGGGAGAGCGAGCCGCTGTCGTAGCTCAGGTTCCACACCTTGCTCACGAACGTGCCGTAGCTCCTCGGCGAGACCAGGAGCGCGAACACGATCGCGAGCGGGCCGTGCATCATGTTCCGGATCATGGCGCCTCCGCCATCCATCGCGATGCGCCTCGCGTCGGCCGGATCCAGCGTGCGGAGCAGGGCCTCGATGAGCGCGTGAATGAACTCCGCCGGGTACCACTCCCGGCTCGAGAGACCGAAGGTCGGGTGATTCGCCGAGAGCGGGCCGCGTCGCTCGAGCGGGATGCCGTCCACGATGGACTTCATGACCGCCGGGCCTCGTTCCTGGGCGAGCCACGTGAGGAAATCCAGGATCGCGCGACCCTTGATCTTTCCGAGATCCTGCTCGGTCACGCCACCCGCACTTTCCCACTCGCCACGACTCCATCCTAGCAGGACGGCGGTCACGAGGGGCGCTCCGCGCTCACAGCTCGAAGTAGAGCGGCGGCCTCCCGCGGCAGAATCGCGTGATCGCCGCGAGCGCCTCCGGGGAGACCTCCGTGAACGCGATGCCGAGGCCGGGACGAGCACTCTCGTCTTCTCCGTCGCGGATCCAGCGGACCTCCCCTCGCACCTCGACGTGGACGTCCCCCGGCAGATCGAAGGCGAGATGCACGGAGTCCCCGATCGGGATCTTCTGGTAGGTGGCCACGAAGACTCCGCCCGTGGACAGGTCTCGCGTGAGGCCCGCGGTGAAGTGGGTGTCGTGCGTGAACTCGACCTCGAACTCGCACGCCGTGCGGATCGAGTGGCGTCGACCCTCGGAGACCGCCGCGTCTTCCTCCACCAGCGCCGGCGGAGCGGAGCTGACCACCAGACGCCGGAGCGTCGCATCCACGGGCGCTTCCGCTTCCAGCGGCTTCGGGAGCTCGGGAGGCCGCACGATGCGCGGGGGCTCCGCGCGGGCGACGTTCAGGACGATCACCTCGGCGAGCGGAGTGTCGCCTTCCAGATCCTCGGCGCCGACTTCCGTCACGTCGCCCGCATCGGCGCTGCCTTCGACGGCGGGCGCCTCCGGCGCGGCGACGGCCGCCGGCAGCGAAACCGCTCGAGCCGCAGCGAGCTCGGCTCGAACGTCCGCGAGCTCCGACCGCGCGAGCGCGAGCGCCGTCCGCGACGCCTCGAGCTCCTCCCGGGCGGCCCGGAGCGCCTGCCGTTCGCTCTCCAGGTTCGCCTCCAGGGCGAAGAGTTGCCCCTGGAGGGTGGACACGTCCTCCGACACGTCGGCGTTCCCGAGGTCGAGCCGCCGCACGCCGCTGACCGACCCGGCGACCCCCTGCAGCGCGGGCGAAATCCCGCTTCGCACCGTGTTCCCGCTCTTGGACATGGCAACTTCCGACGATCCTACGGAGAGCCGATACGGATCTACCTGGACCCGGTACCCGTTCGGGGAGACGCCCAGTCCGAATTCTCGCATTTCGGACGATTTTCCTCCCACTTCCGGCGACCGGCGCGCGTTGCGACGCCGTTCCACGCCGGTGTCATGCAAGGACGTACAGCCGGCGCTCGTCTCGACGGACGGCCGGCCGAATCCGCCTTGACGGGTGGTATACACATCGTATACCATTCCTCGGCGGCTCGCGAAGACGGACCGGGGAGCCGCGGAAAGGGAGGCGCCGATGCGCGCCTGGATCGGCGCGCTCGCAGTCGTCGTGTGCGGCTGCGCGCGCGGAGAACAGCTCGACGACGTGGCAGGCGGCCCCTCCGCGGGTTCGCAGGGGGGCGTCACCGCCGGGGGATCCGGCGCCGGTTCGGACGGGGGCGGCGGGAGCGCCTCGACGGGCGGAACCGACGCTCGAGCGGGCGGCGCGACGTCGGCCGGGGGAACGGCGAACGTCGGCGACGGCTCCGGCGGGGCGGGCGGCCATGAATCGTCGAGCGGCGGCGCCGCGGATGCCGGTGACGCGAGTGCGGGCGGGATGACTGCGAACGGAGGGACGACGGCGAGCGCGGGCGGATCCACCGCGAACGGAGGAACGGCGACCGCAGGTGGGGCTGCGAGCACGGGCGGCGCGTCCGCGTGCACGACGGTGCCGGGCGTGCCGGGCTCGACGAGAACACCGACCCGGAAGATCAAGGACCTGACCGGGACGGGGACGAGCTCCGGCGCGTTCGGAGTCGGAGGGACCGCCCTCGGGATCCCCGTCCGACAGCCGAACGGCAAGATCGCGTACGTCTTCGGAGACACCTTCGACGACGACCGCGCTCACGGAACGGGCTGGCGCGCGCCGGTGCTCCTCCGCTCGGAACCCGGCTTCGACGCGGACGGCATCGACTTCGACGGAGCCGCCGGCGGGACCCGCGCGAAGCAGATCCTGGACTATGCGCACGACAATCAGACGAGCTGGCTCCCGTCCGACGCCATCACGATCGGAAGCCGGATGTACCTCCACTACATCGTGAATCAGGGGCTCGGGAACGTGCAGTGGACTCAGATCGCGTACTCGGACGACGGCGGAGAGACCTGGACGTCGAGCGATGCGCGATGGGAAGCGAACGAGAACGACGGGCTCCGCCAGCTCTGGACCTGGGAGCGCGGCTGCGACGGGTACGTCTACGTCCTCTCCACCAAGTTCATCACCCGGGACCGCCCGATCATCCTGCACCGCGTTCCGGAGGAGAAGATCCTGGACAAGTCCGCGTACGAGCCGTGGGGCTGGGATGGATCCACGTGGGCCTGGGGGCACCCCGCGTCCGTCGTCCTGGACGGCGCGTTCGGCGAGCTCTCTCTCCGCCGCATCGAGGACAAGTGGGTGCTGTCCTGGTTCAACGCCGGGGCGTACGAGATCACGATCAAGGTGTTCGACTCGCCGACGTCGAACCTGTACGACGCGCACACGTATCACCCGCTCCTCGGGACGGACTGGTGCTCCGAGAACGACACCCACGTCGCGCAGCTCTACGGCGGGTACATCCATCCGGACTCGACGCTGCACGAGCTCCACCTGATCGTCTCGCAATGGAGCACCAGCGCCGGACCGTGTCATCCGAACCCCGACTCGCCGTATCACGCCATGGAGTTCGTGACCGGCGTGGAGTGAACGCCGTCAGAGAAGGAGTCGCTGGAGCTGCTCGGAACGGGCGTCGTCGATGCCGAGAGCGTCGGCCAGATCGTTCAGGAACGCGCTCTCCGTCATGGACATGTCGTCGTCCGCGTAGACGACCGCGGACGCGAGCACGTACGCGACCTCTCCGCGGATCGGATCCGGAGCGAGATCTTTGGCGACGGCGGCAAGCCGGGTCCTCTGACCGTGTTTGCCGAGGTTTTCCTCCGCCTGCTTCAGCATGGCGCCGAAATGGGACGTGCGGATGCGATCGTCCAGCTCGCGGAGCGCGCCGCGGAGGACGTCGCGCTCCGCCTGGGCCACCTCGCCGTCCGCGCTCATGGCGAGGAACATCACCTCGCAGAGGGGGCCGTACTCGAACAGGAGCATCTCCGTCTCCGGGTCCCCTGCCCCCGGCGTGCGGACCATGGAGTCCGGCGCGCCCCGGTCGCGGAGGCGCTCGCTCAGGGCCCGAATCTTCTCTGGGCTCAATCTGAACATGAGACGGAGTCTACCCCGGTGCATACTCCGAGCGCCATGCGCCACGTCGGCCTCCTCCATCGACCGGCATGAGCGGCATGCGAGCATTCGGATTTGGGGTCGTCACGTGCCTCGCTCCGTGGAGCTGCGCCCCACCCCCGCCCTCCGCGCAGCCCGCTCCGAGTCGTTCGCCGGCGAAGCCGACCTCGGCGGCGGCACCATCCGCCTCGTCACCGACTCCCGCGGACTGCTCGCGCCTCGCGGAGGAGGGTGCGTGCCTCGGCAAGGTCGTCGCCCGGCGCGTGTGCGAGTCGTTCGGACCGAAGCTCGAGACGCCCGTCCTCGGAGTGTTCCTCGCCTGCCTCGGGGAGCCGGGCGATCCGTGCGACACGGGACGAGCCGTGCGGTGCGGCCTCGCGGCGATTCGCACGAGTCCTCCCGACGAACGGTACGGGACGGCCTGCGCCTCCATCGCGGAAGACTGCGCCGACGTCGCTCCGGAGCTCTCGGCGGCGACGTGCGGGTCGCTTCTCGCGAGCTTCCGGGAAGAGGCAAGGGCGGCGGTGGAGGAATGCCTGCGAACGGCGTGCTCGACCGGGTCCTTCGGCGTCTGTCTTCCGTGACGGCGTGGCGTCGCGCCCGGCGACGTGCTGGGCTCCGGGGAGAACGTGGAACCCGTCGCGCCGGACCCCGAAGCCCTCGTTCGCCTCGTGCGCGCGCGGATGCCGTTCGGACGCTACAAGGGCATGCGGCTCGTCCAGTTGCCCGAGGCGTACCTCGTGTGGTTCGCCCAGCGCGGCTTTCCGAAGGGCTCGCTCGGGGAGATGCTCCGCTCGGTGTACGAGCTCAAGGCGAACGGGCTCGGGCTCGTCCTCTCGGACCTGGTCGCGCGCGTCGGCGACGAGTGACGGCGGGGCTCAGGGGACGACCCGCGCGACGAAAGCGTCGAAGTCGCCCGCGCTCGAGAGGAACGCGCCGTTCGTCATTCCGGCGATGAAGAGGCCGTCCGGAGACGACGCCACGGAGATCTCCTCCTCGATGCCGGAGGTGCCGATCTGGAACGTCGAGAGCGGCGCGCCGGCCGCGTCGTAGATCCGGACGAACCCGTCCGCGCTTCCGGCGGTCGTTGCGCCCGGCAGCGTCCCCGTCGTGGTTCCGGCGGAGAGCACGGCGCCGTTCTCGTCGACGCGGACGGAGGTGGCGGCGTCCATGAACGCCGTTCCGAACTGTCTCGTCCAGATCTCGGCTCCGTTCGCCGCGTACTTCGCGACGAACGCATCGGCGCCGCCAGAGCTCGTCTGGGTCGGGAGCGCTCCGAACGTGCGCCCCGCGATCGCGACTCCGCCGCCCGGCACGGCGTCGATGGCCGTGATGCGGTCGTCCAGCGTCGTGCCGAACTGTACCGTCCATTGCTCGGCGCCCGAAGCGTCCCACTTCCGCATCACGGCGTCCTCGCCGCCTGCGTTCTGGAACCCCGGCAAGCCGATGCGCGTCGCGCCGCCGAAGTAGACGTTCCCCGCGGAGTCCGCGCTCGCCGAGCCGACCACGTCCTGCTGTCCGTCCGGGGTTGCCCCTGCGATGCGCCGCGTCCACAGCAGCGTGCCGTTCGGGTCGTACTTCCGCACGAACGCGCCGCCGAGTCCGCCGTCGTTCTCCGCCGTCTCGCCGAATTCGAGCGAACCGGAGACGATGACGTTCCCGTTCGAGTCCACGGCGACGCTGCCGAAGTCGTACCCCGCGGAGCCGAACTGCCGCGTCCAGAGCTCGGTGCCGTCCGCGTCGTAGAGGCGCACGAAGACGTCCCACGCGCCGGCCGCCGTCTGACCGGGAAGCGCCGCGGTGGCGATGCCCGAGACCGCGACGCCGCCCCGGGGATCGGCGGCGACGGAAAACACGACGTCATCGCCCGCCGATCCGAACTGCCGGGTCCACAGGATGCCGCCCGTCGGCGTCATCTTCCGGACGTAGGCGTCGTAGCTTCCGCCGTCGATCGCGGGTCCGCCGGGATCTTCCCCGCCCACGGTGCCGCCCACATACAGCGCGCCCGCCGAATCGATGGCGAGCCCGCGAGCCTCGTCGACGTTCGGACCTCCGAACTGGCGGACCCAGCCGCGAGGACAGTAGGGCGGAGCGGCGTCTCCCGGTTCGCCACCGCAGGAGGCGACGACTCCCGATCCACCGTCCCCACCCGCATCGGACGCGGTTCCACCGCTCCCGGCGTCGGATGCGGTCCCACCGCTCCCGGGGCCGGCCTCTCCGTCACTTCCGCCGGCGCCCGGGGCCCCCGAGGCTCCTCCGGCGCTGCTCGCGTCTCGCTCGCCACCGGCGCCCGAAGCTTCGGCCCCGCCATCCGTCGGCGACGACGAACCGCCGGAACCCGGAGTCTTCCCCCCCGCACCACCCTCGGGGTTCGACGATCCGGCGTGGCCCGCGCTCCCGCCGGCGGAGGGGGCGCCGCCGGCCCCTCCGCCGTAGGGGGACGGCTCGGCCCCCGCAGGAGCGTCCGAGGAACCACAGGCGACGAGCTGGGCAGCGACCAGGGGAAGAAGGTGGAAGAAGCGCATGGTGCGATCCCGTTACGCCCGAATCTGCCCTGGCGTTGCGATCCCGGTCCCGCGAATTCGCTTACGACGTAAGCCGGCGACCCGGTCCGCGCCCGCGGATCACGGCGAACAGGTGAGGATCGCGGCCTTGATCGCGCCGTCGTTCCACGTCACCGTCGCGCCGAAGCTCCAGAGGTCCTCACCGTTGCAGTTGTCGTCGGCGCCGTCGCAGATCTCCGCCTGGCCGGGGCAAAACGGCGCCGGTCCGTGAGCCCGTCAGCGAACGCTCTTCGTGAACAGGGGACGGCCGGACACGTCCCCGGAACGGACGAGCTCGTCCCCGACCGCGCGAAGCACGTCGCTCGGAATGCGGGCGAGAGACGGGCCGGAAGGGTCGAGCACGGCCACGCCGACGAGCACGGCTTCGCCGTCGGCGTTCGTCACGATCTCCACGAACTTCCCGCTCGGGCCAGACCCTCTGCCTCCGGAGAGCGCTTCTTCCGCTTCGTCGAGCGAGGCGGTCGTCGTCATGTCCTCGCTGTCGAACGCGTTCGTGACCCACTCGGTGATCCGCTGATCGAGCGTCTCGGAGGGCTCGCCTTCCGGCACGGCGGCAGCGAATTCGAGCTGCTCCGTCCGCTGGAGATAGAGAAACCCGTGGCCCGCGCCCGAATGGCGCATCACGAGCTCGAGGGCCCGCCTCGCCCGCTCGGAAGGACCTCGGCAGCGTTCGAGCTCGGTACGGACGTCGGCGGCGAGAGCCGTGTACACGGTCGTGGGTGCCATCACGCCGGGGCTCGCGGCGAGCGGCTCGAACGTCGCGCTGCGCTTCAGTGAGAGGAGGCTCGCGTACCGCGTGGCGAGCGCCGTGCTGTCCGCACCCGCCACCAGCGCGCCGACGCGCCGGGTCAGCTCGTCGAAGCGGCCGTGGTCGCCGAGGTCGTGGGCGAGCATGGCGCACTCGAACAGGAAGTTCACGAGCAGGACGCCGGAGACGCCGCGTTCGGCGATCCGTCGTTCGCATTCCGCAACACGGCGCACCGCTGCCGCGGCGTCTCCGGCGCCCGCCTCCGCCCGAGCGAGGGCGATGTCCAGGTCGTCCAGGTACTGCGGGATCAGCGGTTCACGCGCGTGACGCAGGAGAGCCTCCTGCGCACGCGTGCGCGCCTCGTCGAATCGGCCCAGGGCGACGAGCGAGCGCACCAGCCGCGCGAGGAGGAGCACCTGCCCCGCGTGCGTGTCGATGTCCGGGAGCGCGAGCCCGAGCTCGTATTCGGCGACTGCCGCCTCGTAGTCGCGCCGGAGGAAGTGACAGCTTCCAGCCGCGAGACGGTAATGCGGACGCCAGCCGGGCCGCTCCTCGGCCCGCTCCGCGAGCACGGGGAGCAGGCGCTTCAGCGCCATCAGATTGCCGAGCGTCGCGTACGCGGTCGCCTCGTAGAGGATGCTGGTCTCGAGGTGCCCGTCGACGTCCATGCGTCCCGTGAGCGCGACGTCGCGACGCCGGCGGCACTGTTCGGCCCTCCGTTCGTCTCCGCGGTAGTACTCGCGGAGCATCCGTGCCTGCCAGGCGAGTGGCGCGAACTGGGGCGACCCATCGAGAGGCGCGAGACGCTCGTCCGGGACGGCGATGCCCTGGGTCATGTCCTCGAGCGCGAGATAGTAAGAGGAGAGGATGTGAATCGCGACGCGGGACGTCTCCTCGAGTCCCTCGACGGGCCCCGCCGTCATCTCGGTGACCTGGACGCGAAGCTCGCGGGTGGACGTTCCGCGGAGGGCGCGGCCCGCGAGCTCCACCAGCTGCCCGACGATCTCGAGCGTGGGGGAGAGCACGCGGAGCGGGCGGAAGAGCCGGTCCAGCTCGGTTCCGCCGATGTTGTCCGCTCGCCTCGCATACATGCCCGCGAGAGACGCCGCCGCGAGCGCGAGGTGTTCGATGGCGACGTTCGGCGGAAGCCGCTGTCCGGAGGATTCGCAGGCGGAAAAGTCCGCGTACGTCTCCATCACCGCGCGCTGGATGCGCTCGACCGGATCGGAGATCGAGTCGAGCCGTTCCCATGCGACGAGCCCGGCGTCTCGCCGCAGCGTCGCGAGGATCTCGGGCGCGTGCCGGAACATGGGCCCGTTTCCCATCGACGCGAGCTGGACGACCGCGAGGGACACGGGAGCCAGGTCCCGTGCCGCCGCCCCGTGTTCCCTCCCCCACTCGTAGAGCCGGTCGACCGTGTCCGCGGCCTCGGGGGTGCGAAGGAAGCCCATGCCGCGACCGAAGAGTCCGCGCCGCCCCCGGGCTCCGGTCGCGAGGAGCCGGAAGGCAGCGGCGGGGTCGCCGGCCTGGAGGAGATGGTGCGCGGCGACCTCGTCGAGTGGCGCGGGCCCCGAACGGTAAGCCGCGGCAAGTCGTCCGTGGAGCTCCTTCCTCCGCGCCTCGGAGACGCCGCGCAAGACGGCGCTCCGGATCTCGGGGTTCGCGAAGACGTACGTGGATCCTGCATCCACCAGGATCGACCCGCTGACGAGTGCGTTCAGCCGCGAGAAGATCTCCCGCTGCGACGCTTCGTCGAGGAGCGCCGGGTACTCCGTCACGAGGAGCGGCTCGTGCTCGTTCGTGAGGCAGAGGGCCTCCGCGATGCGCCGCGCTCCGTCCTCGAGTCCCCGGACGCGAGCGTCCAGCGCCGCGTCCACGGACGCGGGAAGCTCGAGACCGTCGAGCGAGGCCGGAAGCACCCAGCCGCCGCCTTCGTAGCGCGCGAGCCCGGAATCGACGAGGCGCTGGAGGAGCTCGAGGGTCGTCCTCGGGACGCCGCGGGAAATGCGGTGCGCCCACGCCGATACCTCCACCCCGTGCGGGACGTCCCCGAAGACGGACGACACGAGGGCCTGCGTCTCCGCCTCCTTCAGCGGCCGAAGTCGAAGCCCTCCCCCGGCGCGGCGCATGCGCTCCACGGCGGGCCCGTCCGAGCCGGCGACTGCGGTCCCGAGCAGGAGGACGGGTTCGTGGATCGCGGCGGCACCGAGCGCGGCGAGCACGGACGCCGAGGGGCCGTCCACTCCCGCGACGTCGTCCACGCCCACGACGAGGGTCCGCTTCCGCGCCACCTCGAGCAGTGCCCGCGCCGTTCGTTCCGTCGCGGAGACCCAGTCTTCGGGCCGAACGGACGACTCGTCCTCGCCCGACAGCCCGAGCACGTGCGCGAGCTCCGGATCTGCCGAGGCGATCTCCTGAGCGATGGTCGGCTCGCTCTCGCGAAGGCTCGCCGCCAGGGCTCGCGCGACGCCGAAGGGACCCGACTGTCCGCGGTTTCCGTCGGCCGATACGACGACGACACCCCGGAGCCTCGCCTCCAGGAGGAAGTTCGACAGGAGCCGCGACCGCCCGCCGCCCGCCGCGGACTCCACGAGGAGCGTGCCGCCTCTTCCCCGCTCCGCGCGGAGCAGCCGCCGGCGAAACCGCGTGAGCTCGTCCTTCCGCGCCACGAGGCTCGGCGTGAGGAAGTACGCGCGCGCCGTCTCGGGCACCTCCGTCGCGGGGAGGCCCCCGAGCGCCGTGAGCCGATCGTAGACCTCCGCGGCGCTCGCCGGCCTCACGAGCGGGTTCAGGTGGATCAGCGCGAGCACGAGCTCGTCCAGCGCCGACGGGACGTCGGGCACGAACGACGAAGGCGGAGGCACCGGTCGCCGCCACACGTCCCCGAGCTCGGCGACCTTGCGCGCCGGGTAGGCGTGTCGTCCGGTGAGCGAGTAGTAGGCCAGGGCGCCGAGAGAGAAGAGATCCGCCCGCGCGTCCAGCGGACGTTGTTCGAGGCTCTCCGGCGGCATGAACGGCGGCGTCCCGATGATCTCGCGCGGCGGCCCCATCGGCGCGAGCGCGCCGAAGTCCAGGAGCTTTGCGCGGCCGTCTTCCGTCCGGCAGACGTTTCGCGAAGAGACGTCGCGATGGACGAGCTTCCGCGAGTGGACGAGCGCGAGCGCGGACGCGACGTCCCGGACGAGCCGGATGGACTCTGCCGGCGCGAGCGGCGAGAGCTCGGCGAGGCTCTGCCCCGAAAGCCGCTCCATCGTGTAGCACGGCAGGCGTCCGTCCTGGCCGTAGTCGAACGCTCGGATGATCAGCGGGTGCGAGAGCTCGGTCAGCGTCTCGTACTCGCGACGGAGGAGCAGCGTCGCCGCACGGTTCCCTGCCCGATCCGGCAAGAGACGCTTCAGGGCCAGCGTCACGCCGCGGCTCTCGTCCACGACCTCGAAGACCTCCGCCATGGACCCGCTCCCGAGCAGCGAGACGATGCGGTAGCGGTCGCCGACGGAGCTCATCGAACGAGTCGTCCCTCAGCGGAGTCGCATGAGGCGCCACAGCGTCCGGGCGTCCAGGACGGTGGTCGCCACGGATCCGAACAGGATCTGATCGCCGTTCACGACCTCGGTCGTCTCCTTCGGCGGGAGCTTCGCGCCGTTCACGGTCGTGCCGTTCTTGCTCCCCGCGTCGGCGAGCAGGCAGCGGTCCCCGTCGAACTGGAAGTAGGCGTGAAACTTCGAGATGCTGGAATGCCGGAGCACGATGTCCTTGTTCATCGCGCGGCCGAGCGAGATTCGGTCCTCGAACGCCGAGTCGACCCCGTGGCGCTTCCGGATGGAGAGCGCGTGGAAGCGACCGTCGCCCAGCTTCCTGACGAGCGCAGTCCAGTCCACCGAGGGCGGCGCCCCGCCGTCCCGCGCAGACCGGAGCGCTGCCTCGCTCACGACCTCGGTATGGAAGGCAATCTGGCCCGGCGGCACGCTGGCCGACGTGCTCGCCTCGGAAGCCCGGAGGACGGCGGCGAGCTCGTCGTCCGCGTCGACCCGGACCGCGAGCCACGGACACTTTCCGTACTCGTGACCGAACACGAGCTCCGTCAACCTGCTTGCCGTACGGGCGAGCTCGGTGGGCTCGAAGGTGAGCATGCGCCAACCTTCAGCATGAGCAACGGAGGGCATCCGGTCAAACGGGTCCGGCTTACGCTTCGCATAAACGATCGCGACCGTACGGCCGGCTCGCGCCTCCTCCGACCGTCACCCACACGGACGAGGGACGCGCCG
>DASZXK010000084.1:0-4746 GCA_035545855.1 Polyangiaceae bacterium
CCGCGCCACCCTCTGCGCCGCCGCCCTTGCCGCCCGCGGCCGAGCCGCCCTTGCCGCCCGTACCCGAGCCGGCGGACCCGGCCGAGCCGCCGGAGCCGGCCGAGCCGCCCTGGCCGTTCGTCGTGCTTTTCTCGTCGTCCGAGCTGCAGCCGTACACGACTGCGAGCGAGAGCAGCGCTCCCCATGCGATGGATGTCCTCAAGCGTCCTCCTCTGGGCGTGTAGTGCGCCCGCTGTGTAAGGAAGCCTTCAAGGTAGGCTCTTTTGTCGGTTCCCACAAATCCCGCGAGGGGACCCACGGAACCTCGCGTCTTCGCCGTCGTTTTCGGAGTTTCCCGGACTTATCCTTTCCTTACGATGCCTCGATCGGGCCGTTTCGGGCCTCTCCTTCTGCTCGTCGCCGGCGATCCGGTGCCCGCGGTGCAGGCGCGTCGCGGCGGCTTCTCGACGCTCATCCGGGAGGCGGCCGGAGACCTGTGGCCAGCGGCGTGGTCGGAAGTGGATCTCCGGACGGACGCGCCGCTCCCGGATCCCGCCGACGTCTCGGCCGTCGTCGTCACCGGTTCCGCGTCGAGCGTGACGGAACGCGCGCCGTGGATCCTGCGCGGAGAGGAGTACCTGCGTTCGCTCGTCCGGGCCGAGGTTCCGACCTTCGGCATCTGCTTCGGCCACCAGATGCTCGGTCAGGCTCTCGGCGGCAGCGTGTCGCGGAACCCGCGCGGCCGGGAGATCGGCACCGTGCCGTTCGAGATCGTCGGCGACGACCCGCTCCTCGAGGGGCTCCCGGACCCCCTTCGCGCGAACGCGACGCACGTCGACACCGTGTCGGTCCTTCCGGAGGGCGCTCGCATCCTCGCGCGTACGGCCCTCGAGCCTCACGCGGCGGTTCGCTTCGGCCGCGCCGCCTGGGGCGTCCAGTTCCACCCCGAGATGGACGCGGACGTCGTCCGTGGATACGTCGAGGCGCGACGCGACGTCCTCTCGGGCGAGGGGCTCGACGTGGATGCGCTCGTCGCGAGCGCCGACGATGCGCTCGCGGGGCAGCTCACGCTGCGTCGGTTCCTTTCGCTGATCCGATCCCGTTGACGTTCCCGGACCCTGGCGGCACGTTCGCCCGCATGTCCGACAGCCGCCGTCACCCGAACGTCATCAACGTGGACGAAGCCCAGGAAACCCCCATGGAGAAGGGGAAGCACCGGACGAAGATCCGTCGCCTCGGCGCTCCCGCCGGCGCTCAGATGCTCGGCGCGACTCACAACGAGCTCGCCCCGAAGAGCGTCTCCTTCCCGTTCCACTACCATTGCGCGACGGAAGAGGCCGTGTTCGTCCTCTCCGGGTCGGGCATCGCGCGGGTCGGGAAAGACCGCATCCCGGTTCGCGCCGGGGATTTCGTCGCCATGCCGGCCGGGCCGGATCACCCGCACCAGATGGTCAACGACGGGGACGTTCCTCTCGTCTACCTTTGCATCTCCGGAAGCGCGCAGAAGGTGGACGTCGTCGGCTACCCCGACTCGAAGAAGGTGGCGGCCCTCGCGGGCACGTTCGAAAAGCCCCTCCACCGGTTCATCGCGCGGGAAGGGGAGAGCGTGGACTACTGGGAGGGCGAGCCGGACGCGACGTGACGTCTTTCGGCGACCGAGACGTCGCACTCCGATAGCGCGCCGACGATGGGAGGGCGCTGAGGAACACGCACTGCACATTTCTTTCGATGAACGGAGTGTGCAGTCGGGACTGCCAATTTCGACACCTGTACGGCCGTCGGGAAACGATCTTCTCTTCGATTCGTCGAGCCGGAATGACTCGGCCCCGCCACGTGAAGTGCGGGAACAGTTCGCAGTGAGGAAGCGTTCGTCTCCGGCGCGCCGGAGGAAACGGGGACGTCGACCATGGTGGGAAGAGACGAGCGACGGCCGAGCCGGGCCTGGATGGCGAGCCTGCTGTGCGTCGCATGCGTGGACACGGGGGACCCTGGACAGTTCGTCTCCCTGCGCCACCGGAACGACGGTGGAGATCGCGACGCGGGCGTGCCTTCACCCGTCCAGGTCGAGAATCGACGGCCCGGGACCTCGGCCTGGACGATCCAGAGAGCCGCGACGAGCCACGAGATCGAAGGCTACGCCTCCGTGACATCCGCGGCCCCAGGGGACGTGGTGAGTCTCTACGTCAACGTCACGGCTCCGAGCCTCGCCCGCGCGGACGTCTATCGGACGGGGTGGTACGGCGGGCTCGGCGGGCGCCTCGTTCAGACCGGCACGCCCTTCGTCGTGCCGCCGCAGCCCGCGTGCCCGGCCGAAGCGACCACTGGGATGGTCGAATGCAAGTGGCAGCCGAGCACGACCCTCGAGGTCGGCGCCGACTGGGTCTCGGGTCAGTATCTCGTGAAGCTCGTTCGGGGGGACGGCTTCGAGAGCTACGTGCCGCTCGTCGTTCGCGAGACCGGCCGGCGAGCTCCGCTCGTCGTGGTCTCGAACGTGTTCACCGCGCAAGCGTACAACGCCTGGGGCGGAGCCAGCCTCTACATGAACGAGCTCCCCGCCGAGCTCGGGTTCACCGCGGCGAAGGCCTACCGCGTGAGTTTCGATCGCCCGTACCAGTATGCGCGTCCGTTGAAAGAAGGGCAGCCGGAGGTGGAAAACGGCGCTGGTCAGTTCTTCCTCGCCGAACGCTGGATGAACGCCTGGCTCGAGCGGCGTGGCTACGACGTCGCGTACGTCTCGAACGTCGACCTCGACGCGGACCGGACCCTCTTGGATGGCAGGAAGCTCTTCCTGGACGCGGGTCACGACGAGTACTGGACTCAGGCGGAGCGTGACGCCGTCGACGCCGCCCGAGACGCCGGCGTTTCGCTCGCGTTCTTCTCGGCGAACGACGCCTACTGGCACGTGCGCCTGGAGCCGTCGAGCGACGGCGTCCCTCGCCGCGTGGTCACCTGCTACAAGAGCTCCGGGCGGGATCCGAGCGGCGAGACGCGCGACCGCACGACGCGCTTCCGGGATCCGCCCGTCGGACAGCCCGAGGACGCGCTCGTCGGGCAGATGTACGACTACTACACGAACCTCGACGGTTTCCCGCTGATCGTGGGAGACGCGGGACACTGGCTCTACGCCGGCACGGGGCTTCGCGCCGGAGATACGCTGCCGCACCTCGTGGGCTACGAGTGGGACCACATTCACCTCGACTCGACGACGCCGTCGGGGCTCGAGGTCGTGGCGTCGTCGCCCGTGTTCGATCATGCGGGCGTCAGCGATTTCTCGAACGTCACCGTCTACTACCCGACGCAGGGGAGCCTCGTGTTTTCCGGCGGAACGATCTCGTGGGCCCTCGGGCTGGGGAAACCGGGCTACTCGGACGTCCGCGTGGAGCGGATGACCGAGAACGTGCTCGACAATGCCGGCGTGTTCGCGGAAGAGCGGACTCGCGTCCCCGAAACGCCGCCTCCGGCGGACGTCGGAGACGCGTGGGACGTGACCGTGCTCGCCGGAGCCGGCGTGCCCGGCTACGCCGACGGAGTCGGAGAAGCCGCGCGTTTCGACACTCCCGTCGGCGTCACGTACGGCTCGGACGGCGTCCTCTACGTGACGGAATCCCGAAACCACCGGGTGCGCGCCGTGACCCGTGACGGCGTCGTCACCACCCTCGCGGGATGCGGCCCCGACGGCTCCGCCCGCGGCAAGTTCCAGGGCGGCCACGGCACCGACGCCTGCTTCGACACCCCGAGCGGCATCGCGATGGGCCCGGACGGCCGTCTCTACCTGTCGGAGACCATGAGCCACCGGATCCGCGTCCTCCGGACGAACGGAGACACGGCTACCTACGCGGGCGACGGAAATACCGACATCGGGGATGCGGTGGACCCGAAGAGAGCCGGTATCGCGTTCCCTCGTGGGCTCACCTTCGGCCCCGACGGCGCGCTCTACGTCGTCTCGAACTTCGGCCTGGTCCGCAAGATCACGTCTCGCGGAGTGACCACCGTCGCCTCGAGCTCCGTCGAGCTCAGCGGAGTCGCCGTCACGGAGGACGGCACCGTGTACGCGTCGTCTCCCATGGGAGCCGGGATCCTCGTCGCGAAGGAGGGCCTGTTCGTTCCCGTGGTCAACGGTTCCGCCGATTTCGGCGACCAGTCGGGCCCTGCGTCGCTCGCGAAACTGCGCCCCGGAGAGGGCCTCGCCTACTCCCACGGAACGCTGTTCGTCGCGGACGCCGCGAACGAGAAGATCCGTCGAGTGACGCTCGCGTCCCCTCCGAGCGTCCGCACTTTGGTCGGCAGCGGGATGTCCGGGACGACCCTCGGCTCCGGCGCCGACACTCGTCTGTCCCTCCCCCGCGGACTCGCCGTGATCCCCGACGGCCTGGTCGTTGCGGATTCCGGCAATCACCGGCTCTTGCTGGTGAGAGCGCGCGAGACGCGAGTGCAGCAGTAACGAGGGGTGCGGGGGACGGCGCGATTCAGGGGTTTTGTTTCAATCCCGCCCGCCCGCCCCCGCCGTAGTCCTCCCCGGGGGCAAGCCCCCGAGACCCCCAACGCGATTCGGGGCAGCCCCTCATCGCGGGCGAGCCTTTCGGCTCGCTTCGTTCTGACCTGCACCGTCGTGATGCCACGGCGCGGACGAGACGGCGGGGGACGGGCTCGCTTCGCTTTGCCGGGACGGGCTCGCTTCGCTTTGCCGGGACGGGCTCGCTTCGCTTTGCCGGGACGGGCTCGCTTCGCTTTGCCGGGACGGGCTCGCTTCGCTTTGCCGGGACGGGC
>DASZXK010000085.1:0-2222 GCA_035545855.1 Polyangiaceae bacterium
GGCTTTCGAGAGCGCGACGACGGCGAAGAGCCGGGCTTCGACCTCCGATGAGCCGCTGACGGTGCGCCGGCGACGCGCTCTCGGAAGCACACACCCCACGACGTCGCTTCACGTCGCGCGGCGCGGCCGAGGGTGTGCTCCGGATCTTCGCGGTAGGTCGCGGTATCGGCTGCCAGCGTCGCGCCAGGGAGACGTCGCGACGAGCGTGGCCTCGTGTCGGGCGCGCCGCTTCCGGGAGAGTACTGCCGGCGCGTTCCTTGTCACGGATCCGACTTGAAATGGCAGTAATCGTCAGCGCTCGCTTCGCGGACTTCTCGAGATTTCTTCGAACCAGGCTTTCGAGAGAGCGACGACGGCGAAGAGCCAGGCTTCGACCTCCGATGAGCCGCTGACGGTGCGCCGGCGACGCGCTCTCGGAAGCACACACCCCGCGACGTCGCTTCACGTCGCGCGGCGCGGCCGAGGGTGTGCTCCGGATCTTCGCGGTAGGTCGCGGTATCGGCTGCCAGCGTCGCGCCAGGGAGACGTCGCGACGAGGGTGGCCTCGTGTCGGGCGCGCCGCTTCCGGGAGAGTGCTGCCGGCGCGTTCCGCGGGGCGGATCCGACTTGAAATGGCAGTAAATCGTCGGCGCTCGCTTCGCGGACTCCTCGAGATTTCGAACCGGCTGCAGGGATCTCTCCGGTTGCTCAGCCGGGTGGGCCATCCTCGAATCGACCCGTCTCTTCGAGGCCCGGGAATCGACTCTTCGAGAACGGGTTCACTCGTTGTCGACGATGCGCACGCCGCGCCGCGCGCGGTCCGACTCGGCCGCGGCGCGGAGGCGGTCGTAGAGCGCGACGACGTCCGTCTTCAGGCCGCGGAGCTCGAGTCTCGGCGTCGTCGAGTCCATCGTCATGAGGAACAGGTTCCCCGTGCCGAGGATCCGCTGCCCGAGCGGACGCTCCACGACGTAGTCCTTGATGCGGTACGCGTCGATCTGTTCGAGCCGCTTCGAGAGCATCCCCCGTTCCACGATCACCCGTCGCGTCGTCACCTTGTACGAGACGCCGAGCGAGCGGACCCAGAACCAGAGCGCCGCGAGGCCGAGCGTCAGCACCGTGACGACGACGGCCCCGAACGTCGCGAGGGGGGCCGGATGGCCCTCGAAGAGCGTCTCTTCGGGACCGGCGACGGGGGATGGGGTCGGCGTCATTGGGGGCCGCATGATACCCTGGGTCGGCCGATGCGGATTCGGTCCGACAGCGAGCCTGCCGCGACCCTGCCGCCGCGCCCGCTCTCGGAGGTGCTCACCGAGATCCGCGGCGAGACGGGGCTCGACCTCGCGCCTGCGCGGCTCCGCGTGGGGTTCGCTCGCGGCCATCTCCTCGAGGTCGTCGTGCGCCACCCCGAGTTCGGGAGCGCCGACGACGAGCGCGCGCTCGACGCCGCGAACCTCCTCGTTCGCGGCCTCCTCGGCGACTCGGCGTTCGACGTCTGGATCGGCGCCGTCGACGTCGCGCCCGCGCCGCGCGGCGGGTCGCTCCGGGTGCTGCCGAGCGGCGCGACGCCTCCCGCCGAGACGTCGATCACGCCGGCGGAGCTCCTTCCGGCGGTGGAGGCCGCCGTGCGTTCCGTCGATGCGGCGCTTCCGGCCGTGCCGTATCCGCTCGCCCTCGAGGCGCCCCCGTGGACGCTCCTCGAAGCCGTCCCCGAGCCCGCGGACGACTACGCCGCCCAGGACGACGTGGCGCTGTTCTCGACGGCGCTCCCGGAGGGGATCAAGTCCTTCCTCGAGGGCTCGCCGTTTTCGTCCCGCCGCTTCTCGCGCCACGGCGAGACGTTCGTCTACCTGAAGAGCGACGCCGGAGCGGACGCTCCCGAGGCGCGGCACGGGCGACGGGTCGCCCTCGAGGAAGCCCTGGACGGCGCGCTTCGTCCCTCGGGGCTCGGATGCGTGGTCGGCGCCGGCCTCGGGATCCGGTACGTGTACGTCGCGCTCGCGCTCGTCCGTTTCGAGGAGGCGCTTCGCGTCGCGAGCGCGCGCCTCCGCGAGCTCGACGTCCCCCGACGGTCCTGGTTCCTGTTCTACGACGAGGCTCGGAAGGAAGCGTTCGTGCCCGTCTGGAGCGACGGTCCGCCGCCGCCCCGCTAAGTCACCGGCCGCGAATCGGGATCACGGAGAATAAGAGAAGCGGAGGGGAAGGCAGGGGCTGCCTCCCATCGCGCGGCGTCGGCCGGGCAG
>DASZXK010000086.1:0-15099 GCA_035545855.1 Polyangiaceae bacterium
TCGCCCGAGCAGCACCCGGGCGCGCGCGCGGCCTTCGTCGAGCTCCGCCTGAGTGAGCGGACCGTGATCCCTTTCCCATTCGAGGAGGCCACGCCGACCGGCCTCCAGACGCAGGCGATGCGCCGCCGTCGCCGCCAGCCAGCCGCTGAACGTGTCCCCGCTCGCCTTCGCCGCCCGGTCGATCGCGACGGCGAGTTCCGGCGACAGCGACACCGACCGCTTCGTTCTCCTGGCCATGTGACCTGGTAGCACACCTGGTAGGACAGCGCCACGCGCGCGACCGACTCGGGTGCGGGACGCCGCGGCACGCTCCTCGCCCCTTCGACTCGCCCTCTCACCCCACGCGCCGGAGCGCGTCCACCACCGAGAGCCGAGCAACGCGGAGCGCCGGCACGAGCGCCGCGACGACGCCGAGAAGCACGGAGAGCCCGACGGCGAGCCCCGCCGTTCCGGGCGTGATGCGGAACACGGGGAAGAACTGTCCGACGTTCTCTTCGAGGTACCTCCCGATGCCGAGCTCGACGATGGGGTACGCAATGAGGAGCCCGAACACGCCCGCGACGAGCCCGACCAGGAACGCCTCGCCGAGGATGAAGCGCGCGAGGAGGCGCGGAGGGAAGCCGAGCGCGGCGAGAACGCCGTACTCCGTCGTCCGTTCGCGGACGCCCATCGCGACGGTGTTTCCGAGCACGAGGCCGCCGATGAGCAGCACGAGCGCGCAGATGACGTCGAGCGCCTTCAGCACGGCGATGACGCTCCCGAGGAGCGCGTTGTTCGCCGCGCGCTCGCTCTGCGTCAGCGTCGGCGTGTCGTCGTTCGAGAAGAGGTCGTCGATGGCGCGGCTCACGGCCGCGGCGCGCGAAGGATCGTCGACGCGGGTGAAGATCCACCCGATGCGGTTCTTCTTCGCCTCGGGGACGCCGTCGTTCTTGTAGTCCCAGCGGAAGAAGAAGCTCGAGCGGTCCGCGGCGGACTGCGGCGGCGCCGTATAGAGGCCGACGATCGTGAAGTCCCAGTCCCCGGGATAGAACGAGCCCTCGAGCGTCACGCGGTCTCCGACGTGGAAGCCGAGTTTCTTCGCGAGCATGTCTCCGACGATGGCGCCCTGGCGTTCGGTCTTCCATCGCGCGAGGGTCTCCTTCGAGACCTGGATCTCGGGGTACACGTCGAACGCGTTCTCGGCGCACGCCATGTTGGCGAAGAACTCGGTCGGAGCCTTCGCCCACCGAGCGCCGAACCAGTCGCAGAAGGTGACGGCCGTCACGCCGGGCACGGTGGCGATGCGCTCGAGGTACCGCTTCGGCAGGGTGAGGCCGTAGGAGACGCGGCTCCGCGTCGTCAGACGATCCTTCGCCGCGTAGTCGGACCCGGCGTTCCAGGCGGCGACGACCGTCCGGAGGAGGACGAACACGACGAGCAGCACGCCGACCGCGACGACCGTGAGCGCGCCGCGGAGCCCTTGCCGCAGCGCGTTCCGGTAGACGATGGACGAGAGGGTCAAGCGCGACGCCGGCGACCCCGTCCGGGGTCGCTCGATGTCGGACAACGGCGCGCTACGAAAGTTCCCGGGAGCGCGGGAGCATCAGGGCTTGCAGATGAATCCTTCGCACTTCGTGAAGCCGCACTGGGCGCCGTTCGGGTGCCAGAGGAAGCAGTCGAAGACGTCGAAGCAGATCGCGTTGGCGCACTGATCCGCGGCGCCTCCGGCGCCCGCGGCGCCTCCGGCGCTCATCGCCCCGCCGGCAGCGCACCCGAACAGGCCGCAGGCCGCGCCTCCTGCCCCTGCCGTTCCACCCGTGGAGGCGCTGCCGCCGGCCGGGTTGCCGCCGCCCGTCGAGCTACCCCCCGCGGCCGACTCGCCGCCGGAGCCGTTCGAGCCGGCCCAGCCCACGGAGCCACCTGCCGAATCGGATCCCCCGGTGGAGGGGTCTCCCCCGCTCTCGCTCGAGCCCCCGGCGCTCGTCGCGCCGCCGCTCGTGGCCGCCCCACCCGACGACGTCGCGCCGGACCCGAGGCTGCCCCCGGCGGAGAAACCGCCGGCATAGGACGGGGCGCCGCCGTTTCCGAGGGCGAACGAGAAGCCCCCGCCGGCATTCTCGAGGCCGTCGACCGCGTTCTGGACGGCGTCCCCGCTGCACCCGACCGTGAAAAGGAGCGCGGAGAACCCGAGAGCAGACCCGAAGACCGTTCGCATGAATGTATGTCGCACCAGCCCCCACTTCGGTCGCGAGGGAGCGCGGGACGATCCTGGCCCCGAGGCGGACAACTGCGGCCAGGTGACCTGTGCAACATCCGGACACGGCGCGAAGCGTCGGCCCCCGGCGGGCCGCCTCGTCGCCGCGTGACTCAGGTCGCCACGCGGGCTCGAACGAGTGAGGCCACGGCGAGGACGAGCTCCGACGGCTCGATCGGCTTCGCGAGGTGGCGGACGAAGCCGGCGTCGTGGGCCCGCGCTGCGTCTTCGGGCCTCGCGTACGCGGTGAGCGCCACCGCCGGCACGAGAGCGCCACGCGCGCGGATCGAGCGAATCAGCGAGTAGCCGTCCTCGTCCGGCATGCCGATGTCGCTCACGAGGACGTCCGGAGACGCTTCGAGGACGGACTCGCGCGCGCCGCGCGCGGACGAGGCCGTCTCCACCTGGGCGCCGGCGCGGACGAGCACGTCGCGGACGAGCTCGCGCGCGTCCTGCTCGTCGTCCACGACCAGGACGGTGACGCCGTCGAGCCGCGGCGGAGCCGACCGCGGCGCCGCGCTCGGGACGACCGGATCGGGCGCGCGCACCGCCGGCGGGCGAGTGCCGGCCGGGAGCCGCACGGTGAACGCTGCGCCCTCTCCGGCGCCGGCGCTGTCGGCATGCACCGTCCCGCCGTGAGCTTGAACCAGGTGTTTCACGATCGCGAGCCCGAGACCGAGGCCCCCGTGCCGCCGCGTCGTGGACGCGTCCGCCTGCCGGAACGGTTCGAAGACGAAGGGGAGGAGGTCCTCGGGGATGCCCTCCCCCGTGTCGGTGACGCGGATGCACACCTCGCCGGCTTCCACCGAGACCTGCACGGTGACGCGCCCACCGGACGGAGTGAACTTCACCGCGTTCGAAAGCAGGTTCCAGACGATCTGCTGGAGTCGTCCCGGATCGGCGTGGATGCTCGGCGAAGGCTCCGGGAGCTCGCTCTGGATCGTGACCGTCTTGGCGCTCGCGGCGTGCTGGACGGTCTCGATCGCCGTGGTCACCACTTCCGCGACGTTCGTCGGAGACGGGCTCAGGGCGAGCTTGCCGCTGATGATGCGCGAGACGTCCAGGACGTCCTCGATGAGCTTCGTTTGCGACCGCGCGTTGCGTTCGATGACGGCGAGCCCGCGCTCGACGTCGGCCCGACCGCCGAGCTCGCGCAGCGTCACCGCCCAGCCGAGGATGGCCGTCAGCGGGGTCCGGAGCTCGTGAGAAACGACCGCCAGAAACTCGTCCTTGGCGCGACTCGCGATCTCGGCGGCGTTCCGGAGGGCCCGTTCCTCGGCCCGCGCGAGCTCCACTTCCCGGAGCGCGAGAGCGTTCTCGAGCGCCATCCCCGCGCGATGAGCCACGTCCTCCGCGAACTCGACGTCGGCGGCGCCGTAGCCTCTCGCGAGATCGGACCGTACGAACGTCATCGTTCCGAGCATCCGGCTCCTGCCCCGGAGCGGCACGATCATCACCGTCCCGACGCCCGCCTCGGCGTGGAGCTCGGGGCTCCCCGTGCGGAAGACGTTCTCCGCGCCGCGCCGCGCGCCGAGCTCCTGCCCTCGGCGCTCCACGAGGCCCTGCGCGAGCGAGAACGTTCGAGGATCGCCGTGGGCGATGGTCGCGCCGCGGAGGGCCGGACCGCTCGCCTCCCGGAGCTCCACCGAGCACCAGTCTCCGAGGACCGGCACCGCGACCCGCACGAGCTCGTTCAGGATCTCGCGGTGGTCCGGGGACGAGACGAGGACGCCGCCCACCCTCGCGAGGAAGTCCCGCCGGATGCGGTCCTCCCGCTCCCGCTCGAGCCGGTCGGCGCGGAGGAGCGCCTGGGCGCACTGATGCCCGAGGGTCTCGATGAACCCGCGCTCTTCGACGGTGAACCGTCGCGGCGCGTAGTACCCCATGCCGAGCAGGCCGACCGGGCGCCCCTCCGCGACGAGGGGCACGCTCCAGAACGCATGCGCGCGCGGGCCCGCCGCTTTCGCGTTCGCGAGCGCGGGAAACAGCGCTCGATAGTCGTCGTCGTTCTCGACGTAGGTCGTCGCCCGGGCGTGAAACCGGCGAAACGCCTCCGGGTTCGCGGCCTCGGTGATCCGCTCGATCTGCGCCGAGAGCTCGCTCGCGATGCCGTGAGTCCCGATGAGCCGGAGCACCGTCCCGGATTCGTCGAGGAGATAGAGGGTGCACGTGTCCGACTGCGCGGCGCGCATCCCCTGGCCGACGACCGCGGAGGCGACCTGGTCGCGCGCCGTCGCGTCCGCGAGCGCGACGGCGAGCTCCGAGAGCGCGTCGAGCCTCGCCCGCGCCTCCCCCGCCGCGCGGTCCAGCATCGCTTCACGGCTCCGTCGCGTCCGCCAGGCCCACGCGAGCGCCCCGAACGAAGCGAAGACCACGACGAACGCGACGGCGAGGAGCAGCGTCGCGCGCGTGTCGACGCCGGAGCGGCGCTCGGTGAGCGTGATCGCTTCGTCGTCCCGGATGCGACGGATGTCGTCCCGCACGAGCTCCAGGTCCCGGTGGCTGTCGGCCGCGGAGAAGCGCTCGATGGCCTCGTCCCGATGACCCGCGTGGACGAGCGCGACGAGCTCCCGCTGGCGCTCGAGGAGCTCGAGGACGTCTCGCTCCGCCGCGTCCACGTTCTTCGTCTGGATCGGGTCGTTCACGACGAGCTCGCGGAGACGCGTCGCGCGCTCCCGCTCCACCCGGAGCGCGGCCGCGTGGGAGTCGAGGAAATCCTGCTGCCCGGAGACGACGTAGCCCCGCATCCGGCTCTCGGCGTCCAGGACCGCGGCGAGCCACCGCTCGGCGGCGTGGTGCACGACGACCGTGTGATGGACCCACTCGTTCGCGGCGCGATAGGACGAGGCGACGGCGCCGAAGATCACCGCGACGAGGAGCAGACCGACGGCCGCGGCCGCGAACGGACCGTCCTGCTTTCGCAGGCCCCGGGATCCGTCTCTGGTGGAAGGCCGAGGGCGAGACACGAGCGGAGAACGGTACCCTCTCCCGCGGCGGAAGCCACGGACATCTCCCGCGTCTCGTCGAATCGGCTCGAAGGACGCGCGCGACGCCGCCGAGGCGCACGCGACGTCCGCGGACCGGGGCCATGGTCCGGCCCTCGCCGTGCTCCGTCCCTTCGCCTCGCGTTCACTCGCGCCGCGCTTCGCCCCGAGTAGCGTGACCCGGCGATGCCGTCCGAACGGTGAACCGTTGCTCGAACCGGCGGGCGAAGCCGCCGAGTCTCCCGAGCGCCGTCAGCACGGCCTGAAACGCGGCGCCGGTCGTATCGGCGGCGAATGCGACGCCGACCGACGTCTCTCCTCCGCACGCGAGACGGACCGAGGCCATTGCCGTCGCGGTCGTTCCCCGCTCGACGGCCATCTCGTCGAAGGCCTCCACCCGGACGTCGCCGCGCGGGGCGACGGCGGCGAGGAGCGCTTCCACCGTGCCGCCGCCCTCTCCAGTGACCGTTCGCCCGCCGACCTGGACCTCCGCCCGCACCTTCCCCGAATCTCTGGAGACGGCGTACCCGTCCATCCGGAAGCCCGCCGGCACCGTCACGTAGGTCTCGTCGAAGAGACGGCGGACACGCTCCGCCTCCACCTCTCCGCCGTCCCGCTCCGCTTCCTGCTGCACGACGCGGGAGAGCTCGATCTGGAGCCACCGCGGCAGCGTGATCCCGTGATCTCGCTCGAGGACGTGGAGCACGCCGCCCTTGCCGGACTGGCTGTTGATGCGGACGACCTCTTCGTAGCGCCGCCCGAGGTCCGACGGATCGATCGGCAGGTAGGCGACCTGCCACGGTTCGTCCGGGCGCTGGGCGTGGAGCGACTTCCGGATCGCGTCCTGATGACTGCCGCTGAAGGCCGTGTACACGAGCTCCCCCGCCCAGGGGTGCCGCGGGTGGGTCTCGATGTCCGTGCAGTACTCCACGGTCTCGATGATCGTGCGCATGTCGGAGAGATCGATCTTCGGGTCGATGCCCTGGGAGTAGAGGTTCATGGCGAACGTCACGAGATCCATGTTCCCGGTGCGCTCCCCGTTGCCGAGCAGCGTCCCTTCCACGCGATCGGCGCCCGCCATCACGCCGAGCTCCGCCGCGGCGACGCCGGTTCCGCGATCATTGTGGGTATGGAGACTCACCTGGACGAGCTCCCGGTGGTCGATGTGCTCCGTCATCCACTCGATCATGTCCGCGTAGACGTTCGGCGTGCTCATCTCGACCGTCGCCGGGAGGTTCACGATGACCTTCCGCCCGAGATCCGGGCGGTACACGGCGAGCACCGCGTTCACGACCTCCGCGGCGAAATCGAGCTCCGTCCCCGTGAAGCTCTCGGGGGAATACTCGAAGATCCACTCCGTCCCGGGGCGCGCCAGCGCGTGGGCGAGGATGCACTCGGCGCCCCGCACCGCGATGCCGCGGATGCCGTCCCGATCCATCCCGAAGACGCGCTCCCGCTGGACGGTGGACGTCGAGTTGTAGAGGTGCACGATGGCGCGGCGAGCGCCGTCGAGGGACTCGAACGTGCGGGCGATCAGGTCTTCCCTCGCCTGCGTCAGCACCTGGATGGTCACGTCCTCCGGGACGAGGTTCTCCTCGATGAGCGCGCGGACGAAATCGAAGTCGGGCTGGGACGCCGACGGAAAGCCGACCTCGATTTCCTTCACGCCGATGCGGACGAGCAGCGAAAAGAGCCGCTTCTTCTGCTCGACCGTCATCGGGCGAACGAGCGCCTGATTTCCGTCCCGGAGATCCACCGCGCAGAGCACGGGGGCCCGCTCGATGACGCGGCTCGGCCAGCGGCGGTCGGGCTTCTGGATGGGGGCGAACGGAGCGTATTTCCTGAAATCGAAGGCCATGACGGGATTTCCTGGAACCAGAATCTAGCGATACTGACCGGCAATATCCTGTCTTTGTGCCCCGCCCAGGGCGATTTTGGATCATTTTATTGCTCCTAATGGATACTATGAGCCATCCCATGGCCAGCAAAGCCGCCCCAGCGACGATCGATGCCACGGATCTCCGGCTCCTCGAGGCGCTCCAGGCGGACGCCGGCCTCACGAACCAGGAGCTCGCCGAACGCGTCGGCCTGTCTCCCTCGCCGTGCCTCCGTCGGGTGAAGGCTCTCGAAGAGTCCGGCGTGATCGAGAAGCGGGTCGCCGTGCTCGGCCGCCCCGCGCTCGGGCTCACTCTCACGGCGTTCATCCAGATCTCGATGGACCGTCACACGCCGGATCGCTTCGAGCGCTTCGAGAAGACGGTGAAGCGATACCCGGAAGTGCTCGCGTGTCACATGATCACGGGACAGCAGGCGGACTACCTGCTCATGGTCGTCGTGCCCGGGATGGAGGCGTACCAGAGCTTTCTCCTCGAACGGCTGACGCGCATCGAGGGCGTCTCCGGGGTTCATTCGAGCTTCGTCATGCGCACGGTCGTCGAGACCACGGCGCTCCCTCTCGGCTACGTCTCCCCTCCGTGAGCTCGTCCGGCGAGCCAGCGTGCTCCGCGGTCAGCGCGGGGGCGGCGCCAGTGTCCCCGTGTCGTAGACGTGCGTCTCCCCGGTACCGAGGTCGTGCGACAGCACGCGATGGTGATTCGTGTCCGAGACGTAGAGCGTCGACCCGACCCGCGCGACGCCCCGAGGCTCGTAGAGGGTGAGGTCTCCGGGCGGAAAATCCGCGGCCGTGGCCGTCCGGGTCGAGGGGACCAGGCGCTTCAGCTTGTCGTTGTACGTATCGGCGACGACGAGCTCGTCCGGGCCGAGCACGTCGAGCGCCGAGGCGTGCTGGAGGAGCACGTCCGACCCCACGCCGTCCCGGTCGCCGTACGTGAAGAGCCCGCGGCCGACGAGGGTCGTACAAGAGCCGTCGGCCGTACTCACGGCGCGAATGGCGGACGATTCGGCGTCCGCGACGTAGAGCGTCCCGCCGTCCGGCGAGAGCGCGACGCCGCTCGGCTGGGCGAAGGCGCACGTCGCCGCCGTTCCGTCCTTCAGATCCTCCTTCCCGGAGCCGGAGAGCACGCGAAACTGGGAGAGGGCGGGATCGAGCAGGTAGATCTGGTGCGAGCCCGCGCTCGCGATGGCGATCGCGCTCCCCACGGGCTCGACGTCCCAGGGCGAGTCGAGCCGGGTCGAAAGGGCCGGCTGGAACCCGGTGGCGACCGTGTACCCCGATCCGCCGATCCCCGTCCCCGCGACCGTGCGGACGGTGCCGCTTGCGAGGTCGATCGCCCGGACCTCGTGATTTCCGGTATCCGCCACGTAGAGCGTGTCGCCGACGGCCGCGATCCCCTGGGGCCCGCTGAAGGCCGCCGTCGCGGCGTCGCCGTTCACGTTGCCGCGGGTTCCCGTCCCGTAGACCGTCCGGAGCTGACCCTCGCCTTGCATCACGACGATGCGGTGATGCGAAGAGTCCGAGATCGCGAGCCCTCCACCGGTGAGCGGCGCGAGCCCGGTCGGAAAAAGCAGCGGGGTCGTCGCGAGCGCGTTCGGATCCACGCGGTAGTCGACCGGCGCGGCCAGAGACCCCTCGCACCGGGCCTCCTCGAGCAGCGCGTCGATCTTCGGGCGCATGTACGCGGTGTTGTACTCGCCGGCGCGCGTCAGCCGCTTCCGCCCCCGCGCGTCGATGAGCACCGTGGTGGGCCAGGCGTGCGCCCCGTACTCGTTCCAGACGGAGAGTGCGTCGTCCACCACGACCGGGTGGTGCACTTCGTACTGCTGCATCGCGAGGGAGATGTTCGCCTTGTCCTTCTCGTTCGAGAACTTCGCCGAGTGGACGCCGATGACGACGAACGGCTCTCCCGCGAGGAGCTCCTCCAGACCGTTCACGATCGGGATCTGGTGGAGGCAGTTGATGCAGCCGTAGGTCCAGAAATCGAGGAGCACGACCCGCCCGCGGAGCCCGGCGAGCGTGTACGGCACGGCGGTGTTCAGCCAGTCGAGGCCCTCCGGGATCTCGGGCGCCGCCTCCGCCGTCACCGGACCGAACGCGGCGCACGCGTCCCCCGGCGCCGCGGCATCCATCGACGTCGACCGGGCGTCGGTCCGGGACGCTCGGGCATCCAGAAGGTCGCCCGCATCGAGGGCCGGGGCCCCACGGCTCGCATCCTCCGCTCCCGCTTCGCGGAGCGCCGTCCCGCCGCGCACGCGTGGCGTACCCGACGTGCAACCCACGAGGGCGCAGGCGAGCGCGGCTACCCGGACGCCGCGCTGCACGCTCACGTTCCCCCCGTGGGGACGAGCGCTGCCCAGGTCAGGTAGAGGAGTCCATCCCCGGGAGACAGCTCGACGGTCTTTCCGTCGGACGCAACGACCGCCGATGCGACCTTCGCGAAGCGCCCTGGCGGGATCCAGCTCGGGTGGAGGTACGTTCCGAGGGCGAGAACGTCGACCGAGGTTCCGGGCGATAGCTTCGCGGTGTTGTCGAAGGCGAGCCGGGTCGGCACCGTCGTGCCGTCGGCCGCCGCCTGGTACGACTCGAAGGGGCCGAGGGCGAAGGCCGCGACGGATCCCGCCGGCACCCAGGAACCGAAGCGAGAAGGCTCCACGAGCACGGCGCGAAACTGGGAGCCCTGATCCCCTGCGGCGATGTCGTCGAACTCGAGCTTCGTCTCCGTGCCCGCCGGGATGATCAGGGTGGCCGGGCCGGACTTCAGCGACTGCGGAGCCGTTCCCGCGAGATCGATGGGGGCGCCGGCAGCCGGCAGGTTCACGAGCGGCAGGTCCCCGAGCGCGAGGTGCGGGCCCTTCTGATCCTCGGGCAGCGAGAAATAGAAGCCGGCGACGAGCGGCCTTCCGTGGGGAAGCGCCGAGTAATCGGAGAGCGGGATGGGCGACCCGATGGGCACGACGAACGAACCGTCGGCCGTCGTCTGCGAGATGTAACAGACCGGACCGCACACCGACGCGCCGAAGCCCTCCGGCGGCGGCAGACCGTCCTGGTCGAGGAAACGACCCGAGACGTCCTCCACGAAGACGTCCGTCGAAGCGTCGCCCGCGCCGGCTCCGCCCGCGGAGGTGGAGGCGTCCGCCCCCGGAACCCCGCCCGCGCCGCCCGTGGCGGCGCCTCCGGCCGAGGCGCCCCCGGCAGCGGGCGCGACGCGCGGTCCCGCCTTCTCCGAAGAGCCGCACCCGGGGAGCACCAGGGTGGCGAACAGGACGGAGAGCCCGAGCGCGCGCATCCTCACGCGATGGACGGTGGCGACCGCGGGTCGGTTACAGGAAAAACGGAGGCCTCGCCTCGTACGCACGACCGCCACGCGCCATGTCGTCTCGGGGGCCTCGCACCCGGGCAGAATCCGCGCGATGCGACGCCCGACGACAGTCAGGGGAGGCCAGCGCCTCACGTCCGCACTGCCCGGTAAATCTTCACCTGGCGGACGGACGGAGACTCCTTCAAGTCGGGTTCCACCCGGGACTCGGCCCGGGCAATCTCGACGTAACCGTCCTCGCGGAAGTCCGGGACCCGGGAGTCCGCGACGAGCACGTCGGGCGCGCGTTCACGAAACTGCGCGAGCAGCGGGAAGTTCTCCACGTCGTAGAGGATGTCGGCGGCGAGGAGCACGTCCACCGGCTCGACCAGCGCTTCGAAGGTCATGCACGTCTCGAGGGAGACACCATTCAGGCGCGCGTTGGCGCGCACGGCGATGAGTGCGCGCGGATCGGCGTCGCACGCGACGACCCGCCGCGCGCCCGCGAGCGCGGCGGCGATGGCGATGACGCCAGAGCCGGCACCGAAGTCGAGGACCGTCTTCCCTCTCACCGAGTCCGGATGATCCAAGAGCCAGCGAGCGAGCACGGTCCCGCTCCCCCAGCAGAACGCCCAGTACGGCGGTTCGTCGAGGAGCGCGTTCATCGAGTCCCGCGGGAGCTCACCCTCCGGGTAGTCCGGCGTCATCAGCCAGAGGCGCATCTCCGGGACCTCGCGGAGCGGACGCGCCGAGAGCCGGACCCCGCTCGCGAGCGAGCCGAGATGCCGGCCGAGCGCGAGGGAGTCCGCGCAGGGATACGGAACCGGGTCGAGCTGCACGGGCCCAGTGTAGCCGTCAATCGCGGCAGCAGAGGACGCCGCCGGCCCCGCGGGCCTTCAGCAACGATCCGAACTCCCCGTCCCCGCGCGGTTACGCCGCTATGCTCCGCCTGATGCCGTTCGCCGTTCGCCGGCTCGTCCCGGGAGACCTCTTCGCGGCCGTGAGGCGCGCGGAGGCGGGGAAGTGACCGGCTACGTGATCGCCGTGTGGCTCCACGTCGTCGCGGCGGCGGTCTGGGTCGGTTCCATGGTGTTCTTCGCGGCGGCGATCGTGCCCGTCGTGCGGAGCCAGGAATTCCGGGCCGTCGCGCCGGCGCTCGTCGCGCGAGTGGGCGCGCGGTTTCGCGTGCTCGGCTGGATTTCCCTGGGGATCCTCTTCGCCACGGGCCTCGCGAACCTCCACTACCGGGGCGTCGGCTTTCGCGCGCTCGCCGACGGGACGTTCTGGGCGACGGGCTTCGGGCGGGCGTTCGCGTGGAAGCTCGTCCTCGTCGCGGTCGTCGTCGTCCTGACCGCGCTCCACGACGCCGTCACGGCGGGTCGCTCGGGTGCCGCTCTGCGTCAGCCGCCGACCTCCGAGGACGCCCTCCGGGCGCGTCGCCGCGCGTCCTACGTCGGACGCGCCGTGCTGCTCGCCTCCCTCGGGATCCTCTTCTTCGCCGTCGCGATGGTGCGCGGCTTCCTCGGCTGACGCCGATTCCATCCGTCTGGCCAGGATCTCCGATGCGTTCACCCTGAACTCGGCCGACGTCTTCGACTACCCTCCCGCGCCATGCGGCTCTCCAATCAACGGGACGGAGCGTTCTCCGTCAGCCTCGCACTGATCCTCGCTTTCGCCGGTCTTCCGGCGTGCAGCTCGTCCGATTCGAAGGACAAGACGCCTTCCGGCTCGCAGAACGCCGACGGCGGGAGCAACGGCACGGACTCCGGCGCCGACGACGCTCCCCTCCCCGTGCTCCCCGAGGCGCTCGAGGAGTGCCCGACCCTCGCGACCGGTACGATGAACATCCTCGGGCAGCCGGTGAACCTGTTCGTCGGCGAGCGTCAGGAAGACAAGAAAGGGCCGATCCTCTTTTACTGGCACGGGACGTACTCGCAGCCCGAAGAGGCGAACGCGTTCATGCAGAAGCAGATCGACGAGATCGTCGCGGAGGGCGGCATGGTCGCGTCCTTCGGGGGCACGCAGGGAACCGGCGAGTACACCGGGCCGTTCGTCTGGTACCTGGACGACTTCAAGATGACCGATCAGCTCGTCGCTTGCGCCGTGAAGCAGCTGAACATCGACACGCGACGCATCTACTCCGCGGGTTGCAGCGCCGGCGGTCTGCAGACGGGAACGATGGCGTACGAGCGGTCGAGCTACGTCGCGGGCGTCATGACGATCTCGGGCGGCATCGGCAACCTCCGCCAGTTCCAGGACGAGTCCCACATCCCGAACGTCATCAGCAGCCACGGCGCGCCCGGGAAGGACGTCGTCATCCTCGATTTCTCCGGCACGAGCACGCTCTTCGACGGGGACATCGTGGCGCACGGCGGCTTCGCCGTGGACTGCAACCACGGGGGCGGCCACTGCGGCACCCCACAGGACATCATCGCGGCGCAGTGGCAGTTCCTGAAGGATCATCCGTTCGGCGTCCACCCGGAGCCGTACGCTTCGGGGTTGCCGTCGAGCTTCCCGAGCACCTGCCAGATCTACACCCCGACCGACGGCGGGTGACCGCGTCTCTCGGGTCGCCCGGGGGTGACGCTCAGCCCTTCGGCGACTGCAGCGCGTAGACCGAGTTCAACACCACGTTCCGCGGCAGGAACCGGGCGAGGCGAGCCCCGACGGCGTTCTGGAAGCCCGTCACCACCACCCGCTCGTTCTCCTGGAACCCCCGGTAGCCGAGCGTGGCGACGTCCCGGGCGGACATCTTCGGGCGCTTCGAGAGGCGCGTGGCACCGGTCCCGGCGCGCGCGCGGAAGTTGCTCGTCGTGGGCCCGGGACAGAGACAGCTCACGTGGACCCCGGTCCCTCGAGCCTCGCGCCAGAGGGCTTCCGAGAACGAGAGCACGAAGGCCTTGGACGCGTAGTAGACGGCCATGAGCGGCCCCGGCTGAAACGCGGCGGTCGAGGCGACGTTCAAGACGCCGCCGCGTCCCTTCTCGAGCATTCCCGGCCAGACGTGGTGCGTGAGCTCGACGAGCGCTCGGTCGTTCAGATCGATCATGCCGAGCTGATCATCCAGCTTCGATCCCGCGAACGCCGCGGCGATGCCGTATCCCGCGTTGTTGACGAGCACGTCCACGTGGAGCCCGCGGCGCGTCACCTCTTCGATGAGCCGCGTCCCCGAACCCCGCTCCCCGAGGTCCGCCGGGATCGCCGCGGCCTCCACCCCGTAGGTCGAGGAGAGCCGGTCGGCGAGGGTCTGGAGAGCCGACTCGCTCCGCGCGGTGAGGATCAGGTCGTAGCCGTCTGCCGCGAAACACTCCGCGAGATCCACGCCGATGCCCATCGACGCGCCCGTCACGAGCGCCGTCTGCCCACTTCCACGTCGTCGCTCTTCCATCCAAACTACTCCCGGTGAGAGGGACCCGGACGATGGGCGGGTACGGCGGTGTCGTCAATTGCCCGCTGATCGGGCCCTTCGTCGTGGTAAATGGGTCGGTCTCGCATGTCTCGGTGGGTCGCGGTGTCGGGAGTCCTGGTGCTTTCCTGTTCCTTGAACACGGCGCGGAGCAGTCCCGTGCCCGGGCCGGACAACTCGGACTCGGTGCTCGTTCAGTGCGGCGGAAGCTCCCAGGATTGCTACGAGCGCGCCGCGCGGGACTGCCCGGACGGCTACGAGCTCCTGTCTTCGGACACGAGAACGTCGACCGCGATGGTTCCCGGCATGTCGCACACGACGACATCCGTCGTCGGGGGTTCGCTCGTCAACAACACCGTCACCGGTCCTCCGGGGACCGTCCAGAACTCCCAGCTGGAGCTCCTGATCCGATGCAAGAACGCCGGTCCCGCCCCGGACTGGAACACGTCGGCGCCGCCGGACCTGGCACTCGGGTACAAGCTCGGAGGCACTCCCGCGGACGGCCAGGCGACGTGCGAACGTCAGGGTCACTCCTGGACGGAATCCGCGAGCGGCGGGCTCTGTGACGGCATCGCGCCGTCGCTCTCGCTGGACGGTCGCGTCGGGCTCGCGTTCTGCGACGGTCAGGTGTGTCGAGTCGACGTCATGGGCCACCTGGCGTCCAAGATCGACGTGCCGTGGCGACACAAGCTGGACAGGATCCGCGAGGAGCTGTCCTCCCACTACGGCCCGCCCGTCCGGACGCAGATCACGACGCCGGACGGATGCGAGGACGATCACCTCCTCGATTGCATCGTGAACGGCAGGGCCATCCGCGCCTACCGATGGAAGTGGAGCTCGGGCCCGACCATCTACCTCGGGCTCATCGCGGCGGATGGCGCGCCCGCGATCCGCATCGCCTACGACGTCGGACACGCTCAGGCCGAGGCCGCGAAGGATTCGCTCTGAGCGGCCGGCAAGGAAGCGGCATCCTCGCTCAGAACGGCACTCCCGCCCCCGCCGTGACCCCCCGCTCCCCGAGGGGGACCCCCTCAGCGAAGACGTCGACGCGCGATTCCGGCGACAAACGCGCCCAAGAGAACCAGCGCCGGCGCGCTCGACGACGACTCTCCGCTCAGGGCACAGGCGCCCGCCTTCTTCGGAGGCGCGGCGGGGACCGGCGCGGGTGCCGGGGCGGCGCTCGCCGCGTTCGCGGACGGGACCGGCGCGGGCGGCGCCTCGCTCGCGACCGGCGCGGGGTCGGCGCTCGCCGCGCTCGCCGCGGGAGTCTCTTCGCCGGGCGGC